>NZ_CBYM010000013.1 GCF_000577815.1 Clostridium saudiense | reverse complement strand
ATATTGTTGCTATATAAAAAGGAGGTAAGTATATGATAAACACAAAAAAAATAATAATTCCATCGATATGTATAGCAATTTTATCGTTTGTTATTGGTGCTACAGATAATAAAAATTCAACTAAGGTTTTAGACGGGGTATATACATTAAGTCAAATAATAACTCAGGACGGTGAAGTTAGAAGTTTTACTTATGGAGGAGAATTGACAGTTAATGATTTAAAAACCACATTTAAAACACCAACACAGAACTGTCAGTGGGAACTTGAAAGAAATAGCTATGAAATAATTGAAAATGGATTTATTGAAACTTCTTCAAATACAAATGAAAAATATGTATGGATGAAAATTAACAATTAAAGAATAACTATTAATAATAAAATAATTGATTCGCAAGTTTAATATAAGACGAGCCAATGTATTATATTTTTTATGGGAGGGGAACTATGATAGGGGTATTAGCAACTTTCTTACCAATTACAATAGTAATATTAATGGCATTAGGAATATTTGCATATATAAAATTTCTTAAGAATATTAATAAGAAATAACGAAAAATCTTAAACTATTACGTATTAATTAATTTATAGGAAGTGAGTAATTATATTATATGTTCAGTAATATATTTTAGAAAGGGAGTAATTCTATGGAAAGAATAGGACATTTATTTTCTATTAAAGTATCACCTTTAGATATTGGAATAATACTTGTAACTTTTATAGTATTAGGAATTATCTTATATATGAAAAAAAGAAATGCGAAACAATCTTAAACTATTGCGATTCAAATAGGATGTCCAAATGGACATCCTATTATGTTATGCTAATTTCAACACTATTTTAAAACAAAGCCAATTAAATTTATTTATTAATAACTGTTATTTTTTTATTTACATTTGTAAAATATAATAGCTGATTTCTTCCCTAACTACTTATGTTCTATTAATTCAGCTTTATTAACTTCATCAAATGCAATTATTTCTGCTAAAATTTCATTAATATCCAATTCATCATCCAAATTTACTTTAAATCTTATTCTAGTTTTTTCTGTTGATTGCTTGCTAACTTCTATTGATATAATATCTGCCCCAAAATTTCTAAACATATCTTTTATCGCCTCAACAGTAGTCATTATATATCCACTTGTTTCAATTTCAATATGTGCATGAGAATTTCTTTTTATTGTTATTATATTTTTAAATTTAAATACATCATTTAAAAAAAGATAAGCCACGCAAGTAATTACTATTGAACTAATATATATTCCTGATCCAACAGCTAAACCAATAATAGCAACTAAACAAATAGATGCTGCTGTAGTTAATCCTTTGACGCTCCTTTTATCTTTAAGAATTGTACCTGCACCCAAAAAACCAATACCTGAAATATATTGTCCTGCTAATCTAAAAACATCATTATTTCCTCCATTTAGTCTATAATATTCTAATGATGTTAATTGAATAAGCAATCCAGCTAGACCAACAACAACATGAGTTCTAATCCCTACGACCATACCTTTTTTCTCACGATTGTATCCAATAAAACCTACTAAAGCTACACATAAAACTGTTTTAAAAATTATTTCCATAATTATTTTTACATCTAAGTTTTTAAATACCTCTTGTATCACTCCCTACCTCCTTTAATTACCTTTTAACCCCAAATAACCTTGTTATTATATTTTATGTTAATATACTATTGTAAACAATAGTAGTAATATTTTTATATTGCATTCAAATTCATAAATAAATTATTTTTTTCTTAGCTATCCATAACACTTTGTAAATTCATTCCAAAATCATCTGTTAAATCATCAGCTAATTTATCTTTTATATTTATATTATTAATATCTACTTCTTCTGATGTTGCTGCATTTACAGGGTATGTTTCATCAACATATTTTAATATAACATTAAAGTTATTATTTTTAGTTTCTGATATTGCATTAACTACAATATCTCTATATCCATTTGTAATGTTATCAGTTATATAAATTGGCCCATTTATATTTTTTGTTTTTGAAATATATTCATATCCTTCATCTCTTTGAGCAAAAATAATCATAGTTTTACTTTCATCCCCACCAAAGTCTGCTCCCCAAAGACATACTATAACTTCATCAACTCCATCATCATTTAAATCTTCATAATAATAAGTATACTTATCTTCATTACTATTATCTAATCCAGTAACAGCAAAAATAGCCTCAACTAACTTTGCATTATTTTTAGAGTTATCATTTTCTATTAATTCACTTGAATTTGCCCTACATCCATTAAATGAAATCATTATTATAGAAAATAATATTATAAATAGTTTTTTCATACTCACTTTCTCCTTTTCGTAGTATAATTTCTTCTTCATAATATTATTTCCATTATATTTTTCATTTATTTATTAATAAAAATAGGTAGTGCCCATATAAGCACTACCCATGATTTATTATTTTAATTTCCAGATATCATTATTATATTGTTCAATAGTTCTATCTGATGAGAAGAATCCTGCTTTACTAATGTTAATTAATACTTTTCTATTCCAAGTTTCTCTATCTGAATAATCTTCAAATACTTTATCCTTAGTCTTAATATAATCTTCTATATCAAGTAATGTCATGAACCAGTCTTTGTTAATTAATTCATTATATAATCTATTTAAGTTAACTTCATCCCCAACTTTTAACATTTCATCGCTAACGATAAAGTCTACTAATTCTTTTATATCTTCTTTTTCATAGTATTCCTTTGAAATATAATCACCTTTCTTATAGTGTTCAATTACTTGTTCACTTGACTCACCAAAGATGTAGATATTATCATCTCCAACTAATTCATGAATTTCAACATTAGCACCATCTTCTGTTCCTAATGTTAAAGCACCATTTAACATGAATTTCATGTTACCAGTTCCTGAAGCTTCTTTAGATGCTAAAGAAATTTGTTCTGAAACATCACAAGCTGGTATTAATTTAGAAGCCTTAGTTACATTGTAGTTTTCTACCATAACAACTTTTAAATATTTATTTACTTCTGGATCATTATTTATGATATCTTGTAAACAAAGTATTGTATGGATTATATCTTGTGCAATTATATATGCTGGTGCTGCCTTTGCTCCAAAAATCATTGTTATTGGAGTTGTTGGAATATTTCCTGCTTTTATATCTAAATATTTATGAATGATATATAAAACATTCATTTGTTGTCTCTTATATTCATGAAGTCTCTTTATTTGAATATCAAAAATAGAGTTTTCATCTACTTCAATATCTTGTGTATCTTTTAAGTATTTCTTTAAAGCAATTTTATTGTGCTTTTTAATTTCTTCAATCTTAGATAAAACTTCTTTATTATCAACGAACTTACCTAAGTTTTCTAACTTAGTTGCATCTGTTTTAAAATCTTCTCCAATAAGACTAGTAATATAATTTGTTAATTCATTATTACAGTGTATTAACCATCTTCTGAAAGTTATACCATTTGTCTTATTATTGAATTTTTCAGGATATATATCATAGAATGGCTTTAATTCTTCTTTTTCTAGTATTTCAGTGTGAAGAGCAGCAACTCCGTTTACACTAAATCCATAATGCATATCCATACGAGCCATGTGAACTCTATCATCTCTATCTATTATATATACTTCTTCATTATCATATTTTGCTCTTACTAAGTTATCTAATTCTCTGATTATTGGCATTAATTGTGGAACTACTTTTTCTAAGTAAGCAATTGGCCATTTTTCTAATGCTTCGGCTAATATTGTATGGTTTGTATATGCACACATTCTGGTAACGATACCGATAGCTTCTTGCATTTCTATACCCTTTTCGCCTAATAATCTTATTAATTCTGGTATTACCATTGAAGGGTGTGTATCATTAATTTGAACAACTGCATGCTCATCTAATTTGTGTAAATCATATCGATTTTCTTCAGCTTCTAAAATAATTAATTGAGCTGCATTACTTACCATGAAATATTGTTGATATATTCTTAATAAGTGTCCTGCTTCATCACTATCATCTGGATATAAGAATAAAGTTAAATTTTCTTTAATGTCTTCTTTATCAAAATTAATTCCATCTTTAACTAATGCTTCATTAACTGTATCTACATCAAATAATCTTAACTTATTTGAACCTTGATTATATCCTGTAACATCTATATCATATAATGTTGAAGTTACTTTGAACCCACCAAATAATACATCAAATTTAATGTTAGATTTATTTAACCAACTTTCTGGTGTTATCCAAGGATTCTTTTCTGCTGTTTGTTTGTGATCCTTAAATACTTGTTTAAATAATCCATAGTGGTAATTTAAACCAACACCATCACCATTTAATCCTAAAGTAGCTATTGAATCTAAGAAACATGCTGCTAATCTTCCAAGTCCACCATTTCCTAATGAAGGTTCTAATTCTATTTCTTCTATTTCAGTTAAATCTTTTCCGTTAGCTGATAAAACCTCTTTAACTTCATCATATAATCCTAAATTAATTAAATTATTTGAAAGTAATTTCCCAATTAGGAATTCTGCTGAAATATAATATAATTTTTTTGATCCCTTATTTGTTCCTTTATTTTTAATGCATCCTTTTGTCATTTCTAATAATGCTAAATATACTTGTTCGTTTGTTGCCTTTTCAATTGTTGTTTGAAATCTTTCATTTAAGATTTCAGTTAAATTATTTTTTACCATAATAAATTATCCCACCTTAAATTCATTATTTTTATAATATATATTTAAAAATGTATTTTTATGATTAAATCATTTACACTTATATAATAACAATTTTTTTAATTTCCCCTTGTATATTTTTATGATATTTTGTACATTTATTATGCTACTTTTAAAAAATAAAATTTTTTTTATTTTTCTCTACCCTTTTCGTAAACCTTTTCAGCATTTCTTTTAAAATATTTTTCTAAAAAAATAGAGACACTAATATTTAGCATCCCTATTTTTTTACTTTTTCTTTATTTTAAATTTCATTGAAATAATTAATTACAACTTCTTTATCACTAAAATGATGTTTTACTGTACCAATTATTTGATAGTCTTCATGACCTTTTCCTGCTATAACAACTATATCATCTTTCCCTGCAATTCTACACGCATATTCTATAGCTTCTTTTCTATCCTCAATAACAGTATGACTATCTTTAATTCCTGCTAATATATCTTCTATTATACTATGCGGATCCTCTGTTCTTGGGTTATCTGAAGTTACTATTGTAACATCACTATATTTCTCAGCAATTTCCCCCATTAAAGGTCTCTTAGTTTTATCTCTATCTCCACCACAACCAAATACAGTTATTAATTTACCTTTAACAACTTCTTTCATTGTTTCTAATATATTTTCAAGTCCATCTGGAGTATGAGCATAATCTACAACTACTGTACATTTCATTTTATCATGATATACTCTTTCACATCTTCCTGCCACTGCTTTCATTGTATCAAATGCTTCTATGACATCTTCTACACTTACATACCCACCAACTACTAACATGCCTATAACACCTAATGCATTGTAAATATTATAAAGTCCTGGTATATGAAGTTTTACATTACCTTTAAATTCATCTCCAATATATAAATCAAATGTTGACCCATTTGCTTGTAAATCTAAATTCTTAGCTCTAACATATCCATCATTTACCCCATATGAAGTAACTTCTTTGTTATCAGTACTACTTTCATGTAAAGTATTTAACATTTTCTTTCCGTATTGATCATCACAGTTTATAACAGTACTTTTAGCTCCTTTTATAAACTTAAATTTTGCATTATAATAATTTTCAAATGTCTTATGATAATCCATATGATCTTGAGTTAAATTTGTAAACATCCCTCTACTAAAGTTTAACCCTTCTACTCTTCCCATTGCAGATGCATGAGATGATACTTCCATTAGACAATACTTACATCCTGCTTCTCTCATATCTTTAATAAGTCTAAATAATTCTATAGCCTCTGGAGTTGTCATATTTGTTGGAATCATTTTTTCTCCAATATAGTTAGCAATTGTACCTATAAGTCCAACTTTATTTCCTGCATGTTCTAATATGTGCTTCATCATGTATGTTGATGTAGTCTTTCCATTAGTACCTGTTACCCCTAAGAATGTTAAATCACTATCTTGTATATTAAAGAAAGTCTTTGCTATTATAGCCATGCATTCTCTAGTGTCTTCTACTTTTATATATGCAATTCCATCTTTAATATCATTTATTTCTTTACTATGAATAATAGCTTTTGCCCCTTTTTCTATAGCTTCATTTATTAAATCATGTCCATCAACTTTTACTCCTATAACAGCTATAAACATGCTCCCATCAATAACTTGTCTCGTATCTCTTGTTATATCCTTAATTTCTATTTTTGTATAATCTATTTCATTTGTGCAACTATACTTTAATTTTGAGTTACATACTAATTCACTTAATAACATTGTTAATCTCCTTGTTTTGAATTTTTTCTTATTCAAAGATTTTATTATTCCATAATATTGTACATCATTTATTACTATTTATCTATATACTGTATTCATCTTTATCTCATAATCCTTCCCCCCTTTTATACTTTTAAACCTTATTTTAAGCTTATATTTTATTAGTATATATTGACCTATTTCTATCATTCCCTATCTTAATCTCAAACTATTTTACTATATATACCATAACTTATAATTTTTAGTTGCATTTTTACTATGTTTGTAATATAATTTAACAAATGGATTTTTTTAAATTTAATATCATCAAGGGCGATGATTCATATAAGCTGACAATCTTATAGTTAATTACATTGTTTTCTTAACTATAACTTTTTAGTTAATATATCTGAGCCTTTAATTACCAAATAACTTGAATTTGTACAAGGCTCGCTAAAAGCGGGCCTTTTTATTTTTATTAAAAAGGGGGCAATAAAATGTGTAGTTTTGTTGTATTTTCATCAGACAAATTACCTTTATCAGATTTTGATAAAGCTTTAAAAAACGTAGTTCA
This sequence comes from Clostridium saudiense, assembly GCF_000577815.1. Classification (GTDB taxonomy): domain Bacteria; phylum Bacillota; class Clostridia; order Clostridiales; family Clostridiaceae; genus Clostridium; species Clostridium saudiense. The sequence goes on along the minus strand of NZ_CBYM010000013.1, from coordinate 82,838 downwards.
TAGGGGTCCAGACAATACTTATTGTTCTATTGAAAGTGGTTTATCTTGGGGCTTTAACCGTTTATCAATAATGGATTTATCATCTAATGGTAATCAACCATTTAAATACTCTTCTTGTGAAGTTGTATGCAATGGAGAAATATATAATTACAATAATTTAAAAGAATTACTATTACCAGAATATAAGTTTCATTCAAGTAGTGATTGTGAAGTATTAATACCAATGTATTTAAAATACGGTATAGAAATAATGTGCAAAATGCTTGATGCAGAATTTGCCTTAGTTTTATATGATGGAAAAAATAATTCAGTTATAGCTGCAAGAGATCCAATGGGAATAAGACCAATGTTTTATGGTTACACAAAAGAAGATCATAAAATTTCATTTGCAAGTGAAGCAAAAGCTTTAATTGATTATTGTGAAGAAATTATGCCATTCCCTCCAGGACATTATTATAAAGATGGAGAATTTGTTTGCTATAATGATTTATCAGAAACAAAATTCATAAACAATGATGATTTAGATACAATATTCACTAATATAAGAACTAAACTAATTGCTGCTGTTGAAAAGAGACTTCATGCTGATGCTCCAATTGGTTATTTATTAAGTGGAGGTCTAGATTCATCTCTAGTATGTTCTATCGCTCAAAGAATAATAAAAAGACCTATCAAAACATTTGCTATAGGTATGGATACTGACCCAATTGACTTAAAATACGCAAAACAAGCAGCTGACTATTTAGGTACAGATCATACTGAAGTAATAATAAATAAAGAAGATGTTTTAGGAGCATTAGATGAAGTAATTTATCATCTAGAAACTTTTGATATAACAACAATTAGAGCAAGTATTGGAATGTATCTATTGTGTAAATATATTCATGAAAATACTGATTTAAAAGTTATCTTAACTGGTGAAGTTAGTGATGAATTATTTGGTTATAAATATACAGATTTTGCGCCATCAGCAAGTGAATTTCAAAGGGAATCTCAAAAAAGAATTAAAGAGCTTTATATGTATGATGTTCTAAGAGCTGACCGCTGTATTTCAGCACATGCCTTAGAAGGTCGTGTACCTTTTGCTGATATAGATTTTGTAAACTATGTAATGAGTATTAATCCTGCTAAGAAAATGAACAGTTACAATAAAGGAAAATATTTATTAAGAAAAGCATTTGATGGACAAGACTATTTACCACAATCTTTATTATATCGTGAAAAAGCTGCATTTAGTGATGCTGTTGGTCACTCTTTAGTTGATTATCTAAAAGCATATGCTGAAGAAAAATATACTTCTGAAGATTTAGAAGCTGCTAAAGAAAAATATACCTACTGTACACCTTTCACAAAAGAATCTCTTTTATATAGAGATACTTTTGAAAAATATTATGCTGGAAATGCTAAATGGATTAAGGATTTCTGGATGCCAAATAAATCTTGGGAAGGCTGTAATGTTAATGATCCAAGTGCTAGAGTTTTATCTAATTATGGTGATAGTGGAAAATAAAATATTTATATTATTTATAAAGAGCTCCTATTTCAAACTATATAGGAGCTCATATTTTTATCTCAGTTCTATCTTCTTGCTTCTTCTTTTATTATCATAGCTACGTTATATTCTTCAATACTATTAAGCTTTACAGAGTATGATGTTGGAATATACCAATCTTCATTAACAAAAAAATCCTTCCATTCATCACTTACAAAAATATATCCATGCCTTGCATATATTTCATTTCTTGCAATAGCTAACTCATAAGTCGATAAATCTTTTAATTCATCTGCACTAACCTTTCTAGTGCTACTATCAGGAATTATAAAATCTCCATAATAATAATCGTTGCTATTTGAAAACCCTTCTTCCTCAACTTTCTTTATTAACATGACATTTTCATATTCTATATCACTTAAATCATCAGTTGTAATTTCATAATTACTTCTAACATACCACTTTTGATTATTAAAATAGTTTTTCATCTTCTTTTGCTTGAATTGATATCCATGCCTTGCATATATTTCATTTCTTGCTATTTCTAATTGCTCATCACTTAATCCCCTTAAATCATCTTCAGTTAAATATCTTGTACTACTATCTGGAATAATAAAATAATTATCTTTAGCTGAAACTGCAGTTACTATATTTACCTCTTTATTACATTTGTTTTGAAAATTGATATTGTTAGTGCTTAATATACCACTTGTAATTATCAAACCACTAATAATAATTACTACTTTTTTATTCATTGCATCCCCCAAAAGACTTTTTATACTACTCATCCTATGCTTCTTTTTAACATTTATTTACACACTTTCTTTATTATTTCATGTTATAATAGTATTATAATTAAATATTAGAGGTGTACGTATGAAAGGACTAGGACTAATTATTTTATGCTTAATAATTATTGCTGTAATTGCGTTAATATTTTATGGTGGTAATTACTTGTACAACTTAGGACTAAATCCAAAATTCCCAAAAGATTTAGTATTTAAAAATAATGATTCAAATAATAAATCCACTAAAACTAATCAAGATGAGACAAGTGGCGTTAAAAGCATAGATAGTGAGAAATGGTTATTTGAATATAGCAACTATGAAGATTTGTTCATTACCTCAAAAGATAATTTGAAATTACATAACTACCTTATAAAAAATAAAGTTACTTCAAATAAATGGGCAATAGTAGTACATGGATATACATCACAAGGTAAGCTAATGGCTTCTTATGCTCAAAACTTTTACAAAATGGGGTACAATATTATAATGCCTGATTTACGTGGGCATGGTCAAAGTGAAGGAAATTACATAGGAATGGGTTGGGATGAACGATTAGATATTGTTGATTTAACTAAATACATTATTAATAACTACGCTAATACTGAAATCGTATTATTTGGAGTTTCAATGGGAGCTGCTACTGTAATGACTACTTCTGGTGAAAAACTTCCTAGTAATGTTAAAGCTATAATAGAAGATTGTGGTTATACATCTGCTTGGAGTCAATTTGCATATCAATTAAAATCATTATTTAAGTTGCATTCATTCCCAATGCTCGAAGTAGCAAGTCTTATTTGCAAAATTAAATCTGGATTCTTTATAAGTAAAGTATCTCCAATTAAACAAATAAAGAAATCTATAACACCAACTTTATTTATTCATGGTGATAATGATGACTTTGTTCCATTTTTCATGCTTGATGAACTATATAATGCCTTTTCAGGTGAAAAGGAAAAACTAGTTATCCATGGCGCTGCTCACGCAAAAGCTAGTTACGTTAATCCTCAGCTATATTGGACGACAATCGAAACTTTTCTAAAAAAATATATTAAATAATAATTTAACATTTATACAAAAAATAGTGGCAATTTATTTATCTAAATTGCCACTATTTTTTTGTTACTCATTTATAATCATTACCATAACTCTAATTTCTTTTCGTTATTTTACTCTAAATTTCAACTTTTTGATAATTTAGTTAATTGAAATTATACCTTCTACGTTTAGAAAAAAGTATTTTCTTAACTTTTAACAAAACAAGCTCTTTTCAACAACTTAATTTATTAATTAAAAATATTACTTGATTGATAAGATATTTTTAACTTTAATAATAAATTCAACTTCACTATTTGCTTCAACGAATTCTCCATTTACCATAGCTACTATACTTTCATCCATTCTTCCACCGCATTCTCCAATACAGCCAAAAACTATTTTTTCATCTTTGAATTCTTTTTTTACTAATTCTGGATCTATACCAGAACATCCTGGACACATTACTATCATATCTTTTCTCCTTTATTCTTATAAACTAAAAAGGTGTCATATTATAAACACCCTTTATTCTAACCTAATTAAATTCTTTATCAATATTTTTCTAATTTATTTAGCTAAATCATTCTTACTCTTTTAAAACCCATTCTAAAAACTCTGGAAATCTTCTCCTCCAAGAATCCTCCGAATGATTTGCGCCTTCCTCAATTACTACTTTTATATCTTTCTTATCTTGTCCTAAATTTAAAAGTAAACTTTCTAACTCTTTAGTATCATCTACGTAAATATCATTAAATGCAATAACACTCTCATCAGAAGTTTCTTTAGTTCCTGAATCTAAATAAACTCTTAATCCTTTTTTATAATTTTCTTTTATAAATTTCATTAAATTTTCTTTACTAAACCATATAGCCGTTGAAAATGCACCTATTACAGAAAATACTTCAGGATACTTATACCCAATATATAAAGATATAAACCCGCCCATTGAAGAACCTGCTATAAATGTATTTTCTTTTGTTTTTAGGGTTCTATATTTATTATCAATAAATGGTTTTAATGAATTTACTAAAAATTCACCATACAACTTACCTTCCCCACCAGCTTTGTATATTCCCATACCAGGAGTTAATTCCTTAAGATTATTATTTACCCATGGGGAATATTCATTAAGCCTTCCCTCAATATTTTCACTATTACAGTCAATTCCAACAACTATGACTCCATCATTTCCATTTGCCTCACTCTTATTCATAGCACTTTGAATATCCCATATGCCTCCATAAGCTGAGGTTTCCTTATAAAAAAGATTATGTCCATCATGCATATACATAACTTTATAATGTTTATTTAAGTTCTTATCATAATCATTAGGTAAATATACCCTAATCATCCTCTTCCTATTTAATTCTTTTATTTCTACCTCAAAATTTTCAATACGATACATCTTTTACCCCTCAATAAATTCTTAAAATATTTTAGTTTAATAATTATATCATAAACATTATTAAAACTATATTGTGAGTATTTATATATTATAAACGTATTTTAAATAAACAACTTCTTCAAAAAGTGACCTTAAAATTAATTTAAATTTCAGTTCCATTTTTAAATTGACTATTATACAAACTAGCATAAAACCCATTTTTCTCTAATAGTTCATCATGTGTTCCACTTTCAATTATTTCTCCATCTTTTAATGCTAGAATTTTATCTGCATTTCTTATTGTACTTAATCTATGTGCTATAACAAATGTTGTTTTTCCTTGCATCAATTTAAGCATTGCATTTTGTATTAATACTTCTGTTCTTGTATCTATTGAAGATGTTGCCTCATCTAATATTAATATTGATGCTTTTGATAATATTGCTCTTGCTATAGCTAGTAACTGTCTTTGTCCTTGTGATAAATTACAACCATTATCAGCTAGAATTGTATTATATCCCTCTGGCAGTTGTTTTATAAAATGATGTGCATCTGCTATTTTAGCTGCTTCTATTATTTCTTCCTCTGTAGCCTCTAACCTACCATATCTTATATTTTCGCTAACACTTTCTGAAAATAAATAAGTATCTTGAAGTACCATTGCTACTGATTTTCTTAAACTTTCTCTTGTTATATCATCAATATTTTTACCATCAATTAAAATTTCACCACTATCAATTTTATAAAACTTAGTAAGTAAGTTAACTACAGTAGTCTTTCCAGCTCCTGTAGGTCCTACTATTGCTATAACCTCACCTTTTTTTGCTTCTATTGAAACATTCTTTAATATTTCTTTTCCCTTTTCATAAGAAAAAGTTACATTTTTAAGTTCAACATGTCCATCAATATTAGTTATAGACTTTGCCCCTTCTTTATCCTTTTCTTTTTCTTCATCTATAACCTCAAACACCCTTTCAGCACCAGCTAGTGCACTTTGAATAGTATTAAACAAGTTCATTATTTCATTTATAGGACGAGTAAAATTCCTCATATATAATAAAAATGAAAATACTACACCAACTGTAATTGCAGATCCTTTTAATATTAAATATCCACCTACTACAGAAATTATTAAATATGAAATATTATTTATAAAATTATTTATAGGTCCCATAAAAGAAGATACACCTTGTGCTATTATTGCACTTTTAGTAAGCCTTTCATTTATCTCAGAAAACTCTCCTTTAACCTTTTCTTCTTCTGAAAATAATAAAACAACCTTTTGTCCTGAAACCATTTCTTCAATATACCCATTTAAGTTTCCTAGTTCTTGTTGTTGCTTTACGAAAAATTTTTGAGTTTTCTTTGCTAATATTTTTGTGGTTATAAAAGTTAAAGGTACTGTTATCATTCCTATTAATGTTAATAATGGACTTAATATAACCATTGCAATAAACATTCCTACAACATTAATTATTCCTGAAAAAAGCTGTGTTATACTTTGAGATAATGTTGTATTTATATTATCAACATCATTTGTAAGCCTACTCATTAAATCTCCACTTGAATTATTATCAAAATACCTAAGTGGAAGTTTTTGAAGATTAATAAATAAATCTTTTCTTATTCTTGCCGAAACTCGTTGCGCTATTTTTAGCATTACTATATTTTGATAGTATGTTGAAAAAATATTTACTAAATACATTAAAACTAATATTGTGCATATAAAAGCTAAGCCTTTCATATCTCCCGTTTCAATAAAATTATCTATTGTATATCCATTTAATCTAGTTCCAAATATACTAATTAATGTAGTAACAAAACATAAAATAAATACTATTAAAATACTTGCTTTCTTTTCAATTAGGTATCCAACTAACCTTTTTACAGTTCCTTTAAAATCCTTAATTTTTTCTGCCTTTTTTTTATGAAGATTATGTGGACCTGCTCCTGGCCTCATTTGTATTGCTGCTCTACTAGGCATTTGAAACAACCTCCTCCCCTAGTTGTGATATGGCAATACTTCTATATATATCACACTCTTTAATTAATTCCTCATGATTTCCAATTGCTACAATTTCACCATTATCCAAAACTATTATTTTGTCGGAATCCTTCACAGCTGAGATTCTTTGAGCTATAAGAAATATAGTAGAATTTTTCATTCTATTTTTAATTGATTTTTGAAGTTTTGCTTCAGTTGCCATATCTAATGCACTACTTGAATCATCTAAAATTAATATCTTAGGATTTTTAATTAATGTTCTTGCAATAGAAATTCTTTGCTTTTGCCCCCCAGATAAATTTTTACCTCTTTGTCCAACTTCCCTATTGAATCCTTCATTATTTGCATTTATAAATTCAAAAGCTTGAGCATCTTTTACTGAACTTATCATCATTTCTTCAGTTGCATCTTCTTTACCAAACTTTAAGTTATCTTCAATACTTCCCGAAAAAAGAGTTGTATCCTGAAGTACAACACCAATTAATGATCTTAATTCATTTATTTTTAAATTTTTAACATCTTCATTTCCAATCATTACAGTTCCACTACTTGTATCATATAATCTTGGAATAAGTGATATTAATGTACTTTTCCCACTTCCTGTAGCACCTATAATTCCAATCTTTTCTCCTTCTTCAGCCTTAAAAGATATTCCTTTTAATACATAATCTCCATCTTTATTATATTTGAAGTAAACATCTTTAAAATCTATATTAAACTTATTTATCTTCTTTGCATCTTCTTTGTCCGTTATTGATGATTCCACATCTAAAACTTCATTGATTCTACTTGCAGATACCTTTGCTCTAGAAAAGTTAATGATAATCATTACCAACATATTTAAAGAACTCATTATTTGAACTAAATAATTTATAAATGCCATTATCTTTCCTATTTCTAATGAACCCTTATTAACATAATTTCCACCAAACCAAAGTATAGCAACAACACTTAAATTCATTATCAATGTAACTAATGGCCATAAAAGTATAGTTACGCTTTGAGCTTTAATACTAGTACTCATCAAATCATCATTTGCATAACTAAATCTTTCTTTTACCTTATCTTCTATAGCAAATGCCTTAACGACTCTAACCCCTAATAAGTTTTCTCTCATAACTAAATTTACATTATCTATTTTCTTTTGCATTGCAGTAAAAAATGGAGTTGATTTAGCTGTTATTACAGTTACACTTAATATTATTAATGGAATTACAACTAAAAATATCATTGATAGCTTAACACTAATACTTAGTGACATTATAATTCCACCTAAACAAATTAGTGGAGATCTAACCATCCCTCTCAGTGCCATCATCACCATATTTTGAACTTGTGTTACATCATTAGTTAATCTAGTAATAAATGATGATGTTTTAAATTGGTCTATCTCCGAAAATGATAAACTTTGTATTTTATTAAATAAACCTTGTCTCATATTTTTTCCCATATTCATCGAAGCTAAAGTAGAAAAAACACCACAAAGCATTCCACCTAGTATACCTATAAAAGCAACTACTATCATTTTGAACCCAACATTTAATACATAAGTAATATCACCATTTGCAACACCTATATCTATAATATCTGACATAAGTTTAGGTTGATTCAAATCCATTATAACTTCAATAAACATCATTAAAGGTGCTAAAATAGTATAAATAATTGCACTTCCTTTAATGTATTTAAGTAGTTTAGTCATTTTTTTCTTCCTCTCCTTTACTTAAATTATTATACATTCTTTCAAAAAAGCTTTTTGCTTGCTCCTTTTCCTCTTGAGTAAAATCCCTAAAGCATTCTTTTTCAATTTCACAAATAGCTCTTTGAGAGTTTTTCTGAGTTATTTTCCCCTTTTCAGTTAAATATACATTAATAATTCTTCTATCACTTGTATTAAGCCTTCTTTCAATAAAACCAGCTTTCTCCATAGTTGATAAAATACTCGTAACCGTTGCAGGTTCAATATTACAGTTTTTTGCTATATCTTTTTGTATACTCCCATCATTTTCTGCTAAATAATTTAATATTTTAGGTTGCCCCTTTGATATATCACACTTTCTAAACTCATCATGGCATCTCTTACGATGAACCCTTTTTAGTTTCATAAATACTTTAATTAACTCTCCATCATTCATATTCTTTGCCTCCTAAAAGTAAATTATTTAAAAATCATATAATAGTTAGATATCTAATAATTAGATATCTAACTATTGTTATAAATTTATATTTCTTATATATCAATAAAAAATCCTATAATTATTTTTCTTACATAATTTAATTTTTTATATAATTATTTATACTTCTAATGTAATCCTTAAAATGAATATTTTATCTTTTTATTGACAAAATAAATAAGTAATATAAACTGAGAATTTTTATAGGAGGTGTGGTCATGAAACATAATGAAAGCATCGCTTGTACTGTTATTGAATGCAAATTTCACTGTAATGAAGATAATTATTGTACTCTAAATAAAATTCAAGTAGTCAGTCATACAGGATGTGTATCAAGTAAAGAATGTACTGATTGTGGTAGCTTTTCTAGAAAATAATCCTTAATATAAGGTGTGTTTAATCTATTAATTAACTACATACTTTTTCATTATTTCTCTTATTTACTTTATAAAATTTATTATTTTAAACATACTAAATATTATTAATAAATTATAAGGAGTGTAACAAATGAAAAGAAATTTAAGCTTATTTTTAGCTACATTAACACTATCAACTCTTGTTACTAGTAGTATTCCTACCTATGCATATGAACCAAATATTATAGACACTACTGAAACTTCAAGCTCTGATAGCTCACTAGAAACTAATGAGTTAGCTGAAAATCCTTACTCTAGCTTTATTGATGAAACATACTATAATATTACTACAGATTACTTAAATGGAATCATAGATAAATTAACTAAACTTCCTGCTTCCGGTAGTGTTTGTATCGATTATTTATCTGAAGAGATTTTATTACATAGAGCTATTTTATTTGCAAGCCATAATATTCAAGGATATACTTCTAATCCTGAATTAATTGATATCATAGATGATATTGTTGACAATTATACTGGCGAGTTAAAAGAAATGAGAGAAGAACTAAATAAGTTAATTGAAAATGCTAAAAATACTAAAGATCTCAAAGAAGATACTGAATATCATAAGAACTTTAAAGTAATTGCTGATAAATTATCAAAAGAAATTTCAAAAATACCTACTAATGAAAGTAATGAATTAACATATATCAAGCAAATTAATGCCATATTACAAGCTTCTCATGATATTGCTCTATTAGATAATAAATGTGCTAAAAGTGAATTAGTTAAGGAAATTGCTAAAGTTACTATAACTAACACAGAAGAATATATGTCTAGATTAAAGACATTAGAGCAAGCACTTAAATAAATTATATAAAATAAAGGTGTAATATTTAGATACAATTAAATATTACACCTTTATTTTATATTTTGAATTTTTTAAATATAATTGGATAAATTCCTATTCCAAAAAAGCTTATTACTGCATATCTAATGAATGCAAAAATTTGCCCAGTAGGTAATATAACTTTCAAACCTGTTTGTAAAATTAAAAGTATTAATACTCCAATTAAAACTCTAATTATCTTGTTCACTCTAGTTCCTTCTACTGAAAAATTAACATATTTCTTTTCTACAAACATCCCTATTAAAAATCCAAAATAAGTTCCTAATCCTTTTATGAAATCTGCAGAATGTGCAAATGTTAATGCTGGCAAAAACAATACAAATGTAATTAAATATAACAACATTTTATTTTCTATTCTTATATATAACTTGTAACATATCCAAGCTGTTAATACACCTAAAATTGCACCTACAATTACATCTTTAGGATAATGTACACCTAAATACAATCTTGAAAAACCAATCAATACTATCATTATAGTTGCTATTATATACATTGCTTTCTTTTTCATATAAATAGCCATTGATCCATAAAATGAAGCTGCTCCTTGTGTATGACCACTTGGAAATGAATATCCTGTTGCAGTTTCTTCTCTTAATGTTCTAATTCCCTCTTCACCTATAGGTCTTTTTAATTTGAAAATATCTTTAATAGCATTATTCACCAACACACTTGTTAATACTGAATATGCAATATATTCTCCAAATTTTTTATCTAATGCCCAATAAATTATTGATATTATTACAATTAAAACTATCTGCTCTCCACATATAGTAATTAATTGAAATAAAAAATCAAAAAATGGGTTTGAAATGCTTTGTATATGTCTTAAAATTTCTAATTCCATACTTCCTCCTTAAGTTTTTGATTTGAATGTTGTTTTTTCTCTTCCCCTCCTAAAGATTCTAAAGCAAATGCTACATATAATTGCGTGCTTATTAGTACAGCCTTTTCATCTATATTAAATTTGTCATTATGATTAGGATAATCCCTTCCTATTTCTTCATTACCGGCTCCTACAAAGACAAATACTCCTGGAATCCTTTTTTGATAAACAGAAAAATCCTCTCCTAACATCATTCTTGGAACCTTGATAATATCTTTTTCATCAAATATTTTTTTTGCAGCATCTAATGCTGTTTTAGTAACTTTTGGATCATTAATTACTGCTGGATGATGAGATATATCATACTCAACACTTGCAGTTGCTCCATATGCTATTGCTGTACTATATGCAATCCTTTTTATTGATGTTTGTATATGCTTTGTTGTGCTTGCATTAAAACATCTAATAGTTCCTTCAATAAAAGCCTCTCCCGAAATAATATTATGTGTTTCTCCTGACTTAATATGCCCAATAGTCACAACTGCAGAATTTAGCGGATCTATTTCTCTACTAATAATTGATTGTAAATTCATTACAATAGCTGCACAAACAATAGTTGCATCTATACATTGTTGAGGTTTACCTGCATGTCCAGATTTCCCTGTAATTTTAATAGTAAATTTATTAGAAGCAGCCATTCTAGGACCTTCTTCAATAGATATTTTACCACATTCAATATCTCCAAATACATGCAATCCAAAAATTTCTTCTACTTCATCTATATATCCATGCTCTGATATAAGCCTTGCACCACTGGAACATTCTTCTCCCGGTTGAAAAATCAAAACAATTTTTCCTGGTATATCATTTTCATATTTTTTCAAAATCATTGCAGCTCCAAGCAAGGATGCCATATGAGCATCATGTCCACAGGCATGCATTACTCCTTCATTTTCAGACTGATACCTTACCCCTGTATTTTCTTTAATTCTTAATGCATCCATATCTGCACGTAAAGCAATTACTTTCCCTTCTCCATGACCTATTGTTGCTACAACTTCTGTTCTTATTCCTTCTTCATATTTTACGTTTATTTTATCTAATTCTTCCTTTATTTTTCTCGAAGTTCTATGCTCTTGCATACTTAATTCCGGATATTTATGAAAATCCTTTCTTAGTCCAATTAGATAATTACCTATAAGCTTAGTTTCTTTTACAATATCCATAATACACCCCCCAATATAAAATTATATAATTTTATGAAAAAAATGTATATTATTTTATAAAATACATTTAACTTTCTGTAAAAATATGGTAATATCTATTTAGTAATTAATTTATAGAGGTGAGATTATGAAAAGAAAATTATTAACTTTATGTTGCACTACTGTACTATGCTTATCACTAATATCATGCGGATTAAAAAGCGCTATTACAGGTACTAATGCTGCTGATGACACTACTGATGATTCTTTAACTGCAACAGAAAATAACAACCAAACTTCTGAAGGTGATGGAGACATAACAAATGATCAGTCTACAGATGCGAATTCTGAATCTTCTACTGATTCTGTTCTTGCTAATAATGATTTTGTTGATAATTCAGATTCTACTTCAACAACTTCTTCAAATAATGATTCTATAAGTAGTTTAGTAACAACTACTGATTCTTCTAGTTCTTCAACTATTAGTAGAGATTGTAGAATTTTCTACTATAATAAAGTTGATTCAAAAACTTATTGTACAGATACCAAAGCACCAGTTACTGATAATGCTTTTGTTACTGCATTAACTGAAAAATTATATGAGGCACCAAATAATAATAGTAATTTTATAACAATTTCTAAAGATTATGGAGTTAAATCAGCTACATTAGATTATTCAACTAATGTGTTAACTGTAGTTTTCAATTCTAATTTCCTTGATGAAATGAAACTTAATGATACTGATTCTAAAGGTCTAATGGCTGCAATAGTAAATACTTACGGTTATAATTACCAAGTAAATAAAGTTGCTGTTTATTTTGGTAATGATCTATATACTGGTTTAGATGGAACAGCTGAAGCTGGGTATAGCACTGTAGATTATACTAATATATTAAAACTTGATTAATAAAAAATTTAGCAGCAAATATTACATAGTTTACATAATATAAACTGTGTAATATTCGCTGCTTTTTTCTTCATTATTTATAACTTTCATATTTAATATTAATGGTTATTAGTTGTTTTAAAGAAATTTCGTTTTATAACTAAAAAATCTTCCATATCATTTAAAAATTGAAGTAATTGCGCCCTACTTTCAAACTCTTCTCTAGATTTCGGTAATTCCATTCTTTTAAATTCACTTCTTAAGCTTTCTAAATCATTTAATAACTCTTCACAATCATTTATTTCTCTTATATTTTCTGAAACACATAATGTAAAATCAGACATAACCTTCATTTGTTCAACTGGTATATTAAATCTTTCAAAATGTAGTCTCATTCTTTTTATAGTATCAAATTGATTAATTCTCATATTTATATAATCTGTATAATATGATGAGCTTTTAAAAAAGTTATTATTTACGATTTTATATGCAGTTTCCTTACTTTCATACAATCGTTTTTCAACTTCATTTATAAGTTTTTGCTCATCAATATCAACTGTATGAGTTACTAACGACTTTGACATTTTATTTATTATAATTCTATAATGCTCTTCAATCCATTCTTTATCTTCTTTAAATTTATCCTCAAGTGAAGGCATAAAAATATTAGCAATAGCAGCTACACCAATTCCAATTATCATTAATAATATTTCATTAACTATTAATAAAGTTGTTATTCTATTTGCAACTAAAAAATGTGTTGATAATACCACAGCTGGAACCATTCCTTCCTGTACTTTTAACCTAGAAGTAAGTGGTATCAAAATTATTAAAAATAAACCAAAAGCTAATGCTCCATTTCCTAATACTCCATATAAAATTACTGATAATAATATTCCTAAACTACAAGCAATAATTCTTTTATAGCTTATAATTAATGCTTTTTTTCTAGTATCTTGTATACTTAATATAGAAATAACTGCACCTACTGTTGCGTATTGTAATCCTAGCATATTTCCTATAATTAATGCTACAGTTGCCGATATTGCCATTTTAAAAGCTAAATTATATATGTACTTAAAGTATTCCATTATTTTTCCCTTTTGTCCTCCCTACCATGTCTGATATGACATATTATATACTAAAAACAAAAACAGTGACAAGCATAGCTTGCCACTGATACATATCAGGTACACATAAAATTCCTTTTAACTAATTTAACCTTTTTCTAAATTTTACTTTTGTTTTCTAATCATCTTTAGTACGTTTTATATATTATTTAGAACTATAAAATTAAGCATTTCTTTTATATCATTAAATTCTATTCCGTAGCTCATATTAGGTCTTTTTATAACTATTATTTTTACATCATTTAATAATGCACTATCAATTTTCTCTTTCATCCCTCCTTCCTCTCCACTATCTTTAGTTATTAATGCTTTTATTTTATATTCCTTAATAATCCCATTATTAATTTCAAAGCCAAATGGTCCTTTAATTGCTATTATATTATCCATTGATATACCATTATCTAAAAGCTTGCTTATTACCTTTGGTGATGGTAGTATCCTATGAATCATTCTATTATTTTCACCTTTTAAATTCTCAATTTTTAAAGCATTATTACTTCCAGTTGTATTTAAAATATTTCCATCTATACTCTTGAATACTTCCTGTAACTCTTCATATGTTTCTACAAAAATAATATTTTCTACACTCTCTTCTTTTTTAATATTATTTTTACTTAAATTATGAAAAAAGCTTTTTCTTTCATATCTTATATAATCAATCTTCATCTCTTTACAAACCTTAATTAATGTCTTACTTACCTCGCTAGCATATGGATGAGAAGCATCTACAAAAACTGTAATTCCAAATTTATTTATTAACTCCTTAAACTCTTCTTCATTTAGAGGCTTATAATTAAAATGCTTTGCCTTAAAATCCTTATAAATTTCATATCCATATTCAGTAGCTGTAGAAACAACTATTTCACCAGTATATTTATTTATATGTGATAAAATTTCCCTACCTTCCCCAGTTCCAAGAACAAACCCAATCATCAAATCACCACCTTTAATCAATGACAAGTTTCAAGTGTCAAGTTGTAGTATAAACTCCTTGGGAACTTTCTTGAAATACTTCCATAAATTCAGCCTAATCTAAATTTATTCCTTAACTTGCTACTTCTCACTTGTCACTATCCTATAACTCCAAACTACTAACTCAAAACTATTAACTTTTAACTAATTATAGACTCTTAACTAAACATCATATCCTCTAGGTGTAATAAACTTACCTTCTTTAACAAAGCTTTGAGAATTTCCTACAATAACTATAGAAAACATATCTACAACCTCTTCATCAAAGTTTTCTAAATTAAATAATTTATACTCTTGTCCATCTCTTAAAGCATGTCTAACTACCGCTACTGGAGTATTTAAATCTCTATATTCTTTAATTATTTCAATAGCTTCTCTTAAATAATATGGTCTTCCCTTACTTCTTGGATTGTATAAAGAAATAATCATATCTGCATCAGCTGCATTTCTCACTCTCTTTTTAATTAATTCATACGGAGT
This sequence comes from Clostridium saudiense, assembly GCF_000577815.1. Taxonomy (GTDB): domain Bacteria; phylum Bacillota; class Clostridia; order Clostridiales; family Clostridiaceae; genus Clostridium; species Clostridium saudiense. Next base: position 67,194 of record NZ_CBYM010000013.1, on the reverse strand, counting down.
CATTAAATCACTTAAACTTATATTACAATTATCATGCATAAGAGGCGCACCAACTACTGATCCAGCTGCACTTGAAGCTGTAACTCCAGTTATGATTTCAACATTTTCATCTTTTTGCATTTGAAGAATAAGCCCAGCCATTCCATAAATCCCTGAATCACCAGTACTTATTAAAGCTACAGTATTATCTTCTTTAGATAGCTCTAAAGCTTTTCTACATCTTGCTTCTTCGCCTCTCATTCCAGTAGAAAACAATTCTTTATTTTCTACAAGTGGCTTTATCATATCAATATATTTGTTATATCCAACAACAATATTACTTTCTTCTATAGCCTCCTTAGCTCTTAAAGTCATATGCTCTAGTCCCCCAGGGCCTATTCCTATAACATATAATTTTCCCATTTTAATCTCCTTAATTTAGCTCACCAATGGCTAATGTCATTCCATCTTTTTTTATCTTTTTTATAATTATATTTGCTCCAGCTAATTCAATAACTGGTTCACTTACAGCTGAAACTCCAATTGATTTTTTTACAAATTCGCTACCTTCATATTTATCTTCAATAGTTGCTATTTCATCCCTAGTAAAAAATCTAATATCACAATTTAAGAATTGTTTTAAACTTAATATAGCTTCTTCATCACTTTTAACATCTACAGATGCAATTAAGTTAACTGCCCTTAAATCAATATTTTTTTCCTTTAATGTCTCAGTAACAAATTCGTACATCTTCTTACTTTCAGTATTTCTTCTACAACCAATTCCTAATACTATATCTTTTCTAACTAGCTTTAGAATTGTGCTTTCATCATTTAATCCAGCTTCTTTATTTCCTATCTCATCATTTTCTTTATTGCACATTTTACTATAATTATTTTTCGAATTATCATTGTTATTAACTTTATTAGTTATCCACAACATATTACTTTTAATTTCATCAACTTGTGTATATCCTTTAGGGCAACTTATCTTATTTTTATCATCCTTAAAATAAACTTCTTCATTATTAACAAGTCTACTAGCAATTACTTTTGCTATTTTTAAGCTATCAATAACAAGATTATTATTCTTTGCTATAACATCAGGAGCTAAAATATTCATATTATCAGTTGCTGTTGTTATAACAGGTGTATTATTTAATATTTTAGATATGTTTAAAGCTAAATCATTTGCTCCACCCAAATGTCCTGAAACTAAGCTTATAGAAAACTTATTGCAAACATCCACCACAACTACAGCTGGATCTTTATCTTTGCCTTTTAAATGCTTTGATATTGCTCTTACTGCAATTCCTGTTGAACTTATAAATACTATAGAATCATATTTTTCAAAACACTCTTTAGTTATATCACTTAAGTTAAAATCACTTCTTTTAGATTTAAAGTATAAATCTCCACCAATTTGTGATTTTATTTTTTCTCCTAAAATATCACCTTTTTCAGTAACACTTATAATACAAATCATAATTACTTTTTAGCCTCTCTATACATATGAGTAAATGTTTTATCGTATAAAAGACTTTTTTCATAATCACAGTCAATAAAGTCTCCAACTAATATTTGAGCACATTTAGTAATCTTAGCTTCCTTAACCTTATCTGCAATATCATCTAAAGTTCCAATTATGCTTCTTTCATTATCCCAAGTTGCTCTTTCAATAACTGCTATAGGAACATTTCTTCCATATCCAGCTCTAAGCTTAGCTACCACTTTATCAATCATTGAAATTGATAAAAATATAGCCATTGAAGCTCCTATTTGTGCTAATTTTTCTAAATCCTCTGTTTCTGGTACTGGAGTTCTTCCTTCTACTCTAGTTAAAATTACTGTTTGAGTTACTGATGGAAGGGTAAATTCTTTTTTTATTGCCGAAGCTGCTGCAACAAAAGAACTAACTCCTGGCACTACCTCATATTCTATATTTAACTTATCAAGCTCATCCATTTGCTCCTTTATAGCTCCATATATTGATGGATCTCCAGTATGAAGTCTTACAATAGTCTTATCTTTATTTGTATCCATAACTTCAATAACTTCTTCTAAAGTCATCTTTGCCGAATTATATATTAATGCTTCTTCTTTACAATAATCCATATGCTCCTTAGCCACTAAAGAGCCTGCATATATAACTACATCCGCTTTTGTTAATATATCTCTCCCCTTAACTGTTATTAAATCAACATCTCCAGGCCCTGCCCCTATAAAATAAACCATAATTTTCTACTCCCTACTTGCTAATATTAGCGACATATAATCCCTAGCTTGTTTTATTTCTTCCTTGTCAGTTAATATAAGTTGTCCTTCTCTTCCTGCCCTACTTACATAAACATAATCAAATCCTTTTTCCTCTAAGAAATCTACTACAGTTTCTTCATGCTTATAAACCTTCATTATTACAACATATTTTTCATCTTTAATATCTTTAACTCTAGTTGCTGGTAATATCATAAGTGGATTATCCCCTACAACTAAAGTTCTATCAACTAAACTTGCAGCTGCACAAAATGAAGTTATTCCTGGTACTGTTTCAACATGGAAGCCTCTTTCTTCCATATGCTTTAACATATGAATATAAGTACTATAAACATAAGGATCTCCAATAGTTAAGAATGATACATTTTTACCTTCTTTTAATTTTTCTTCTATAAAATCATAAGCTTCCTTAGCTTTTTCAATTCTATTTTTCTTTCCCATTGGAAAATGTTTTATAACAACTTCAGTTCCTTCTTTTATATATTCTTTAGCTGTTTCTAAAGCTATACTTTCTCCACCCTCCATTGCACTTGGTGCAACTACAACATCACTATTTTCTATTGCTCTTACTGCCTTTACAGTTAATAACTCTTTATCTCCAGGTCCTACACCTATTCCATATAACGTTGATTTCATATTAATTTACACTCCTTATGCATTGAACAATATATATTGGATTATTTGCAATCATCATATAGCTTTGTCCTCTATTTTTACTTATATTTACTTGCGAAATATCTACTATGTAGTTTAACTTTTTCATAACTTCAATTGCTTTATATGCATTGTCTAAAGTTATAAAATTCATAACAATAGTACCTTCTTGAATTAATAATTCACTACACATTTCAATAATCTTTTCTAAACTTCCACCAGATCCACCAATAAATATTGAATCAAATCTTTTATCTTCTTTTATGTATTTTTCTAATATTTCTACAGCATCACCTTCATCTAATATCACATTAGTACAGTCAAACTTATCTAAATTAATTTTAGTTGTAGATATTGCATCTTCATCTCTTTCAATAGAATACACAACTCCATTACTTGAAATTTTAGAAGCTTGTACAGTTATTGTTCCTGTTCCTGAACCTACATCTAATACTGTAGAATTTTCTTTTAAATTCATCTTCCAAATACTTAATGCACGTATATCTTCTTTTGTCATAGGGCAATTGCCTCTTATGAATTCATCATCCTTAATTAAAATCATATATTTCTCCTAATTTAATTTTCTTCATTTTCTACAACTAATATAGACATATCGCTAAAGTCTACATTTATAAATTCCTCAGGCTTACCTTCTAAAATTCTCTCATTTTCATAAGATAAATACTCACCAATAATCACACTGCAATTAATATTATGTTCAATTAAAAGCTTACATAAATGTGCAGCATTATTTTTATTATCAGTTAGCCATATTGATAATTTATTTTGTTTAACTTTATCTATAAAATTTTCATTTCTTGCATGTACACTTCCTGTAAATGCATAAGACCAGCTTTTATTTAACTTAGTCGTTAAATATTGAAACGAGCTTAATCCAGGTATTACGACAATATTTCCTGGGTAATTCTTTTTTATATATTCGCTTATTCCAAAAAAAGTCGGATCTCCTGAAGCTACTAAAGCAATAGTCTTACCCTTTAAATTCCCCTTATCTTGCCCATTGCTATTAATATACTCCAAGGTTTCCTTTAATGAATTCATTACTATTTGGGGTTTATTAATGAACTCTAAATCATTAATCAGTCTTTCAAAACCAATAATAACATCACATTAATTTAATACCTCTATTGCCTTCTTTAATATATAATCTCTATTTCCTGGCCCCATTCCAACTATATAAAGCACAATTTTTCAACCTCCTATACTGATGAACGCTCTTATTACTTAAAACTTACTTTTTTCTATCACTTATTAACTGCTAACTAATCAAATTTTCCTAGTTTTGAAAGAGAATTATATAAAATCTTATAATCTGAAAATCCATAATACATTATTGCATCACATTTCATTTCGCCATAAGTATAAATTTTCATTCTTTCAACAATCTTATTTCCTATATTTTTATAAAGCTCATCATATCCTTCACCTAAGAACTTTACTGCACCTTCACTTGTTTTTTGCTCTAAAACTTTTTTAATAAGATTTGTATCATATCCTAAAAGTGCAAGCTCTAAAGCTATAACTTCAAGACGTACATCATTTACTCTGCTATGAGTATTAAAACATCCATAAGCAACTTTACTTACCTTCCCTATATGCCCTATAAGAACGACTTCTTTTATTTTAATTTCAGCACAACATTCCAATGCAAAACCTACAAAGTTAGATATTATAACTACTTCATCTTCTGAAAATCCATTATCATTTGCACACTTTTCACCTATATTCCCAAAAGTAAGAACTAATCTCTCCTTACCTCTTCCCTTTTGATTAATTTCAATTCGTATAGATTCCTTTAATGCTTCTTCTGACATTGGTTTAACTATTCCTGATGTTCCTAAAATAGAAATTCCTCCAACTATACCAAGCCTAGGGTTAAAGGTCTTTTTAGCAATTTCTTTTCCTTCAGGAACACTAATAGTTACCTTAATTCCACCTTCAATGTCACCAGGAAGATTTTCCATTACAGCTTCTTGAATAGTTTTTCTTGGAGTTGGGTTAATTGCATGAAGTCCTTTTTCTATAAATAACCCTTCTTTAGTAACTACTCCAACTCCTTCTCCTCCAACTAAAGTAAATCCACTATCTTGCTTTTCTACTCTTGCATAAATTTCTATCCCATCAGTTATATCTGGATCATCTCCACCATCTTTAATCACAGAAACTAAGCAATAATTTTCACCTTTTTCTATAGAATTTATAGGTATCTTTATCTCAATTCCCTTAGGTACTATTATGTCAACACTATTTAGAACTACATCATTAAAAAGCATAATTGTTGCTGCCTTTGCCGCTGCTGTTGCACATGATCCAGTAGTATATCCACATCTTAATTTCTTACCACCACTCATTACATAAAGATCTAGCATTCATCCTAACTCCCCACTTATTTAGTTACAAGTTACAAGTTGAAACTTGTCACTCCCTTAACTCAAAACTACTAACTCTTAACTACACAAGTCTACCTTTCAACAACGTTGTACATAAGAGCATTTACTATTGCTGCTGCAACTGTGCTTCCACCTTTTCTTCCCTTAACTCTAATATAAGGAACATTAAGTTCTTCTAAATTTTCCTTACTTTCTGCTGCTCCAACAAATCCTACTGGAACTGCAATAATTAACTTTGGCTTAGCTTTTCCATCTTTTATAAGCTCTTTTAATTTAAATAATGCTGTTGGTGCATTTCCAAATACAAAAATATCAACATTATCATTACAAGCCTTTTCTACAGCTGCCATTGAACGAGTTATTTGCTTTTCTTTAGCCTCTTTATGTACTTCTTCTAAATTTACATAACAAATAGCCTTTCCATTTAATTTTGATAAGGCTATTTTATTTATTCCTGATAATGCCATATTAGTATCTGTATAAATAATAAATGGTTTCTTAAAAATTTCTTTAGAAGCTTCTATCGCTCCTTTACTTATTTCTACTAAATCTTTGTATTCAAAATCTGCTGTTGTATGAATAGTTCTCTTTATTATAGACAATTCTTCTTTAGTGAAATTATGCTCACCCATTTCACCTTCTATAATTTTCATACTTGTATTTTCTATTTCCATTGGATTTTTAATATAGTCCATTTTTATTCACTCCAATTTTCTTATTTTAATAATCTCTTAATAAAATCTAAATTTCCAAAGAAATGCACATGTGGATATCCTGCTAATGTATTATTCTTTTTATATCCACATTTCCATTTAATTTCTTCGCCCGTATATGAAGTTTTTATTACATCATATATTGCCTCTTCATTTAAATTTACCTTTGACTTATGGAATTCATGACAATTAATTCTTATATCACCTAATGATACTGTTGCATAACCAAATCTATTTAGTCTTTTAGTCATTTCACTATTTCCTTTTAAGAATCCCACCATATCAACGCCATCTATATTTTCTGTTAAATACATTAATCCACCACATTCAGCATAACAATTCAATCCATTATCTAATGCTTGTTTTATGCTCTTAAGCATACTTGTATTCTTACTTAACTCTTCTTTAAATACCTCTGGATAGCCACCACCTAAATATAAAAAATCAATATTTTCTGGTAACTTTGAATCCTTAAGCGGGCTAAAGTAAATAACTTCACCAACTTCTTCTAATAACTCTATATTTTCTTTATAATAAAACCTAAAAGCTTCATCATAAGCTATTGCAATTTTCTTATTTTTATTTTCTAAATGATAATTATCATCGTACTTACTTATCTCCTTAAAACTTTCAATTATTTCAGTTAAATTTATATTTTCCTCAATAAGTTTAGCTAAATAATCTATCTTCTCATGTAAATTACCAACTTCTACACTTTGTACTAACCCTAAATGTCTACTTTCTAATTTAAGCTTTTCATCCTTTGGAATATATCCAAACACCTTTAAATTGCAGTGCATTTCAATTGCTGACTTTAATAAATTGTAGTAACTTTCACTAATACAATTTAAAATTACGCCTGAAATATTAGCATCCTTAAAATTTTTAATTCCATTAATTTCTGCACATAAAGTTATACTTTGTGCCTTTGGAGTAATTACTAATATAATTGGAGCATTATTTAATACTTTGGAAATACTATATGTTGAACATTCTTCAGTTAAACCTTTCCCATCATATAGTCCCATAACTCCTTCAACTACCGCTAAATCACCTTTTCCTCTTGAAAAACTTGCCTTAACCCCATCTTCTCCCATTAAATGCAAATCTAAATTTCTAGATACATTCCCTGTTATTTCAGTATGAAATCCTGAGTCAATATAATCCGGACCTACCTTATATCCTTGTACATCATAGCCTCTATTTTTTAATGCTTTCATTAATCCAAGAGTAACTGTAGTTTTTCCTCCACCACTACAATTGGATGAAATTATCATTGTTTTCATGCTTTATGTCTCCTTAACTTTTTACTTTTACCTTATGACCTTTTTTAGTTTGTCCAACACCGATATATCTATTGTTTATAAGATCTTCTATTCTATTTATATATAGCTCATTAAATTTTTCGTTTTCACCAAGCCCTTTCATATGCAAATTCACTTTAATACCTTCTTCTTCTAGCATAGACTTCCACGAATCTTCATCATCTGAAGCCATATCATTTCTTGCATGGTCGCCTGCAACCATCATTAATGGAGCTAAAGTTACTTCAGTTATATTTTTTCTTTTTAGTCTTCTAAGTACTGTTTCAAAATTAGGATATCCCTCAACTGTCCCAACAAATACATTTTCATATCCTTCATCTTCCAACACAGCTTGTAAACATCCATATACAGAATTTGATGGATGTGCAGTTCCATGTCCGACATACACTACAGCATTATTTTTCTCATATAATTCTTTTGTTGCTTCAATAAATAGTGAATAATCTTGTGGTAATTCCTCTATTCCTTGATAGTAAAAAATAGGTCTTCCTACTTTTAGAATGCTAAACTTATCCTTGAAAGCTTCTGCTATTTTATTTACATATATGAACTCTTCTCCAGGTATCATATGCAATGGTTGCATAATCACTTCTTCATATCCATCTTCATATAACTTTTCCATCATCTCCTCAGGTTTATCAACAAATATCTCATATTTTTCTTTTAATTTTTTTATTATCTTATGAGATGTAAATGCTCTATAAATATCATATTCACTGAAACTATTTCTTATTTGATTTTCAGCATTTTCAATTGTTTTCTCTAAAGTGTCTAAATAGCTTGTCCCAAAGCTAACTACTAATATTGCTTTTTTCATTATTTAAAATCTCCTAAAATTTATTTCAAATTATTTTTTCTTTAAATTTATTTATTCATTTTTATTTATTAACTAAAAAATCTAATTATGTTTATAAATTACTTTATAATAAAAAAATAAAAGCACCCTTCAATTAGGGTGCTTAAAAGACAACACAATATAACCAAAATTATACAGTTAGTAGTTTTTAGTTTTAGTTATCCTTAACTACTAAAACAACTCAAAACTACTAATTGAAAAAAGTATTTCTCACTTTTCTTCAATTTAGTTAGTAACAAACAACAAGTTACAAGTAACAAACTAATTTTAAAACCTCTTTTGGAGTTTCTTAAAATAAATTTCTGTAAATTCATCCTAAGCTAAATTTAGTCCTTAATTCTAAACTTATCACTTGAAACCTCTTACTTAACTTTCTATCATATCATCCTTACCTTCCCACCGAAGTATAGATTAAAATTTAGGCAGGTCTCCTGGCTTTAACTTCATCCTCTTCTCATACCTTCCCAGTTTTTAACCACCAGTGGATTTATTTAGAGATTTGTCCATTATTACAGTAGCGGGGGCTGCAGTGGCATTTAACCACTTTCCCTTTTAATTTAAAATTATAATACTAAAAATCTATAATTTTAAAACCTAAATTCTTTATTATTCAATTATATATCTCATTAAATAATAAAACAGATGATAAATCAAGTTATTTTTATAAATGCATCTATTTTTGAAAAATAATTTAAACTACTTCTTTTTCTTATTAACTATAATTGCTGTTGCTGATCCACTTACTGTTATAATGACTAATAATCCTATAATAATTTTTATTATCGTTGAATTACTATTAAAACCACTTCCGCCGTCAACTGTAACACTAATACTTTTTGTAGTAACTAACCCCTTACTATCAGTTACTTCGTAAGTTACTTTGTATACTCCCTTTTTGCTTACATTCACTTCATTTTCTTTAACAATAATCTTATTTGTTAAATTTCCATCTTCATCATCTAATGCTGTAACACCATCTAATGGATCAAAATATCTACCTTTTTCTAATGTAATGTCATTCGCATTAATAATTGGTGGTTTATTTTCTCCACTCATCTTATCTTCTGATTCAACAACAACCATCATTGCTTTATTTACCTTGTTTCCATTACTATCAATAATCTCATAAGTTACATGATAATTACCTTCAATACTTGTATCAACATTATTATATATAACCATAACCTTATTAGTTATATCTCCATCTTCTTTATCAGTTGCTGCTACCCACTCTAATGGATTAAATTTCGTATCTAATGCTATAGAAATATCATTGCAGTATATAACTGGTACATCTCCTGTTGAAGTTACTTTATTTCCATTATTAAAATTTTTAACTTTTACTTTAATTACACAAGATGCTGAAGTTCCCATGCTATCAGTAACCTTATATCCAACTTTATATATGCCTTCTTTATATACATTAACATAATTATATACTACTATAATCTTTCCTGTTATATCTCCATCTTCTTTATCTGAAGCACTTACCATTGCATATGGATTATACTTTTCACCTAAAGCTACTGTTATATTATCAGCATATATAATTGGTCTTGTATTACTTTTTGGTACAACATTAATATATATTTCCTTAGTAACTCTATACCCAGCACTATCACTTACTTCAAAAGTAACTGAATACTTTCCTACTACACTTATATCAACCATATTTTCAATAACTCTTATTTTTGAAGTTAAATCTCCATCTTCAGTATCATATGCATTTACTCCATTTAATGGATTAAAGCTTTCTCCTTGTTTAATAGTTCTATCACTTGCATTTATATATGGAGCCTCATTTTCTTTTTCTAAGGGTTTAACAACTGTAACTTCAATAGTTTTCCTTGTCTTACCTCCATCTTTATCCTTTATCTCATAAGTTACTACATATACTCCTTCTTTATTGACATCAACATTACTTGATACAACAATAATATCATTAGTTATATCTCCGTCTTCTTCATCAATTGCTTTTATACCATCTAACTCATTAAATTTATTTCCTAATTCTATTGTTTTATTTTCTGCATTTATTATTGGTAATGTATTTACTACTTCTTCACCTTTTTGTACTGTTATTGATATTGTTTTAGTTGCTTCTTTATTATCATTATCTTTTACGTAATAAGTTACCTTATATTTTCCTTGCTCATTTGGATTTACTTCATTTTCTTTTATTTCAATTTTATCTGTTAAATCTTCTCCATTATTTGACTTAGCAGTTACTCCATCTAGTGGATCAAACTTATCACCAACATTTATTGTTTTATCATTAGCATCTATTATAGGTAAGTTTTCAGACTCATCTCCTGTTACAACTGCTCCTTCATTTGATTTATCTTCATCCTTGCTATCTGTTGGTTCTTCCTCTGTATTATCTTTATTTTCACTATTGTCTATAACTTCATCACTTGGCTCTTCTTCTATTACTGATGAATCTGATGTATTCTCATCACTATTAATTTCAGAGTTCTCTGCCTCATTATTATCTACTACTTGATTTTCAATAATTGGTTCTGTAACCTCTTGTATATTTTCTTCTGAAACACTTTCTAACGAACCTTTTTCTACTACATTTCCATTTACCTTTACTATTTCTAATGTAGTGATTTCTTTTAACTCTCCTATATTCTCACATTTAACATTTCCTAAATTTATTTCTTTTAAGTTGCTAATTTCCTTTAATAAAGAAAATGACTTTATCTCTATATTTTCTAAATCACTATGCTCATTTTGTAATGCTTCTATATCTATCTTAGTTATTGCTTTTAATTCATCTTTTTTTATAGATTCATCTGATAATTTACCTAAAGTATAAAGTACTATTTTAAATAAATTGGAATCATAATCACCAGGATTTAAATTATTTTCGTCACTAACATTTTCCCCATCTTGATATACTTCACCTTCATTTAATTGTATATCCTTATCCTTAGTATCCTCCTCCCCCATATCTAAAACTTCTTCTGATTCGCTACTAGTCCCGGCCTCATCATTACCTTCGGCCTTAACATAAATACTTGTACATAACAATGTTACTATTATTACGCTACTTAAAAATATTGATAATAACTTCTTCTTCATACATTCCCCCATTATATTTAGAAGTAATATACTACATGCTATGATAAATTTTATGTTATGCTACCAACTGTATTCCTTTTGTATCAAAAAACACCTTCAATATTAAAAATTAATATTGAAGGTGTTTTTACATTTTAATATTATTTTATCTATTCTTTATCCTTATATTTTAGAATAACTTTATCTTTATTTTCCCCTAAAAATATATCTAAGTAAGCTAATCTATTAAAGCAAAATTCCTCTATTAACTTTTCACTCTCTTCTCTTATATAATAATCATGAGTATATCTATTTCTTAGCTTTACAGCCATTGAAAGATATCCTTTAAGCTTATCATCAAAAAAAACATCTCCCATGCTTTATCAATAAGTCCTGTAGCCGATATTGAACTTTTTAGTTTTCCATCATTAACTATTATATAACTTTCACACATATCAACTATATATTCAGTGAAATCTTGAAAAAATGCAAACATTGCTCTTCTCATAATTCTACTATTATTTTTTTATATTCAGCTATTGCCTCTTTAAGGTCTTCTAAATTATCATATGCACTTTGATATTTTTCTAAAAACTTTTCTTTCTTATATCTATAGTATGGATTCATCAATAATACCTCCAAAGTAACTGTACTGTTCATCTATTTTTAAAGTTTTTTCTAACTTTTCATTATTTCGTGCAGCTTTTAAAACATAATGATTAAAATCATACCATCTTTCTTCTTTTAATATATACTTATTATCGCTATCTACTGCCATACGTGCATATTTATTTCCAAAATCATTAAATAATACAAAGGTCAAATGAATATTGTTATAATTATAAAACTTACTAGCTATTTTCTTTATTTCATCTTCTATATCAAATGTATCTAAAAAAGTAACTTTCGGTGCAGTTACAACAAGTAAATCTATATCACTTCTATCTTTTATCCAATCATCTGTACCATAACTTCCGAATTCACATATAGCTATAATTTCATTATGTTTACTAATTGCCTTAATAAATTCTCCCTTATCCATATAAACCTCATTATTTTTACTCACTTATCTATATTATATCCTAAATAATTACTTTGTTAAACTAATGTATTAAGCTTAGATTTTAGAGAATAAATTTATTTATATTTTTATAAATCAAAATGAAACTAAGAATTTTTTATTGAAGTACCCGTGAATAAAATACTATTCTAACATTTAACTTTAGATATAATAATTTTTAAAGAAATAAGGTTAGCATTCCTTTTAATACTAACCTTAATACTTCATTCAACGTATATATAATTTTCTACTATCTTTTTAATACTTTAACACCATATTTATTTAACTTTAATTCCCCACTAACTTCTTCATTTGTAAGCATATCAACATACTTATTATCATCTAAAACAACAGTGTTATTTTCTTCACTAAAATTCATAACAAATACATAATCATTTTCACCATCAGTTCTCATTTGAGCTGTTACTCCAATAGGTAATTCAGTATTAATTACAGGTTTAATTTCTAAGTCATTTATTATTTTAGTAAAGAACTCAGTATCAAAATCATTATTAGTTCTTGCTGCTATATAATAAGCCTTACCATTTCCATAATTGTTTACTGTTAATGCAGGCATTCCAGCATAATAATCATTTTTATAAGTTGCTAATACTTCTGCAGTTTCAGCATGAATTACATCACAATAATCTCTTAATTTATAACTTCCTTTAGCACCTAACTCATTACTATCTTTAAACTCTAAATAATTTACATCTGAATCATACAATGTGTCAATTTCTTCAGCCCAAATTCCTGTAACTTCTCTTAGTGGTCCTGGGAATCCCCCTAAGAAGCATAAATCATTTTCATCAACTAATCCACTGAAATAAGTTGTAACTAAAGTACCACCATCTTTAACAAACTCTGTTATTCTTTCAGCAACACCTGGTCTTATCATATATAACATTGGTGCCACAAGCAATTTATACTTAGAAAAATCACACTCCATATTAACTACATCTACAGGAATTCCTTTTCTCCAAAACACCTTATAATAATCTTCAACAGCTTCAAAGTATCCCTTATTATCATTTTTAAGTGCTTGGCAATCATCTATTGCCCATCTATTTTCCCAATCATAAATTATAGCTACTTCTGGTTCTACACTAGTTCCAAGTATTTCAGTTAATTTTTCTAATGTTTCCCCTACTTCTGTAACTTCTCTAAATACCCTAGTATTTTCATGTCCACAATGATCTACTACTGCTCCATGGAATTTTTCAGATGCTCCTCTTCCTTTTCTCCATTGGAAGTATTGAACTGAATCTGCTCCATGTGCCACACCTTGAAGTGATGATAATAAATGCATTCCTGGTCTCTTAGTTTTATTTACCTTATGCCAGTTAACTAAGCTTGGAGTACTTTCCATTATTAAAAATGGTTGTCCGCCCTTTAATGTTCTATATACATCATGTACAAAACTAACATTAGCTGCAGTATCATATGTCTTTTCAAAATTATTATGCCATGCTGGATAATCATCCCATGATACAACATCCACTTCTTTAGCAAACTTCCAATAATCTAATCCATTAAATAAACTCATTCTTGGATAATCACCCATGAAATTAGTTGTAACAGGTATATTAGGTGTTATTTCTCTAATTGGTGCTATTTCATTTTTATAGAAATCTATAGTTTGATCTGTAGCAAATCTCTTCCAATCAAGATTATGTCCATGAACAAACTCTTCACCATGATGTGCTGGACTTTCTATTTGTGACCAACTAGTAAATTTATGACTCCAAAATCCTGTCCACCATGCTTTATTTAATTTTTCTAAATCATTTTCATATTTAACTTTTAACCATTCTCTAAAAGCTTCTTGGCAAAGATTACAATGACACTCTCCACCATACTCATTAGATACATGCCACATTATAAGTGCAGGATGATCTTTATATCTTTCTGCTAATATTCTATTAATTTCTGAAGTCTTTTCTCTATATATTGGTGAAGTAAAGCAGTGATTATGTCTTTGTCCATGAAGTATTCTCCTTCTATCTGACCAAACACGTAAAACTTCTGGATATTTTTCTGACATCCAAGCTGGTCTTGCTCCACTTGGAGTAGATAAAATTACATGAACCCCTGCCGCGGCCATATCATCCATAACTTTATCAAGCCATTCAAAAGTATACTTACCTTCTTCGGGCTCTATTGCGCTCCACCCAAAAATATTTATAGACACACAATTACAATGTGCTAATTTCAATAATCTTACATCTTCCTTTAATATCTCAGGATAATCTAACCATTGATCTGGATTATAATCTCCTCCGTGTAAAAAACCTTTAACCTTTTCATTAACAGGTTTAAATTTTTTAATCATTTTATATTCCTCCAATACCGCTTAATTATTGCATACTTCTTCTTATCTAAAATTTTGATATTTTTAAATTAATCTTATTTTCTACAAATTCTCACTTTCCATATATTTGATTGCACTAATTTCTCTTACTTTTTATATCTCTTTATTAAAAATGGCAGATGACTATAATTTTTATAAATCTTAATCATCTGCCTATTTTAAACTGGAAACACGCTACTTACTTATGCTCGTAGGTGTAGCTTTGCCCATAATAATTACTATGAGCATTACTAATAGTGAGAAGGCTATTTTAAATGAGACACACAGTGTAATTTCAACTAACCAAATTAAAATTTGGAGTTTCAGTCAACTTCAATTAACTAAATCAAAGATTTAGAATCTTTATATGAAACACACTACTCACGTTGTTCGTAGGTGTAACTTCGATTAACTAAATCAAAGATTTAGAATCTTAGTTATATGATTTAACAAATTCTGTGGCTTGTTTTTGACATTCTTCTAATATCTTATCAAATCCAGCTTGTGTTAATTTTTCTCTAAACTCTTTAACACCAGCTTCTACATCATCAACCATTCCTAAATCTAGAGGTACTCCATATTGAGTAATAACATTACCTACTGCTGCCATTTCATTTTTAACATTAGAATCATCAAATGAAAATGCAGCTAAAGGATTAGAAACTGTATAATTGTCACTCCACTTAGTGATAGTTTCTTGAACTATTTCTGGTTCAGTAGATGAAGTACGAGCAAATTTAGTAGTATACCATCCCCACGGACAAACTTCACCTGCTGGGAATGCATCACTTCCTTCTAAAGAAGTATATTCACCTTCAGCTGAATTTTCCCAATGCTCACCTTCAATACCATACCAAGTTAAGTTATTAATTTCTTCGTCATATCTTAATAATTCAATTGCCATTAAAGCTCTTTCAGGATTTTTTGAATTAGCATTTATTGCAATACCATTGTTTGTATAAGGTTGAACAACTCTGTTAACTCCTTCACTTAAATCAAGTAATGTTGCATTCCAATCTGGATTAGCTGCATTCATTTCAACAGTTCTATTTGCTACAGTACTAAGATTCCAAGTCATTATTGCAGTTTTTCCTGCTACGAAATCTTCATCTCTAGTAGCTTGGCTTGAAATTGAATCTGCTGCCCAATAACCCTTATCAGCAAATTCCTTCATTTTCGTTACATATTCCATATATTCTGGAGTATCAACAAAGGCAAATACTTCTCCTGATGTATCATTAACATCATATCCAATCGATGGTGTTGGAGCTCCACTAACAGTTGAGAATCCATATCTTTCAATCATATATGGCCATTGTAAATTTTGTCCCCCACCATTAGCCATAACCTTAATTCCATTTCCTGATTCACCTTGTGCTACAGCATCCATAAATGCTTCAAGTTCATCATAACTTGTAATTGATTCAAATCCATATTTGCTTGCTAAATCTCCTCTATAAGCAAATACGTTTGTACCATATTCATTTCTATCATTTGGAACCATATATACTTTCCCATCAATTTTTGCTTGATTCCATGCATCTGCTGGTTCATTAGCATAAATTTGTGGAGCATATTCCTTTAATAAGTCATCTGTTAACTCTAAGAATCCATTTTTAGTTGCAACTTGGCTATAATATCCCCACCCTGCAGCTGTGAATATTAAATCAAAATCTTCACCTGATTGGAATAATAGTTGATACTTAGTTGTCATATCTGACCAAGGAATAAAATTCACTTCTAAAGTTGCATTTATTTCTTCCTTCATCTTTTCGTTAACCTTTGCATAAACCTCATCAAAATCTGCTGGTTTATCTCCTATTAAGTACATTTTCAATTTAACTTCTTTTAATTCTGAAGAATTTGATGCTACACTTTTATCATCGGATCCTTTTGACCCACATCCTACCATAAATGAACTTAACATAAGCACGCTTAAACCTATAGCTGCTAATTTTTTTATTGACCTTCTTATCATTTTAAAATCCCCCTCATAACTCATTTATAAATAAACCCTTTTGGTATTTATCCTTTTTGTATTTTTTATTAATCTTTATCCTTTAACCGCTCCTATAGTTACACCACTAACAAAGTATTTTTGAATAAATGGATAAACTAATATAATTGGTCCAGTTACTATAATTGTTAATGCCATCTTTAAAGACTCACTTGGCATATTTATTGTAGAACCTAATGAAGTTCCACCACCAGCTTGTGCTAGTATTGTTTTATATGCTTCGATATTGTTTACAATCTTATATAAATAATATTGTAATGAATATAAATTTTCATTATTTATAAATAACATTGAATTATACCAGTCATTCCAATATCCTAATGCAATAAACATTCCTATAGTTGCAAGTGCTGGTTTGACTAATGGTAATATTACCTTCATAAATATAGTAAAGTCTCCTGCCCCATCTATTTTAGCTGATTCTGTTAATGCTTGTGGAATTCCACTCATATAGCTTTTCATAATAATTATATTGAAAACACTTAACAATGGTGGTAACAATAAAGATAAATAGCTATCCTTTAAACCTAAATATTTTACCATTAAAATATACCATGGAACTAATCCACCACTAAATAATGTTGTAAAGTAGAAGAAAAATGATACTTTATTTCTCCACTTAAAGTCCTTTCTTTGTAATACATATGCTGTCATCGCTACTATAAATAATCCAATTGCTGTACCAATTACAGTTAAACTTGCTGTTACTCCATATGCCCTAAGTATTGCCATTGGTTCCTTTAATGCAGTTTTATATGCTTCTAATGACAATTCCTTTGGGAAGAAAGAGAAACCATTTGCAATGATTTCTTTTTCTGCAGTGAAAGATCCAACTACAACCATTAAAAATGGTATTAAACATATTATTGCTACTAGTGCAATTAGTGTATAACTTAAAATATTAAATACTTTTATATCTTTTGACTTCTTCATATTTTACCTCCTAGAATAATGAGTAATCTGGATCATATTTCTTAACTAAGAAATTAGTAAATACTATTGTTATAAAGCAAAATACTGATTGATATAATCCAGCAGCTGCTGACATTCCAACTTCTCCTGATTGAATAAGAGACCTAAATGTGAATGTATCTATAACATCTGTTGCATTAAATAATGGTCCATTATTACCTACAAGTTGATAAAACATTTGGAAATCTCCTCTAAAGATATTTCCCACTGCTAATAATGTTAATATTATTAAAGTCGGTACCAAACAAGGAATTGTTACTTTGAAAATTCTTTGGAATATATTTGCTCCATCAATTTGAGCTGCTTCATATATTTCTGTATCAATTCCCATTATTGCTGCTAGATATAGCACTGTTCCATATCCAACATTTTTCCATGCTGAGAAAAATACTAATATAAATGGCCAAACCCATGTTGTTCCATAGAAATTAATTTTCTCTCCTCCAAGCTTTGCAATTAATGTATTAATTGTTCCATGCTCAACATTTAAAAAATTGTAAGCAATCATTCCAACAACAACCCATGAAATAAAATATGGTAAAAACATTGCTGTTTGTGTAATCTTTTTAAAGAACTTTCCACCAATTTCTGAAATTAATATCGCAAGCCCCATTTGAAGACCTGTATTAATAACAATAAACAATACATTATAAAATATAGTATTTCTGGTTACAGTCCAAGCTTGTCCTGAAATAAAGAAATATTTAAAATTGTCAAATCCAACCCATGGACTTCCAAAAATACCATCTCTAAAATTATAATTCTTAAATGCAACAATTGAACCTGTCATAGGCAAATAACTAAATAGTAAGAAATAAGTAACTGCTGGTACAAGCATCAGTAATAATATCCTATTTCTTTTAAATTGCCTTACAAAAGAAGATTCCTCATACAAAGTATTTTCCTTATTTTTGTTTTTCGAAAAAAATCCATTTTTAATTTTTTTGCTATCTAACCCTTTCTCCATATATATCCCCCTTATAAGTTATCGTTTTCACCAACTGATATAATGATAACATCTACATAAGTAATATTTATTGGTAAAATAATTAGATACTAGTAAAATATTATTATCTTTTTTATTTTGACTTACCATTTATTATAATCTTAAATAAAACCAAATTGAATAATTTTTGTATTTTATGTTTATTGTTGAATAAATTCTAACAATAATGGTATAATTTTAACATATTTGATATAGGGGGTATATATATGGTCAAACTTTTAATTGCAGATGATGAAAGTTTTACACGTCAGGGTATATTAGAAACAATTCCATGGAAGGCTTTAAATATCAGTGAAGTACGAGAAGCATATGATGGTCAAAATGCATTAGAAATTATAAAAGATTTTGAACCAGATATTTTATTAACCGATGTAAGAATGCCTCGTTTAAATGGTATAGAATTATCTTTTAAGGTTAGAGAATTATATCCTAATTGTTCTATTATATTTATGAGTGGTTTTTCAGATAAAGAATATTTAAAATCAGCTATTCACCTTAAAGCAATAAGCTATGTAGAAAAGCCTATTGATTTAGATGAATTAGAAATTTCAATTAGAAATGCTGTCACAGAAGCTCAAAAATCAAAAATAATATATAAAAACATTAAAGATAATATAGTGTTAGATTTAATTAATTCAATTACTAATGATGAAATAAATTTACTTTTATCTTCTCATTATAATTCTGACTACTACTTGTCATTATTGGACAAGCCTTCTGTAATCGTTTGTTTGAATTTAATTAATTGTATTAATATTGATCAAAACTTAATTATTTCTAATTTACAAAACTTAATTTCTATTTACAATATGGAATCTTTGATATCGTTTATTAATAAAAAACAAATTATTATTAATTTATTTCTTAAAAATACTATAAAATCATTAATATCTAATTCTGAATTTAATTCATTGCTATTTTCGGTTAGTGAATATATAAATAACTTTACACCTTTAAACTTCTGTATAGGAAATATTTTCAACAATATATATGATATTAAAAATGCTTATACTGATATTATTAAAATAGTTAACTCTGCATTCTTTTATAATCATAATTCCGTAATTTATTTAGAAAATTTTAATCCTAAAATTTATGTACTTAATAATGATATCTATGATGATTTTCAAAAATATTTAGTTAATGAAGATAAGTCTAGTTTACTTTTATTAACTAAAGAATTAACAAATGAAATTAAAAATTATCCAAGCACCTCTATAAGTTATGTAAAGGATATCTATTATAATTTACTGCTAAAACTTATTAACTTTTCAAATGATAGAAAAATTGATATCTCAACTCATATAGATAGTAACAGTCTATTTGAAGATATATTGCAACTGAATACTATCTTTGAAATTAATAGTTACCTTATAGATAAAATAAATAATTTCTTTAAATTATTAGAAGAAAAAAATAACAATAATAAACCTATATTAAACATTTTAAAATTTATCCATGAAAACTATGCTGATGTTAATCTTTCCCTAGAGGAAATAAGTAAAAATATATTTTTAACACCAGCACATATATGCGTAATTTTTAAAGATCATACTAATACTACTGTAAATAAATATATCACTGAATATAGATTAGACAAGGCAAAAACTTTATTACAAGACCCTTCAATAAAAATGAATGAAATTGCTTCAAGTGTTGGCTATAGAGATGGCAATTATTTTGCTAAGATCTTCAAAAAGGAAGTCGGCTATAGCCCCTCTGAATATAGGCGTAAATTCACATAATGAAAGATTATATTATAAATAAAATTACTTTTTTTAGGAAACTAAATTTAATACAAAAATTTCTATTAACTTATTGTATTTTAATATTAGTTCCTTTAACAGCTTTATTTGGATACTCTTATGCTAAAATGTCCAATATCATTGAAAGTAATTTATTAAATTCTACTGAAAAGGCCTTTGAACAATCTGTTGATTTTATAACTTATAAACTATATAGAATCTTTGATATTTCTAATACATTAGCTATTGATGAAAACATTGTAACAATACTTAGGAATGATCCTGATAATTATTTACTATCTGACCAAATAAGTCATTTATCATATTTAAGATTATTTCTTTCATCATACGAAGATGAATCTGAAGTTTCTAATGTAAGTTTATATGTTAATGATAATTTTATTTACAAGAATGATAATAAAAATATTTTTAGTATGAATATATTAGATGGTACTAAAGCTATAAATTCAATAAATAGTACTAATGCCCGATTTATTTGGGGACCTAGTTCTTATTTTACTACTTATAATCCACTACCATCTGATACACTCTCACTTTTTAAAACTATAAAAAGCCCTGATAATTTTGCTGAAAATATAGGTTATTTAAAGCTTACCTTTAAAAAATCTCTAATTAGCGATATTATCAATAAAATTAATTCTGTACCTAATACTGTTAGCTATATAATTAATTCTGAAGGAATCATAATTTGTTCATCCGAAGAAAAAAATCAAAATATTGAATATATAACTGATATAAATCAAATTCAAGATTTTGCAAATATAAATAATAAGTTTTCCACTACTAAAGTTAATAATTCAAAAATTTATGTTAAATCGTCTTTAATAGATAAAACAGATTGGTATTTGGTAACCTTATTACCAGAATCAAGTATTATTGCTGCTATAAATTCTCAAAGAATCTATCTTTTCATTATAGTAGTTATTTGTGGTGGAACTTCCATAGCTTTAGCTTTTTATTTCATAAAATATATAAATAAAAGATTAAATAAAGTAGTTAAAGGGATGCGTTGTGTTCAATCCGGTGACTTTAGTCATTATATTGATCATAATGATAATGATGAATTAGGAGAATTAATTGATAGTTACAATTATATGATTGGTAAAATGTCTATATTAATTGATGAACAATACAAACTTGGTAAGAGTGTAAAAAATGCTGAATTAAAGGCTTTACAATCTCAGATTAATCCTCATTTTTTATATAACACCCTAGATATGATTAATTGGATGTCATATAAAAAAATGAACTCTGAAATTAGCCATGCAGTTAAAAATTTAGCTAAATTTTATAAGCTTTCTTTAAACAAGGGTAAGGACTTAGTTCCTATAAAAGATGAGCTACAGCATGCAACATTATTTGTAAACATTCAAAATATGAGATATAACAATAGAATTTCATTAAAATTTAATGTTGATGAATCTATTAATGATTATTTAATTCCAAAGATTACTTTACAACCTATTATTGAAAATTCTATTAATTATGGAATTCTGGGTAAAGGTGAGGGAACTGGTACTATTTCTATACTAGGATATTCTATTAACTCAGATGTGATTCTAACAATTTCTGATGATGGTATAGGAATGACTGAAGATAAACTTAAAGAACTAATCGATAATAAGCTTACCTCTTCAAAAGGTAGTGGTTATGGCTTAAAAAATATCAACAAAAGAATTAAACTGTTATATGGTGATAATTATGGCCTTTCATTTAAAAGTGTTTATAATTATGGTACTACAGTCATTATTAAAATTCCACCAATTAAAGAAATAGAAAAAAATGATTAAAATATGAGGTATTAAACTATGGGTAAACAAAAAGAATTTTATGACAAACCACTTTTTTCAATTATTAATTATATAACTTGGCTTTTATTAGGAGGACTTTATTTTATTCTCCTTAATATACCACTTATATTTTTTTATACACTAACATCATATAATGCTAGTCTATTTAGTATAGCTTTATTATTTATTTGCTTAATTCCATTTGGACCAGCTTTAGGCGCTTTATACTCTACAATGGCTGAAATAGTTAGAGAAAAAGATATTTCATTCACCTCTTACTTTTTTAACTCTTATAAAACTCAATTTAAGTCTAACTTTAAATTATGGTTTGTAGAATTATTATTATTAACTATCTTCTTTGTAGATTTTCAGTATTTTTATTTAAATATGTCTTCAAGTGGACTTCATATAATATTTTTAATATTAGGAATTTTTGTATTAATATTAGGTCTTTATGCATTTCCTATTAATTGTAGATTTCATATGAAATTAAGAGATATTGTTGCATTATCTTTTTACTATTCAATAAAGAAATTCTATATAACTTTATTAAAAATAATTGTTACATTAATAGCACTTTTCCTTGTTGCTAAAATACATGCTCTGTTAGTACTATTTATACCAAGTATACTTTGTTTTATATTAACAATTTATGATAAACCTATATTATTAGAGCTTGAAAAGAAATCATCAGTTGGAACTTTATCAGCTTCTAATTAAATGTAATATCTTCAACAAACTTTATATTGAATAAATAAAAAGTAATAACTCTGATAGAAAACTTTTAGTTTTCTATCAGAGTTATTACTTTTATCTTTTATTTATCCATTATTTATTATTTCCTGTAACAAGTCTGGATAATCGGTAAATACTCCACTTACTCCTGCTGAAATTAATTTTCTCATTAAGATTGGACTATTCACAGTATAAATATTTACATCTATATTATTTTCTTTAGCTTCTTTAATAAGCTCTTCTGATACTAATCTAATATCTGGGTGAATTGCATTTGCACCAAAATCCTTAGCATAATTAACTACATCTTTTATAGGCTGATAATATAATAATCCTGTTTTAAACTCACTATCAATTTCTCTAGAAATTTTTATAGACTCATGATTAAAGCTAGATAATATTACTCTATTCTTTAACTCATACTTGTTAACTAAATCTATTACATCTTTTTCAATTCCCTCATAATGTATTTCATCAGTTTTAAGTTCTATATTTAATATTACCCTAGAAGCTTTAACTAACTCTAAAACCTCTTCTAAAGTAGGAATTCTACACTCTAAGTTATCTTCAAAATTCTTATTTCTACACTTAAAACCCTTAAGTTCTTTAAGGGTATAATCCTTTACTAACCCTTTTCCTATAAATGTTCTTTCAATATCTTCATCATGTATTACAACAAGTTTATTGTCTTTACTCTTATGAACATCAATTTCTAAACCAGTTGCTCCTGTTTTTATGCCTTCCTTTATTGATAATATAGTGTTTTCAGGATAATACTTACTTGCCCCTCTATGTGCAAAATTTATCATACAAATTCACCTCGTATAAGATATTTAATGTACTTACTTGTACACCTTATTTATTTTATCATTTTCTTTGAGCCATTATAAGTTGCAATAAAATATCCACCATAAATAATTATAAGTACAACTAAAGTAATTAATATATATTTCATCATACTTCCATCACCAACTATAGAAACTATTCCTTGTGCAAATTTTAATCCTGCTATAGAATGAACTAATGCAAGTGCTAAAGGAATTATGAAATATATTCCTATTTGTGTAAATAAAGATTTATTAATTATTTTTTCATCAACTCCAACTTTTTTAAGTAATTCATATCTATAGATATTATCTGCTGATTCACATAATTGTTGAAGTGCTAAAACTGCTGCACTTGTTATTAGGAATATAACCCCCATATAAATTGCTAGATAGGAAACCACTGCTCCAAGTCCAGCTGTAGTTGCTTCTACATTTTCTTTACTAATATAATATATTTGAGTTCCATCCTTAGCATTATTATCTTTTATTAACTTGTTTATAGCTTCTTCTGACTTTAATTTATCATCTTTATAATTTACATTTAAATAAGTATTAATAGCTGTTAATCCATTAACTACATCATCATTTACTACAAATGTACAAATATTATTTTTAAGAGTTGAATCATAAGCTACAATATTGAAAACTTTATTACTTGAAGGACTTAATTCCTTTCCATTAATATTTATTTTAGTATTATTATCTATAGCTTCCTGTATCACAGCTTGCATATCATCTATGTCACCAAAAGCTAAATACTCATTTTGCCCTAACTCTACAGTGTCTTTTCCTAACAATATTAATAACCCATTAAAGTCTGATAATGTAATTGTATTAATATTACTATCTGCAAATACAGGATAATAACTACTTCCTTTTTCAATACCATTCTTACTTAAAAATTTGCTATAAGGTACTTCACTATTATAATTTGTGTATTCTGCATAATTAGAAATGTCATCTAAATTATTTTTTCCTAATAAGTCTTCAATATTATCACCATTTAAGTTCCATATACTACTATCAAATTGCGTTAAATCTTGAACATCTTTATTGAGACCTCTGCTAATTCCAAATCCACTTGAAAATGTACATATTGCAATAAATAACATTAAGCAAATAAATGTCATTGATATAAAAGTAGTGTTTATTTTACTGTTAATTTGTCTTAATACAAACATATTTAAATCTTTCAAGTAGAATTTTTTATTGTTTTGCATAATCTTCAATAAAAACCCTGATAGTGAGAAGAAAAATAAAAGTGTTCCTATAGATCCTAATAATACTGGAATTCCTATAGCTGTTGGACTTGCTATTGCAACTCCATTTTTTAATACTATAAAATATGCCGAACCTATCATTACTATACTAATTACAAATGTTATTACAGATATCCAAATGTTTTTTACTTTTAAGCTTTCATTTTTCTTTGCAGAAGTTAATAAATCTATTAATTTTACTTTTCTTATAGTAAATGAATTAAAAATTAAAACAACTAAATAAATTAATCCAAAACAAACTAATGTCTTAATAAATGCTATTTTAGAAAATACAAAAGTAAAATTAACTAAATTAACTTTAAATAATTTAGCAGTAAATATTGATAATCCTTGTGAAAGTAAAACTCCTAAAGCTACCCCTACTACTAGCGAAACAACTCCAATTAACATTGTCTCTATAAATATCAATCTAGAAAGTTGTTTATTTTCCATACCCAATGTCATATAAATTCCAAATTCTTTTTTTCTTCTTCTTATTAAAAAGTTATTAGCATATACTATTAAAAATCCTAAAACAAAAGAAATAAATACTGAAGCAACTCCCATAACTACATCTATTAGTTGAAATGCTGCTGCCTGCATATCAGTTAAATCCATCATTACTTTTTGTGATTCAATAGAATTAAAAGTATAAAATATACAAACTCCAAATACTAATGTTAAAAAATATATAGTATAATCTTTTAAACTCTTTTTTAAATTTCTTGTAGCTAGCTTAAAATACATCTCTTTGATCACCTCCAAGTAAGGTAACAACTTCGATTATCTTATTAAAGAAATCTTTTCTGCTATCATTTCCTCTAACTAACTCATTAAAAATCTTTCCATCTTTAATAAATAAAATTCTACTTGCATAGCTTGCTGTAAAAGCATCATGAGTTACCATCATAATAGTTGCATTTAATTCTGTATTTAAATGTTCTAAACTTTCAAGAAGCATTTTTGCAGACTTTGAATCTAATGCACCAGTTGGCTCATCAGCTAATACTAATGATGGATTAGTTATTATTGCTCTTGCACATGCAACTCTTTGTTTTTGTCCACCTGATACTTCATAAGGATACTTGTTTAATATTTCCATAATTCCAAGTTTACTTGCTACTTCTTTAACTCGAATATCAATTTCTTTATGATTAACTCTTGAAATAGTTAATGCTAATGCTATATTTTCATAACAAGTTAATGTATCTAATAAATTAAAATCTTGAAATATAAATCCAAGCTCTTCTCTTCTAAATTTTGCAATTTTTTTAGAGTTTAACTTTGTAATATCATTATTATTTATAAAAATATGACCACTGCTTACTTTATCTATTGTTGAGATACAATTTAATAATGTAGTTTTACCACTTCCTGAAGCACCCATTACCCCAATAAATTCTCCTTCTTCTACTGTAAAATTAATATTATTAATTGCTTTAGTTATATTACTCTTATTTCCATAATATTTTTCTATATTGCTTACCTTTAAAACTTCCCTTTTCATACTTTCCTCCACTGAGTTCATATTTTTCAAGACTTTCCCTTGACTATGATTAAATTTTACAATTAATATGATACTCTATCCATAGAACTATATAACAGAAACCTTACATTTTTGTTATATAACAAAAATCGCACACCAAAGTGGTGTGCGTATTTTATAATTATCGCAGATGAAAATATACATATTTTCTCCTGATACAATTTATTATTAATCAACTTATACAATATAAGATAATTATTTTTATTAAATTAAAATATCTTTTCTTTTAAAGTTAATATGCGCAATTGTATATGAAATTACAATAGTTGCAATCATAACTATTATTCCATTTTGAACTGTCATATTAGGATTATTAAACGCTAATGCACTACTTCCAGTTAATACACTAATTCCATCACCATAGTTTACAAATATTAAATGTGCAACATCTTTAAGTGAATCTATTCCTTGACTTCCTATACTTAAAAATACCGTAACAACTACTGATAATGCCATAGTTATCATACTACTTTTTATTAAAGTTGAAATTAAAAATACTACTGAACAAGCTGCTATAATAAATAATCCTTGGAATAACATAGCTTTAACAAACAATTCTCCATTAGTTCCCATGTGCCCTGATCCTACAACTTTAACTAATTCAGCTACACCTTCAGAATTTATAACCTTATTATATTGAGCTCCTAAATTAACTGGATAGCTAGCTCCACCTAGTTTACTAGTTAAATTTACAAAAGCAAATCCTATAAGTTCTCCCCCTAAAATCATAGCAACAACTGTTATTGTTACTGATATAAACTTAGATAAAAGCACCTTTCCTCTTGTTACTGGTTGTACAAGTAGGAATTTTAATGTAGCTGGCGTACATTCTCCAGAAACTATATCACTCATAAATACAGCTATCCCACAAAGTAAAAGTGCCATTCCTAAAAATTGCATAAGTGAAGTCATATAGTTATAAGCTTCATATTCCCATCCATAAAGTGGCTCAATATTATTATCCTTAAGATAATTATACATTTCTAAATTATCTTGCTCTTCCATTAAATATCTTTTTGACCACTCATCATCGTACTTTTTATAACTTTCTATAATTTGCTTACTATCCTCAATCATTTGATCTAATTGAAGCTTCCATGCCTTTTCATCTAATCCATTTTTTATTATATCTTCATAGTTTTCTATTTGAGCCTTTGAATTTTCTATAGCCTCTTGTAAATATGTTATATATTCTGGATTAACATCAGTGTCTTTATTCAGCTCAAGTTCTTCATTATAATAGTTTAAATTATCTTGAGCCATTTCTAGTTGTTTCTCTGGTGAACTCCATACTCTCATATTTTTATCGCTTCTATATTGAGCAAATATAGTTACTGCTATGAAAGCTGCAAAAAGTGCAAATACTATCCATGTCTTGGACTTTTTCATAAGTTTTATTAATTCATTTTTTATTAAAGTAAATAACATTATCTTATTCCTCCCTCAACTAATTCCATATATCTTTGCTCTAAGCCTTTTCTTTCCTTATAGATTTCTTCAATATTAAAATTATTACATGCTAAATGCTTAACCAGCTTAGACGTTGAGTTAGATTCTAATATTATTTGTAATCCCTTATCATTAATTTTACATGATGAAACATAAGTTAATTTTTTAACTTCATTTTCAATTATTTTCTTATCATCATTAGAAACGAGACAAATTATATCTTTCTCAGTATCCATAGAATTTGTATCTGAATTTATTTCTTCAACAGCCTTAATTACTCCATCATTAATAAATGCAACTTTATCACAAAGATTTTGAACTTCTGATAATATGTGAGATGATACAAATACAGCCATTCCCCTTTCCTTAGCTGCCTTTTGTACAACTTCTCTAAAATCTAATATTCCAGATGGATCTAATCCATTCGTTGGCTCATCTAAAATTAGTAGCTTTGGTTTTGATAAAAGGGACGCTGCTAGTCCTAATCTTTGCTTCATTCCTAAAGAATATTTTCTTACTTTATCATCAATCCTTCCCTCAAGACCAACAAGTTTTATAGTTTCTTCTACATCTTCTTTAGATACCTTTCTTATTCTTGCAATTTGCATAAGATTTTCTCTACCTGATAAATACTTGTATAACTCTGGATTTTCAACTACTGCTCCAACTTCACTTAAAGCATTGGTTGTATCCTTACTTAAATCATGCCCACAAATTTTTATTTCTCCTGATGTTGGTTTAATTAATCCAACTAACATTCTTATTGTAGTAGTTTTCCCAGCACCATTAGGTCCTAAAAATCCAAATATTTCTCCAGACTTTATATTAAAACTTACACCTTTTATAATTTCTCTTTTTCCTAATGACTTTCTTAAATCATTTACCTCTAAAACATTCATGTATCTTCCTCCTACACTTTTTCCATCACTCCTTGTATTATATCTATAAAATCTTACTATATATTTTAAATTTTCTTAATAATTCCTTAATAAAATATGCCTCAGGTAAAATATACATATTTTACCTGAGGCATAGATATAAAAACATTTTTTCTACATTAATTTTATTTTATCAAAATACTCTTCTTTTAAAATATTATAATATAATTCATTAACTTCTTTATTATCTAATAACGGTAGTTCCCTTATCTTTTCAAACTTAAAATTAAATCCACATTTTTCAATTACTCTTTTAGATTTAAAATTATAATCAAAATGACCACACCAAATTAAATCTAAATTTAATTCTTCAAATCCATATTTTATTAATGCTTTAACAGCTTCAGGAATATATTCATTTCCCCAATATTTAGGATTTAAAACATATCCTATTTCACGTACATTTCCACCTTGCATATTTTTATCAATCTTTTTATAATGTAACCCTACTCCACCGATAACTTTACTTTCACTTTTTAAAACTACTGCGTATTCTTCATCACCATCTATAAACATATCAACTATTTCTTTACTATCTTCTATAGTTTTATGTACAGGCCACCCTGCATTAGGTCCTACTCTATCATCACTACCATAGTCATACATATCTAAATAATCATCTTTACACCATTTTCTTAATATTAATCTTTCTGTTTCAATACTCTTCATAAACTTACTCTCCCTTTTAGCACTAAAATTTCATCATATCATTTATAGGAAATAATATAGTTACCTCTGTTCCTTCATTTTCCTTTGATTTAATATTTATACCTAATCCTAACTTTTCACAAAGCTTTTTACACAAATATAATCCCATGCCAGTAGATTTTCCAAATCTTCTACCATTTTCACCTGTATACCCTTTTTCAAAAGCTTTAATTACAGACCTTTCATCCATTCCAATTCCATTATCACATATTTTTAAAATAACGTCATTTCCTATATTCTCACTATATATTTTTAAAACACTTTCTTTCTTATCCATATATTTAATACTATTACTTACTATTTGACCTAAAATAAATTCTATCCATTTACTATCACAGGATACTATTTTATCAACATTCCTAATATCAACTTTAACCCGTTTTTCAATTAAAGTATTAGCATTTTTTCTAATTACAGAATTAATAGATTTCTTTAAATTAATTTCTTTAATCAAATAATCTTTTTCTACTGCATTGCTTCTTGCATAAAATAAAACCTGTTCTATATAATCCTCAACCTTTGTTACCTCTTCTCCTATACTTTCAGTAACTTCATTATCATTATTTTCAATAAGTAATTTACAAGTTGCTATAGGAGTTTTTATTTCATGTACCCAAAGCTCTATATATTCTTTATAATCATTGCTATTTCTAATAGATTCACTTATATCATCCTTCATTGATTTTGTTGCTTGACTTATAATTTCAAATAAAATTTTACCCTCTAAAAAATCTTCTTCAGTAGCAACATCACCAATAAAATACTTTTTATCCAATTCATCTAATCTCTTTAATAAACTACTATAATACTTACTTTTTCTTAAACAATCATAAATAAAAAAAGATATACTGGCTAAAAAATTCAAAATACATATTATAAAAATTGCATAGGAAGATACATTTAATCCAAACAATAAATAAGATGTAATAACTAAAACAATTATATTAATTATTATAAATATAACTTTATCTTTAAAATATTCTATAAAGCTCATATTAAAATATACCCCTGTCCCCTCTTTGTTTGAATATAATCAACAGCACCTATTTCTTCTAATTTTTTTCTTAACCTATTAATATTAACAGTCAAAGTATTATCATCTACAAATTCATCATCCTGCCACAAAGCTTTCATTAAATCATTTCTCGAAACAATCCTCCCTTTATTTTTCATTAATGTAAAAAGAATTTTACTTTCATTTTTTGTTAACTCACACTTTTTATTATCAAATGTCATTTCACTAGTAGACATGTTATATTTTAAACCCTTAAATTCGAAAACTTCACTATCTAAATTTTGATATGTTCTTCGAATAATTGATGCAATCCTAGCAAGTAAAATTTGAGTATTATAAGGCTTAGTTATAAAATCATCTGCACCTAAATTCATACTCATAAGCTCATCTACTTCACTATTTCTACTTGTAACTACTATTATTGGAACATTAGATTTCCTTCTTATTTCTCTGCATATATAATAACCATCATAATACGGTAAATTAATATCTAACAATATTATATCTGGCTCCTCCTTCAGGGAAATATCAACTATATTTTCAAAATCTGTGGAATAACTTGTTTCATAACCATATCTATTTAAAAATGTACTTAACTCTAACCTTATTTTCTCTTCATCTTCTATAATAAAAATTTTATTATTCATTTATAAAACCACCTCTTTTTCATAATTATATCCATAATTTCTAGCAAAGCACAATTATTATATTTATAAATTAATTTCTATGTTAAAATATTTATTATACTTTTTCTTTTATATTAATTTAAAGATGGGGTGAAACTATTATGAAAGCACTTATTTTGTATACAAACACAGGTGCCGGACATGCTTCTGCTGGAAAAGCAATTTGTAATGCACTTGATAACTTAAATATTAAGACTGTAGAAATAGATACCTTAAGCTTTGCAGGAAAAAACACATCTAAAAAAGTAGAAAATTCTTATGTTAGCATAGTAAAACATAGTCCTAGATTTTTTGGATCACTTTATAAAGCTGGCGTAAAAATTAGTAACCCTAAGATAAAATCTATAATTTACATTTTAAATTCTCTTTATGCAAATAAAATATATAATGTTATTACTTCTGAAAATCCAGATATAATTATTTGCACTCATATATTTTGTGCCCAAACAATTTCTTATTTAAAAAATAAATATCCATTTAACTCCATTACTGCTGCTATTATAACTGATTATACCTGTGCACCTTTTTGGGAAGAAACAAATTTAGATTATTTTCTTATTCCTCACAAAGATTTAATTAATGAATTTATTAGTAAGGGAATAGATAAAAATAAACTTCTGAGCTTTGGATTACCAGTACATTCCAAATTTAAACAACACAAATCTAAAGTTGCTACAAAAAAAGAACTAAACCTTGATCCTAATATGAAACATATATTATTAATGGGTGGCAGTATGGGTGCAGGCAATATACTTGAAAGTACCAGAATCTTATCTGATAAACTACCTAACATTCAGGTTACGGTTATTTGTGGACATAATGAAGAATTATTTAAAGAATTTAATAAAGTAAAACTAAATAAAAATATTAATATATTATCTTTTACAGATTCTATTGATTTATTAATGGATGCAAGTGA
Source organism: Clostridium saudiense (assembly GCF_000577815.1). Classification (GTDB taxonomy): domain Bacteria; phylum Bacillota; class Clostridia; order Clostridiales; family Clostridiaceae; genus Clostridium; species Clostridium saudiense. The sequence goes on along the minus strand of NZ_CBYM010000013.1, from coordinate 34,873 downwards.
TATTTTAATTACTAAACCTGGTGGATTGACCACAACAGAAGCAATGACCAAAAATTTGCCTATTATAATGATAAACCCAATTCCTGGCGTAGAATCTGCTAATTGTAATTTTTTTAAAAGTCATGGGATGGCACTAGCTTCTAATTCAGTAAATGAAACTTTATCTCTGTGTAAATCTTTATTAACTGACGATTCATTATGCAATTCTATTATTCAAGCACAAAAGAAAAATATTAACTTAAATACGGCTGATGATATTGCTAACTTTCTAATAAAACAAGCAAATCATAGGAGGGAATAACCTTGTTTTTTAGAGATATTTTATTAATTATTTTATCTTTTTTATCAGGATCTATTATGTATTCTTATTTAATTCCTAAATTAGTTAAAGGCATTGATATAAGAAAAATATCAGATGATATGAATCCTGGTTCAGGAAATGTTATTAAATATTGTGGAATACCTTTAGGAATACTATGTATAATTTTAGATTTATTTAAAGCTTTTATTCCTGTTTTTATTTCTATTAATTATTTTTATACAAGTAACATAGCAATTATTTTTATTGCAATTTCGCCAATTTTAGGGCATGCTTATTCACCATTTTTAAAATTTCAAGGTGGAAAGGCTATTGCATCTACATTTGGTTCATTTTTAGCATTATATCCTATAAGTTATGTTGCATTAATATTTGCACTCATATTAATATTTTTTAAATTTATTTTAACTATTAAACCAAACTCTAGTGTTATTTTAGTTAGTATTTTATTTTTAGATATACTAGTATTTGCTTCTAATTCCAGTATTCATATTAAATTAATAGTATTTTTATCATCAATAATTCTCGGGCATAAGCATAGGGTAAATAGAAATGACGGTGATATAACAATCTCATTATTTAATAAATACTGTAAAAAAATTCTTTATCATAATCAAATTACTTAGTAATAACTATATAATTTTTCTATAAAATAATGAGTAGCAGATTTAGATATTTTGATTACTAAATTTGCTACTCATTCTTTCATTACATTAACTTAAGATAATTAATTTATAACTCTATACTATTCACTTTTTTCTAATTTAGAAATCTGCTTTTCTCCTAAATCAGCTAACTCCTTAAATTGACTTATAGTTTCTTTAAGCCTTGGTAATGCTTCTTGTTTATATGAACTAATTGCATTTAATGCCTCTAAAGTATCAGAAAAGGCAGATTTTAAAGTATCTACAGAAATATTAGATTCAATTGATTGCCTTTGAATTTCTGCTCCTTGCTCCTTAAGCATTTTTGATGTTCCGCTAATTAAATCATTTGTAGTTTTATTTAATAAATCTATCTTTTTCAAAACTATTTTTTGATTATATAGTGCACTAGCAACTATTGTTGCAGTTCTCAAAGCAGATATAGTTACATTTTTAGCTCTATCAACACCTCTTATAAGCTCTTTATTATTTCTTCTTATAACTTCAATTGCTATTATCCCTTGCTGATTAACAACTATCATTTGCTGCATATCCATAATTCTTTGCCTTAAAGGAAATAATATCTCCTCCGAAACAAAACTAATTCTATCCGGATCATCATTATTAACTTTTGCTTTATTTAAGGCATCTGAAATCTCCTCATCCATCATTATTCCCATTTCTATTTCTTTAGCTAACTTTTTTGTTAAATCCCTCATAGATAACTCTTCTATTTCCAAAGTAGTATTATCATTTTTTAAGGTTATCTTACCTTTTTCCAAAGATTCCATGATATCATTAATAACATTATCAGCTTTTTGATACTTATCAAAATAAGTACGTATTGGATTTGCAACCCTTCCGAAAAATCCTTTTTTTGTGAAGTCTATCATACTTGGATCAAGATCTTTCATTGCCCTTTGTAATTCTGTTAACCCAATAGCAACTTCTCCTCCTTCATCCCCCATTTTAGATAGATTTTTTATACTTACTTCTAATAAGGCGTTTTTTTGAGATGATTTTTGCATAGTATCTAACCCAAATTCATCAATTGATTTTAAAATCAACTTTCTATCCTCTAATGAATCCATATCTAAATTCATAACTGCTTCTACATTATTATCGCTTAATACTTTTAACTTTTTTACTTCTTCTTTTTCTGGCTTTACAGCTTCTATAACCTCATTTTTAATTTCTTCGGTATCACATACATTCATTGAAAATCCCATGTTCTCCCCCCTATTTCTCTACATCTCTGCATTAAATAAACTTCCTAACTTATAAATAACATCATCAGAATCTGCATTAATACTTGTTGCCTCATTAATTGCAGAAATATTTTCTAACGCCTTAATATTTGCATTATATCCAATAGTATGAACTGGTATTTCAACTGCTTCTAGGATTTCTTTTATATCTTCTAAAGAATGTCCAATATTAGTTTCACCATCACTTAATACAAAAAGCATTAACTTAGTATCTGGATTCTTTTCCTTTTCTTCTAAAAGCATTTTAACAGCTACAGCAATTCCATCAAATGTTGCTGTTCCTCCTCCAGCATCCATATCTTGTACAGCTCCAGTAAATAGTGATCTTTGATTTAAATCGAACTTTCCTATAGGAAGATTAATATTAACATCATTTGAATAAGTTACTAACCCTATAGAATTTTCTTCTCCTATATATTGTGATCCATTCAACAATGATTTTTTTAGCTCATTTAATGGTTCACCCTCCATGCTTCCAGACACATCTGCCACAAAAACTGCAGCTATAGGCTTATTACTATTTTTGTTTTCCTTCCATAGCTTTTGAGCCTGTATTATTACATCTCCTTCTAACTCTCCAATTTCACATTTATAATCTTCTAAGTTATTGAATCCATATTCTGTAGCTAAATCTTGATATTTTTCTCCTTTATAAAATTCAATGAATCTATTTAATATTTCTTTCTTTTCTTCAGATAAATTTCCAACTGCATATAATGGACTATCATGTCTATACCCAAATGGTGTAAATACATAATCTGCTTTTAATTCTGGTGAATTTATATATGTTTGATATTCCATAATAAATCCATCTAAAATACCTGATTCAGCAGAATTTCTTAATTGAAGTGTTGTATATGCTACTAATGGTATATTAGTTTGAAATTCATTAAAGCCCTCAATTGCTTTTTCACTTAATGGATCACTTGAATCAAATGTGCTTAATGTTGATACTAAAAAATTTAATCCTGTTGCACTTGCAAATGGATTTGTATATCCCATATTTATTTCTCCATTAGCAACAGCCTCTGTAACATTCTTCAAGTTAATTGAACCATACTTTTCTATTAAATCATCATACTTTTCCTTAGACATAATAATGCCAGCCACATTTCCAACCATTTTTTCATCATATAATTCAATTGTCTTGCCATTGGCTTTTATCATTTCTCCCCATAGCTCATTTGATGGATTATACGCATCTGGTAAATATTTCTCTGAAACTATATAATCCATTCCAAGCCCTGATGCTACTTGCCTTATCTTAACTGAAACAGTTTTCCCATTCACTTCTATTCCTGCCTCATTAAAATCATTAGCTACATCTATTAACCAACTATCCTTTCCAGTACCAGTTTTCTCACCTGTAGAAAATATTTCAATATAAGTGTCAGTAGTATTCTCAACTTGTGCTGGATACTTTTCAATATCCGGAATAGTATCTTTTACATCCTCAACGCCTAAATCTATGGCTGCTTTTCTAGGTTCTATTTCATTAATATCAATATCTTTACAAATCTTATTCAACTTATCAGTTGCATTTTCTTCAGATATAGCTTCTTTACTTTTTCCCCAATTTTTAGTTAAAGTTATTCCGCCATAAACTAATCCCAAAATTACAATAGCCATAACTATCAAAATACCTGCAAGTTTTCCACTTTTCTTACCACCCACTAATCCATACCCCCTACTTCTTTTATTTATCTACTTATAAAATTTTATTTTATTAATTAATTCATCAACATCCTTAATTGCACTCATATTTTCTAACTCTCCATCTTCTAAACTATTAAATTTTGATAACTCAAAAAGAAATTTATCTAATTTCAATAAAATCTCCTCATTATCTTCTATAGAATCTTTCACAAAAAATATATATTCATCAAACATATCTTTTTTCTGCTCTTCTATTTTTCCATTAAGTTTCCCATTTTTAATGTCCTTTTTTATTTTTTCATATTCTTGTTCATCAAAAATATTTATTTTATTGATAACACTCTTTATATTTATATAAAAAACATCTCTTACTTCAGTTATTGTCTTTTTAAATTTTATATAACTCATTTCATTTACAGTAAATTTTTGCAATAGTATATCATCTATTTTTTCTTGCTTTTTGTCCATTCTTTCTATTTGTTCTAATAAAATATCAATATCCTTTGAAAAAACTCTTTTACTGCTATTCTCCTTTAATGCTTCTATGTAATCTTCACTATCATCTAATTTAGAAATATCAATTTCATTATCTTCTTTTATTAATATTTTGTAATTTCCAATAATGAAAATAATAAAGCTCATTATGATTATTGTTATACCTATTGATGTTTGAAATATATTAATAAAATCTATTTTAATATTAAATAATCCTGGTGAAAAAATAATAATATTAAGCATTACAATTGCAATATTCAATCCTAGTAATGAACTTATTCTTTTAACCTTCAAATTGCAACACCTCTTTTTTTCGTTTTTTATATTAAAATATATTCTCTTTTATGCGTGAATATTTATTTTTATAAAAAAACTCTACTCTAAAAATAATTGCCCTCTTTATGATTTCAAATAATATTTATAATTTTTATAAATATGCTTATCTAAAAACAAAAAAGTCCTATATTAAGGCTTAACTTATATTCAACCTTAATATAGAACTTAATTTTTTATCTAAATGCAGATGGAGATATCCCGTAATACTTTTTAAATAATTTACTAAAATGATACGCATCATTATATCCAACTCTTTGAGCTACCACTTTAATAGGAATACTTTTATCTTTTAGTAAATCTTCTGCTTTTGATAATCTTATTTTAATTAAATGATTTATTGGAGAATCTCCAATCTCTTCCTTAAATATCTTTGAAATATAAACAGGACTTAAATACATATTCTTAGATATCTTGTCCAATGAAATATCACACATATAATTTTCATTCATATAATCAATAATTTCCCTAACTATATTTTGTTTTTCAGATGATTGAAATGAACAATTATATTCATCTTCCTGCTTTTCTTCGCTTTCAAATTCCCTACATAAAATAATCAACAATTTCATTACTAAAGATTTAAGTACTAATGGATATCCCACCCTTTTCATTTTTTCCTCTTTAATAATTTCATCACAGCACTTTAAAAATTCATTTTCATATTTTTTTAATTTTATTACAGGGCCTACTCCTTTATTATCTATGTAATTCTCTCTTATATCACTCAATTTAAAATTATGAACACCTATGTGCAATTGAGTATATTTAGAATACTCACCAGGTGTCTCCATATGATATAATCCTGGATTTGAAATTAATACTTCCCCTTTTTTTATCGTATAATTATTACCATCAATACAATAGTCAGCTACTCCAGATGTTACTATTGACAACTCTAAAAAATCATGACAGTGATACTTAAATTCCCAATGATTATCACTTCCATTTAAACTTGCTTGAAAAGCAAATAATACTTCTGGATTATATTCCTCTGTTCCTCTACCCCATTCAAACATTTCTTTCTCCTTGTCTCATAAACTTCATTATAATTATAACTTTATATAATAATATACATCAATAGTTTAAGATATCACATTTCATTTTTATACCTAAAATTATAATCTATATAAGGAAATTATATTGAATAAAAACGGAGGTAACTGTTATGGAAAGTTTAAAATGGATAATTGGGTATTTAAAATACCACATTCCCAAATACAGTATTGCATTAATTTTAGTATTAATAACTTCACTATTAAGTATGATTAATCCTTTCCTAGCTGGAGATATAGTTGATAGGGTTTTAAATGGAAATGAAAAGAATATATTAATTCCTATTCTAATCATTATGCTAGTTGTTGTTGTAATAAAAGGAATACTTACTTATACGTATCAAATGATTTTTGAAAGAGTATCACAAGACATACTTCTTAATATTCGTAAAGATTTATATTCTAAATTATTAAAATTAGATTTTGACTATTATAATAATACCAAAACTGGTGATATTATGGCTAGAATGACTGGTGATACCGATGCACTTCGTCATTTTATAGCATGGGTTGTATATAATATTTTATCAAATTTAAGCGTATTTATATTTGCAATTATTTCAATGGCTATTGTAAGTCTCCCTTTAACTCTATTTATGCTTGCTATTTGTCCTATAATTGCAATAATAACTATAAAAATGGGAGTTCAAATTTCTCCTACTTTTTATAATATAAGAGAAGCTTATTCAAGGCTTAATTCTGTTACTCAAGAAAATATAAGTGGTAATAGAGTTGTAAAAGCCTTTAGTAGAGAAGATTATGAAATAGAAAAATTTAATAAAGAAAATTTGAATTATAAAGAAAAAAATATGGATACTACCAAAATTATAGGTAAATATATGCCTGTATTAGAATACTTATCAAGCTTTTTATCAATAATAATGATACTGGTTGGAGGTATTTTAGTAATTAATAAATCTATGACATTAGGTGATTTAGTCATATTTAATGGATTACTTTGGGCATTAAATAACCCTATGAGAATGGCTGGATATTTAATTAATGATACAGAAAGATTCATAGCTTCTTCAATTAAAATAAGGGAATTATTAAATACAGAATCAAATATTAAAAACTCTAAAGCTCCTGTTAAATCAGAAAGAATTCATGGTGATATTTTATTTGATAACGTTTCTTTCAACTATGGAGATACTGCAGCCCTAAAAAATGTTTCTTTTGAAGCTAAGTGTGGACAAACTATTGGAATAATAGGGCCTACTGGAGCTGGTAAATCTACTTTAGTAAATTTAATTTGTAGATTTTATGATGCAACAGAAGGTGAAGTTTTAATTGATTATACACCAATAAAGAATATAGATATCAAGCAATTGAGATCTTCAATAGGAATGGCAATGCAGGATATATTTTTATTTTCAGATACCATTGAAGGTAATATAGCTTATGGTAACCCATCAGTATCTCTAGATAAAGTTAAAGATATTGCTAAGCTTTCAGAAGCACATGGATTTATCTCTGAAATGCCTGAAGGTTATGACACAATTATTGGTGAAAGAGGTGTAGGTTTATCAGGTGGACAAAGACAAAGAATATCTTTAGCTAGAGCCTTAATAACTAATCCTTCAATATTAATCTTGGATGATACAACCTCTGCTGTTGATATGGAAACAGAATTTAAAATTCAAAAAGAAGTTAATTTAAATAATCCAAATAGAACTAATTTTATAATTGCTCACAGAATATCTTCCGTTAAGTCTGCTGATTTAATATTAGTTCTTGATAATGGTCGAATTATTGAAAGTGGCACACATGATTCATTAGTTAATAATAAAGGATACTACTATGAAGTATATAAGACTCAGTTTGGAGACTTTAATTTATCTAAGGAGGTAATATAAATGGCTAGAAATAAATATGATATTGATGAAGAGTTACAAGAAGGTTTTAACTTCTCTCATCTTAAGAGACTTACAAAGTATATGAAACCATATAAAAATAAAATTACTATATCAGTTGTATTAATGTTAATTTCAAGCTTTGTTTCACTTCTTGGGCCCTACTTAATAAAAATAGCTTTAGATGATATTATACCATCTGGTAATCTAATAAATTTAATAATTTTATCACTCATTTATGCATTATCACTTATATTAGTTAGTGCTTTTATGAAGCAACGTATACTTACAATGGGTGAGGTTGGACAAGATATTCTTGTAGATATGAGAAATGATTTATTTGTTAATTTGCAAACTCTTCCATTTAGTTATTACGATAGTAGACCTCACGGAAAGATTTTAGTAAGAGTTGTGAATTATATTAATTCATTAAGCGATTTATTGTCTAATGGATTTGTTAATTTAATTGCTGATACTGTAACTCTTTTAATTACTATTATATTTATGTTTTGTTTAGATTATAAACTTGCATTAGTTAGCTTAATTGCTTTACCAGTTTTAATTGCTGTTATGATGTCTCTAAAAAAAGCACAAAGACTTGCTAATCAAAAACTAAGTTCTAAACAATCTAATATGAATGCCTATGTACATGAAAGTATAAATGGAATTAAAGTAACACAATCATTTTCTCGTGAAGAAGAAAATATGAAAATTTATGAGGATGTTTGTAAACAATATAGTGATTCTTGGATTGATTCAGTTAAATTAAATTTCTTGGTTTGGCCATCTATAGATATTATTTCGGTTGCTTCTATTTCTTTAATTTATTTATTTGGTATTTTAATATTTGATTCATCAATCAAGGTAGGGGTACTAGTAGCATTTATCGGATATGTGTGGAGATTTTGGGCTCCTATAACTAATATAGGTAACTTTTATAATACAATAATAAATGCTATGGCTTATTTAGAAAGAATCTTCGAAACAATGGATGAAAAACCATTAATACATGATGAACCTAATGCAAAGATTCTTCCTTCAATTGAAGGTCATGTTGAATTTAAAAATGTAACTTTTATGTATGAAGAAGATAATCCTATATTAAAAAATATTGATATGAACATTAATAGTGGTGAATCTATAGCTCTAGTTGGGCCTACTGGAGCAGGTAAAAGTACTATTGTAAGCTTAATAAGCAGATTTTATGATATTAATGAAGGTGAAATTTTAATTGATGGTATTAATATTAAAGACGTAACTTTAAAATCTCTTAGACAACAAATGGGTATTATGCTTCAAGATTCATTTATCTTCTCCGGAACTATAATGGATAATATTCGTTATGGTAAGCTTGATGCAACTGATGAAGAAGTTATTGAAGCTGCTAAAATAGTACAGGCTCATGAATTTATAATGGAATTTGAAAATGGATATTACACTGAAGTTAATGAAAGAGGTTCAAGGCTTTCTGTTGGCCAAAGACAACTTATATCATTTGCAAGAGCATTACTAGCTAATCCTAGAATCCTAATATTAGATGAAGCAACTTCTAGTATAGATACTCAAACAGAACTTCTGCTTCAAAAAGGATTAGATGAATTATTAAAAGGAAGAACTTCCTTTATAATTGCTCATAGATTATCTACAATTAAAAATTCTTCAAGAATAATGTATATAGATGACGGACGTATTGTTGAATGTGGTACTCATGATGAATTAATGTCATTAAAAGGACATTATTACAACCTTTATCAATCACAATATGCTCTTTTAAAAGAAGCAATTTAAAGATAGTTAATAGTGATAAGTTAATAGTTAATGAATAAATTTAGCTTGAGCTGAATTTAGGAGAAATACATTTTAGAAACTCCATAAGGAGTTTCTACCTTAACTCTTAACTATTAACTATTAACTATTAACTCTTAACTAAATCAGTGTATTATTAATTTTACTCCAAAATATCCAAAGGATATCAAAACGGTATTCCATATGCTAATTCCGAGTGATGAGTATAATACAAACCCCCAAAAATCTGTTCGAACAACTCCTGATACTAATGATATTAATGTTCTTATTACCGGTATTAATCTACAAATAAAAACCGCTTTATTACCATACTTTTTAGAATAGCTTAATATCTCTTTAGTATATTTTTCGGTTTTAGGTGCTTTTTTATTAAACCATTCTAGAATCGGAGTTCCTATGTAATAACCTATGATATAAAAAGCTATACTTCCAAACACAGCAGCAGCTATAGATATTAAAATTACTAGAAATAAACTATTTTTTGTTTCTGCTACAAAAGCTCCTATTGTAGGCATAACTACTGTAGCAGGAACACCTGGACAATTTAGATGTTCTAAAAAAATAACTATAAATAAAAAAATAAGTCCATATTTAGAAAAATACTCTAATACAATGCTAGTCCCCATTACATACTCTCCTCTTTATTGGAGTTTTTAAATAATTATTATATTAATATGTTAACTTTCTACCATATATACTTAGAATATTTTATTTTGAACTGTAATTATAAATTTTTTCTTAATTATTTTATGTTATCGATTTCACGTTGTTGGAATATTTATATATTAGTTGTATAATAATCTATGATTTAATAGTGAATTAACTTTTTTTTACAAATATTTAACTTTAAAACAATCATAGGGGGATTTTTATATGAAACTTTCTTTTACCGAGCAGTCGAAACGCTCATTTTTGAAATTTTTATTTGCTCCATTAATTATTAACTTTATTATTGAGCTTTGTAGTAGAAGAAACCTACTAGATACTTTTGGATATATCTTTGGTTCTCCATTAGTATTTTTATATAATTCATTAATTATTTTATCAACTTTATCAATAGTACTATTATTTAAGAGAAGAACTTTCTTCTTCACATTAATTACAACTATTTGGATTGGTTTTGGTGTGACAAATGGTATTATATTAAGTAATAGAGTTACACCATTTACAGCAACTGACTTAACTCTTGCAGAATTTGGACTAGGTATTATTTCTAAATACTTATCTCCTTTCATGACAAGCTTAATTAGTGTTTTCTTAATAGTATTAGTAATAGGAATTGTAATTTTATTTTTCAAAGGACCAAAATTTAAAGAAAAAATTAATTATAAAAGAAATATTTTAATTGTTGCTGCAGCATGGACAATTTTATTTGGATCAACTAAGCTTGCAATAACTACAAATGTTATATCTTCTTATTTTGGTAATATTGCATTTGCATATTTAGATTATGGTTTTCCTTATTGTTTTGCAAATACTTTATTTAACACAGGTATTGATAAACCTAATGATTACTCAGAAGAAAAAATGGCAGCTATTTCGGATTTAATTACTACTAAAGATACAACTAATGTTGCTACTACAACTGAAACTAATAATGATGATATTTTATTAGCTAGTACTGAAGGTGGATTAAATCAAGATGAAACTGAGAAAAAACCTAATATAGTTATGGTGCAATTAGAATCATTCTTTGATCCAACACTAGTGAATTTTTTAGAATTTTCTCAAGATCCAGTTCCTAACTTTAGAAGTCTTATGGAAAACTATCCATCTGGATACGTAACAGTTCCATCTGTTGGTGCTGGTACAGCAAATACTGAATTTGAAGTTCTTACTGGAATGAGCCTAAAGTTCTTTGGACCTGGTGAATATCCTTATAAAACTATTCTTCAAGAAAGTACTGCTGAAAGTATAAATTATGACTTAAAAGATTTAGGTTATTCAACTCATGCTATTCATAATAATAAAGGTACATTCTATAATAGAAATTTTGTATTTTCACAATTAGGATTTGATACTTTTACTTCACTAGAATATATGGAAGTTGAAGAATTTACTTCAAAGGATTGGGCAAAAGACTTTTATTTAACTGATGAAATATTAAAATCGCTTGACTCTACAGATGGTTCAGATTTCGTTTATACAATTTCTGTACAAGCCCATGGTGATTATCCTAAAGAGCAAGTATTAGAAAATCCAATAATTACAGTTGGTGGTTTACCTGATGAAGGAACTACTAATGCATTTACTTACTATATAAATCAACTTTACGAAGTAGACCAATTTATAGGTCAATTAACAGAAGCTCTTTCTCAAAGAGATGAAGATACTGTATTAGTATTATTTGGGGATCATTTACCTACTCTTGGATTTAAAGATGAAGATTTAGATAATGGTTCTATATTCCAAACTGAATATGTTGTATGGAGTAACTTTGATCTTGAAAGAGAAGATGAAGATTTAACAGCTTACCAATTAACAGCTTCAGTATTAGACAGCTTAAATATTGATAGTGGTGTTTTAACTAAATTCCACAACCAATTTAAAGATTCAGAAGATTACCTATCTGATTTAAAATTATTACAATATGATATGCTATATGGTGAAAAATATATTTACGGTGGTGAAAATCCATTTATAGCTACAGATTTAAAGATGGGTACTTATGATATTACTATAACTAATGTTTATGAAGAAGATGGTAACTTAATAGTAAAAGGTGAAAACTTCAATAAATACAGTAAAATTTATATCAATGAGCAATATACAAAAACTGTTTTTGTTGATGAAAACACATTAATGGCACAAAATATTACCTTAGAACCTGATTCATCAATCGTTGTAACTCAACGTACTAGTGGTGGTGGAAAATTAGGTTCTACAAATACTTTTACTTATACAGTTGATGATGGAGATGTAATTGAAGTTCAATAATATAATTTTAGGGATGTATCAAAATATTTTGATACATCCCTATTTTATTTTTATTATAAACCAGATTCCTCTTTTAATACCTTTAATTCTTCTTCAGTTATATTTCTCCATGTTCCATACTCAATATCATCTAATTTAATATTCATTATTCTTATTCTCTCAAGCTTAATTACCGTATATCCAAAAGCTTTAGTCATTCTTCTTATTTGCTTATTTAAGCCTTGAGTTAAAATTATTTTAAAAGTATTATTATTTATTTTTTCAACTTTACATGGCCTAGTAATTACATCTCCTATGTCAACTCCATCTGCCATTTTTCTGATAAAATCATTATCAAAATCCTTATCAACCGTAACTACATACTCTTTTTCATGTAAATTATCTGACTCTAATATTTTATTTGCAAGTACACCATCATTAGTCATTATTATTAATCCTTGAGATTCCTTATCCAATCTTCCAACAGGAAATATATATTGATCATAATTCATATAGCTAATTATATTATCTTTAACTTCTTCAGCAGCTGTACAAGTTACCCCTACTGGCTTATTTAATACTATATAAACCTTATCCTTAGACTTAACTTTTTGTCCATCTAAAAATATTTCATCTTCCTCTTCTACCCATTGCCCAGGCTCACATAAAACACCATTAACTACAACTCTTTTTTCTTCAATTAATCTATTAGTTTCTCTTCTAGAGCAAATACCCAAATTACTGAAAAGTTTATTTATTCTCATTAATTAATCTAATCCTTCCTAAATTTATCTTACGACTTATAACACTATTATAAATAATACCTATGCTTAAATAAAATGACAAGTAAAATAAAAGATAGTAACTATAATCTTATATACATAATAATTACACATTCACAATATTATTTATCCTAATATCTATAAAAAAAGTGGCTTTCGCCACACAATATAATAAATAGGTAAAAGTTAAAATATACAGATAAAACACTATTTTATCTTTTTTAGCCTTTACCTATTCTTATTATCTATTGTCCATTGCCTTTTCCCTATTATAAGGTTCTGCATGAATATTAATTTCTTTTATATAACTCAAATTAGCTATTATATTTTTCTCTAAATTATCAGCAATTTCATGTGCTTCTTCTAAACTTTTAGATTTATCAATAAAAATACTCATATCAATATAAGCAACTGACCCATATTTTCTTGATTTAAAATCCTTAATTCCATAGATTTTATCATCAGTACTTATTATATCTTCAATCTTAACTATATCCCTTTTATTAATCGAACTATCCATTAATTCTGCACATGCTGATTTCAAAATATCTATACCAACCTTAACAACAACTATAGCAACTATAATAGATGCAATTGGATCTAATACCTTAAACCCTAGCATTGCACCTCCTATCCCAATAAACGCAGCTATAGAAGATAATGCATCCGATCTATGATGCCATGCATCAGCCTTTAACGAAGAAGAGTTAATCTTATTTGCTACTCTTATAGTAATTTGATATTGATACTCCTTAACACCTATTGAAATTAAAGCTACTATAAGTGGTAAAACACTAGGCAGTTCAATTGTATTAATATTAAACAATTCAATAGCTCCATTATATCCTATTTCTAAGGCCACAATTATAAGTACCGCTGCTAAAATAAATGATACTAAACTTTCAGCTTTCTCATGACCATATTGATGTTCTTCATCCCTTGGTTTTCTAGAAATTTTGTTACCTATAAGAATACCAATTGAAGTTATAATATCAGAAGCTGAATGTAGCCCATCTGCAATTATTGCAGATGAATTTCCAATAAATCCAGCTACTATCTTCATTATTGTTAATCCTATATTAAGTAAAATCGATAATATTGTTACCTTATTCGATTCATCATATCTATTCTTCATTGTTATCACTCCATTATCATTTGATAGAATTATTATATGTTTTACATCCATAAGTGTACACATTTTCTCTTTGTTAATTATTATCAATTGATAATTAAACAGCTTCATTGATATCAAAAAATTACAAGGAGTAATTAATTACTCCTTGCACTATTTTTAATATACAAACTCTAAATTTTCTTTTATATTAAAGAAATCTGAATAATCTATATCAAATAATGGTTTTTTAACCTTTGATACATTAATATTTTCCTTAATCAATTGAGTTAAAACTCCTGCATATGATAAATCACCTTGAATTATTGCCCCATAAATACATCCATCTTTATAAATTATCTTTTTATAATCATCTCCATTTTTATCTATAACTTCTTCATAACTATCATCTGGCTTATTTACAACTCCAAGGGACATAGTTGGAAGTCCTAAAAAACTCATAGTATTTTTACTTCCAAAGAAATCATTCATAAATGCAACTTTTCCACTCATATTACTTGCAGCTATAATGCCTTCCTTAACAGCTGTTGGCCAAATAGGATTTCTTCCACTTATATCCCCAGCTGCATATACATCTTTTGCATCAGTTTCTCCCTTTTCATTTATTATTACTCCAAACTTATCGCAGGTTACTGAAGTTCCCTCTAAAAATTTAACATTTGATCTAACACCAGTACAAGCTATTACAAGCTCACATGGTATCTCTTCTCCTGTATTAAGCCTTAATGCTACTGGATTTTTATTATCATCTACTATTAATTTTTCAGCTTTTACACCAAATTTTAAATTTACTCCCCTATCTTCAAGAAGTCTTTCATATCTATTTGCTGCATATTTATCTAATTGAAGTGGAAGTATTCTATCTCCCATTTCAACAAGTGATAAGTTTATATCATAATCAATTATTCCAGCTAAAGCATCTATACCAACTAATCCTCCACCTAAAACAACAACATTCTTAACTTTATTTGCAACTTCTTTTATTTTAAGAGCATCTTCTAAATCTCTAAGTCCTACAACATTATTAGCTTCCCTTAAATTTTCTATTGGTGGTATAAATGAATATGCCCCTGTTGCTAATAATATTTTTTCATACTTAATTTCTTGCCCATCATCTAAAGTCACACTATGCTCTTCAGGCTTTATTTTAGTTACTTCTTTTCCTTTAATCCATTTTATATTGTATTTATCAAAAAATTCTCTTGGAGTAAAATCTAAATCTTCTACGGTTCTTCTTCCATCTAAATAATGATGTAAAATACATCTAGAATAAACATGTTCATCTTTTGAAATTAAAATAATTTCTGCATCTTTATTATATTCTCTTAAAGTTCTAGCACCATTAATTCCTGCTGCTGAAGCTCCTACTACTACATATGCCATTAATCCTCTTCTACCTCCTCTAATGTTAAAGCTGCCATTGGACATCTTGCTACACATTGTGGATAATTTTCCTCTGTTGACCTACACATATCACATTTCATTACTTCCTTATCTGTTGCACTATCCATCTTTAATACTCCATAAGGACATGCCATTATACACATAAAACAACTAGCACATCTTGATTTATCATATAAAACTAATCCTGTTTCATCATCCCTTCTCATTGCACCAGTCATACAAGTATAAACACACTCCGGCTTAGAACAATGCCTACAATATATTGGAGCATATCTTCCCTCACTATTGATAGTAATTCTACCTCTTGTATCACCACCATGTGCAACTTTACAAGCAGTAGTGCATGTTAAACATCCTATACATTTTTTTCTATCTATTTTTATTCTCTTCATATCTCTCACCTAGCCAATCTTTTCTATTTTTACAGGTACATATTTAAAGTTAGGTTCTTTTGAATATGTGTCAAATATTGAAGGCAAAAGTGAATTGGCTTCTATATAGTGCATAGGTGCATAAATTTGATTTTTCTTAACAGTTCTTGATAGCTTAACAAGGAAATCATTACTTATTCCATTTGGAGAAGATATTCTAACTATATCATTTTCCTTAATATTTAATTCTTCTGCTAATTCATTATTAATATTTACGTAACCTCTATGAGGCACAATTGCACTTACATCATTTATTTCACGTGTTCTTGTTTGTGTATGCCATTGGCCTACTGTTCCTCTTCCAGTATTAAATAAATAAGGATATTCTTCGCTTGGTTCTATTGGTACTTGCGCTACATCTTCATACATAAACTTTGCCTTTTTACTAGGTGTAAAATATTTATTATCTTCAAATAATCTTCTTTCATCTTCTTTAATTTCTTCACCTTTTCTACAAGGCCATTGTACTCCTCTAGAATCCTTTAAAGAATCATAATCTACACCAGTAATATCACATGGCATTCCTTTTGAACACTCTTTCATTAACTCAAAAGCCTCTCTAGGAGTTTTCCATTTATCTAGAAGTTTACCCATTCCTAAAGCCTTCCCTACTCCAAGCATAATATCATAATCTGTTAATTCATTATCCTTCTTTTTAAGTACTGGGTTTAATTTTGATAATCTTCTTTCTGTATTTATTATTACGCCTTCTTTTTTTAATCCATTTGCTGAAGGTAATAATAAATCACAGTAATGAGCTGTTTCAGTATCAGCATAAATATCTTCTACTACCAAAAAGTCTATCTTTTCAGCAGCTTTTTTAAACTCTAAATTATTAATCCATGAACTTAATGGATTAGTTGCAACAACCCATAAAGCCCTTATTTCTCCCGAATTTATTTTATCTATAATTACGTTATAAGGTAAAGTTGGCTTTGTAGGTAGCATTTCTTCATCCATATCTAACACTTCTGCTATACGCTTTCTTCTTGCTGGATCGCTATACTCTCCACCGCCATAAAATCCTGTTGTATTGCTAAATAATCTTGATCCCATTGCATTACATTGCCCTGTAATTGAATTAGCCCCTGTTCCTACTCTACCTATATTTCCTGTCATTAATGCGATATTTATTATTGCTTGAGCATTTCTTACTGCTTGATATCCTTGATTTATTCCCATAGTCCACCAAAGTGATACTCTTTCACCTTCATGAATTATTTTTGCAAGCTCTAACATCCTCGCACTAGATATTCCTGTTTGGTCTTCTACCTTATCTAAAGTAAAATCTTTTACCTGTTCTTTAAAGCCTTCAAAATCCTCAGTATACTTTTCTATGTACTCTTTATCAATCCAATCTTTTTCTATTAATATATTTGCTAAAGTGTATAAAAATGTTAAATCACTCTTAGGTTTTATATCATACCAAATATCACAATTTGTTACTGTTTCTGATCTTCTTGGATCAACTGCAATAAGTTTAGCATTACGTTTATTCTTTCTTACTCTACTCCAAAGAATTGGATGACATACTACTGGATTGGACCCTATTAATATAATTACATCTGATTCTTCTAAATCTTTTAATGTGTATGGTGGTGCATCAAAACCAAAACTTTGTTTATATGCTACTACTGATGTTGCCATACAAAGTCTAGTATTACCATCTCCATTTCCACCTAAAAAGTTTCTTCCTATATGTCCAATTAGGGCCATTTCTTCTGTTGCTAATTGTCCTGTACTTATAAATGCAAAGCTTTCTTTTCCATATTTACTTTGAATATCTAAAACTCTATCTGCAAAAAGTTTAAATGCTTCATCCCATGAAATTTGTTTCATAAGTCCATCTTCACCTCTCATTAGAGGTAATACAGGATTGTGAACTTTTGTATTTTGCTTATCTAAGTTTAACCCCTTTGTACAGCAAAAACCTTCATTTACCGGATAATCTTTTGTAGGGACAACTTTTTTTATTTCATCATCTTCTACATGAAAATCTAGATTGCATGCTATAGAGCAATAGTTACAAGTTGATCTTATTACTTCCATTTAAAACACTCCTTACTTAAGTATAAATAATAAAATATTTACATATCATTAAGCCATTAATTAACTAAACAATAATTAATAATTTTGTTTTTGATATTATTTTATTTCCTCATATAATGCACTCCTGCCCAATTTACATTTTCACTAACTTCAGCTATTTCTGGTAAGTTAACTCCATCTAGAGCCCATTTCTTATATTCCTTATATCCAACTCTGTCAACAATATACCCAATATGCTCTTTTCCATAAGGTGCATCTGGACTTATATATTCCCTAACAAATTTATAAGTATTATCTATAACTTTTAAAACAGTATCTTCATCAGCCCATTTTATAAAATCTTCTGCAATTCTTGGATTTGTTTTCCCAGTTCTACCCATAATAACAATTCTATAATACTTTTTAGGACTTCTGGTCCATGCGTTGTTAGGACATGCTAAAACACATTCTCCACAACCAATACACTTACTTGGATCTCTTACAACTTTATAATTCTTTGCACTTAATGCTGTAGTTGATACTTGTTTACATTTCTTTACACAGGCCCCACAAGATATACACCTATATGAATCATAAACTGGCAAACACATTCCTATTATTCCTATATCATGCATTCTAGCTTTTATACAATCATTAGGACATCCTGTTGCTGCAATTTTTACATGTAAGTCATCGGGATAAACCATATCTTCAATTTTTCTTGCTAATTCTGTTGTATTATACTGAGCCTTAGGACAAATATTATTTCCAATACAAGAAGTTATATTTCTTGTACCTGCAGAAGGATATCCTGATCCCTTATGCTTTTGATTAGTACCCATATTATCAATAATAGGTTGAAGTGCTTCATTTACTTCATCCATACGCTCCATTGGAATTCCTAATACTTCAAATCCCTGTCTTGTTGTAACATGAACCCTTCCATCTCCATATTTATCAGCTAAATCAGCAACTAATTTTAATGTATCTGTACGAATTGATCCTCCTGGAATTCTGATTCTTACTGCTGTCATATATTTATTTTTAGTTATTCTAAATGCATTTTTCATGGTCTTTCTTGTATTTAAATCATGTATAAGTGCCATAGCCTATCCCTCCTAATCATATAATGTCTTTCCAAAAGCATAATTAAATACTGGTCCATCTGTACATATATAAGTAGTATCCATTCTACAATGGCCACATTTTCCTAATCCACAACACATTTTTCTTTCATATGAAACCCAAATATTATAATCCTCTATACCTATCTTTTGGAATTCTGCTATTGTAAATTTCATCATCATTGGAGGTCCTACAATTACTGCTGAAACACTTTCTTTATCCTTTATTTTAAGCTCTGGTATATATTTAGTTACAAGGCCTACATCGCCATCATAATTCTCTTCAGCTTTATCAACTGTTAATATAACATTAAATTTTGACTTCCATTTTTGTATATCTTCTTTAAATAAAACATCTTCAGGAGATCTAAATCCACAAACTAATGTTACACTTTTACATTCATCTATATTTTCATAAAAATATTCCAAAATCCCTCTAACTGGAGCTAATCCACTTCCCCCTGAAACTATTATTATTTCTTTATCCTTATAATTTTTAATTTCAAAACCATTCCCATATGGTCCTCTTAATTGTATACTGTCTCCTATATTTAACTTAAATATCTCTTCTGTAACCTTACCAACTTCTCTAATTGTAAAATCTAAATATTCATCACTAAATCCTGATACTGATATTGGTGATTCCCCATATTTAGGCATTGAAATTTCAAAAAATTGTCCTGGATTTATTTCATCACATTTTCTATTTACTCTAAAGGTCCATTCTTTTGGAGTATGCTTTATAATATCTAAAATTTTCACTTTATAAGGAATATACTCATTTACCATCTTCTAATCCTCCCTTTGCTTACTTTTAACAAATTGAGTTACTTTATTCATAGCAGTTGATATTGATATATATTGAGGACATACATCATCACATCTTCCACATCCTATACACATTTGTGGTCCAAATCTTTCACCATAATCGTACATTTTATGCATCGTTCTATATCTCATTCTATCTCCATTTCTTACTCTAACATCATGTCCTCCAGCCATTAAAGAAAATCCTGGTATTTGACATGATGCTCCAACTCTCCTTCTTTCACCACATCTTGCATTATCCTGACTCACTACATCTTGCATCGTATAGCAGGAACATGTTGGACAAGAAAGATTACACCTCCCACATGCTATACATCTATAATCATATTCTCTCCAAAGCTCTGCTTCTGCTACCTCTAAAGGATTTAATTCTTCTGGCAATGTTACTTTTACTTCATTAGAGGATACAAATTCAATATTAAAGTCTGTTTCTGTTCCTACAAAAATATCTTTAAACTCATCATCCTTAACATCTATATAAACATCACCCTTATCAACCTTAATTGCTAGTGAATAATCATCAGTCTTATTAGTACCAAAACTTACACAAAAGCAATTTCTAAAGCTTTCTGCGCATCCAATTAATACTATCTTAACTTTATCCCTAAGCCTCTTATAATAATAATCAGGTTCTTTACCATTGTTTAAGTAAACATTATCTATACGATGTAATCCATGAATATCGCAAGAACGCATAAAAACTAGCATTTCTCGCTCATCTATTGATGGAATTTTATATTCATCTTCATTGTAATAAAATAATGTTTCTGTAACTGGCATAACTACTTCTTTAGCAGTAAAATGTGATTTACGGTCAAATTCAACTTCATTAATACTTTTGATTTCTTCATATCTAATTACATCTGTATCTGAATATTGACCTGCGTATGGTATAGATACTGGAGCAATAACTTTATATTTATCTTTAAAGTTGCTTATTATATTGTCAAATTCTTCAACAGTCATTTTAATTTTCATTAGTTCCACCTCACTTTTGTCATAAGTTTATCTTTTGTAAAATTATTCTTATATATTCATAATTTTAATTGCACATTTAAGTTTAAAATTTTCTAAGGCTTAATAAATTCTATAAAAAATAGAGAGATGTTTTTACATCTCTCTACTAATAGAAATCTTTTTTTATACTACTACTGTTAAAATATCTTCACTATAATTTGCTCTTTTCTTATCTGTTTCAACTATATCTAAGTAACTATCTGAATTTGTAACTATTACTGGAGTTACCACTGAATATCCTTCAGACTTTATAGCATTTATATCAAACTCTAATAATACTTGACCCTTTTTAACTTTCTCACCTTGTTTAACTTTAGGAATAAAATGCTTTCCTTCTAATTGAACTGTATCCATACCAACATGTATCAATATTTCAGCTCCACTATTTGTAGTAATTCCTAATGCATGAGATGTTGGAAATAATGTTGTTAATGTACCGTCAGCTGGAGAAAGAACTTTTCCTTCTGTTGGAACAATTGCAATTCCCTTTCCTAAAGCACCTGACGCAAATGCTGCATCTTTAACTTCTGATAAAGATACAATATCACCTTTTAATGGGCTAACTAATACTTCTTTATTAACTAAAACTTCTTTGTTTTTTTCTACAACTGTTTCATCTTTCATATCTTCTTCTGGTAATTTAGCAAATAACATTAATAAGAAACCTACTACAACACCTACAGCCATAGCTAAAACCATACCTAAAAATCTACTATCTATTCCATCTGGTCCAATATAACTAGGAAGTGCGAATATACCCATTCCTCCTACCATGTAACCTCTACAACCAAATAATCCAATAATTCCTCCTGTTACTGCTCCACCAATACAGCTTAGAATGAAAGGTTTTTTTCTTGGTAATGTAACACCATAAATAGCCGGTTCAGTTACACCAAACATTCCTGAAATAGCTGCTGGAATACAAATTGATCTTAATTTTTTATTTTTAGTTTTTACTAATATAGCCAAAACAACACCTGTTTGAGCAAAGCATACAGCTACTGAAGTTGCTAATACTGTATCATATCCAACCGTTGCTAAACTATTAAATGCTATTGGAACTAACCCCCAATGTAATCCAAACATTACAAATACTTGCCATAACCCTCCAATAAATACACCTGCTACTACTGGACTGAAATTATAAATTGCCATTGTTACGTCACCTAAAATATTAGCCGCATATGTTGCAACTGGACCAATTGCCATAAATGTTACAGGAACTATAATTAATAGTGTACAAAATGGAACTAAGAAAGTTTTAACTACATCTGGTATAATCTTTTTAAATATTTTTTCTAATTTTGATGCTATGAATACAGCTAGTATTATAGGAATAACTGTTGAAGTGTATCCACTGCTAGGCATAACTACTGGAATTCCAAAAAATCCAACCGTTTGTCCTGCTAGCCCTACTATATCTGGATAAACTAGAGCTGCTCCAATTGCCATACCTGTAAATTGACTTAACTTGAATTTTTTAGCTGCTGTAAATCCTAAAAAGATCGGAAAGAAATAGAATAAGCAATCCCCAATTGCATTTAATATCATATATGTTGATCCAGTACTATCAACTAAATTTGCCGCTGATAATATAGCTGTTAACCCTTTTATCATACCTGTTGCACACAATACAGCCAATATAGGTTGGAAGACTCCAGAAATTATGTCTATTAATGCAGCCAGTGGTCCAACTTTTTCATTTGCATCTCCATCTGAAGCTTCAGAAAATCCTCCTACTGCTACTACATCTGCGTAAACATCTGGAACATGGTTTCCTATAACTACTTGATATTGTCCACCACTTTTAACTACAGTAACTACCCCATCCATCTTCTTCAATACTTCTGTATTTGCCTTACTTTCATCTTTAAGTTTAAAACGTAATCTCGTAACACAATGAGTTAAGCTGTTAACGTTTTCTTTACCGCCAACGTTCTTAATAATATCTTTAGCTAATTTTTCATACTTCATAACCATTCTCCCCTTTATTATATATTTAAATTTTATTTATATTTATAAAAAAAAAGCGAAACCAATACTTATGAAATAATATAAATAATTATATTTATTCCATAAATTCTGGTTTCGCCTGATTTAACAGTAACAATCCCTACTAAATTATATTTAATCTTATAAATTAGTATTTTCTTAATTTAGTTTTAAAATATAAAAACCTCAACTAATCAAGATAGATAAAGCAATAATATCTCATCTTCATTAATTAAGGTTTCGCCTGATCGAGTCAGTAACGATCTCATATTTTCTTGTAAACATTTAACTTATATATTTATAATAAACTATCTTGTAAACATTGTCAATAAAATTTTATTATTTTTTTTATAAAAACAACAAAAGAATTTAAATATCTATATTTATTAGTATTCTATATTCTTTTGCTGCTATTAATTATTCTCCTACCTTGCTGTAACCCTTTGAATATGCAATGTTAAATAAAGTTTTTCTGATTGCGATAACTTCTGACCTAAATACTTTTCTACCTTTAACATACATTCATAAGCTTTCTTATATTTATCTTTCACTTGCTCTAATAAAAAATCATCCTCTTCTTCAAGAACATTTTTATTATTAAGTCTCTTAAAGAAAAACCTTAAGTGTGTAACAAATCTTTCATAATTCAATGAATCTTCATCTAATTGAATATTATATGTGTACTTTACTATATTTAAAATATCTTGAACCATTTGTGTTAATTTTGCTGCATCACCAGCACAAGTGCTACTCTTGTTTATCTGAGCATTAATTAAATGTAAGGCAATACTTCCAGCCTCATCATCATCTAACCTTTATCCAGTTTCCTCTTCTATTAAATCTAATGACCTTAATCCTATCTTAAATTCTTTAGGATAAAACTTTTTAATTTCCCACATTAAAACATTAGAACGCTTTATACCATCTTTATTTAATTTTAGTGCATAACTTATATGATCGGTTAGTGTAACATATATATAATCATTTAACTCTATATCTAACATATTTTTAGCATATTCAATTATATCATAACATATTGATACATGCTCCGCGGGAATATCTTCTAATAAGAGCTTAAATTTTTCTGATGCATCTTTTTGTTTAAGAATAAATGTTTTTTCTATAGAATTTTCATTTATTTTATCTCCTACTTTTTTCTTGAATGCTATTCCACATCCCATTGCTACTAATTCATCTTTTGATGAATTCTTAGCTAATACAACATTGTTATTAAATATTTGTTTAATTACCATCTAACCACCCCATTAAATTATTAGTATTACTTAAGAAGAAATTTTTCAATAAAAAAAACCTCTCTAATAAAAACGATATAGATATATATCGTTTCTTAGATAAGGTTTCGCCTGCTATTCAGTAACGATCGCAATAATATCCAGTAAACGTTTATATATAATATATACCATTTATCTATTATTTTGTCAATTCAATCCCAATACGTCTTTTCTCAAAGAAAAAAGTTCTTATTAATCTCATTCATCTATTGATAACTTATTTAAAAACTCACGTATTTCTTCTTGATTTAAATATACATCACCAATCATTCCATGAACTCTATAATATTCAATATAATCATGAAAATCTGATCCTGCAGTATATATCATATTTCTTTCCTTAGCTATATTAATTAAATACTTAGTATCTTCTTCAGTGTTTTTATAGTACTTTGCTTCTATTCCATCAAAATCAATATTAATTATATTTTCAAAATCCTTTTTGCATAATAGTACAGGATGTGCTAAAACAACTGTAGCTCCAAAGAATTTTAATATATCAACTCCAGTTTTAACACATAGCTTATCCTTGTATCCACAAAAATCTATATTATTATAAAATATTTTTCTTAACTCTTTTATATTTCCTTGCCTAACCTTTAAAAGAACAATTTTAAGTAATTCATTATTATAGCTATCATCTTTAAAATAACCTAAAACATGAACTCTACACTTATTATATCGAGTCGATAATTCTACGCCTGGTATTACTCTTATTGCCTGGCTTTTACCTTCTTCTATGGCTTCATCTATTCCATCTGTATTATTATGATCTGTAATTGAAATAATATCAACTTCTTTTCTTTTTGCAAGTTTAACTATCTCACTTGGTGTTAAGCCTCCATCAGAACAAGTTGAATGTATATGAAAATCACCTTTTGTATACATATTTCTTCCTAATAATTATTTACTTTTTATTATATGTTATTTTTCATTTTATGCACACTAAAATAAAAAAGGCAATCCTTTCGGATTGCCTTATGTAAACAAATTATATTTATAATTATTTGTTTAATTGAGCTTTTGCAGTTTCTACTAAGTTTGCAAATGCTTTTGGATCGTTTATAGCTATTTCAGATAACATCTTTCTGTTCATGTCGATTCCAGCTAATTTGATTCCGTTCATGAATCTTGAATATGAAAGACCATTCATTCTTGTAGCAGCATTAATTCTTGCTATCCATAATCTTCTGAAATCTCTCTTCTTTAATCTTCTTCCAACGTATGCATTTCTTAAAGCTCTTATTACAGATTCGTTAGCAGTCTTGAATAATCTGCTCTTCCCACCGTAGTAACCTTTTGCAAGCTTTAATACTTTTTTATGATTTTTACGAGAATTTACCGCTCTCTTAACTCTTGCCATTTTGTATTCCTCCTAAGTCCTCTATATTATAGGTATGGTAATAATTTCTTCATTGCTTTTTCTTGAGTAGTTGAAACATAAGCAGCTTTTCTTAAGTTTCTCTTTCTCTTAGCGCTCTTCTTTGTTAAGATATGGCTCTTGAAAGCTTTTGCTCTTTTTATCTTTCCAGTACCAGTCTTCTTAAATCTTTTAGCTGCACCTCTGTGCGTTTTCATTTTTGGCATGATTATATTCTCCTCTCTGGTTATGCTTTTTTAGGGGCTAATACCATTGTCATGTTTCTTCCCTCTTGTTTTGCTGCCTTTTCAACAGTACAAACATCTTCAAGTTTTGAAACAAAGTTTTCTAAGATTTTTAATCCTAGGTGACCTAATGTTGCTTCTCTACCTTTGAATCTAACAGTGACTTTAACTTTATCCCCGTCTAATAAGAACTTTCTAGCATTTTTAGCTTTGATAGCTATGTCATTTTCTTCAATAGTTAAACTACATCTGATTTCTTTAATGACAGTTACCTTTTGCTTTTTCTTAGCTTCTTTTTCCTTTTTAGATTGCTCGTAAATGTATTTGCCTAAATCCATTATCTTACATACTGGTGGCACTGCTGTTGGAGATATCATTACTAAATCTAAATCTTTCTCCTCAGCCATTTGTAAAGCTTCTTTTGTGGAAATTACTCCTAATTGATTACCTTCTGAATCAATTACTCTAATTTCCTTTTCTCTAATACTTTCATTACAAGTAAAGTTTTTACTGATAACATTCACCTCCGATAAAATCTATCAAGAAAAATATATAAATAAAAGGGCGACATATAATGCCGCCCTCGTATTATTTAGAAAATCTAGACATACTTCTAGATGAAAATCCAATAAACTCATTACCTTACTAAGCTATGCCGTAAGGCGAGAAACGGCAGTTTCTTCTTGACGAAATTTATTATATCATTAGAATAACTCATTGTCAATTTTTTTGTTAATGGTTATTCTAGAAAAATTTAGATTCTATTCACATATGCTAATTTCTCTTTTCATATTTCCCTTTGTCATATAGCACTTATCAAGTATTCTAAAACCAGCTGAAATTATTATATTATCCATATCTTCAAAAGTAATTATAACTAGTCTACGAGCTATCCTTCTTGAAGTATTGATTATATCCACTTGTTCTTGTACAGTAATAGGTGAATATAATCCATAAGGAATATCAACTATGGCAACATCATATTTTTCTTTTATATCATGCATATCTCCACTAGTTATTATTTCTCTATTATACCCTAAATACTCGATATTATTCCTCGCATTGCAAGCAATAGATTTACTAATTTCATATCCTCTTACATCAAACCCTAAATCTAAAGCCTCTATGACAACAGTTCCAACACCACAGCATGGATCTATTATATTTAAACTTCTATCATCACAAGTAGCAATATTAACTAATGCTCTTGCCATTCTTAATGGAATCGCATTTGAATATGAATATGGTTTATCATTGTGTTTTTGCCACTTAAAATCATTTTTTATAAGTTCTCCAAATATCCACTTATCTTTAAATTTTGTAACTGCAAGCTCTACCTTGGGATTGTGCATATCTGGAAGGCCTGTTACAACAAATCCTATTCCTCTAATTGCTTTAAGACGTTCTTCATAGCTAACATCGCCATCTTCGCTCTTCATATAATTTACTTTAAAATCATCATATTTAATTTCTTCATCTCTGATTTTATTAATAATTTCTTCAACTGAATCTTCCACATATCTAATATTAATTTTAAATTTTATAAATGGACTTCTTGATGGATCAAAGTCTTTGTTTGAAAATAAAATTTTATCTTTGGGAACTTTACCAAAAATACTTTTCATTTCCATATCACATAAGTCTTTTTCCATATCAGAACAATTTATAAAATAAAAATATTGCTCTGGGATGTTTTCACACTCACTTTTTACCATTGCATTATTCATTTAAACACCCCTCTTTTTTTAGTTAAGAGTTTTGAGTTATTAGTTTTTAGTTAAGGAATAAATTCAGCTTAGACTGAATTTATAGGATATTTTAGAAACTCCTAAGGAGTTTCATCCCTAACTCTTAACTCTTAGCCTCTCTAGTCTTTTTTACAATACTCTTCAATAGATTCTGCAACTACCTTTGCATAAGCAGCTGCATGAACTACAGTGTTAGCACCTGTTACAACATCACCTGATGCAAATACACCTTCTCTTGTTGTATGCCCTTTGTCATCAGTAAGTACTAATCCCCATTTGTTAGTTTCAATTCCTGTTGTATTAGCTACTATATTTTTTCTAGGTGATTGACTTACTGCAATTATTACAGAATCACACTCAAACATTCCTTCAGTTCCATCTATAGTAACTGTTACAACTTTTCCATCTTCTTTGACTTCATTTTTTGTTTCTATGTATTTAACACCGTCTTCAGTTAATTCAATTGGTGCTTTAAATAACTCAAACTTAATATCGTCATCTTTAGCTTCTTGTAATTCAACCTTAGTACAAGGCATATTTTCAAAGCCTTTTCTATAAAGTATATATACCTCTTCTGCTCCACTTCTTTTAGCAACTCTTGCTGCATCCATAGCAACATTTCCTGCTCCAATTACTGCAACCTTTTTACCCAAATTGTAAACATCCGGTGATTTTAAATAATCTATTGCATAATGAACATTTCCTAAAGATTCTCCTTTAATGTCTAAAGTCTTAGGATTCCATACTCCTGTTCCAATAAATACAGCCTTATATCCATCAAAGAATAATTTATCTAAAGTAATTACAGGACCTATTAAAGTATTAGGTCTAATTTTTACTCCTAATGCTAGAAGAATTTCTTCATACCTATCCATAACTGAGTTAGGTAATCTATATTCTGGAATACCATATCTCAATACTCCGCCAATTTTTTCATGAGCATCAAATAAAGTAACCTTAAAGCCTTTTTTAGCTAAAATAATAGATAATGTAATCCCAGCTGGACCAGCACCTATAATTGCTATTCTCTCATTTCTCTCTGCCGTCTTTTCTAATTTTATCTTTTTTAAATATTCATTAGATATTAGTTCTTCGATTTCACAGAAACTTACCGGCTCACCTTTTATTCCTCTAATACAATTTCCCTTACATTGATCTTCATGAGGACAAACTACCGCACATACTGCTGATAATGGGTTATTTTCAAATAACATCGCTCCAGCTTCATCTAGTTTTCCTTCCTTAAATAGCTTAACTACTTCAGGTATCTCAGTATTAATAGGACAGTTTGCCTTACATCTTGCATTTTTACATAATAAACATCTATCTGCTTCTAATAATAATTCTTTCATCATTTGCATTTATCCTTTACTTTATATAATATTATAATTATTTAAGTATATCTAAAACATAAGCTTTAAATTCTTCAAAGCTTCCTTTTTCACTACTAGTACCCTTATTAATTTTCTTAGTTGCAAAGTTATACTCAACAGTTCCATAACTAAACTTAGGACTTGATATCATAATTTTATCTTCATGTGCACTAAAAATCCCCTTATTAACCATTGCTATTTTACATAATTCTAAGAAGCTTTCTTCATTTTCTAATTCTCCAGAATTAATTTTATCAATTACAAAATTAAATAATGAAAAACCTCCACCTAAAGATATCATACTGCTGTTTTCAATATAAAAAACTTTATCAGTATTATAAAAATATTTCATTTTTCCATAAGATATAGTTTTAAATTGTGAATTTACTTCTATATTAGATATATTGAAAGCTTTAATAGAATCTTCGATATCACACCAAGAATTACTTTGTTCAATAGCATTATTTTTTACTACTGCATTAAATTTAAGTAATGCTCCTTCCATTTCTTTATCTGTATAGACAACATTTTCATTTAAAGCTACATTAAATTCTCCATTTTCATATGTTAATGTTATTTTATTTCCCATAATAGACTCCTTTTCTTTTCATCTCTATAATAAACTAAATTCTTAACTTAAGATTAAGTTTTAACTCCATCTTAAGGTTATATTTGTTATACCCCAAGGGCACCTAGTCTAGTGGCGTGTCTGCTGTTATCTCCCATATAAAAACTTGAGAGTGTTACACCAACTAGCTCTTAGATAAAAATTATTATATCATATTTATTATTATAAAAATAAACTTTATTTTCTATTATAAAAATAGTGTGCTAAAAATTATTTAATAATTTTTATAGCACACCATAATATATTATTTAACTAGTTTTGCTGTATCTCTTGCAATCATTAACTCTTCGTTAGTTGGTACTACATATACCTTAACTTTAGAATCTTCATTAGATATTTCTTGGATATGACCTCTAAGTTCATTTTTCTCATCATTAATTGTAAATCCAAAGAATTCTAATCCTCTTAATATCTCTCTTCTAGTAATAGAAGAGTTTTCTCCTATACCTGCTGTAAATACTATTACATCTACTCCTCCCATAGCACCAGCATATGCTGCTATTTGAGTTCTAACTTTATAGTAGAATATTTCTAAAGCAAGTTTTGCTCTTTCATTTCCAGCTTCCCCTGCTGCTAAAACATCTCTAAAATCAGAAGATACTCCTGAAATACCTAAAACTCCTGATTTTTTATTTAATAATTCATCAATTTCTTCAATAGTATATCCATGTTGTTCAATTAAGAAACTGATAACAGAAGGATCGATACTTCCTGATCTTGTTCCCATCATTACTCCAGCAAGTGGTGTAAAGCCCATAGATGTATCAATAGATTTTCCATTTTTAACAGCTGCTAAAGAACATCCATTTCCTAAGTGACAAGTAATTATTTTTAAGTCCTTAATATCCTTACCCATTGCTTCTGCAACCTTATTAGAAACATATTTATGTGATGTTCCATGGAATCCATATTTTCTTACACCATACTTTTCATATAATTCATATGGTAAAGGACAAATATATGCGTGCTTTGGCATTGTTTGATGGAATGCTGTATCAAATACTGCTACCATTGGTGTATTTGGCATTAACTCTTTACAAGCTTCTATTCCAATTACATTTGGTGGATTATGTAAAGGTGCTAATACTATGCAATCCTTTATTGATTGTAATACTTCATCATTAATTAGTACTGAATCAGAATACTTTTCTCCTCCATGAACAACTCTATGTCCTACTGCTGATATTTCATCCATAGATTTAATAACACCATGAACTGGATCAACTAAAGCTTCTAAAACTAGTCTTATTGCTTCTTTATGATCTTTAATATCTGAATTTATTACATATTTATCTTTTCCCTCAACTTTTTGAGTTAATATAGATCCTTCAATCCCTATTCTTTCTACTAATCCTTGAACCATGCAATCTTCTGTCGCCATATCTATTAATTGATATTTTAAAGATGAACTACCGCAATTAATTACTAATGTTTTCATTATTCCCACGCTCCTTTTATATTGCTTCTGTATATAAATATAATACCACTAAAAATCCTAAATAACCTAAAAGTTTAATTATTCTTTTTTATCTGAAAACTTTTTATATTAAAAAAAAGGCATATACTTTAAATCATAAATATATCCCTCATTTATATTTTTATGCAATTTTTCAAATTATATTACAATTAATTTCTATTTATTGATTTCGTTAAAATAAATTTCTAAAGACTTAATATTCATTAACATATACTTATACTGTGGATAGTCGCTAAGAATTCTATTAATACATCTTATACAGAAGTCTCGTCGTTTATTAAAGTCACTCTTCATTTCTTTTTTATATCCCCATGTATGTGTAAAAAGTTTTTGATTTTCACTAAATAAATTTTCTAAAGCCATTATTTCATTAATTTTTATATTTTTTCTTTCTGCACACATAGATATTAACCTTTGTTCTGCAAAGACCATATTAACTATTCTATCATCACTATCCAATAAATTTTCCATAAATTTAATTGATTCAGTTGTATAATATTCTTTAAATTTATTATCACCAATATAAACAAATGCCGTATTGCTTGGTAATACAGTCCAACTCCACTTCTTATCAAATAAATAACCTTTTTTCATAATAAAGTGTTCTTTACTAGGATAAACACATGGATTAATTTCTTCCTTATGAATTACACTTATCTCCGATTTTAATAGTAAGTCCTCAACTTTATTCCACACAATAAAATCAGTATCAATCATTACACAAGGAGCTTCTTGATTTTTTAATGCATATATTTTCCCTGCTGCCCAAAATAAATTGCTATCAATATTATTGTTTATTCCTTCTAATGATATATCAATTCCTAAGTCCCATATACTATCAATGCCTAACCTTCTATAATAATTAGCACCAATTTCATCTGTAACCATCTTTATACTACCATTCTTTTCTCTCCACTTTAATGCTGATATTATAGTAGTTAAAATTTCAAAATCTTCTATATAATATTCTTTATTTGGATTCATTTTAAAGAAAGGGGTAGTCCAATTAGAATGAAATGCCTTTATCATTATCTCTCCACCTTTAAAAATATTTATATAATATTTAATCCATATCCTCCAACCCCTGAGCTAACTAAATTAGAAGAAATATCAATTTTACTTGTAGTACCAAATATCACTCTATTAATTAAAGTAACATTATTAATATTATTATTTGGGATAGTATTTTTTTTAAGCCTATCTTCTTGCTTTAAATCATCAATATTTTTTTTCCCCATATATTCTCCTCTCAAAAAAATATTATAGCACCGCAAACTTCTACAAATTCACAAGTGCTATAATATATTATACTTTTATTCTTCTAATAAGTCACGTATAACTCTTGTTGCGTCCATATAAGAAGCAATAGATTTATCATAATTCAACTTATTAATTATTTTTGCTACTAATTCTGACATATCAACAGGCTTATACCATTTTGCAGACTTTAATTCATCAGAAATATATGTTAAATTAGTTGAATAAACTCTTGAAATAATTCCATCTTCATAGAATCTATTAAACTTTTCTAGTCCTTCTGTAAAGAAAGCAAATGTAGTAGCTACATAAACATTTCTTGCTTTTCTTTCTTTTAATTCCATAGCTATATCAAGAACAGATTCTCCAGATGCTATCATATCATCTACTATTAATACATCTTTTCCTTCAACATCTCTTCCCATATACTCATGTTGAACAATAGGATTCTTACCGTTTACTATTGTTGAATGATCTCTTCTCTTATAGAATAAACCTACATCTACACCTAAAACACTTGAATAATAAATTGCTCTATCCATTGCACCTGTATCTGGACTTATAACTATAAGCTTGTCTTTATTCAGTTCTAAAGTTTCTTCATTTTTAATAAGTGATTTAACTATATCGTATGTTGGATAAAAGTTTTCAAAAGATAAAAGTGGAATTGCATTTTGTACGTTAGGATCATGTACATCAAATGTTAATACTTCATGTACTCCTAATCTTTCTAATTCTTGAAGCGCTAAAGCACAGTCTAGAGACTCTCTTCCCTTGCGTCTATGTTGTCTTGATTCATATAAAAGTGGCATTATTACTGTAATCTTTGCAGCCTTACCTCTTATTGCAGAAACTGTTCTTTTTATGTCTTGGAAATGTTCATCTGGACCTTTATGGTTAATAAATCCAAACATTTTATATGTACAACTGTAATTGCCAATATCACATAATATATATATATCCTTTCCTCTAACACTTTCTGAAATCTTTACTTTTCCTTCTCCGTTAGAAAATCTTATCTCATTGATTGGTATTAGGAATGACTCACTAGTATTTCTCTTTTCTTGAATAAATTTATCAACAGCTTTTCCAAGTTCTTTGCAACTTTCTAGTGCAATTAATCCTAATTCATGTCTTAATTCTGTCATCAAACTTTCCCCTTTACATTTTTATTTCAAAGATTCAAATTTAATAATATACATAATTTGATATGTCTTCCATCAAATATTTATAAAATTCCAATCATTAATAGTATATACTAATAACGAACATTAATAAACACTTATATTAAATTATTCTCTTTTTTTGGACTTTTTCTTTTATATTTATTATAATTAATTGAATTTAGTATTTCTATACGTATTTATTACAAATATTTTATAATATTTGTACTTTATTATATTTACGGAAACGCTCTATATTTTTTATTAAAAGGAAGGACACCTTATGGAAGATTTGTACTATGAAAAATTATTTAATATTAAAACTACTGGAGAGCAACAAGGATTTTATGAATCCCATCATTATAATCGATATGAGGCTACTTCCTATCTAGCCTTAGAAACATTATTTAAAGAATATTGTGTTAATGATAAAGATTCTGTTGTTGATTTTGGTTGTGGTAAAGGCCGCTTACCTTTTTATATAAATTATTATTATAATTCAAAAGTAACAGGTATCGAAATGAACAATAATTACTTTGAAATTTGTATTAATAATAAAAAAAGTTATCTTAAACATCATAATAAATCTAGAGATAAAATTGAATTTATAAATACATTTGCAGAAGAATATCAAATATCTAATAGTGATAATAAGTTTTACTTTTTCAACCCATTTTCTGTTCAATTATTTATGAAAGTAATTAAAAATATTCTTTTATCTGTTGAAAGCTTTCCAAGAGAAATAGATTTAATTTTATATTATCCTTCTGAAGAGTATCTATATTACTTAGAAAATTATACTGGTTTTATATTATCCCAAGAAATTAATATTCCAAATTTAAGTATTATTGATAAAAGGCAAAAATTCTTAATATATAAATTAATATGTTAAAAATAATTAAATCCTTATTTCTAAATATAATCAATTGATTAACTATATTTTTATATAAGAGGTACTTAATTTAAATTAAGTATCTTTTTTAATATTAACTATAATTTAATATAACAAAAAGGTACTTAGTTTTATACTAAGTACCTTGAATTACCTGGCAACGTTCTACTCTTCCACACAGTCCCCCGTGCAGTACCATCGACGCTGTAGAGCTTAACTTTCCTGTTCGGAATGGGAAGGAGTGTTTCCTCTACGCCATCATCACCAGATGCTATGCTTTTCTAAATCTTCGATTTAGTCAAAACCTTTTAGAGATATTGTTATCTCAAAATTGCACATGAATCATATTTTTATT
>NZ_CBYM010000012.1 GCF_000577815.1 Clostridium saudiense | reverse complement strand
ATGATAAAAAAAGTTTTTAATAATGTATATATGTAAAATTATAAATATAATATTAATATAAATATTAGAAAATATAAGGTGATGAAAAATGCTTATTTCAGTTAAAGAAAATGTTTTTAAAAAAGAAGTTGAAATTAAATTTAATAATATTACTGAGGGGTTTAATAGATATAAGAATAAAACAATAAGTGCAATAAATGAGGAAAATTTTGAAAGGGGAATGATTTGCTTTTTAGAAGAAGCTGTAAAGTTAAATGGACTTAATAGTTCTTATGTTGACTTTTATTATAATTCTTTGTCTGAAGAAGACAAGGTTAAACTAGTAGAGATGGTAAGTGTAGATGATAGGAAATTTATAGAGTCATTTAAAGAGAAGAATACAACTGGTGGAATTTATTATTACTTGACTCTAGACAGTGTTCCTTTTATAAGTAGATTGAATTCAAATGAAATATTATTTTCAAGTATATATTTTACTAAAGAAGAGTGCACTATATGGGGTAACTACAATAAGAGGTTTCCTATATTTTATAAAGAGGAGCATGTATTAATGAAATATGTTGATATAGCTAACAAATATGGATTAATAATAGATTAATAAAGTAAATATGTATAAGAAACATGAAAAGTGGGAAATTGCGCAGGAGTTATAAGAACAATAAAATAAAATAGTATTAATTTTATTCAATAAAATAAAATATTTAATTATTAAAAAATATGGAAATTAAATTTTAATTATTATTTATATTAATAAAAATACATAAAAAAAGAAAAAAATAAGCTGATTGGTAAAAAAAGGTTGAAGAAAAAAGTAAATATATGTATAATGTATTTAGAAAGTTTTAAAGAGGGTATATTAGTAAATATTAAGAAGTATTGAGGATGGTACGGGGGGTATCGAGAGATTATGCAAGATCTTTTAGGATTAGATAGAAATGACCAACTAGAATATTTTTTTGAAATATCAGTTGATCTTATGGCTATTATAGGTACTGACAAGAAAGTTAAAAAAGTAAGTAAGTGTTGCAAAGAACTTTTAGGATGGAGTGAAGAAGAACTTACTTTATCAGAGTGGAGCAATTTTGTTCATGAAGATGATGTATTTAAAGTTTTATCATATATAAGAAATTCAAATATTAAAAACGGAATTAAGGGATTAGAGCTTAGATTTAAATGCAAGGATGAAAGTTATAGATGGATAGAAAGTAATTGTAGATATGTTGAAGAAAGTGAAGTATATATACTTACAGCTAGGGATATAACTGAGAAAAAACAAATTATGGAAGAAAAAATAGCTTATGAAAAAGCAATTGAATTAGAAAGTATAAAAAGTCAATTCTTTTCAAATATATCACATGAATTTAAGACACCATTAAATATTATTTTAGCTACAATGCAAGTAATAAATAAAAATATTGAAAATAAAAGTATAATTTCAATTGAAGGTGCCAATTTAGATAGATATATGAATTCAATTAAACAAAACTGTTATAGACTTCTTAGATTAGTTAATAATATTATTGATATAAGTAAAATCGACTATGGGTATTATGATATTGAGCTAGGAAACTATAATATTGTTAGTGTGGTAGAAGATATAACGATGTCCGTTTTAGAATATGTTAATAATAAAGGAATTGAACTTGTATTTGATACTGAAGTTGAAGAAGAGATAATAGCATGTGATCCGGATAAAATTGAAAGAATAATATTGAATTTATTATCTAATGCAATTAAATATACGGAAGCTGATGGAAAAATATCAGTTAATATTTATTCAGATAAAGAAAATGTATATATAACGGTTTCAGATACTGGAATAGGGATTCCAGAGGAAAAAATTAACAAGATTTTTGAAAGATATGAACAAATTGACAATAAGCTTACAAGAAACTTTAATGGAAGTGGAATAGGATTATCATTAGTAGGATCACTTGTAGAAATGCATGAAGGTAGAGTGTGGGTAGAAAGTAAGGTAAATGAGGGGAGTAAATTTATAATTAGTCTTCCAAAGAAAACCGTAGCTACTGAGAATGTAAAAAGTATAGATTTAACAAAATCAAAAGTAGAAAAATGTTCTATAGAGTTTTCGGATATATATAAATAAATGTAGGCACATAGATAAGTTAATCTATGTGCTTATTTTTCGTTATATATTTTTTCAAGCTCATTTTTAGGGGTTAATAAACTAACGAAGTAGCTCATAATCAGAACTCCAGGGATATCTATAATTAATCGAACTAAGGTAAATTTTAAACCTAATGCAGAAAACTCAAATAGTAATGTTGAGATTTTAGTCAAACACCAAGCATTCATAAAAATTATTACATTTGAGAACTTTGCACCTTTCTTTATTAAGACAGCTGTAAATGGAAATGAAGCATACATTGGACCTGCTGCTACAGAGCCAATTAGCATTGCTAGAATTATTCCAATAACTCCAGATTTATTGCCCATATATTTCATAAGTTTTTCTCTTGGAACCCATACATCCATTAATCCAAGCATTAGCATTATAGGAGGTAGTACTGATAGCATTTGTAGTATGTTTGATGTTACACTATTAATTACCTTTAAAAATACGTTATAACTAAAAAATGAAATTATAATGAGAAAAATTAAAGAAATAAAAAATGATCTGTATCGTTTTATAAATTTAATCAAAAATTTCATATAATCATCATAATCCTTCCTAATAAAAGTCCTACTATTATTGAAAAAATAAATCCTATGAAATTTCTAAGAAAAGCAGCTCTCTTGCCTATATATTTCGATTCAAGTGGATACGTCATTAAACCAACAAGAACAAGTGTTGATACTAAAGTACCAACTTGTGCATATCCAGCACCGCTTGACAGTAAGGTATTACCAAGTGAAAAAGCCACGAAAGTTGGCATCATTGTAATTGAACCTAGAATTGCTGAAAGAATTATACCTAAAAATCCAGAATTC
Source organism: Clostridium saudiense (assembly GCF_000577815.1). Taxonomy (GTDB): domain Bacteria; phylum Bacillota; class Clostridia; order Clostridiales; family Clostridiaceae; genus Clostridium; species Clostridium saudiense. The sequence continues at coordinate 88,891 of NZ_CBYM010000012.1, read as the reverse complement.
GCACCTATGATTTTTGAAATTGTATCAGCACTAAGAAAAGCCAGTAATATACCAACAGTAACTACAATAAAAAGAAATTGAGGCATAATATTTTCAAAGGATTTTAATGCACTAATTAATGCCTTCTTTGTTTTAGGTTTATCTTTTATAAAGGATAAAACTAATAAAAAAATGGATAATCCATATAGGATAATAGAGGTCATATTAATCTCCTGATAAGTAATTTTATTTATATAATATGATCATTTAGTAGAGGAGGTTATAAAAAATATTTTCTCTATATATAAATATTGAGAAATAAACTACAACAATTAACTAAATTATTGTAGTTTATTAGATAAATATAAATTTTAATAATAATAGTGACCTCTATTGTCGCTTCTGTATCTAGAGATATAAGAGTCAAAGTTCCATTTGGCAAGGAATTCTTTAGCACATTTATATCCAGAATTAAATAGTGTTAAGTATTGATCTTTTGATATAGCAAAATCAATTGTGCCTATGTTATAGGTTCGTATTTTTATTGTTCTAACAGAATCCTTATTATTTAAAAATGCTTCATCGCTATTGGCTAATATAGTGTCAATAAGATCACAAGAGTAAGTTATTAAATTACTATTATTAGGATGATTTTTCTTTAAATCATTATCACTAAGAAGTTTTAATCCAAATGTAGGCCATTTAGGAGTGCCTTCAACATCAAAAAGCCATATAGGAAAATTGCTTAGTATTCCACCATCCACAATATAACTTGCTTCTTTTCCATTTTTTAATATAACTGGATTGAAGTAAAAAGGAAGGCTAATACTCATTCTTACAGCTTTAGCAATATTAAATTCCATTGGGTCTATATTATAATCCTTTAAATCATCAGGTAATACTATAAGTCTTTTATTTGTAATATCTGAAGCTATAACTTTAAGAGGACTTTCACCATTTTTGGCTATATCCTTAAATTTTGTTTTTCCTTTTGCTTTGTATAGATTATTGAGATATTCTTCTATGTTATTTCCTGAGAAGAGTCCTTTGTTTTTAAATAGACTAACTGTAGGACCTATGAAGGGAAGAAGAGTAAGTTTGTTTTTTTCATAGAAGTCTGTAAAATTTATGTTTAGTAACATGTTTTTTAAGTCTTTTCCTGTGTAGCCAACTGCTAATAATGAACTTACTATAGCACCAGCTGAAGTACCAGCAAAATGTTCAAATGTATATCCTTTTTCCTCTAAATAATAAATTGCCCCTAATAAGGCAATTCCTTTTACTCCACCACCTTCACATACGATATCGGCTTTCATAAATTCACCACCATACTATATTAAAATTAATATAGTATATGTTTTATTAGGGACAATGTTATTTTTTAAAATTTAAAAATTATTCCAATTACTGCTGCGCTAGCAATATAAACAATAGGATGTTTTTTGAATTTTGTAATTGCGAATAATAATATAATTAATAAAATTGTAGATTTAATATTGATTATATCTATTATTTTATGTGTTATGTTAAACTTATCAAAAGCTAAAATTGATACTTTAAATACTTCGTAACCAGCAGCCGCAATTAGTGCTGCAACAGCAGGTCTTAACCCGTAAAATATAGATTCAACAGTTCGGCTTTCTTTAAATTTATTTAAGAAATGAGCGACTATGATGATTACTATTACAGATGGTGTAACAAGACCTAATGTAGCAATTATACCTCCAAGTATTCCAGAAGCCTTAAATCCTGCAAATGTTGCCATGTTAACTCCAATAGCACCAGGAGTTGATTGTGATACTGCAATCATATCCATAAGAGTTTTTTGATCAAACCAATTGTATTTTGTAGCAAGTTCTGATAGAAATGGAATTGTTGCAAGTCCACCACCTACAGAAAATAAACCAACTTTAAAGAATTCTAAAAATAAAGTTAAATATATCATTTCTTTTCACCTCTTAAACCTTTAGCAATAAATCCTGTTAACCCAGCAGCTATTACTACATAAACAGGAGATAGACCTAAAAATGCAGAAATGATAAAAGCTAAAATTGCTACGATTGCACATAAATAATCTTTAATTGATGATTTTAGTAGTTTTACTACTGTGGTTATAATTAATGCTACAACAGCAACTCTAATGCCAGCAAAAGCACTTTGTACTATGGCTAAGTCAGCAAAGTTTTGAAGAAAGGCTGCAATTATAAGTATTATTATTAATGATGGAAATACAACACCTAATGTAGCTATAATGCCACCTATAATTCCTTTCAGTTTATATCCTATAAAAGTTGCAGTATTAACTGCAATTACGCCTGGAGTGCATTGCCCAACAGCGTAGTAATCAAGAATTTCTTTTTCAGTGGACCATTTTTTATTTTCGACGATTTCTCTTTGGATTAAAGGGAGCATAGCATATCCTCCACCAAAGGTTAATGCTCCAATTTTACAAAAGGTCCAGAATAAATCAAATAATTCTTTCATTATAAATGAGCTCCTTTATTAAATTAATGTTATTTTTGGTACTTTGATATAGAAAAAAATAATTAGCTATAAGTTCCAATTGATATTATATACTTAATTTGTACAATGTAACAGATTAATATTATATATAAATATAATATTAATCTAGGTAGTAATATTAGAAAGCGGAATGTAATAATCAACTACTAATTTGAAGAGGCTAATAAAAATAGTTACGTGGTAGTAATAATGATTAAAATATCTTGAATCATAATAAAAAATATATGAAGTAAAAATACCAAAATATAAAACAAATTAGATTTAAAATAACTAAAAATAATAATAAAATGTTAAAAAAATATTAAAATAGGTACATTTTAATAATAAAATAGGTACATTTAAGCTATTTACCAAAAATGTAATGAAGTAAAATGCATATATTAGTTGCAATTTTATAGCATTTTAATCATTTCAAAATTGACATGATTGCTGTATTATAATAGTATCTAGTTTTTTAAATTTAGAATTTTATATATGAATAGAGGTGAGAATAATGAAACTAGAGAATAAAATATTAAAAATATCAGTAGTAGGTGCGTTATTCTTTGCACTATTTGGTATTGCTTGGGGATGAGCGATAGATTCTGATATGATTATATTCGATGGATTATATTCATTTATCAGCGTAATTTTATCAATGATATCCTTATATATTAATAAATATATGGCTAAAAGAGATTTTGAAAAATTTCCTTTTGGTAAACATATTTTAGAACCAATAGTTATTTCTATAAAATCATTAATAATTGCAATTATGTGTTTATATTCATTAATTGAAGCTGTAAAAACAATAGCTAGTGGTGGTAATAGTTTAGAATTTGGATTAGCACTTATATATTCGATTGTATCGGTTGTAGGATGTGTGGGAATTTCTTACTATATGAAAGTAAAAGCAAAAGCATTATCTTCAGAACTTATCAAAGCAGAATGTACTCAATGGTTTATGGATACAGCATTAAGTGCAGCTGTATTAGTAGCGTTTTTAGTTGCAATGGTATTAGCAAATACTAAATTAAATTTCTTAAATCCATATATAGATCCAGGAATGACAATAATTGTTTCATTAATTTGTATTAGAATTCCATTAAAAGGATTTATAGAGAGTTTTAAAGAAGTAATATGCGTAAAAGCAGATGATGAAATAAATGATGATATTTATGTATTAGTTAAAGAAATTGAAGAAGAGTACAATTTTGAAGAATCTATAACAAGAGTTTCTAAAATTGGACGTGAACTTAGAATTGAAATAGATTTTATTTATAATAAAGATAGTAAGCTTAAAACTTTAGATCAAATGGATAATGTAAGAGAAGAAATAAATGATGCTATAAAGCATATTGATTATAATAAATGGTTAAATGTTTCATTTACAGGTAATAAAAAATGGGCAATATAAAAGTTAGCGAAAGCTGGCTTTTTTTGTTTTCATAAATTGTTGAAAATAATTGTAAGAAAAAATTAAGTTTTAATTAACTTAATATTAATTATTATATTATAAGATTTATATGGAACTTTTTAGTAAATGTGGAAGTCTAATAATAAAGAGAAATTTATTAGCATGTTAAAAATAAAGAATAATATGTTAAAATATATTAAAAAGTGTTATTATAGAATAAAATGTAAAATAATAAAATTTACTGGAGGCAAATATGGGGAAAAATTTAAAAAAAATAATGGCTATTACCTTATCGTTTACATTAGCTGTTGGTATCACAGGGTGTTCAAAGGGGAGCGGAAAATCTTCAATGGGAAGATATGTTGAAGAAAGATATGAATCACCAACAAATGGATATGCTCAGAATCTAACAACATTAGAAGATGGAAGAATAGCAATGTTTGGTTATTCAGAAGAAACTTCTAAAGAAAGTGCTTTTATATCAGAAGATGGGGGACAAACTTGGACAAATGAATCTATAGAATTGCCGAAACAAGAAGGCAAGGAAACATATACAAATAATATTGGATATTTAAATGATGGAAGAATTTTAGTGTCTTATTATTTTGCTGATCCATATGTTGAACCATCAGAAGATGAAGGAGCGGTTGATGATTCATTATCTACTGAAGGTGAAGATAGTGAAATTATGAATGAGGGAGATTATAGCTATGAAGAGCCAGAATTTAAGTATGCAGTTATTGAAACTGATGGAACTATAACTGATATTGATTTAGATCTTGAATCATATAATGATGGTGAAGAGTCATGGGGATATAATACTTTTAAATGTGCACCTAATGGAGATGTATTTTTCTCAGCTGGTAGTAACAATGAGTTAGTTGTTCAATTTGATGGAGAAACATTTGAAGAAAAATATGTTTATGAAGGTAGCGATTATATAGATAATTTTGTATTTGTAGGAGATTCATTAATTACAACTTCATATGATGCAATTATTGAATATGATATTACAAATGGTAAAGAAAAAGGAAATTTAAAAGCTTTAGAAAAAGAGGCTTTAGGAGAAAATTCTAATTATTATCCGACTTTTGTTAATTCAGGAAGCAAAGATACACTTTACTATTATACGACTTTAGGCTTATATGCTTATGATATGAAAAGTGAAAAAGCAGATATGATTATAGATGGTGCAATTTCTACTTTTGGGGATAATGAAAGTCAATTAATGGGCTTTGTTGAAAAAGGTGAAAAAAATTTCTTAGCTGTATTTAGTGATTGGTCAAATAGTGGATTATCAGTTATTAATTATACTTATGATCCAGATATTCCTTCAGTTCCTGAAAATCAATTAGTTGTTTACTCATTATTAGAAAATTATACAATAAGACAAGCTATTTCAAGCTATGCTAAAGAACATCCAGATACATATGTTAAATATGAAATTGGATTAAATTATGGTGATGGGACAACTCAATCAGATGCACTTAAAACTTTAAATACAGAAATAATGGCTGGAAATGGTCCAGATGTCGTAATTTTAGATGGATTAACTGCAGAATCATATATAGAAAAAGGTTTATTAGAAGATATGAGTGATATAATAAATCCTTTAGTTGAAGATGGAACAATCTTTAAGAATATTGCTGATGCATATACTAATGATGGAAAGATATATCAAATACCAACATCTTTTAAATATCCAATATTACTAGGTAATAAGGAAGATATAGATTCGGTTTCAGATTTGAATTCATTAGTTGAATTAACTAAAAAACTATCTACACAAACAGATAAAAGGATATTTGAGAATTATTTTAGTCCGAGATCTTTAGTTTATTTATTATATTATTTATACGGTAATGATTGGTTAAATGATGATAATACAATAAATGAAGAAGCATTAAATAATTTCTTTACAAAAGCTAATGAAATGTATGGCTATCTTCAAACTAATGAAGAAGCATATATGAAAACTATGGAAGATAAGTATTCACAATTAGAGGAATATAGTGAAGATTTTGATATGAGTGTTGATAGTGAAGAGTACATTGATGAAGATGTTGATGGAGAATATAGTGAAGAAGATTATGAGGATCTATATGCAGTATATGATTTACAGTATTATTTAAATCCAACTATTTATGCAGATTCATTCTTATTTGATAGATCATCATCATTAGCTATGGGTGGGCTTTCTGGAACTTATGATTATGGAACAATGGTTACTGTATTAAATAACTCTCCGGAAATTAGTTATAAAGTTTTAACTAGAGGAGAAGAAAATATATTTATTCCTTCTAACATAGTTGGAATTAATGCAAAAGGAAAAAATAAAGACCAAGCAAAAGAAATAGTAACTTCATTACTTAATGGTAACTCTAATGATAGATATTCTAGTGATGGATTTAGTATAAATGTAAATAAATTTAATGATGCCTTTTCTATCGAAAAGATGAAGGAAGAAGGATATGAATTAGAGCTTGATGAAGCAACAAATCATTATACTCAAGGTACATGGGGATGGTCTGATGAATTTGGAAATTCAAAAGAAGTAAATATATTATTACCTAATGATGAAGATGTAAGTAAGTTAAAAGGTGAAATAGAAAGCTTAAATGTTGGAACTACAGTAAATACGGTTTTATTAACAGAAGTTGCAAAACAATTTGATTCATATGCACAAGGGGAAATATCTTTAGAGGATGCTATAAATACAGTTGTAGATAACTTGGATTTATACTTATCGGAGTAATATGGAAGAGTTAAAAGAAAATAAAATAAAGCAATTAAAAAAAATAGGAAAAGCAAAGACAAAAAAAGTTGAACAAGAAGAGATTAAGAGAAAGACAAAATATACAGGGTTGTATTTTGTATTACCAAGTTTAATAGGGGTAGCAATTTTTACATTGCTTCCCTTCTTAGATGTATTTATTAGATCTTTCCAAAGTGCAATTTCAAGGGAATTCACAGGAGTACAAAACTATGTTGAAGTGTTCAATAATGCAGCTTTTAAGTTAGCCGCAAGTAATACAATAAGATTTGTACTTATATGTATACCGTTATTATTAACATTATCATTATTATTAGCAGTTGCATTAAATAAATTTACAGAAGCATCAAAGGTACTTAGAACAGCATTTTTAATACCAATGGCAGTACCAATTGCATCAGTAGTGTTAATATGGAATATTGTTTTTAACCAAAATGGATTCTTAAGTGGATTTTTAGATAAGTTTAATATTGCTGGCCAAGATTGGATGAGTACAGGATGGGCTTTTTGGATATTAGTATTTAGTTATATATGGAAGAATCTTGGCTATAATATAATTTTATGGCTAGCAGGATTAAATTCTATATCTAAGGAAATATATGAATCTGCTAAAGTTGATGGTGCTAATAACATACAATGTTTCACGAAGATTACATTGCCTTGTTTAAAGCCTACTTTATATACAGTTTCGGTTTTATCACTTCTTAATTCTTTTAAAGTATTTAGAGAAGCATACTTGGTTGCTGGTGATTATCCAGATAAGAGTATGTACTTATTACAACATTTGTTTAATAATTGGTTTAGAGAATTATCGTTTGATAAAATGGCAGCAGCTTCAGTTCTTATGGCCATTGTTATATTTGTTTTAATTATGCTATTACAAAGAGCTTGGGAAAAGCAAGATTAGAGTGAGGTGATTTATACAATGAAGAAAAAGATATTATTTATTATATTAGTTGCTATATCTATATTTATGTGTTTCCCAGTTATATTTTTATTAGCAGGATCATTTATGGGAGTAGATGAATTAACAGCTTATTTAGGGCCAGTTTTATCTGAAAAAGGAAAAGGATTTGTAAGCTGGGGGTTATTGCCTAGCTATCCAACACTAAAATCATATATAGAGTTATTATTAGATACTCCAGAGTTTTTCGTAATGTTCTGGAATTCAGTAAAAATAGTATTTTTCTCTGTAGCTGGACAACTTTTGTTTGGAATTCCAGCAGCTTGGGGATTTGCTAGATATAAATTCCCATTTAAGAAAATATTATTTACTATTTATATAGTTGTAATGTTAATGCCATTCCAAGTAACTATGCTATCAAGTTATTTAGTATTAGATACAATGCATTTACTTGACAGTCATGCAAGTATTATATTACCAGCTATATTTTCTACATTTTCAGTATTTATAATGTATCGATTCTTCTGTAATATACCAGAGTCAATTATTGAATCTGCAAGAATAGACGGGGCTAGTGAACTTGTTATTTTTGCAAAGATAGGTGTTCCTTTAGGAATGCCAGGCATAATGTCTGCAGTAGTATTACAATTTTTAGAATACTGGAATTTAATAGAACAACCACTTACATTCTTAAAAGATAAGGCATTATGGCCATTATCGATTTATTTACCCAATATTACTTTAGAAAATGCTGATATAGCATTTACAGCATCTGCTGTAACATTAATAGCTGCTATAATAGTATTTTTTGCAGGACAAAGCTATTTAGAGCAAGGTATTGCAGCATCAGCAGTAAAGGAATGATAATTTATGAGTAAAAATGAAAAGATTAAAAAGATTATAAATTTTAAATATATAAAAAAAGGAAAAGATACTTTGCAAAAAAAAGCAGTAAAAGCTTTATTTGCTTTTTTGGTATTGATGATAGGATGCACTATGTTATCTAGAGCTGCAGATTCTATGACTATACCAAGAATTAAAGTTGATACTCCTAAGTCAAAAACAATAGTAGATGAAGTTAAGGCTAAAGGAGTAGTAGCTAAAAATAGAGAAGAAAAGATTTCAGTCGTTGAGGGACTTAAGATTGATTATGTAAATATAAGTGTTGGGTCAAGTATTAAGGTTGGAGATACTTTAGTTGAACTTGATAAGGATGATTTACAAGCTAAAGTTGATGAAATTAAAAAGAATATTGAACAAGAACAAAAGACTTTATCACGTGCAACGGAAGATTACAACAAGGCTATAAACACTAAAAAGAAGGCTGTACAAACTGCTTTAAATGAAATGAATACAGCAAAGCAAGCATTAGATAATTATAATAATTTAAGTGAAGAAGAAAAAGATTCAATGATGGAGGAAAGTTTAAAGGCTGACTATGAATCAAAGAAAGAACTATATAATTCAGCAGTGGCAGATTCTAATGATACTGTTGATTTAGATAGGTCACTTCAAGATACAAAAGATTCTCTTAAAATTGAAGAATATAATAAGGAACTTGCAAAACTTCAGCCTTTACTAGATGCTAGTGGAAAGATTGTTTCTGAAAAAGAAGGAATAGTTACTAGTGTTGTAGCTGAAAATGGAGGAGTTACTACTGATACTATAGCATCAATTGCAGATAAGAACGAGGGATATAAATTTGTTGGAGAAATTGATAAAAGTAATAGAACATTAGTAAAACAAGGACAAACAGTTGCTTTAAATTTGGGCTCATCAGGAATTATTGAAAATTTAACTATTGATTCTATTTCAAAAAATGATGATAATCCAGATACCTTAAAAGTTACAGTTGTTTTACCAGTTGGAATAGGCGAAATTGATGAAAGTGGAGAAATAATAGTTTCAAGTAAATCAAAAAAATATGGTACATGTGTTCCGTTAGCAGCATTAAGACAAGGTGATGGGGATAGTTATTATATTTTAGTTGTTACTGAAAAGGAAACTGTACTTGGTGAAGAATTAACTGCCAAGAAGGTTGATGTTAAAGTTGAAAAGAGAGACGGAGAATATGCAGCAGTATCTGATGGATCATTAGGAAGAAATGATAAAATAATAATTGATAGTAATAAAACAGTAGAAGATGGCGATAGAGTTCGCCTGGAGACTGAATGATAAGGTACTTAAAGCACATAGTTAGAATAATTCTTATGTTTGCTTTAATTATGTGCTGGGGAATATCTTTAGGTTATGCAAATAATATAGAAAGTAACAATAAAACTTTAAACTTTTATTTTGAAAATGATAAGTATAATTTAGAATTAGTCAATAGTATAAAAGAATCAGAAAAGGAATTAGCTGTAGTAGGATGGGCAGAAGAATCATTACAATCTGCCACTAACCTAGATTTAGGGAAAAGTGCAAGTGAATTAAATGTGTTAGCTATAAAAGGTTCATCTAATTTATTAGTTAAGGGATCTAATTTATTTGCTGATGATTTGGAAGGTTGTTTAATAGATAATGATACATCTTATAAGCTATTTGGAAGTAGTAACTGTATAGGTAGAGAAATTGTTTATAATGATAGAACATTAGTTGTAAGAGGAATTTTAAAGGGGTCTAAATCAAATATGATTATTCAGATTCCAGATGATTCGATGAAAGCGTTAGATGGTTTAACAATAGATGGTACTGATTTTACTTTAAATAAAATAGAAGATTTCAAAATGAGATTTGGAATTTCAGAGTTAGCTATTAATGGTAATGTATATTATATGTTAGCTAAGTTTATATCAATGATATTTCCAATAATTGCTTTAGTATTAATTTTAATTAAAGTAATAAGTAGCTTATTTAAATCAAGAAATAAACCAGTTTTAGTAGGTATATATATTATTATGGCACTGACTTTTGTATTTATATTTTTTAAAGTTACAAATATTAAAATTTCAATTCCATTGGATATGATACCAAATAAGTGGTCTGACTTTGATTTTTGGAGTAAGATGGGAAAAGAATATAAGGAAAAGATTGAATATGTGCTTTATATGAAAAAGTATGGAGTTGATATTTATAATATAGAAAACTTATTAAAATCAGCATTATATTCAATTTTTACAATTATATTATTTGTGATTAATTTAAGGGTTATAAAAATTAATGATATAAAACAATTAATTATTAATAATGGAGTTTTAGTTGTTAGTTCATTTGTAGCTGTTTTAATTATTTGGGCCAAATATAAATTTGATGTAAATGTGGCTATGATATGGCTTATATATCCATTGTATCTTTGCGGAGATTATTTTATTAAGGTTCATGGAAAGTATTTAATTTACGAAGATGAAGTAAATACTGAAATAAAAAATAGTGATATAATAGAGGAAGCAGTTTGTTAATAGCAGACTGTTTCTTTTAATTTTAATAAAAGTTTACTTACGGAGGAAAAAATATGAGAGATATATCTAATTTAAAAGGAAAAATATTTAGACATTTTAAAGGCGATTTATATTTAGTTGAGGATTTTGTGAAACATTCAGAAACTCAAGAAACTATGGTTTTATATAGAGCATTATATGGAGAGTGTGGGCTTTTTGTAAGACCTTACGATATGTTTGTTGAAGAGGTTCCAGAAGGAAAAGTTAATCCAACAGGACAAAAATACAGATTTCAAGAATACGAAGTTAAGAGCGTTAAATAGTTTACACATAAAATAACGAAAAAATAAAATATTATCTTTCCGGGAATCAGTGAAATCTCGCTTTGAATTTATATAATTGATTTCAGATAATTTGCTAAAGATTATAAACTTGCCTATCGGCTTCAAACATATAATCTTCTTAACGCAAATTATCTTCCATCAATTATTAAATTCTATGGCTCAATTTTAATATTCCCTTCAATATAATATTTCAATTTTTCTGTATTAATGTAGTAAACTAAATTATTTTCTTCGTTACTATAACTATTAACTAATGTATTTTCTTTTCTTGAAGAATGATACAAAAACTAATGCTATTACTAATAATACAATTGATGAAAGAGTGATTATTAAATTAGTATTATCAGTAGATATATTACCTGGCCCCATTGCTAAATTATTATTTTTTATATCATGCATACCGTTATTATCTTGATTAGGTATTTGAATAGATGAAAGTTGTGTTATTTCTTCATTAGTCAAACCTAAATTTAATAATTCGGTTTTAATTGAATCTGTAATACTACCATCTTCGGAACTTTGAATAATTTGCATTGCTTGCATCATAATTGAAGGATCTAAATCCGAAGTATTACTACTAATATTTCCTGGGAAATTACTTGTAGTATTACTATTAGGTATATTCATATTACTTTCAGTTGTATTATCTGATTGTGGAGTAGAACTATCAGCATTGGGAGGAGTAGTATCAGATGAACCTCTCATATTATTCATTTCACCTTTTTCATTTCCGCCACCTTGTTGTCCCATAGCACTTAAATCTACTGTAGTTTCTATAGTCCCAGTATTTGTTGAAGGTTGAGAACCATCAAGTTGAGCTGCAATACTAGTTGCTCTATCATAACCAAAGTTAATTAAGTTAGATAGTGAAGCTTTATATTCATCGTAAGTATAAAATGCAGTAGCATCATTTTGAATATAGCTACTTATTAATGAATCAGTTTTAGTTATTAGTGTTTCTAAAGTGCCGTTATTAACGAAGTTTTCAACTATTTCATTTAAATAGTGATGGTAAATATCTTTATATTCATCAACTTCTAAAAGTTTACCTATTAGAGGGCTTTCTTCTAAGCTATCAGAAACAGGTGAATCAATTGGAAAATTAATTGCATTTGAAGCTGAACCAGCTTGGAATCCTGCAAATGATAAGTTATAATCCCAAGGTAAAATACTTACTATACCATCATTTTCATATAAGTAGTAATTATGATTCATATTAGAAACATAACTATCTAAATTAACTAAGAATGTATTTGCAGCAAAGTATTTAAGCACTTCATCAACATCTAAGTATGACTCTATATCATCAAGGCTATCAAGATGTTCGATCATATCTAATATTTTAGTATAATCATCGCTATCTGTAGTTTTGAAAATAGCATTGTCAAAAATAGCAGAGTAGTTTGAAATATCATCTCCATTCCATACAAGGTTAGCACCATTAGAATTTCTACCAATTCCACCACCAATACCATTAGGTATTTGAGGTTGATTTGTAGAGTCATTAGTGGATTGCTTATTCATATCAGGAGGTGTCTGCATTTGTCCGCTAGAATCTCCATTGTTCATATCAGGAGGTGTCTGCATTTCTCTAGAAGGATTTCCATTATTCATATCAGGAGGTGCCTGCATTTCTCCAGTAGAATTTCCAGTGTTCATATCAGGAGGCATCTGCATTTGTCCGCTAGAATCTCCATTATTCATATTAGATTGATTTTGCATATCTATAGAATTATCTATTGTAGTTTTGTTATTATTTTCTGATGTTGTATTTTCTGAAGGAGAAAAATTATTATTATCCATAATTTTATTTTCATTATTGTCTTTATCACCCATAGCTACGTTATCACTTTCGGGCTTATATAAATTACCATCAATAGAGCCATAATTTCTTTCAATAAATTCTTCTTCAATAGGCTCAACAGCAAGATATAACCCCCATTCCTCACCATTAACTGTTATATGAGCATATGAGCAGGCTAGGGTTGGTATGCCTAATGAATCAAGTAGTTTATAAGATAAATACTCCTTCATAGAAGTTGTATCAGACATATTGTTATTTAATACTAACTTGCTAAGTCCATCTAAGGTTTGACCATCAACATATTTATCAAGTTTAATTTTAAAACTATATCTTTCGGTCGAATCATCAGTAACAAGTTGAGATAGACTAGAATTTCCTTTAGGTCTGATGGCTACATTATTATAGGTAGTTCCATTAACAGTTATATTAGCAGCGGTATATTCTTCGGAAGCAGCATTATCTAACATTTCTTGCCAAGAATCTTCATCCATTTCAATATTTATTTCTATTACAGAATCATCATTAAAGATTGTAGTAATATAATCTGGTTGTTCTATTGAAGTAGATGAAGTGCTGCTTTTGGGTAATAGCATAATAAGTGATGAGAAACAAAGAGCTATTACCATAAATAAAGCAACAATTATATTAAAATGTTTATTTGAAATCATTTTTTCACCACCTATTAGCTTAGCTCATATATTCGCCATTATAGCTAACTAAAACAACGTTATTTACTCCTGAAATATGGCTTAATTCATTTACAAATTGTGTAGACATTTCTTTTAATCTAATTTCTATAGTTAATTCAATTCCTGAATTTGCAGAAACAGTTTTAGATTTAACTACATGTTTTTTTACTGAGTTATTTATAAATTTAATAGCATCATTTTCACTTTTATCATTAAAATTATCAAAATAAAGGCTTCTAATATGATATGTTCCAGAGGAACTAGCATTTATGTCTAATGAAGCAATATATTTAATTCTATTTTTAATAGCTAGATAGTCAGCTGTATTAATAAAATATTTCAATTCGTGTCTAGGTTTACTCATAAAAAAATCACCTCCATTTTATAGTAAAGTTTTTTGGTTGGCTTTATAATTTGGTTAAATTTAGGTTAGCTTACAAGTTTTATAGTAGTAGCATAACCTTAAAATAGTCTTAAAAATTAACTAAAAATTATGTTTGTGTGGTAGACTTTTAGTAAAGAATTATAAAGGGAATATAAGGAGAGAAAAATTAATGAGATTATTACTTGTTGAAGATGAAATACAGCTTTCAGAAGCTCTTAATCAAATATTAATTAAAAATAAATATGTAGTTGATGCAGTATATAATGGTGAAGATGGATTAGATTATGGATTAACAGATATATATGATGTAATAGTATTAGATATTATGCTTCCTAAACTTAATGGATTAGAAGTACTTAAAAGGTTAAGAAAAGGTAATATAAAAACACCAGTTATTTTATTAACTGCAAAAGGAGAAATTGAAGATAGAGTAAAGGGATTGGATAGTGGAGCAGATGATTATCTAGCTAAACCATTTGCAACGGAGGAATTATTAGCAAGGCTAAGAGCACTTACTAGAAGACAGGGAGAAATTATAAATGATAATATTTTAGAAGTTGGAGATATTAAATTAAATATTTCAAGTTATGAATTAGAAGGACCTTGTAATAGTATAAAGCTTTCACTAAAAGAATTTGAAATAATAAGATGTTTTATGCAAAGACCAAAGACGATTGTTACAAAGGATGAGCTTATAAGTAAGATATGGGGATATGACTCAGATGCAGAATATAACAATATAGAAGTATATATTTCATTTCTAAGAAAGAAACTTAATTATGTTAACTCAAATACTGGTATCACAACTGTAAGAGGTGTCGGATATAAGTTGGAGGAAAATTAAATGTTCAAAAAACTGAAAAGTAAATTTATATTTATGAATATGGTTCTTTTAACTACTGTTTTTGTAGGTATATTTGGGACAATATATGTATCTACCGCTTATAGTTTAAATAATGATATGAAAATGCAACTTTGGAATAATATAATGTCACCACAACAGCAGCAAAAGCCTTCACCAAAAGATAATAAGATGGATATGTCAATAAAAATAGATTTAGATACAAAAAATGAAATTGTTAATGTTACTTCTAGGTTAAATACTGACGATTTAGATATTCATGCAATGGTTGAAAAGGTTGTTAATAACTCTAAAAAGATGGATAGTATTAAGATTGATGGAGAAAGCTATGCTTATTTAAAAGAGAGTATTAGTAGTGGAACCATAATAGTACTAATAAGTAAGTCATTCCAGCAAGATGTACTAGGAAATTTATTAAAAATATTTCTTGGAGTAGGATCATTAAGTTTAATTGTATTATTTATAATAAGTATTTATTTTACTAATAAAGCTATTAAGCCATTAGAAGAGACTTTTATAAAGCAAAAGCAATTTATAGCAGATGCATCTCATGAACTTAGGACACCACTAACTATTATTAAAACTAATGTATCTATATTAAAGGAAAATAAGCAACAAACTATAGAAAGTCAAGGAAAATGGGTTAATTATATTGATTCTCAAGCAAGTAGAATGTCTACTTTGATTAATGAAATGTTATCATTAGCTAACCTTGATGCTAATAAGAAAAAGGGTGAAGTAACTAAGTTTGAATTAAGTAAGATTTTAAGCGATGCTTTACTAGTTTTTGAAGTAGTAATTTTTGAAAAAGGATTAGTTTTAGAAGAGAATATAAATGATAATATATTTATTAATGGTGAAAAGGATCAAATTAAAAAGCTCATAAGTATATTAATGGATAACGCAATTAAATATACAAATAAAAATGGAAAAATTATGGTGTCTCTTAATATAGAAAAGAATAAGGCTCGATTAGAAGTTAAAAATACTGGTGAAGGTATAGAAAAAGAGCATTTAGAAAAGATTTTTGAAAGGTTTTATAGGGTTGATAATTCTAGAGATAGAGGAACAGGTGGATATGGCTTGGGACTTTCTATAGCTAAAGCTATAGTTGAAGAGCATAAAGGAAAAATATATGCTGAAAGTGTTGTTAGAGAATACACATCATTTATTGTGGAGTTACCAGTATATTTTGAAAAACAAAAATTAATCAATGATCTAAAAATAGGTAATTAATATTATTTATAAAAATGGATTTTCGATTATATAATATTATAAGTTTTAACTTGAATAAGAAGTTATTACATTATTAATGTAATGACTTCTTATTTTATATATTTTATTATGAAAGAAGTTAAATTCTTAAGAATTTCTTTAGATTATTATAATTATCTTCTTTATTTTTAAATAGTATTATAAAATTAATATAATGGTTAAAGGATAAAATTGGAGGAATTAACAGATGGATGTGAATAGTATATTGGATTATTTAGCTCAGTATGGAGTAATATTTATATTTGTAATTGTATTTTTAGAGTATTTAAATTTACCAGGGCTTCCTGCAGGAATAATAATGCCATTAGCTGGTTTATGGATATCAAGAGGAAATATGAATTTTCCATTTGTTTTATTTCTTTCAGTTATTGCAGGAGTAATAGGAAGCTGGTGTTTATATTTCTTAGGGTTTTACGGTGGAAACTTTCTTTTAAAAAAATATACTAATAAATTTCCAAAACAGAAGGATTACATAGATGAAAAGTTAAAGTATTTAAAGGATAAAGGCCATATGGGGGTATTTATAAGTAGATTAATACCGGTAGCAAGAACAATTATAGCTATTCCAGCTGGTGTACTGAAAATGGATTTCTTAAAATATACTATATATTCAGCATGTGGGATATTTATATGGAATGGAGTATTTATTTCTGCTGGTTATATTTTGGGTGAGGGGATTTTTAAGTATATTGGATAATTAAGTGGATTTGATAGAGGTTATAAATTTATAGCCTCTATTATTTCGTGCATTATAATAAAATATAATAGGTAAGCTAAATTTATATGAGGAAAGTGTTTAAACTTAGTTAAGGAATTCTTTAGAAATATATATAGTTATTATTTAGTTTTAAAAAGTACTATTTAATTATAGTAAATGAACGTTCATAAAAAATTTGAAAAGTGGGGTAAATAGAAATGAATAATTTGAGCTCATACAATATTTTAGTAGTGGAAGATGAAAATGATATAGCAATTGCAATAGAAGCATACTTAAATAATCAAGGATATAATGTATTTATAGCTAATAATGGTATAGAGGGATTAGAATTATTAAAAAAAGAAACTATTCACTTAGCAATAGTTGATGTAATGATGCCTAAAATGGATGGTATAACTTTTGTTATGAGGCTTAGAGAAAATAATGATTTTCCTGTAATAATGCTATCTGCAAAATCTGAAGAGGTTGATAAGATAATGGGACTTAATATAGGAGCTGATGATTATGTGACTAAGCCTTTTAGACCACTTGAATTGTTAGCAAGAGTTAATTCTCAATTAAGAAGATATTCAAGGTTTTTAAATATGGTAAAAGAACCAGAAGTTAAAGATAATATTTATGTTGTTGGAGGATTAGAATTAAACTTTGATACAAAAGAGGTTACTGTTGATGAAAAACCTGTAAAGCTAACTCCAATTGAGTTTAAGATATTAGCTTTGCTTATAAAAAATCCAGGAAGAGTATTTGCTGCGGATGAAATATATGAAAGGGTATGGAATGAACAAGCAATAAATACAGATACAATAATGGTACATGTAAGAAAGATAAGAGAAAAAATTGAAATTAATCCGAAAAATCCGAAATATTTGAAGGTGGTGTGGGGAGTTGGATATAAAATTGAAAAGCAGTAATGATAATAAAGAATTTAATGACTCTAGAAACAATATTAATGGAATAAAAAAATCAAACTACAAGGGAAAAGTGGTTATAGCAACTTTATTAGTTATAGCAATTATAGCAACAGCAGCATTGGGAATGTGTGCAGCATATCCATTAATAGAAGAAAATGCAAAGAACGTTTCATATAACAATTATTTTGAGGAATATGCCTTTTCAGAAAATTTAGCAGGTGCTTTATATTGTTCATATTATAATTCTTTAAATGAAAAAGCTGGAGGAACATTAGATCCAGCATCAACATTATTAAATATACCCCAAAATATATATGATAATGATGAAGATTATGAAGAAAGTGAATTTATAAATGGGTTTAATTCTAATTTTAATAATTGGAATCGTATATTAGATAATCAGCTCGCAAATTTGAAGTATTATTCTTATGATAAAACTAATAATATAACAAAAACAAATATAAATTATGAAGTTGGTATTATAGAAAATAATATAGATTTGTCATCAATAAAGAAAGATGAATATCAATTTTATGTAGCTATTAATTTTGATGAAAATGGTAATCTAACAATTAATGATATTAAGGGGGCTAATATTCAAAATTTTGAATACTATTTGAACAGTGCTTTAAGTGATTTTTTAAGTGATAATTACTACGATAGTGGTTATTATAATGCTACTATGAATCCGATTAAAAATATGGAATTTGTTTATGCAGTGCCTAATAATTTGGTGTTTAATGATTCAATATCATGGGGAATCAGAAATGCAGAGGCATATGGATATGAACTTGTAGGAGGAGTGGCAGTAATGATAATTGCTACATTAGTAGCGATAGCTGCATTAATATTCCCTATTAAGAGAGCAAATGAAATGCCTTTATTTAAATGGATATCAAAAATACCATTTGAAATTTGGATAGTTATAGTATCACTTACAGTAGCACTTTTCATTGTATCTTCTAGCTATATGATTCATCCTGCATTAAATGGACAATTAGAACATTTTGTTGGATTTAATGTTGATTGGTTTACTGCATCAGAAAAAGTTATATGGGTATTAAACTTTATTAATTGGTTTATAGGATTTGCAATTGTATTCTTTGCTGTATTAATAATAAAGTATATATTTAATTTAGGAATTAAAGAGTACTTTAAGAGAAGAACAATATTTGGAATAATATTAATGTTCTTTGTTACAATTATCAAAAAAACATTAGATGAAGTTACAAAAGTAGATTTAAGAGAAAAAAATAATAAATTAATAATAAAATTATTATTAATAAATGCACTTATATTACTAATAATAACTTCAATTTGGTTTTTTGGAATTCCTGTAGTCATACTGTATTCAATTGTTTTATTTTTCGTAATAAGAAAATATGTAGATAAAATAAGCGAAAAATATAGTAAGTTAAGAGAAGCTACAAGTAAAATTGCACAAGGAAAATTAGATGTTAATATAGAAGAAGACTTAGGACTTTTTGAACCTTTTAAAGAGGATTTAAAAGAGATTCAGAAGGGATTTAAAAAAGCTGTAGATGAAGAAGTTAAGAGTCAAAAGATGAAAACAGACTTGATATCAAATGTGTCGCATGATTTAAAGACTCCTTTAACAGCTATAATAACTTATGCAGATCTATTGAAGGGTGAAAATTTATCGGAAGAAAAGCGTAAACAGTATGTTGATACATTAGATAGAAAAGCTCAAAGACTTCAAGTTTTAATAGAAGATTTATTTGAAATGAGTAAGGCAACGAGTGGAAATATAACTTTAAATATAGAAAATATAGATGTTGTAGCTTTAATGAAGCAAACATTACTTGAATTAGAAGATAAGCTTGAAGAAGCAAAATTATCTGTTAGAAAGAATATGCCAGAAGGTAAGGTAATATTACCGTTAGATAGTCAACGTACATTTAGAGTGTTTGAAAACTTAGTAATTAATATGACTAAGTATGCTATGCCTAATTCAAGAGTGTTTATAGATATTTTTGAAAATGAAAATGATGTTCAAATTGTAATGAAAAACATGGCTGCAGAAGAAATAACATTTAATGTAGATACGATAGCAGAAAGGTTTGTACGTGGTGATGAATCGAGAAATACAGAAGGTTCAGGATTAGGTCTTGCAATAGCAAAGAGTTTTGTTGAACTTCAAAATGGAAAGTTTAATATAAGTGTAGATGGAGATTTATTTAAAGTTACTATTATTTTTGAAAAATAAAGTAATAAACTAGAGTGAAAAATCATATATCATAAGATAAAGGGAGTATAGTTAAGTGTAATTTACTATACTCCCTTTATAGTTGTATAAATAAAATGTTTTTTGAAATTATACATATAAAATATTATTAATATGTATAAATTTAAAATAATATAAATATATTACTTCATAAGGAATAAAAACATTTACTAGTGGGGTGGGGTTAATGTCATACAAATATTTATTAGATATTGCATTAATTTTATTAAGTACGAAATTATTAGGATTAATAACAAGAAAATTTAATTTACCACAAGTTGTCGGTGCATTGCTTGCGGGAGTTATACTAGGACCATCAGTGTTAAATGTTTTAAAAGAAACTGATTTTATAAGTATGCTAGCAGAGCTTGGAGTGATTGTATTAATGTTTACTGCAGGTTTAGAAAGTGATATAAGTCAGTTAAAAAGTGTAGGCAAATCAGCATTTATTGTTGCTAGCATGGGGGTGTTAATACCACTAATTGGAGGTACAGCTGTTGCATACATTTTTAATGATGGAAGTTTAACAACTGTTAGTGCCTTTTTACAAAATGTATTTATAGGAGCTATATTAACTGCAACTTCTGTTAGTATAACTGTTGAGGCACTTAGAGAATTAGGTAAAATGAGCGAAAAATCGGCAAGCGTAATTTTAGGTGCTGCAATTATAGATGATATTTTAGGAATTTTAGTTTTAACAGTAATAACAAGTATGGCTGATCAATCTATAAATATTGGAGTAGTATTATTAAAAATTATAGGATTTTTAGTTTTTACACTTGTTATTGGTTATTTGGTATATGTGTTTTTTGGAAAGTGGATAGAAAAATATGATGTAGATAAAAGAAGGTTTGTTATTGGGGCATTTGTTATTTGTTTATTAATGGCATTTATAGCTGAAGAGTTCTTTGGAGTAGCTGATATTACAGGTGCATTTGCCGCAGGATTAGTATTATCAAGAAACAGAGAAACTGCATATATTTCAAGAAGATTTGATATAATTTCATATATGCTATTATCACCTATCTTCTTTGCAAGTATAGGAATAAATATGAAAATACCTAAAATGAGTTTTGAAATTATAATAATGACAATAGTACTAGTAGTAGTTGCAATGCTAACTAAAGTAATAGGATGTGGGATTGGAGCAAAAATTTGTAGATTTAATAAAAGTGAAGCTATACAAATTGGAACTGGTATGATGGCTAGGGGAGAGGTAGCACTTATAATAGCTAACAAAGGAATGAAAATGGGAATTATGAATACTTATTTTTTACCTGCTGTTATAATAATGGTAATAGTATGTGCAATAATCACACCTATTTTATTAAAGAAAGCATATGAACTTAAAGGAATAAATGAAAGTGTATAATTATTATATTTAGTAAGAAGTAATGTTCAAAATAAACTAAAAATAAATATTAATACAATTAAAGTAGTTGAATTAGGAATTATATATTAATTTCTATTTAGCTACTTTTTTATTTTAATTATAATTTTTACATTTTAGTGGAATTATATAAGTGAAATTATAGAAAATGTAGGAGGAAGATTAATGGAAAATAATATGGCAATGGAATATCCAATGTTTTGTTATCAATGTGAACAAACAGCTGGTGGTAAAGGGTGTACTAAAATGGGGGTATGTGGTAAGACACCAGAAGTTGCAGCACTTCAAGATTTACTTATATATCAAATAAAAGGTATAAGTTGTTACGCAAAAGAAATAGTTGAAAAAGGGGAGAATGTAGATAAGAATATTGTAATATTTATTGAAAATTCATTATTTACAACTTTAACAAACGTAAATTTTGATGCAGATGTACATGTTGAAATGCTTAAAGAGTCTCAAAAAATAAAAGAAAAATTAAGAAAACAAGTAGGAAAAATTAAAAATGATACAGATCATGCTACGTATAACTTAAGTGAAACAAAGGCTGATATGTTAAAAGATGCAAAAAAAGCTGGAATAATGTATGATCAAAATCTTGATCCAGATATACGTTCACTAAGACAAACAATAGTTTATGGATTGAAAGGTATAAGTGCATATGGTCATCAAGCAAGGGAACTTGGATATTATGATGATCAAGTTGATAATTTTTATGTAAGAGCATTAGAAGCAACCACTGATGATAGTTTATCAGTAGAAGAATTAATAAGATGGACCATGAGAACTGGTGATATGAGTGTTGCAGTAATGAAAAAGCTAGATGAGGCTAATACTACAGTTTATGAAAATCCAACACCACATAAAGTAAATGTTCATATTAAAAAAGGACCATTTATTATAGTATCTGGTCATGATTTAAAAGACCTTGAAATGTTGTTAGAACAAACCGAGGGAAAGGGAATAAATATATATACTCATGGAGAAATGATACCTAGTCATGGATATCCTGGACTAAAGAAATACCCTCATCTTGTAGGAAATTTTGGTGGTGCTTGGCAAGATCAACAAAAAGAATTTGATAATATTCCAGGATGCATTTTAATGACAACTAATTGTCTTATGAGACCAAGGGAAACTTATAAAGATAGAATATTTACAACTAGTGTTGTTGGATGGGATGGAGTAAAGCATATAGGTAAAGATAAGGATGGTAAAAAGGACTTTACTGAAATAATAAATAAAGCTTTAGAACTTGGAGGATATGATAAAGATCAAGAACCACATGAAATATTAGTTGGGTTTGGCCATCATGCAACTTTAAGTAATGCAGAAACTATAGTTAATGCCGTTAAAGAAGGGAAGATAAGACACTTTTTCTTAATTGGAGGATGTGACGGGGCTAGACCAGGCAGAAATTATTATACTGAATTTGCAAAGATGGTGCCAGATGATTGTATAATACTTACTTTAGCTTGTGGTAAATATAGATTTAATAAATTGGAGTTTGGAGAAGTGGCAGGGCTTCCAAGACTTTTAGATGTAGGGCAATGTAATGATGCGTATTCTGCAGTTAGAATTGCAACAGCACTTGCAGATGCTTTTGGAACTGACGTTAATGGTTTACCATTGTCATTAATTATTTCTTGGTATGAACAAAAGGCTGTAGCTGATTTGTTAGCATTATTATCACTTGGAATTAAAGGAATATTCTTAGGACCTACACTTCCAGCATTTTTAAGTCCAAATGTTCTTCAATATTTAGTTGATACTTTTGATTTAAGGAGTATAAGTACACCTGAAGATGATTTAAAGACTTGTTTGAAACAAGAAATATAATAGTGAAATAGCATAAAGGTATTTAAATGATAGATAATTATTTAAGTACCTTTATTAGATAAATAAGATAATATATGAAATTAAATTATTTTTTGGAAATGTAACGTTTGTTACGAAATAAAATAGCAATTTACTGTATAGTAATAATATAAGTTAAAGCAATATTGAGAAAGATATAAAGGGAGTACAGTGAATGAAGGCTATAGAAATAATGAATGAAGAACATAAGTATATTCTTAGGATGTTACAAGTAATAAGAAAATGTTGTTTTAAAATATTAAATAACGAAGAAATTATATATGAGGATTTTTATAAGATAATAGATTTCATTAGAAATTATGCTGATAATCATCATCACAAAAAGGAAGAAAAAATACTTTTTATTAAAATGGTAGAAGAGTTAGGAGAGCCTGCAAAGAAAGCAGTTAATCAAGGGATGCTTGTAGAACATGATTTAGGAAGATTACATGTGAGAGAGTTAGTAGCTGCATTAGAAAAAGTAAAAGCTGGAGAGGAAGAGGCAAAGCTAGATGTTATAGCAAATGCAATTTCATATACACATTTATTAATACGTCACATAGATAAAGAAGATAGGGTAATTTATAAGTTCGCAGAGAGAAACTTAAATGATGAAGTAATAAAGCTTATAGATGATGAATGTGAAAATTATGAAATTAATAATGAAGAGATAAAGAACAAATATATATCAATTTTAGAAGAGTTAGAAAAAAGATATTAATTGGAGGTATAACGAAATGATAAATAAAGATAATACAATTGGTGAAATATTAGAAATTAATCCAAAGGCAGCTGATATTTTAAGTGGATTTGGAATGGGATGTTTAGGATGTCCATCGGCAACAATGGAGACTTTAGAGCAGGCTTGTTATATTCATGGATTAGATTTAAATGAAGTAATGAATAAATTAAATGAAAAATAATGTATAGAGATGAAATATAGCTATAAATATAGTGGATATAATTGCCATTGCATTTATAGCTATTTTTTAGACTAAAAATTACAGGTAAGGGAAACCTATAAAAGTATTAAATAAAAGATATTTTATATAGAAAGGAAAGTGTTATTTTATGAAAGCTTGGGTAAATGAAGATACTTGTATTGGATGCGAAGTATGTGTTTCAGTCTGTTCAGATGTATTTAGTATGAACGATAATGGAAAATCAGTTGCTATAACAGGAGATATTCCAAGTGATTTACAAGACGATGCAATAGAAGCAAGAGATGCTTGTCCAGTTTCTGCTATTGATATTGATGAATAAGATGATAAAATAATACCATTGAAAAATACTTAAATGATAATAATATATCATTTAAGTATTTTTTTTATAATTACAAAGAATATTAGTTAAAAATAAGATAGATATAAAATATAGAGGAAGGATGAGCATATGGAAATATATACTATAGGACATTCGAATTATACAGTAGAAAGGCTTATTGATATGTTAAGGCACTATAATATTAATTGTGTTGTTGATATTAGAGGTACACCTTATTCTAAGTATAATATTCAATTTGATAAGGATACTATTAAGTATACATTAACTAAGGCTGGATTTGTTTATATTTATATGGGAGAGGAATTAGCAGCTAAAAGAGTAAGAAAGGTTTCATATAATAGTGAAGGTTATTCAGATTTTAAAGAAGTAATAAATGAAGAGGAGTTTATAAGAGGAATTGAAAGGTTAAAGACAGGATATAGTAAGGGATATAAAATAGCATTATTAGGGGCAATGCAAGATCCAATAAGATGTCATAGAAGTATATTAGTTGGTAGATATTTGAGAGATAATAATATTAATGTAAAACATATATTGGATGATTATTCTATCGCAAGTCAAGAAGAGATAGAGGAAATGCTTTTAAATAAGTATTTTAGCAATAGAAATCAATTAACAATAGATGATTTAATAGGAAATAGTTTAAGTAATGAAGAAATGATTGAAGAAGGCTATGAGCTGGCCAATAAGGAAATTGGATATAGAATTGAAAATTTAAAATAATAAATTTAATAATCCCATCAGTAATAATTATTACTGATGGGATTATTATAAGTTAAGCTTTAGTTTTTTCTTGAATCATAAACTTCTTTTTCTACATCAATGAAAATTTTAGCAATAACTTCATAGGCATTGCCCCAAGCTTCAAGGACTTCATCAGTTGCTGCATCTCCTAAAACTTCTTTAATAGAAATTAAAAGATTTGAACCAACTATTGGATAATGTCCTTCAGTAACTTGACGATCACAATGCACTTCAGCAATTCTTTTAACTACTGGTAAAATTGCTGGTAGATTATCTATATTTTGAGCAGCAGCTAAAATAGTCATCGCTAATGCTTTAGGTTGTTCACCAGAAGATTGTTTATCCATATTGAATAATGGTTTTACTTCGGGATTGTTTTTAAACATATTCTTATAGAAAGTTGTTGTTATTTCTAATCCATGCTCCTTTAAAACAGGTACTGTGCTTTTTATTATATCTATAGTTTTTTGATCTAACATATTTATCTCTCCTTTAAAATCATTATCTATTAATAATTATTATTCATGTCTGTGATATTAATATACCATATAAAAATTAAATGTGCAAATAAAATGCACATTTAAATTTGTGGTATAATTATCTTACCTTATATAAGAGGAGGAATTGTTTATGCAATTATCAAAGTTTACAGATTATGCATTTAGAGCATTAATATATTTAGCTAAAAACTCTGAGGAAAATGCAACAGTAGATATATTGGCAGAAAGATTAGAAATATCTTCACATCATTTAAAAAAAGTAATAAATAAATTAGCAAAGACAGAATATATAATATCTTCAAAAGGAAGAAATGGTGGATTAAAATTGGGAATGGATCCAGCTGAAATTAATTTAGGTAAGGTATTATTATTAACAGAAGAAAATTTAAGTTTAGTGGAATGTATGGGTGAATCAGGAACATGCCCACTATTAAGCAAAGAGTGTAAACTTAAGGGTATTATCTGCAAGTCATTAAATGTATTTGTAAATGAAATGGCTCAATATACGTTAAAGGATATAATGTAATAGATAATATATTGCAACAAAGTATTATATAAATATAATTATTTATAAACATATTGATAATACTAAATATTGATTAGTATTGTACAAAGTAAATAGGTTCATAATTTAAATTTACGTAAAAAGAAGCTGTATCAGATTGAATTAATAAATTCAGTCTGAATACAACTCCTTTTTAATTGTTCAAAATTTTATACACTAATTTTTATGTAAATATTGCTATTAATTTTGTTTTTTTACATGACAAAAAGAAGGTTAGATGCCTTCTGGTATAATTTTCATATATAGTTTTTATTATGCACCTTTCGGCTCGTGCAACAACTCGCCGTTTCGACCTTGTAAAGTTTTGTTGTGCAATTTATTAACATTATAGGCAAATGCCATTATCAATAATTCTATTCTAACTTTCTTATTTCCTCTCATTAAAAATCTTCTAAATCCATAATCTTGTTTAATTACTGCAAATGCACCTTCAACTTGAATAGATCTATTTATTCTTAAACGTATACCTTCTTTGGTTGTTATATTAGCTAATGATTCAGATCTTAATCTTAAAAATTCTTTAGGAACATGTAATTGCCTATTATTCTTAGCTTTTGTGCATTTATTTTTATATTCACACCCTAAACAGCTTTCGCATTCGTAGATATTTACTATTGATTTAAAGTTTGATTTTGATTTTCTTGTAGTAAATCCTTTAGGAAGTAGTTTCTTGCCAGCAGCACAAATATAGTAATCATCCTCTTGGTTATAGTGCATATTTTCTCTTTTACTAATATCATTTTTAAACTTTTTAGTTTTTGATTTTTCATATGTTTGAGGCTTAATGAAAGCTTTTTGATTATTATTTTCTAAATATGTATAGTTTTCTTCACTTTCGTATCCTGCGTCAGCAGTTATAGATTTATATTTTTTATTTAAGTTCTTTTCTAACTTATCTAAAAATGGTATAAAGGTAAGTTGATCTGATCTTTCACTTGATATATCTATTCCAACTATATATTCACCTTCTACCCCTATTTGAACATTATATGCTGGCTTCAACTGACCATTTTTCATATGATCCTCTTTCATATGCATGAAAGTAGCGTCATGATCGGTTTTTGAAAAACTATTTCTTCCATTAAAAATTTTATTGTATTCATCATATTTACTTTGTTTTTCTATAAAATCATTAATTACTTCAGTATATTTTTGAAGTTTACTTTTTCTTTTGCCTTTTCCATATACAAAATCTAATCCTTCTTTTTCTTTAATTTCAATAAGTTTATCTTTTACCGCTAATGCATATTCAACTGAAATCTTTTCATCAGGTATACTTAAATTTAAATCAAGCTCTGAACTTATGTTTAATAATATTTTATGAGTTTTATTTTGTAATTTCTCTTCAAATTTATCAGTAGCTTTTTTCCAAACAAAACTATATCTATTAGCATTCGCTTCGATTTTTGTACCATCTACAAATAAATTTTCAAATTCTATTTCATTTCTTTTTTCTAATTCAATTATAAATTGTGAAAATAGGTCTTCTACGCATCCTTCCAACCTTTTACTTCTAAATCTCGCAATTGTATTATGACTCGGTTCCTTTTGCCCTTGCAAAAGCCAACGAAAGTTAATATCTCTTTTACAAGCTTTTTCAAGCTTTCTACTAGAATATATACCTTCCATATAGCCATAAGCAACTATCCTAAATAATGTTTCAGGTAAGATCATTGGATTTCTACCTTCAGTAGAGTATGTTTCATATAATTTTGAATAATTTAATCCCTCCGTTACTTCATATAATGTTCTTACTGAATCATCTTTTGGTATAATAATTTCTAAATTAATTGGGAATCCTAATTGATGGATGTGTATAATATTTTTTTTGCACACATTATTTTTCATGAAAATATTATATGCAAAAAGGAGGATTCGAATTCGAACCCTCCTTTTTTTATCGGCTAATATCAAAATTTATTTTGATACAGCCCCTTTTCCTTTATCAGATATTTTATTTGGTAATAGTTTTTTTTATTTATATGTTTAGTTTTATTATGCTACTAATTGAATTTCATGTAATTTGTTTAATGATTTAAATTCCTTAAATATTAAAACTGCTGTGATGACAACAGATAAGAAATCAGCACAAGCTCCAGCAGCCCAAACCCCATCTAATCCTATAAATAAAGGTAGAATTAGCGTAAATGGAATTAATAAAATTACTTGTCTAAGTAAACTAACAAACATAGACATTTTAGCTTTACCAATAGATTGGAAATAACTAGTAGCAACAATGTTAATTCCAACTATAGGCATCATTAATAAATACATTCTAACTCCTTTTATAGCAACAGCTGTAAGTTCAGGATCATTATTAAATAAACTTATTGCAAATTCAGGGAATAGTTGTATTAACATACCTCCTATTGTACAAATAACAGTAGCTGCAATAGTAGCAATTATAAATGTCTTTTTAGCTCTATCATATTTTTTAGCACCATAGTTAAAACCTATAATTGGTTGACAACCTTGATTAATACCAAAGATAGGCATCATAAATACCATATTAATTGAGCCTATTATAGTCATGGCACCTATAGATAAATCATTACCATAAGCTTTTAAAGAATTATTAGCGACAACTTGTACTAAGCTGTTAGCAATTTGGGTTGCAAAAGGGGCTATACCAATTGCAAAAGTCATCATGACTAAGTTTTTCTTTAGTTTCATATTTTCAACTTTTAATTTTAGATTAGAATTTCCTTTAGTATAGTAATAAAGTATTATAAAGAATGTAAGTGCTTGAGAAATAACAGTTGCAAAAGCAGCACCTTTAATTCCAATATTTAATACAAAAACAAATAAATAATCTAAAACGATATTGGTCCCGCATCCAATAATCATAGTTAATGAAGCTAGCTTAGGGTTACCATCAGCTCTTACAGTACTATTTAATGCAAAAGAAAGAATATTAAAAGTACAACCACATAAAATTACAGTAATATATTCTTTGGCATAAAATAAAGTATTTTCACTTGCTCCAAAGATATTTAATATTGGATTTAAGAAAATAAGACCAATGATAGTAATTATAACACCAACTATTAAACTTAATGTAATAGCGCTACCAATTAGTTTTTCGGCTTCATCTCGTTTACCACGCCCAAGATTTAATGAAATATTTGCAGTTGATCCAATTCCTATAAGCATGCCAAAAGCTAAAAGAATTGACATTATAGGCATAGTTATTCCTACTCCTGTTAATGCAAGGGAGCCAACATCAGGAATACGTCCTATAAACATTCTATCTACAATATTATATAAAGCATTAACCATCATTCCTATTATTGCTGGAATAGAATATTTTAATAATAATTTTCCGATAGATTCCTCACCTAAGTGATTTTGATGTGCCATTTTTTTGTCCTCCTAATAATTAATTATTTCTTGTTACACTTTTAGAAAGCTTATTTAGTATAGTTAAGCTTTCAGATATTTCTTCAGGACTTAATTCATTAGTAAGCATGTTTTCCCATTTGGTTAAAACAGAAAAAAAGTCATTTTTAATATTAAAGGCTTTTGAAGTTAAGTAAATTCTATTTATTCTTTTATCAGTTGAATCTTTAAAACGAGTTACAAACCCAAGTTCTTCTAATTTTTTTACTGCTTTAGCAGTAGTGCCTTTATCTATGTTAAGCAATTCAGAAAGTTTTTCTTGACTGATTCCATCATTTTTATATAAATGAATCATGAACATATATTGTCCACTACCAAATCCAAATTTACTAAATTCTTTTGTGAAAAATACATTAGCCTGTCTATGAATTAAAGAAATATATTTACCTAAATATTCATTATTGCAGCTCATTTAAATAAGTCCTTTCTAATTAAATTTAAAAAATTAATAAGGTTATATATTACTTAATATATTATAAGAGCAATATAGTTGCAAATGCAACTAAAATTTTTACATATAAAAAATAGTACTTTTGGAAAAAATAAAATAAAATGGAGGAAATGATGAACGAAGTTGAAAGAAAATGAATGAATGTGAAAGAAAATGATTGACTTATTAAAAAAAAGAAGCTATTATTGAGATAAGGAAGTGATGTAAATGTTATCAGAAGAAAGACATAAATTAATTTTAGATAAATTAGAAAAAGAATCGGTAGTTTATTTAAATGATTTAGTTGAATATTTAAATACATCCGAATCAACTATAAGAAGAGATTTGATAGCTTTAGATAAGGCCGGATTATTAAAGAAGGTTCATGGGGGAGCTACATCAATAAAAGAAATAAGCATAACAACTATAGATGATAGAGTTGAAAATAGACAAAATTTAAATATAAATGAAAAAATAAAAATAGCAGAATATGCAGCATCACTAATTAAAGATAATGATTTTGTATATATTGATGCAGGAACTACTACTGAACTAATGATAAATTTCATTAACAATACAAAGGCTGTTTTTGTAACAAATGGAATTGTACATGCTAGAAAACTTATTCAAAAAAAATGTACAACTTATATTTTAGGTGGAGAGCTTAAGCTTGCAACAGAAGCTATAGTAGGAGCTGAAACAGTTAATGCATTAAGAAAATATAATTTTACTAAAGGCTTTTTTGGTGTAAATGGAGTAGATATTGAAAGAGGATTTA
Source organism: Clostridium saudiense (assembly GCF_000577815.1). Lineage (GTDB taxonomy): Bacteria > Bacillota > Clostridia > Clostridiales > Clostridiaceae > Clostridium > Clostridium saudiense. The sequence goes on along the minus strand of NZ_CBYM010000012.1, from coordinate 57,759 downwards.
CTACACCTGATATAAAAGAAGCGATGGTAAAAAGCGAAGCATTGCATAGAAGTAAAAAAAGATATATATTATGCGATAATTCTAAATTTGACGAAATAAGTTCTGTAACTTTTGCAGATATTAAAGAAGCTAAAATAATAACTACAGTTTTGGAGAATAATAGATATAGACAAGAAGCTGAAATTTTGGAGGTAGAAAAATAATGATATATACTATTACATTTAACCCAGCATTAGATTATATAGTAAAAATGGATGATTTTAATTTAGGTCATGTTAATAGAAGTACTTGTGAGAATGTTTATGCAGGTGGTAAAGGAATTAATGTTTCTATTGTCTTAAATAATTTAGGAGTTAAAAGTAAAGCCTTAGGATTTATTGCTGGATTTACAGGTGAAGAAATCGAAAGAGAAGTAAGAGAATTTGGCTGTGATACAGATTTTATTAAATTAAAAAATGGAATGTCTAGAATAAATGTTAAGATAAAGGCTGATGTTGAAAGTGAAATAAATGGTGGAGGACCAGAAATTTCAGATGAAGCATTACATGAGCTTTATGGAAAGTTAGATAAATTATCTGAAGGGGATATTTTAGTATTAGCTGGGAGTATACCAAAAACAATGCCAGTAGATATTTATGAAAGAATTATGGAGTCTCTTCAAGATAAGAGAGTCAAATGTATTGTAGATACAACTGGGGAATCGTTATTAAAGGTTTTAAAATATAAACCATTTTTAATAAAACCAAATCATCATGAACTTGGAGATTTATTTAATGTAAAACTTAAAGGAAATGATGAAATTATAGAATATGCTAAGAAGCTTAAAGATATGGGGGCAAGAAATGTACTTATATCTATGGCTGGTGATGGAGCAATTCTAATTAAAGAAAATGGGGATGTTATTACAAGTAATGTTCCAAAAGGTGAGGTTAAAAATTCTGTTGGAGCCGGTGATTCAATGGTAGCAGGATTTATTGCAGGATATTTAGAAGCAAACGAAGTAGAAAAAGGATTTAAATTAGGAGTAGCAACAGGAAGTGCTTCTGCTTTTTCAGAAGGTTTAGCAACAAAAGATTATGTTTATGAATTATTAAATCAAATCAATTAAATTTAAAGGAGGACTAAAAAGTGAAAATAACAGATTTATTAAAAAAGAATGGTATAGCACTTAATCCTAATGTAAAAACAAAGGAAGAAGCTATTAATAAACTTGTTGATTTAATGAATGAAACAGGAAGATTAAATGATAAGGAAGCTTATAAAGAAGCAGTATTAGCAAGAGAAAGCTTAAGCACAACGGGAATCGGAGATAATATAGCAATTCCTCATGCTAAGACAACTGCAGTAAAAGAAGCTGGTCTTAGTGCAATGGTACTTACTAATGGTATTGATTATGATTCATTAGATGGTGAACCGGCAAAATTATTCTTTATGATTGCTGCACCAGAAGGAGAAAATAATCTTCATTTAGATGTGTTAGCAAGATTATCTATGATGTTAATGGATCCTGAATTTAAAGATCAATTAATTAATGCTAAGAGTGTTAATGAATTCTTAGAACTTATTGATTCTAAAGAAAATGATAAGTTAAAGGCTGAAAGTGATAAAGAAGAAGCTCAAAAAGCACAAGCTAGTGGATATAGAGTATTAGCAGTTACAGCATGTCCTACAGGAATTGCTCATACATTTATGGCAGCAGAAGCTTTAGAAAATAAAGCTAAAGACATGGGAATTACAATAAAGGTTGAAACTAATGGTTCAGGTGGAGCTAAAAATGTTTTAACTGATGAAGAAATAGCTAATGCAGATTGTATAATAGTTGCAGCTGATAAGAAGGTTGAAATGGCTAGATTTGAAGGAAAGAAAGTTATTCAAACTAAGGTTGCAAATGGAATTCATAAAACAGAAGAATTATTAACTAGAGCTACTAATGGTGATGCTCCAGTATATCATCATGCAGGTGGAAGTGATAGCGAAGGCTCATCATCAGATGAAGGAGAAAGCTTTGGAAGACAAATATATAAGCACTTAATGAATGGTGTATCTCATATGTTACCATTTGTTATAGGTGGAGGTATATTAATAGCTATAGCATTCTTACTAGATAATTATAGTATAGATCCATCTAACTTTGGTAAGAATACACCAATCGCAGCATTTATAAAAACTATAGGTGAAACATCATTTGGATTTATGTTACCAGTACTTGCAGGATATATTTCAATGAGTATTGCAGATAGACCAGGTCTTGCAGTTGGTTTTGTTGGTGGTATGTTAGCTAACTTAGGTACAACTTATGCAAGTGCATTTGATTCTTCAGTATCTGTTATTAGCGGAGGATTCTTAGGAGCATTATTTGCAGGTTTTGTTGGTGGTTACTTAGTATTAGGATTAAAGAAGATATTTGATAAATTACCACAAGCATTAGAAGGTTTAAAACCAACTTTATTATATCCACTAATAGGTATAGGTTTAATGGGAGCAATCATGATATTCGTAAATCCTTTCTTTGGTGGAATAAATGAAGCAATCACACATTTCCTTAACTCAATGGGTGGAACAAGTAAAGTATTATTAGGTATTGTTGTTGCAGGTATGATGTCAATTGATATGGGTGGTCCTTTCAATAAAGCAGCATATGTATTTGGTACAGCATCACTTGCATCTGGAAACTATGAAGTAATGGCAGCTGTAATGGCTGGTGGTATGGTTCCACCACTTGCTATAGCTTTAGCATCAACATTCTTTAAGAATAAGTTTACTAAGAGAGAAAGACAATCAGCTCTTACAAACTATATTATGGGATTATCATTCATAACAGAAGGAGCAATTCCTTTTGCAGCAGCAGATCCATTAAGAGTTATACCTTCATGTGTAATAGGTTCTGCAACAGCAGGAGCACTTACAATGTTCTTTGACTGTCAATTAAGAGCTCCTCATGGTGGAATATTCGTATTACCTGTAATCGGAAATCCATTTGGATTCTTAGCAGCAGTTGTAATAGGTTCTGTAGTAGGAATGGCAATGTTAGCAGTATTAAAGAAAAAAGTAGTAGAATAATTTTAAAAGTCTGAAACATTAATTGAATTTAATTAATGTTTCAGACTTTTTTTATTTAATCATATCCAATATCACAATCACAAGTGTTACGCAAAGGATAAAAAGAAAAGAACTGTGCAAAATATAACAGTAAGGAAAAATAAGAATGTATTAGGAGCACAGTTATGGAAGATAGTAAAAAAGATTATAAAAGTATAGTAAGTTCAGAAGCATTTCCAGGAATATTGCTATTAGGAGCTACAATATTAGCATTAATATTAGCAAATACTGAATTAGATAGATATTATAATTATATTTTATATGATTTGAAAATTGGAGAAGAATTTAATTTACATGTTTTCATAAATGATTTTTTAATGGCTATATTTTTCTTAGTTGTAGGATGTGAAATTAAAAGAGAGATTGTATATGGAAAACTTTCAAATATAAAAGAAGCATCATTTCCAGTGTTAGCTGCTATAGGGGGGATGCTCGTACCTGCATTAATATTTACTTTATTTAATTTTAAAAGTGGATTTGAAATTGGGGCAGGGATACCACTATCAACAGATATAGCATTTGCAATAGGTATTTTTTCAATTCTTGAAAGTAAGCTGAAGTTTTCACTAAAATTATTTTTGCTTACCTTAGCTGTAGTAGATGATTTGCTATCAATAGTTATAATAGGTGTTTTTTATTCTTCTCATATAAGAATTTCTGGAATAATTATTTCATTGATTTTAATAGCAGCTTTATTTTGTGTTAGATTTTTTAATAAAAGAAATAGATTATATCCATATCTAATATTAGGATTAGCATTATGGATAGCTATATTTTATAGTGGAATTCATTCTACTTTAAGCGGAGTAATATTAGCATTTAGTATACCTGTTTTACATGAAAAGGATAGGGATAAGGATTTAAGTTATAAGATTGAGCATAAGTTTGAGCCGTTTTCAAATTTTGTAATACTTCCTTTATTTGCTTTTGCTAATACAGGGATAACTCTAGGAGGAAGTTTGAATTTAGCAAAGGATTACCCTTTAATGATTGGAATAATATTAGGATTGGTTATTGGAAAACCATTAGGAATTATGATTTTTGGATATTTAGGAAGCTTAATAGGCATAACTAAAAAGCCTACAGATGCATCTTGGTATGATGTATTGGAGGTTTCAATACTTGCAGGAATAGGATTTACAATGTCCTTATTTGTATCAGAGATAGCATTTAAAGGAAGAGAAATTGAGCTAAGTGTATCAAAGATTTCAGTTTTAATTGCTGCTGTTGTTTCAATAATATTAGCAAGTATTTTAACATTTGTTGGAGATAGAGTTAAGCATAAAAAGTAGTTTAAATTATATAATAATAAAATGAGTTTGAAATATATAAGCAATTTATAAAGCACTTTCATATATTATTTATGACAAAAATATATAGGAAGTGCTTTATTATGAGCATAATAAGTAAAGTGTTATATCGTACTATGATTTCAGCAGGAGGAATTCTAGAAAAAAAGTTTAATAAATATACATTAAACTCAAAAAGTGTAAATGAAGAAGTATTATTTAAAATAATAAATAAAAATAAGAAGTGTAAATATGGAGAAAAATATAATTTTAGTTCAATAAAATCTATAAATGAATATAAAGAAAAAGTGCCAATTACAGATTACTCAGCTTATGAGCAATATATAAATGAAATGTTAAAGGGAGAAAAAAATATATTGATTAGTGATGAGGTTGAATATTTTGGACATACATCAGGAACAACAGGTAAACAAAAATTAATACCTGTCACTAAAAAATCAAGAGAAGTTGGAAGTAAGTATATGGCTCTTTTAATAGAAAGGTTTGCCTATAATAATCTAAAAAAACAATGGAATTATGGACGAGGGTTGATGTTAGCAGATACTGTTATGACTACTTACTCTGATGGAGGGGTACCTATATGTTCTGCAACGTCAGGTGGGATGGAATCAATAAAAAATATACTGCCTAAGATATATACTTCTCCATATGAAGTAATGAAAATAAAAGATAAAAATGCAGCATTATATTTACATCTATTATTTGCTCTTGAAGATAGAAATTTAACTTATATAAGTGGTGTATTTATTTCAAATGTTTTAGATGCATTAAGGATTCTAGAAGATAAAAATGAGTTATTGGTAAAAGATATTAGAAGGGGAAGCATTAATAGGAATTTAAATATTGATGATGAAACAAGAAAAAATTTAAATAGTTATTTAAAAGCAAATGCAGGAAGAGCTGATGAAATAGAAAAAGAATTTTCAAAGGGGTTTAGAGGGATATGTAGGAGGCTTTGGCCAAAGATAACTTATATCGCAGCTGTAACAGGTGCTAATTTTTCAATATATGATGATATGGTAGATTATTATACTGAATCATTACCAATTTATTCTCCAGCATATGCAGCTACTGAAGCTATGATAGGAGTTAATCCTTATATATCTAAAATAAGATATGTAGTAATACCAGATACAGTATTTTATGAATTTATGCCAATAGGAGAAGGTAATAAAGACAATCCTAAAACTTATTGTATAGATGAATTAAAGGTAGATGAAATGTATGAGGTTATAGTAACTAACTATGCTGGACTTTATAGATATAGATTAGGTGATGTAATAAAGGTAGTTGATTATTATAATAATTCACCGGAAATTGAATTTTTATATAGAAAAAATCAAGTTATTAATATGGTTTCTGAAAAAACAACAGAAGAACATTTAATATCTTCAATAGATAAAACTATGAAAGAACTTAAGTTATCATTAATTGATTATACAACATTGGCAGATAATACAATAACACCTGGGAGATATGTTTTTTATTTTGAATTAAATAAAGAAATATCTAAAGATAAGATAAAAGAGATTGAAAGGGTTTTAGATTTAGAACTTCAAAAAGCTAATTTAGCTTATGGAAGATTTAGAAAGAATAATAAATTATCATGTATAAGCATTAATATTGTTAGAAAGAATACATTTGATAATATAAAGAAATTTTTAATCTCAAAAGGAGTTTCAAAAAGTCAAATTAAAATTCCAAGAGTGGCAACTAATAAGAAAGATATTTTAAGAATTTTAAATGATAATAGAATATAAATAAAGTAAAGAGGTGGTATAGTTAAATTTTCATATCACTTCTTTTAATTTTAGTTAAGAATAAGATTAATGTAATGTTATAATAAGAATTATGCAAAGAAAGGAAATAAAAAAATATGTGGATATTATATGCATTTGGATCTGCATTTTTTGCTGGTGCAACATCAATTTTAGCTAAGATAGGGGTTAAGGATATTGATTCTCATGTTGCTACCGCAATAAGAACTATAGTAGTATTGATTTTTTCATGGATTATGGTATTTATAGTAGGATCACAAGGAACTATAGGAAATATAAGTGGAAAAACATTGACATTCTTAATATTATCGGGATTTGCAACAGGAGCATCATGGTTATGTTATTTTAAAGCATTGCAATTGGGTGATGTAAATAAGGTAGTACCTATTGATAAAAGTAGTACAATCTTAACAATGGTATTAGCTTTTATTTTTCTAGGGGAAAATATAACTATAAACATGGTAGTTGGGATGATTGGTATAGGTATTGGTACTTATTTGATGATTCAAAAAAAAGAAAGCATAGAAAAAGTAGTTAAAGGAAAAGCTTGGTTAGTATATGCATTATTATCGGCTATATTTGCTTCATTAACTTCTATATTAGGTAAAGTTGGGATAGAAAATGTAGAGTCAAATTTAGGAACGGCAATTAGGACAATAGTCGTACTTATAATGGCATGGATTATTGTTTTTGCTACTAAAAAACAAAGTGATGTAAAAAAGATAGATAAGAAAAGTTTGTTATTTTTAATATTGTCAGGAATAGCAACAGGAGCATCATGGTTATGTTATTATAAGGCATTACAAGATGGACTAGCTTCTATAGTTGTTCCAATAGATAAGCTTAGTATTTTAGTAACTATATTATTTGCTTATGTGTTTTTAAAAGAAAAATTATCAAAAAAATCAATAGTTGGGTTAGTATTAATTGTAGTTGGAACATTGATATTATTAATAAAGATTTAGTAAATAACCTTTTTAGATAAACTTATTTTAGTGAGGTAATTAACAAATGAAAAAATTTAATTTAATAACAAAGAAGATACAAAAAAGAAAAGATTAGAGAAGGTTATAGAAATGTTGGAAAAGAAAGAGAAGATGAAGTAAATAGCATTATTGTGTTAAAAAAAGCCTATATTTTGCAAGAAAAATAGTAATATTATTATGTATAATCACATTATAAACTGAATTCTTAGCTTAATATTGATGTTATTTACACATTAAGTTAGAATTTGGTATCTAAAGGCTTGCAAGTTGTTATCTTTTAATTAAATGAGGTGGGAATATTACAATGGCTAGCTATTAGATAAATTAATATGTAAGAAAAAGAATTGAGTTTTTATAATGTGGAGGTAACAAATATGGAAAGACAATGGTGGCATAGCTCAGTAGTGTATCAAATATATCCAAGAAGCTTTAACGATAGTAACGGTGATGGAATAGGTGATATCAATGGGATTAGAGAAAAATTAGATTATCTAAAGGAACTTGGTATAGATGTTATTTGGCTTAGTCCAGTTTATAAATCTCCAAATGATGATAATGGGTATGATATAAGTGATTATTGTGATATCATGGATGAATTTGGAACAATGGAAGATATGGACAACCTTTTAAAAGAAGCTAATGAAAAAGGAATAAAGATTCTTATGGATTTAGTTGTTAACCATACTTCTGATGAGCACAAATGGTTTATTGAAGCAAAAAAATCTAAAGATAATGAATATAGAGATTATTATATATGGAGAGATCCAGTAGAAGGACATGAGCCAAATGAATTAGGATCTTGTTTTAGTGGAAGTGCATGGCAATATGATGAAACAACAGGTCAATACTATTTACATTTATTCAGTAAGAAGCAACCTGATTTAAATTGGGAAAATGAAAAAGTAAGAAATGAAGTTTATAAAATGATGAATTTCTGGGTTGATAAAGGAATTGGTGGATTTAGAATGGATGTTATAGATCTTATAGGTAAAGTTCCAGATAAGATGATAACAGGAAATGGACCAAAACTTCATGATTATCTACAAGAAATGAATAAAGCAGCTTTAGAAGGTAATGATTTGTTAACTGTAGGGGAAACATGGGGAGCTACTCCAGAAGTTGCAAAGCTGTACTCAAATCCAGAGAGACATGAATTAAGTATGGTATTCCAATTTGAACATATAGGATTAGATCAAATTGAAGGAAAAGAAAAGTGGGATCTTAAACCATTAGAATTACTTGAATTAAAGAAAGTTTTATCTAAGTGGCAAACAGAACTTGAAGGACAAGGTTGGAACAGTCTTTTCTGGAATAATCATGACCTTCCTAGAATAGTTTCAAGGTGGGGAAATGATAAGGAATATAGAGTTCTAAGTGCTAAAATGCTTGCTACACTTCTTCATGGAATGAAAGGAACTCCTTATATATATCAAGGTGAAGAACTAGGAATGACTAATGTAAGATTTGAAGATATTAATGAGTATAATGACATTGAATCTTTAAATATGTATAAAGATAGAATTTCAAAGGGATATACTCATGAAGAAATAATGGAGTCTATTTATGCTAAGGGAAGAGATAATGCAAGAACTCCAATGCAGTGGGATAATTCAGAAAATGCTGGATTTACAACAGGAAAGCCTTGGCTTTCTATAAATGAAAATTATGAAGTTATAAATGCAAAACAATGCCTAGAAGATGAAAATTCAATTTTCCATCATTATAGAAAGCTTATAAATATAAGAAAGCATAATGATACTATAATCTACGGAGATTACACTTTATTATGTGAGGATGATAATAATATATTTGCATATGTTAGAGAATTAAATGGTGATAAAATATTAGTTGTTTGCAATTTCTATGATAAAGAAGTTGATTTTAATTTTGAGGGAGATTTCAATCATTCTGAAATCTTATTAAGCAATTACAAGGATTCAAGTACTTTATTAGAAAATTTAACTTTGAGACCATATGAAGCTATAATGTATAGAATTAAGTAATATAAGTTTTTTAAATGCCTATAGTATAAACTAAAGAGTTAGATTTATACTATAGGCAATTTTTTTATTTTTAATATAATACAATATATGTTAATATGGTATAAAAAGGAAAGAGGAGGAGGCATATTGTATACAATACACCAATGGCTTTTATTATTTTATTTATATTGCTTTGCAGGATGGATATGGGAATCATGCTATGTTTCATTAAAAAAGCGTAAATGGATAAATAGAGGTTTTTTAAAAGGCCCTCTACTACCTATTTATGGTTCAGGAGCAATAGTCGTATTAGTTTCAACTATAATGGTGCAAAATAATACTTTTTTAATATTTATTATAGGAATGATTGCAGCAACTATATTAGAGTATATTACTGGAGAGTTAATGGAAAGGATATTCCATGTTAGATATTGGGATTATAGTGATAAGCCATTTAATATTAATGGACATATATGTTTATTATCATCTTTGGCTTGGGGAATATTTTCGGTGCTTTTAGTAAAGATAGCTAATCCTAAAATAGCTAATTTAGTTGTAATGATACCAAATCAAGTTTCTGAGATAATAGCTTATCTAGCTACTATTTTTATTACCGTTGATGCAGTCCAATCATTTAATGAAGCAATTAATTTAAAGAATGTATTAGTTAAAATAACTGAAAGAAATGAAACTGTAAGTGTTATAAAAAAGAGATTAGAAATTGTTGAAGCTTTTATTAATGAAGATATCAAGGATTTACAAGGAAGAATACTTGATAAACTTGAAATCCAACAAGAAAGGAAGAGTGAGAAAAAGACAAAAAAAGCAATGCATATAGAAGCTATTATAAGAAAGAATTTATCTATAACTGAAGAAAAAATCAGAGGCTTATCTGAAAAAATATCATTGTATATGGATAAACTTGAGGGTGTGCCTTTCAGGGGTTCAGAAGATACTGAGCATTTAAAGTTAGAATTTAAAGAGTATATTAATAAATTAAGAATGCATGAAAGTAGAATTCATAATACTGAAAATAATGTGTATATAAAATCAATAAAAATATTACGAAGAAATCCAAATGCTAAGGCAAAGAAGTATGAAGAAGCAATGAATGAAGTTAAAAATTTAGATAAGGAATTAAATGATAAATAAAGAAAGATATATAATATAATATAATATAATATAATACTGAATTAAGCTAAATCAATTAGATAGGATATAATTTTGAGTCATAATGGAGTTTATGGCTCGATTTTTTTAGAATAAAAATTATAGATGAAATACTATATTGGGGGTAGGAGAAAAATGAGAAAAAGAATTAAATATTTATTTTTATGTATTGTAACAATAGGATTATTAGTGGGATGTACTAATTCGTCAAAAGAGCAAAATGTAGAAAGTTTTATTAGAAAGTTAGTATCATATGATACTTATAAAGATATATCAAGTCTTGAAGAGTCAGGACGATTCATTGAAGATTGTAAATCAATATTTGGTGAATATATTACTGATGATGCTTTTGATTTATTAATGGCTAATAGAATATTTACTAGATATAGCAGTGTTATATCAGAAGCAAGTGCTGTTACAGATATTAATTTTACAAAAACTAGTGAAACAGAAAATGATGGATATATTCATTTTGAGTATGAGGTTTCATATAAACTAGAACTTAATGGTGAAACTGTTGATATGAAAGATTATATGGCTTTTAATGTACTTGATGAAAAAGGATATAAGATTGAAAAGGTATCAATATCAGATAAGACAAGCAGTATTTTTAAAGCATTTTAAAGAAGAATATATAATATAGTGATAAGGTTGAATAATGATTAAGTTTATGGCTCAACTTATATTATTAAAAGTAATATAGATATGCTTATGAATAATATTAAAATAAAATACTTATAGGGGATATGTTAGGGGAGTGAGAAAATGAATGAGAAAGTATTAATTAATAATAAAGAATATACTTTTGTAAAAGATTATAGAGATGATAAAAACTTAAGAACAAGATTAAATGATTTAACTGATAAAACCTATGGATTTAACTTTAAAGAATGGTATGAAGCTGGTTATTGGGAAGAAGTATATATTCCATATTCATTATTAGATGGAGATAAATTAATAGCAAATGCATCTGTAAGTATTATGAAAATGAATGTTTTAGGTAAAAAGAAAAACTATATTCAAATAGGAACAGTAATGACTGATAATGAGTATAGAAATAAAGGTTTATCAAGATATTTAATTGAAAAAATAATTAGTGAATATAAAGAAAAGAGTGGTTGTATTTATTTATCAGCAAATGATACAGTATTAAATTTTTATCCTAAGTTTGGATTTGAAAAAGTTAATGAATATAAGTATTCAATAAGTAAAATTAAAGAAGCTACTAATATTAAGAAGAGAAAATTAAATATAGATAATAAAGAAGATAAAAAAATATTAGAAAGTATTCTTGATAACAGTATAGTAAATTCAAAGCTTTATGTTGAAGATAATAAGAATTTAATTATGTTTTACTGTTTAGGATTTTTAAAAGAATGTATTTATTATATTAAAGAATATAACTCAGTTGCTATTTGTGAGTATGAAGAGGATGTATTAAATATTAATGGTATATTTTGTGATAGAAATTTTGATTTAGATAAAGTAATAAATGTTTTAATGGACAGTAAAACTAAAAAAGTAAATTTAGGATTTACACCTATTGATACAAATGGATATGAGAAAAGTATATTGACTGATGATAATAATACTTTATTTATTTTGAAGGATACAGAAAATATTTTTAGAGAGAATTATCTAATGTTTCCAGTATTATCTCATGCATAAAATGAAATGAGTACTAATTTAGAAGCAATATTAAGAATTAATATTCTAGTTGAGTTACAAGGAAGAGTGTGTTCAATACGTAATTTATTTTAGTATTTTACAATTTCATTAAATATTTAATTTAACAATCATAGCTAGTAGAAATACTCTAGATATGATTGTTAAATTTTCTATATAAAGAAGGTGTACAGCCATTATGTTTTTTAAACGTTTTAGAAAATAGCATAGTATCATTATAGCCTACAGAACGTGATATATCTCCTATAGTTAAAGAAGTTGTTGATAATAATTCAGCAGCTTTTTCTAATCTTAAGTTTAAAATATATTCTTGTGGAGATATATTTAAATTCTTTTTAAAAATCCTATGCAAATAAGATCTATCAATAGATAGATGAGTTGCAATATCAATAATAGAAATATTATCCTGAAAATTTAATTGAATATATAGTAATGCTTCCTCTAAATAAGTTTGTTGAGTATTTTTATTATTATTTGCTGTATTAGGAAATTCATTTAATAACTCAAAAAGAAAATTATATAGTGTGGATAATATTTTCAAATTTTTATTAGTATCAATTTTAGTACTATCAATTATAGAATTAATGGAATTTACCAATAAACTATCATCTCTTAAAGTAAATATAGGATTTGACTTAGAGATTGATGTTTTATTTAAATAATCACAAACCTTAGTACCAACAAGTCCAACCCAAATATATTCCCATGGATCATCTTTATCAGCCTCATAATATATAAGTTCATTAGGATAGATTAAAAAAGCATCTCTAGCAGATAATGTATATACAGTGTTATTAATTTTATAAGTTCCCTTACCGCTTAAAACTATATGAATTAAATGACCACTTCGTATAGCAGGTCCATATGAATGCAAGCTTTTACAAGCTTCATGCCCACAAGTATAAAGATTTAATTCAATATTATCGTAAGGGTTTCTATAGGAAAAATTAAAGGTCATAATATCCTCCAGAATCAAATATTTAGTCACAAAAATCATAGGTTTTGTCAACATAATTCCATATTAATATATTTTAAAAAGGTTTACAATAAGTTCGTGGAAAAAAATAAGATATGAAGAAAGAGGGAAGGTATGGGGATTAAGATAGATGATAAAAAATATTTATTCCATATACAAGGGAAAAATACAAGCTACATTATGCAAGTTTTAGAAGGTGGATATTTAGCTCACTTATATTATGGTTCAAGGGTAAACGAATATAGAGGAAGTAATAAGATTATTTACTTAGATAGGGGGTTTTCACCAAATCCATATGATAAAGATAGAACTTTTTCTTTAGATACAATACCACAAGAGTATCAGGGATTTGGGAATGGTGATTTTAGAGTTCCAGCATATCAAGTTAAGCTAGAAAATGGGACAAGGATTTCAGATTTAAGGTATTCGGGATATAAAGTGTTTAAAGGTAAAAGGGGATTAGTGGGATTGCCGTCAACTTATGGGAATGATGATGAGTGTGATACTTTAGAAATATATTTAGAAGATAAAATAATAGGATTGAAAGTAATATTAACTTATTCTGTATTTAATGAGTTAGATGTAATAACAAGAAGTGTTAAATTCATTAATGAAGGAGCAGAAGATTTAAGACTTTTAAGAGCATTAAGTATGAGTATTGATTTTAGAGATGATGATTTTGAAATGATTACTTTATATGGTGCTCATAATAATGAGAAAAATATTGAAAGAAGAAAAATAGTATCAGGAATTCAAATGGTAGAGAGTACTAGAGGAGCAAGTAGTCCTCATCAAGCTCCATTTGTGGCATTAGTTAGAAAAGATACCAATGAGGACACTGGAGAGGTTTATGCATTTAACTTTGTATATAGTGGGAACTTTACCGCACAGGTACAAGTTGACCAATATAGAAATACAAGAGTCGCTATGGGAATTAATCCATTTGATTTTTCTTGGTTATTAAAACAAGGTGAGGAATTTCAAACACCAGAGGTTGTGATGATTTACTCCAATAAAGGAATAGGAGAAATGTCAAGAAAGTTCCATAATCTATATATAGAAAACTTATGTAGAGGAAATTTTAAGCATAAGGTTAGGCCTATATTGATAAATAATTGGGAAGCTACTTATTTTGATTTTAATGAAGATAAGATTATTAAAATAGCAGAAGAGGGTAAAAAACTTGGAATGGAACTTTTTGTTCTTGATGATGGATGGTTTGAAAAAAGAGATGATGATAATACTTCTTTAGGAGATTGGATAGTAGATAAAAGAAAATTACCTAATGGAATAGAAGGTATTGCAAATAAGATTGTAGATATGGGAATGGAGTTTGGATTATGGTTTGAGCCAGAAATGATTTCTATTGAAAGCAATTTATATAAAGAGAATCCGGATTGGTGTATTCATGTGCCAAATAGACCATATACAATGGGAAGAGGACAGTTAGTTTTAGATTTATCTAGAAAAGATGTTTGTGATTATATAGTTGAATCAGTATGCAAGATATTGGATTCAGCACCTATAACTTATGTTAAATGGGATATGAATAGACATATTACGGATATAGGTTCGGCATTATTACCGGCAGAAAGACAAGAAGAAACAAGTCATAGATACATGTTAGGATTATATGAGGTTATGGAGAGAATAACTAGTAGATTTCCTGAGATATTATTTGAAAGTTGCTCAAGTGGAGGAGGAAGATTCGATCCAGGAATGCTTTATTATATGCCACAAACATGGGTAAGTGATAATACTGATGCTATTTGCAGAACTAAAATACAATATGGGACTAGTTTAGCATATCCGCCAATAACTATGGGATGCCATGTATCAACAGTAGCCAATCATCAGGTTGGTAGAATAACACCACTTGAAACAAGAGGAAATGTAGCTATGGCTGGAAATTTTGGATATGAATTAGATTTAACTAAATTAACTGAAGAAGAAAAGGAAATAGTTAAAGATCAAATAAAAGAATATAAGGATATAAGAGAAATAATTCAATTTGGTGATTTATATAGAATATTTAATCCTTTTGATGGAAATGAATCAGCATGGAATATTGTTTCAAAAGATAAGAAACAGTTTGTTGCTACATACGTAAGGGTTTTATCTTTGCCAGCAGCTCAAATTAGAACTATAAAATTTAAGGGATTAAATCCAGAATATTTATATAAGGATGTTGAAACTGATGAGATATTTGCTGGTGATGAGCTTATGAATGTTGGGATAACAATTGAAAGAGTAAAGCAAGATTTCTATAGTAAAAAATGGATATTTAGGGTTATTAGTTAAGGGGGAATTTGTAATGAGTAAGGTTATTAATAAAAATGAAAGATATATAAATATAACTAGTGAAATTATTAAAAATATTGGTGGTAAAGAGAATATTAAAGGGGTAGCACATTGTGCAACAAGGCTTAGAATTGTTTTAGATGATGATAGTAAAATAAATATGAAGGCTTTAGATGAAGTAGATATGGCTAAGGGAGTATTTATGGTTGGAGATCAACTTCAAATAATTTTTGGAGCAGGATTAGTTAATGAAGTATATGAGGTGTTTGCAAAAGTTACTAATATGCAAAATATGTCCCTTGCAGATATAAAGACTAAATCGGCCGAAAAGCAAAATATATTTCAAAAAGGAATTAAATCAATTTCAGATGTATTTATAGAAATAATGCCGGCAATTCTTGCAGCTGCTTTATTATTAGGATTATCAGGTCTGTTAGGACAACAAGGTATCTTTGGTGATCAATCTGTAGTTGAAATGTGGCCTTGGCTTGAAGGAATAAATAGATTTATATCAATAGTATCATCAAGTGTATTTGATATTTTACCATTAATAGTTGTTTACTCAGCGACTAAAAGATATGGTGGTAGACCAGTATTAGGACTTGTTATAGGTGCTATAATGCTTAATTCAAAATTAACAGATGCTTATTCAGCAGCACAAGGAACTATTATACCAGAAACAATTAGTGTGTTAGGATTAAAAATACAATTAGTTGGATTTCAAGGTGGAGTTATTATTGCATTAATGATGGGAGCTGTTGTAGCTTATTTTGATAAATTATTTGAAAAGAAGGTTGCAAACAGTGTTAAATTATTAGTTTCTCCAATGCTTACAGTATTTATTTCTGCATTATTATTATTTACTATAATTGGACCTATTGGTCGTACATTAGCAAGTTTAATCACTACAACATTAGTTTGGACTACTACAAACTTAGGGATTTTTGGATATATGGTGTTTGCAGGATTACACCAAATTATTGTAATAACAGGATTACATCATATATTTGGAGCTATAGAAAGTCAATTATTAGTTGATACAGGAGTGAACTTCTTAAATCCGATATTCTCAGTAGCTGTTGTTGCTCAAGGTGGAGCAGTTCTAGGATATTTAGCATTACATTGGAATAATGTAAAGGCAAGAGAAATGTGTATTCCAGCATTTACATCAACGTTATTTGGTATATCAGAACCGGCTATTTTTGGTGTTACTTTAAGAAATAAGTATCCATTAGTTTGCGGATGTCTAGCAGCTGCATTAGCAGGAGGATATATTTATATAAGTAAGTTAACTGCAATAGGATTTGGTACAACTGCAGTACCAGGATTTGCAATAGTTAATTCAGCTAATAATGGATATGTTAATTATATAATAGCTCATTTAATTGCAGTTTTAGGTGGTATATTACTAACTATGATGTGGGGAAGAGTTAAGGTTAAAACTAGTAAATAACTATAAAATGCTGAATCATATTTTAATTTATGATTCAGCATTTTTAGGTTTAGAAATAATAATATTATTATTTAAAATTATAATTTGTTAATATACTTTCTCTATTTTTTAATTTATCATTATAAGCTTCATAGAAGGATAAACCTAAAAAGCTTCCAGTTATATTTACTACATTATTAAAGCCTAAATGTTGTAATGCTAGGACTGCATTATAGCTTCTTTGCCCAGTTCTACAATGAAGATAAACTGTTTTATCCTTTGGAATTTCATTTACTCTTTCCCTTAGCTCACTTAAAGGAATATTAATAGCACCTTTAATATGACCATTTTCAAATTCTGCTCTTTCTCTTACATCTACTATATAAGCACCAGATTCAACTAATTCTCTTACTTTATCAACGTTAATTTGTTTAAATGAACCATTTAAAAGATTCGAAGCAACATAGCCAGCATAATTTACTACATCTTTAGCAGTTCCAAATGGTGGTGCATAACATAATTCCAAGTCTTTTAAATCGTAAGCAGTAGCTCCAAACTTAATAGCAGTTGCAATTACATCAATTCTTTTAACTGCATCACCTTTACCAATAGCTTGTGCGCCCAAAACTTTTCCGGTTGGAACTTCAAATAGAAGTTTAAAGTGTAAAGGTGCAGAATTTGGCATTATACCAACTTTATCATTTGTTGAGATTCTCACTATATCATAGTTAATATTCATTCCTAATGAATTAATTAAAGATTCGTTTAAACCTGTTGATGCTGCATTATAATCAAATACTTTAATTGCACTTGATCCAATATAACCTTTATTTGTAGTTACCTGTCCACTTATATTATCAGCAACACTTCTTGCTGCTTTTTGAGCAGGACCTGCTAACGATAATTTAGTAAAACTATGAGTTAATGCATTATATACTTCAATAGCATCTCCAACAGCATAAATATCATTATCACTAGTTTTATAGTTACCGTCAACTTTTATAGCCCCAGTTTGACCAATTTCAAGGCCTGCATTTTTTGCAAGTTCTATTTCAGGTGTTACTCCTATTGCCATAACAACAGCATTAGCTTTAATTTTTGTGCCGGAGGCTAAAACTACTGTGTCTTTTTCAAATTTAGTAACTTTATCATCTACAATTAAATTAACATCGTGATCTGTCATTTCTTTATGAAGTATTTGAACCATATCATAATCAAAAGGTTTTAATATTTGAGGTGTAGCTTCTATTAAAGAAGTATTATATCCACCTTCAATTAAATTTTCTGCTGCTTCAACTCCAATAAATCCACCACCAATAACGGCAATATCTTTAGCTTGCAATTTCTGTATAAATTTATTTAAATTATCTATATCAACAACATTTCTTATAGTAAAAACATTAACGTTTTCTATACCAGGAATATTAGGAATAATAGGTCTTGCCCCTGGAGAAAGAATAAGTTTATCATATTTTTCTTTGTAAATTTCACCAGTTAATAAATTTTTAACTTTAACTTCTTTATTATATTTATCTATTGATAAAACTTCACTACTAACTCTTGCTTCTATATTGTATTGCGATTTGAATTTTTCAGTACTCATTAATACTAATCTATTTGCACTTTGTATTGTTCCACTTAAACGATATGGAAGCGCACAGTTTGAAAATGACACATGTGGACCTTTTTCAAACATTACAATTTCATATTCTTCGCTATTTCTTCTAAGTCTTGCAGCAGCTGATGCACCACCAGCAACTCCACCAACAATTAAAACTCTTTTTTTCATAAATTTATACACCTCATTTGGATATAGTTAATTATTAAGATTTCAATATCTAATGATTAAATTGTTACAGTTAATTTTAACTTCTATGTTTACCTAAATAAGAGCCAACGCCACCTGCAACATTTATTACATTAAAGCCTTTTTGTCTAAGACTATTACAAGCCATAGAACTTCTTCCACCAGATTGACATACTAGATAATATTCTTTATCTTTTTTTAGGTATTTATCAGGATTACCTAAAAGTGTTTGCATCGGTATATTTTTTGCGCTTTTTATAGAACCTCTATTATATTCATTAACTTCTCTTATATCTATTAGTTCAATTTTACCTATTAAATTATCAATATCATTAACATTAATTACTTTGCCATTATTTTTATTAAAAAATCCAAACATATTATCCTCCATTAAATTTAAAAACATTTAAATTTATAATTACTTTATGCTTATATAATAGCTGTTAAGGTTAATTTAGTTTGTGACTATATCACTTTAACAACTCATTTAAATCTTTTTCTATCTGTATTTTTCCTCGGCTTAGTTTTAAATATCCCATTTTTTCTAGCTGCTTTAATTTTCTACTAATTACTTCCCTAGCTGAATCTAATTCAAATGCCAAATCATTATGAGTTACATAAATATTTTTACTGTTTTTAGATATAAGTAATTTAATTAATCTATTTGTTAATGGTTCATGCTTAACTTCTTCTTTAACATTGATTATTACATTAAATTTACTATATAAATCTTTGTATATATATTGTAAAAATAAAGTATTATTAAGCAAATAAGTATTCACAATATCAAAAGGAATGATACATATTTTAGAATTTTGCATAGCTCTTCCTATAATATTTAATGAAGTGCAATTTAGAAAACAACTTAATGCTTCATGACATATTTGTCCTTTTTCTATGTTATAAAGATTAGTTTCTTCACCTTTTTCATTAATCTTTTGAATTTTTATAGTTCCACTTATAACAAATAGAAATCCTACACATTTATCTTCAGTAGTATTTAGCAATTCATCTGCTAACAATTCCTTAAATAGAGCTCTTTCAACTAAAGCACCTTTATTATAATTATCTATTTGCTCCAAAATTGGATAAGCTTTATAAAGTTCTTTTATATAATAATTTCTATTATTAATAACTTTCATTTAAATCCTCCAGTTTTATAATAATTATCTTATCTAATATTTTATATGATTATTATATATTTTAAGTGACTTAGTCACATAATACAAATTTTGGGTGATTAAGTCACGTACAGTTACGAATTCAGTATATATACTGTAGTTAAAGTTAGTTATTATTTAATGGAGGATTAATGAGGTGGAAAATAAAATAATAAAGAAAAAGGCTAATGTTGATGAAAGATATTGTGTTGCTTGTGGAAGATGTGAGAAAGAATGTCCATTTAGTGCAATATCTATTTATAAAGGTATTATTTCAAAAGTAGATATTAATAAGTGTGTAGGGTGTGGTAAATGTGCAAAGGCATGTCCTGCAAATGCGATAGAAATTAAACCTATAGAAGTGAGTGATAGCAAAAATAAAATTAATGTGAAAAAGAAAATAAAAAATAAGAAGCATTGGTCAGATTATATGTGGATAGTTTCTACATTATATTTAGTTCTTGGACTATTTAATATTTTATTTGCATGGCTTGGTTTATTATGCTTTTTAATTCCATTACTTATTTCAATCTTTGGAGGGGGAAAAAAATATTGCAATAAATATTGTGGTAGGGGACAGATATTAAATATATTAGGAAATAAGTTTAAGTTATCAAGAAATAAGTCAATGCCTAAATTTTTAAAAGATAAATATTTTAGAGTTGGATTTTTAATATTTTTCTTAGCTATGTTTTTAAATATGTTATTTATTACTTACTTAGTATTTAATAATACAAATAGCTTACGAGAAGTTATAACATTATTTTGGATATTTAAACTTCCATGGAATTTTATAGATTATTCTTATGTAACTCAATGGGTTGTACAATTTGCATTTGGATTTTATAGTATGATGTTAACATCAACTCTTTTAGGGGTTATTACTATGATTTTTTGTAAGCCTAATTCTTGGTGTGTATATTGTCCTATGGGTACAATGACTCAAGGCATTTCAATAATTAAAAATAAATAGTAAAATCATATATGTTTTAAAATAAGAAAGCTAGTATAAAATGATTTCATATAATTGTTTTATACTAGCTTATTTACTATTTTTTTTGATAAAGCAAAATAATAAGTAATTATATTTTTAAGTAATGACATAATATTTCATTAAATACAAAATATATAATATATATGTAAATTTAAGATTTTTATTATGTGATTATATCACTTTAAATATTTGTTTTTAATTGTATAGTATAAACGAATTAGAAATAAAATTTTTGGAGGAATATAAGATGAATAAAAATAATTGGATAAAAGGTGCAATGATATTAGGGTTATCATTTTTTATAGCCATTTTTCTTGTAAAACCAATAGGAGTATCAACTCAATTTTCTGTATTGTCAGGAATTATACATAGCACAATAGATAGTGATGTAATAGTTGAAGATTCAAATAGAGAAAGTGGTTACGCAAGTTCAAATGCATATTATGATAAATCAGAAGGAAAATTAGCTAAAGCTATAAAAAATCCTATAAACTACGACTTTATATTTGTATTATCTATACCAATCGGTGGACTATTAGGGTATATGTTATCTAAAAACAAAAGGAAAAATGGTGAAGAAGATGCTAGTAGAGATATAGAATATTGTACACTAGATGATAATAAAAAAGGATTTCTAGGTAAATATGCTCCAAGATTTATTGGAGGATTTATATTACTTTATGGTGCTAGAATGGCTGATGGATGTACTAGTGGACATATGATGAGTGGAATGATGCAAGGTAGTGTTAGTGGTTATGTATTTGCAGCTGCTGTTTTTGCAACAGCAATACCAACAGCGATAATAGTAAAAAAGATATTGTATAAATTTTGTACAAAAATATTTTAGTTAGTAGTTATATAATATATTTATAAAAGATAATAAAATTTTAATGATTTATTAGGTTATTAATAAAATTAAACAATATGGAGGTATAGGGAATGGTATTTCCAACACATATAGTAGCAGCAGGAGCATTGGTTACTAATGAAAAGGATGAGGTTTTATTGGTCAAGAATCCACATAGGGGATGGGAGTTCCCAGGTGGACAAGTTGAAAATGGAGAAGATTTAATTGAAGGCATAACTAGAGAGGTATTTGAAGAATCAGGAATAAAAATTAGTGTTAAGAAGCTTGCTGGGGTTTATTCTAACACAAAATCATATATAGGGTGGGATAATAAAACATTTGTACCTACTAAGGTGATATTTGATTTTTTGGCAGTAAAGGTTTCAGGAGAATTGAGAGAAAGTGAAGAAAGTACTGAGGTTGGGTGGTTTAGTAAAGATATAGTTATAGATATGATAAGGGAGCCTTGGATAAAGGAAAGGGCTAAGGATATGATAGATTTTGATGGACAAGTAGTTTACAGGGTATATTCATCAAGGCCTTATGAAATTTATAGGGATGAATATATTTAATTAATAAATTTAATGGGTGTGTAATTTAAAGTATAAGTTATGCACTCCTTTTTATTATAAGATAAATGTTAGGTTAGGATAATTTATAGATAACTATAAAAAGTTTGATATAATGGTGTTAATATTGGAAATAACTTAATTAATAATAAAAAAGCATGTAAGAAAATATTAATTAACTTTATAACGAGATTATTATAGAGAAAGTTTAAAGGAAGTAAACAATGGTGAAAAATATTAAAAAAATATATCCAAGATATTTTGAAGAGTTCAAATGTATAGGAGGAAAATGTGAGGATAGTTGCTGTATTGGTTGGAATATTGATATAGATAAAATAACATTTAAAAAATATTTTAAAGTTAAAGATCCAGAAATGAAGAGAATGTTTCAAAAGAATGTTCAAAACAATGAAAGATGTAGTAGTGAAGATATTGATTATGGAATAGTTAAATTGAAAAAAGATAAGAGATGTCCGTTTTTAGATGAAGAAAATTATTGTGTCATTCATTCAAATTTAGGTGAAGATTATCTTTCAAATGTTTGCACATGTTTTCCAAGAGTAACTAATAAAATAGATGATACTTATGAAATGTCTCTTGATGTAGCATGTCCAGAGGCAGCAAGACTTATTTTATTAAATAAAGAAGGCATAAAATTTGTTAGTAAAGAAGAATCGATTGGCAAACATATAATATCAGCACAAATAGATAGCAAAATTAAAGAAGTTCAAAATTCACCTTTAAGATATTTTAGAGAAATAAGAGATTTTTGTATAGATATAATTCAAAATAGAGATTTTAAGCTAAATGAAAGATTATATATTTTAGGGGATTTTATAAATAAGCTTGAAGATAAGTTTAATAGTAATTTAGGGGACATAGCTAAATTTATAAGTACATATGATATTAAGAGAGCAGCTAAAGAATATTCAAGTGATGATATAAATTCACTACTAGGAAATGATAATATGAATTATATTATACAAATGAATTTCTTTATAAAGATGCTTAAGATTTTAAAGGTAGATAAAGAAGTTGAAAGTATTACATTTAAAAAGTATACAAAAGAAATGCTAGAAGGATATAAGATTGAAAGTGATAAATCCATAAATGAAAATGCACTTTTATATATAAAAGCTTTTGATGAATATGAGGAAATTATAGAAAATGAATATAATTATATATTTGAAAATTACTTAGTTAATTTTATTTATAATAATATGTTCCCATTTAATGAGGTATTAACACCATTTGATAGTTATATAATGTTATTGATGAGAGTAGCTTTTATCAAATTTTATTTAGTAGGATTATATTTAAATGGGGAGGATAATAATAAAGAGAAAATAGTTGGGTTTATACAAGTGTTTTCAAAGACTATAGAACATCATAAAGTATTTTTAATTGATGCTTTAGCATATATAAAGAGAAATGAATTTAATAACATGGAATTTGCAAAAAATCTGTTATAGACTAAGAGACTGCTAATATTTAATATGATATTAGCAGTTTTTTTTAGTTATAAGAATTAATATTAAAAAAATGGCAAATAATAAAATTTATGAAAGCTATTAATTAAAAGAAAACTATTCTAATATTCTTCCAAGAAGTACATTGAATGTAAATTAAACTAGATAAATTAAAGACTTTAAATAGTTTTGATAAACTAAATTAAATATGTTCCTTTTGGTGAAATTTAGAATTTTATTTAAGGATGTGAACAAATGATGAAAAGAAAAAAAATTCCTCATTTTTATATTGCATTAGTTCTTATAGTAATAATAACAGTTACCACTTTTGGTACAATGAAAATGGAAGAAGATTTAGATAATGAAAAATATTTAGTTAAAGAGACATTTAATGCAGAAGGAAGTGAAGGTAAAATTAGTATTATTCCAAAACCAATAAGTATTGAAACTAATGAAGGAAGATTTATTTTAACTAATGATACTTCAATTTATGTCAAGGGAATTACTGATGAAGAAACAGAAGAGATACGATGGATAGCTGATTTTCTTAGAGAAAAGTTAAGTGCAGCTACTGGGTTTGAGTTAAATATTATAAAAGGGGATAAGCCACCAGAAGGTAGTATTTACTTAACTACAATTAATACAAATCCTGAACTAGGAATAGAGGGATATAATATATTATCCACTCCTA
This sequence comes from Clostridium saudiense, assembly GCF_000577815.1. Taxonomy (GTDB): domain Bacteria; phylum Bacillota; class Clostridia; order Clostridiales; family Clostridiaceae; genus Clostridium; species Clostridium saudiense. Next base: position 33,502 of record NZ_CBYM010000012.1, on the reverse strand, counting down.
AAATAGTTAAAATATCAGCATATAAACCAGAGGGAATAGCAAGAGGAGTACAAACATTAAGACAAATGCTACCAGCACAAATTGCTAATAGTACAGTAGTTAATAATGTAGAATGGACTGTTCCAGCATCAATTATTAATGATAAGCCAGTGTATAGCTATAGGGGCTTAATGATTGATGTAGCAAGGCACTTTTTTACTGTAGATGAAATTAAGAGACAGATAGATTTAGCAGCACAATATAAGATAAATAGAGTACATTTACATTTAAGTGATGATCAAGGATGGAGATTAGAAATTAAAAAATATCCAGAATTAACCCTTATAGGTGGAAGTACAGAAGTTGGTGGAGGTCCAGGAGGATATTATACACAAGAACAATTTAAGGATATTGTTAGTTATGCTATGCAAAGATATGTTGAAATAGTTCCTGAGTTTGATATGCCAGGACATACTAATGCAGCGCTAGCTTCTTATGGATTTTTAAATCCTAATGGTAAAAAGGCTCCTTTATATACAGGAACTGATGTAGGATTTAGCTCATTTATGGCGCATAGTGAAAAAACTTATGAATTTATAGAGGATGTAATAAAAGAAGTTGTTCAAATTTCACCTTCTAAATATATTCAAATAGGTGGAGATGAAGCACTTAATACTAAAAAAGAAGATTATGATTATTTTGTAGGAAGAGTTGCTAAAATAGCTCAAAAGTATGGGAAGATACCAATAGGTTGGGATCCAATAGATACATCCCCAGAAATAAATTCAAGTGTAATACTACAAAATTGGAAAGATTCTAATGAAGAAGCTGTAAAAAAGAATATGAAAATAATAGTATCAATTGCAAGTAAAGCTTATTTAGATATGAAATATAATGAAAAAACACCATATGGACTTGATTGGGCAGGGTATATTCCAGTAGAAACAGCATATAAATGGGATGTAACAGATTATGCACCAAAGAATTTGGCTTTAGGATTAGAAGCACCTTTATGGACTGAAACAATTTCTACACAAGAACAAATGGACTATATGATATATCCAAGACTTCTTGGATATGCAGAAATAGGTTGGACTCCTAAAGAAAATAGAAATTGGGAAGAATATAAAATGAGATTAGAAATGCAAGAAGAAAGACTAGGATATGAAGGGGTGAACTATTATAAAGAAAGTTAGGGGAAGTTAGTAAATGGTAAAATTTAAAGTGAATTATAGAGTTTTATTATTGACTTAAAAAAGGATATAATAGATAATATTATAAAGAAACATCTTAATATTTTAGATAAAAGAGAAAATTTAATTTCTTAAATTGAGAATTCTTGATTTTCTTTAAGAAGTTCTTAAACTTTTAGTAAAATATTATTTAATATTAGAGTTAAAGATTATGATAAGGAAGAGTATTTTAAGCTATTATTTTTAGAGAGCTAAGGTATGGTGAAACTTAGTAATAATACTTTTAAGAAGCAGCCTTTGAATCGCTTTGTTGAGAACTAAGAATTTTCTTAATGTAGGCAAAGTCGTATTTCCTAACGTTATAAGGAATAAAATATGAATGTGTCTCCAAGTTTTACTGAAAGTTATATATGAAATTTGGCAAGACGAATGTACAGCTCACTTATTGATAGAAAAGAGCTTAATTAATTTATATTTTACTGAGTGAGTAAAGCAATTTACTTATTAGGGTGGTACCGCGGAATTTTATAGCTTCGTCCCTTCTATTTTATAGAAGGACGAGGCTTTTTTTAGTTATGAGTTAATAATTAATAGTTAGAAGTAAAGGAATAAAATCAGCTAATGCAGATTTTAAAATATATTAAAAAACTTTTTAAGGAGTTTTAACATTAACTAATAACTCTAAATTACTAACTATTTAAGGAGGGTTTATCATGGAAGAAATTTTAGAGATTTTAGAGCAAAACAGTAGATATACTGATGAACAAATAGCTGTTATGGCAGGTAAAACAGTAGAAGAAGTTAGAGAAGCAATTAGAGATTATGAAGAAAAAAGCATAATTGCGGGATATACAACATTAATAAACTGGGAAAATACAGGAAAAGAAACAGTTACTGCATTAATTGAAGTTAAGATAACGCCTCAAAGAGGAGAAGGATTTGATAAGGTAGCTGAAAGAATATATAACTTTGATCAAGTTAAAGCCTGTTATTTAATGTCTTCAGGAGGATTTGATTTAACGGTTATAGTAGAAGGAAAAACAATGAAAGAAGTTGCAATGTTTGTATCAGAAAAATTAGCAGTTCAAGATAATGTAATAGGTACAGCAACTCATTTTGTATTAAAGAAATATAAAGATCATGGAACTATATTTAAAGAAAAGAAAGCTTCTAATAGGGAGGTAATATTTATATGATGCTAGAAAATATGATAAGAAAGGAAGTTAGAGAAATGCCTCCTTCAGGTATAAGAAAATATTTTGACATAGTAAATGAAATGGAAGATGTAATATCTTTAGGGGTAGGAGAGCCAGATTTTGTTACACCTTGGAATGTTAGAGAAGCGGGAATATATTCTTTAGAGCAAGGTGATACTCAATATTCTTCTAATGCTGGATTTATAGAACTTAGAGAAGAAATAGCTAAGTATTTATATAGAAAATTTGATTTAAAGTATAATCCTAAGGATGAGATTTTAGTTACTGTTGGTGGTAGTGAAGGTATTGATATTGCATTAAGAGCATTAACAGGACCTGGAGATGAAGTAATTATTCCAGAACCAAGCTTTGTTGCATATAAAGGATGTACTGCATTTACTGGAGCAACTGCAAAGATAATAAATCTTAAAGCAGAAAATGACTTTAAGTTAACAGCACAAGAATTAGAAGAGGCAATTACTGAAAAAACAAAGGTAGTTATAATTCCATTCCCCAATAATCCAACAGGGGCAATAATGACAAGAGAAGAATTAGCTCCGTTAGTGGAAGTATTAAAAGATAAGGATGTAATAGTTATTTCTGATGAAATTTATGCAGAATTATCTTATGATAAGCCACATGTATCTATAGCAAGTTTCCCAGAAATTAAGGATAAAACACTTGTTATAAATGGATTTTCAAAATCTTATGCTATGACAGGATGGAGACTGGGATATGTATGTGGACATCACATTCTTTTAGATGCTATGAAGAAAATTCATCAATATGCAATAATGTGTTCACCAACAACAGCACAATTTGCAGCAATCGAAGCATTAAAGAATGGCGATGAAAGTGTTAGTAAGATGGTGAAGGAATATAATAGAAGAAGAAGGGTCTTGGTTGATGGATTTAGAAAACTTGGATTAGATTGTTTTGAACCATTAGGAGCTTTTTATGTATTCCCATGTATTAAGTCAACAGGAATGACATCTGATGAGTTCTGTGAAAAGTTATTGCTACAAGAAAAAGTACTAGCAGTTCCAGGTAATGCATTTGGTGAATGTGGTGAAGGATTTATTAGAGCATGCTATGCATCATCTATGGAAAATATAATGGAAGCTTTAAAGAGAATTGAAAAATTCTTAAATGAAGTTAGATAATGTAGTACACTGGACCTTTGTGGTCCAGTTTTTTTACATATATAAACTATATTGTTAAAATATAAATATTTAGAACTATGTAAACGTTAATGGTATAATAAAAGTGATAAAGGTAGGAGGGAGTATTTATGAGAAAATATCCAGAAAAATATTTAGAAGTGTTAAAAAATGAAGTAAATATAATAGAGAGTAATGGGGTTAAGATAATATTTAAACCAAGCCCTGGAGAAAAAAGAGATGGTTACTTAGATCCATGTGAAAAGGAAATAATGGATGGACATTGGGCAAGTAAAAGCAATGATAAAGAAGAGAATCAGAAAGATGTAAAAGAAAATGTAGATAAATCTATGGAAAATGATGAAATGACTACATTAGATATGGTAATTTCGACGATTAGAGATAGTATGGGATTCCCTAATTATAACTTAAATACAGTTGAAATTTATACAAAGTTTGAAACTATTACTGATAGTGGAAATGAAGTAGGATTATGGCGTTACTATCCAAGAAATTTAGATAGAAATAAAAATAATAAAGCATTAGTGTTTTTCCATGGTGGTGGATGGATTGGAGGAACTACATATGTAGTAGAAAATTTCTGCAAATTGATTGCAGAAAAAGCTAACTGTGTAGTCTTTAATGTAGATTATTCACTAGCTCCAGAAAAGCCATATCCAAATGGATTAAATGATAATTATTATGCAGTAAAGCATATATATGATAATGCTGAAAAATATAGAATAGATAAAAGTAAAATTGCAGTAGCAGGGGATAGTGCTGGTGGTAACTATACTGCAGCCATATCATTAAAAGCAAGAGATGAAGAAGTACCTATGATTGCATTACAAGTCTTAATTTATCCAGCAGTAGCAATAGGAAATGCATGTGTTCAAGGATATAAGTGGTCAGAAGATATGATAGAGATTGCTACAGAATTAGAAGAAAAGGTGAGACCATTGACTGGTTTAGGAAGACCTAGCAAAGACTTAAGTGATCCAATGTTGGCAAGCTATTTACCTAGCTTTGATTTAGTTAATGATCCATACGTGAGTCCTATGATGGCAAAATCACATGCTAACTTACCAAAAGCAATTTTAGTAGGTGCAGAATTTGATGGACTTCGTATTCAAACAGAATTTTATGCAAAGCAGCTTCAAGATGCCGGCGTTGATGTTACTTGCTATAGATATAAAGGTATGACTCATGCATTTATTGATAAGTTAGGATTTGTTCCTCAGGCTGAAGATTTAGCTGATGTAATATCAGATGCGATAAAAAATTTATAAGGTATAAAAAGATATATGAACTGTATTGAAATAAAGAAATTACAAATAGTTTCAATACAGTTAATTTTTTTTTAGTAATTTATGTTGATATGATAAATAATATATTTGCTTACTATTAATATATGGTATATAAATATGATATACTTAAAGTTGATTTAATAAATGATTTATAAACAATATTTTAATGAGATAGGTGAATAAATAGATGGCTACGATAGTAGATGTTGCAAGGTTAGCAGGTGTTACTCCAACCACTGTATCACGTGTTATTAATAATAGAGGATATATTAGTGAAAAAACAAAGAAAAGGGTTCATGAAGCTATGGATGAACTGGGATATCAGCCTAATGAAATAGCACGTTCCTTAACAAAACAAAAAAGTAATACAATTGGAGTTATAGTACCTCATATATCTCACCCATACTTTGCAAAATTAATAAGTAATTTAGAAAATGAAGCAGCTAAAAAAGATTACAAGATAATATTATGTAATAGTAAAGAAAAAGCTGAAAAAGAAAAGCAATATTTAGATATGTGTAAAAGTAATAGAGTTGCAGGGATAATTATATGTAGTGGAAATGTTGAATCTAATAAGATTAATACAGGAGGTATTCCAGTAGTATTATTAGAGAAAAATTTTGAAGAAGGTAAGCTTGGAATTCAATGTGATAATTATCAAGGTGGAAAGCTTGCAACAGAGCATTTAATAGAATGTGGATGCAAAAAAATATTACACCTTAGTGGAGTAATAGATGAAGAAATGCCTGCTGATAATAGAGAAAAAGCTTTTATAGATGTATGTAGTAAAAATGAGATTGAGTATTTTATAAAGAAATATGATATAGATACATATAATCAAATGAATTATTACGATTATATAAAAGCAGCACTAAATGAAATAGAAGGTGTTGATGGAATATTTGCAAGTAGTGATTTAATAGCTGCACAGGTTATTCAAGTTTGTAATGAAATAAAAATTAGGATACCGGAAGATATTAAATTAGTTGGCTTTGATGATGTTGATATATCACAATTAACAACACCGAGGATAACTACTGTACATCAGCCAATCAAAGAAATGGCAAGGCTTTCAATTGAATTAATTGATGCTAAATATAATAATATAGAGGTAAATGAAAAAACTATATTACCAATTAAGTTAATTATTAGAGAGAGTACAGTGAATAAATAAAATTATCTATGGAGTATTTTAATATAAAAAAACTACCCCAGGTGGATTTACCAGGGGGAGTTTTAAGTGTGCTATGATGTATCGTTCATTATTTATATATTTAAACTTAAGAGAATGAATAGAATTATCTATTATTATTAAGTTAAAATACCATATCATTAAATAGTGTATCTTTCAACAATACCATCATCATTTATATATTTAATTGTAGATTTGCTAGTAGTTAAATCAACATTTAAAGTACAATATTTATTATCTTTTTTCCATGTTAGGATGATTTCAGTATCACTTGAAGGTTCAACAGTGAAGTCTCCATCAAATGCAGGATAATCATTTCTAAAGTCAATTAGCTTAAGTAATCTTTGAACTACCTCTTGACTATATGCTTTATCAATTTCTTCTAAAGTAAAGTTATGTCTATTAATTTCACGACCTTCTCCAGTACGAGTAACATTTTCAACATCATTTTCGCCAGCTAATAACCCAACATAATAAACTTGTGGAATACCAGGGGCAAAGAATTGAATTGCTCTTGCGCTTAAGTATGCATCATCATTGCATCCTAAAACTGAATAGTAAGAACATCTTATTTGATGAACATCAAATCCATCTGGACTCTTATGAGCATCAGAATGAACTAAGCTTAAATTTGCACCATGATTTAAGCAATGATCAACAATCTTTCTAGCATCAGCTGTAGATACTAAATCATCAAGATCAGGTTTTACAGGAATACCATCATGGCAATCTAACATTGTAAATTGATTAGTTGGTCTGTTTTTTAAGTAGTCAGTAAGTGCTGAACTTGATTTGTTAACTAATGTGCTAAGTATAGTATATGGTAATATAAAGTCATATATATAGTTACCGTATTTAGCTAACTTATATTGAGTAGTATAGTGGGAATGAACTTCAGGTAATAAATCAATATCTAAAGATTTAGCTAAATCAGATACCCAGTCTAAGAACTTATATATTTCAGGTTCAACGAAGAAACAACTAGTTCCAAGTTTCTTTATTACATATCCAACAGCATCAAGTCTTACAATTTTAACATTGTTTTTGTGGAAGTTTTCAAAGAATTCCTTTAATAAGGCTCGTACAGCTTCAGAATTTATGTCTAAATCAATTTGTTCTGAAGGTGTTTCTTTACCAAAAGTAGTCCAAACAGAAACTTCTTCACCTTTTATATTAAATGTTGAATAAGGAACTTGTCTACGTAAGAACATCTTATTTATATCTTCCTGAACTGGTTTGCCATCGGACCATATTTTATCTAATGTTATAAATAAATTTGCATATTTTGAATCTCGCCCATTCTTTAAGAAATCTTGGAAAAATACAGAGTTTTTAGAAATATGATTAACCATTAGATCAAGAAGGATATCATAGTTTTCAGCTAATTTACGAATATCTTCCCAAGTACCAAATTGAGGTTCTATTTCTAAGTAAGTTAGTGGCGCGAATCCCCTATCTCCTGATGATGGGAATGGAGGAAGTATATGAATACCACCTTTAAATGTTTTTGGAAAATATTTTGTAAGAACATTATTTAATGTTTTTAAATCTCCACCAAGAGAATCAGGATAAGTTATAAGTTGAACTTTATTTTTAACTGCCATTTTTATATCTCCTCTTAATTAATTATATATTATAAATTGTTTTTAATTCTTCTATTGAAGGCAATTTAGCAATTGCTCCTACATGTTTAAGTTTGAAGGCACTTGTTGCAAAACCTATATTTAAAGCTTCTTTTAAAGTGTAATTGCTAGTTATAGCTGTGTAGAATCCACCCCAGAAAGCATCTCCAGCACCAGTTGTATCAATAACTTCAGTAGCTAAAGTATTGAATTTGATAGTTTTAGTTCCGTCAGAAACTATTGCACCATATTTACCTAAGGTCATTATTACAAGCTTTGCACCACACTCTATAAATTTGTTTACATGATTTTCAGGAGTATCAGGTCCAAAAATTCTTTCAGCATCAACTTCAGAAGGCTTTATAATATCTACTTTACCTATAAGGTTTTTTATATATTCTATTCCATCATGTCCTTCTTCCCAAATCATTTCGTGATAATTTGGATCAAATCCTATAAGAACATTATTTTTTCTAGCTTCTTCAATAACCCTTTCAATCATTTTTCTTGATTTTGATTGAGAAATAGGCCAGCAAGAAAAATGAACTATTTTACTATTTTTTAATGTTGAATCTATGTCTGAATTATATTCTAAGTTGTAATCTGCACTACGATAGAAAATTGGTAGTGGAGTTTCTTTGCTCTTAGTTACAAGTACCATACTTGTAGAATGATTTACTGAGTTAATTAAGTTTGTGTCAATGTTATTGTTTTTTAAGTGATTAATTAAAAACTTACCTAATCCGTCATTTCCAACGCAAGCTGTTATAATAGGATTACCACCAAGTCTTTTTATATTCATAGTTATATTAGCCGGTGAACCACCAAAAAATCTTGAATATTTATTGGAGTTGAAATTAGTATCATAATCATCAGAAATCATATCTACTAAAATTTCCCCAATTGTAAATACGTCATTTATTTTATCTTGGAATTGTATAGTATTACTAAAATTAAACATTGTTACCTCCAAATAGTTTTCTATAACTAGAGTATAGATATTATTTACTAATATGTCAATCGCTTGACATATAAAATTAATTTTTTTAAGTTTAAAAATATGGATAATTTTACAAAAACATAGATGGTATAATATAAGGAGATAATAAAAATATATATGAATGATAAAGGGTGAGAATAATTTAAGGAGGATATTATGGGGAAATATAGCTTAGATTTAAAGGAATATGCAAGGCTTGCTAGAGAAGTTGCAGCTGAAAGCTGTGTATTATTAAAAAATGATAATAATACACTTCCACTAAAAAAAGGAGATAAGGTAGCAGTTTTTGGTCGAAGTGCTTTTAATTATTATAAAAGTGGATTAGGTTCTGGAGGACTTGTAAATACAAGATATGTAGTAAGTATATTAGATGCTTTAAGGAATGAAAAGGATATTGTTTTAGATGAAGATTTATTAGAAATATATAGTGAGTGGATTAAAGAAAATCCATATGATGAAGGACATGGATGGGGAACTGTACCTTGGTCTCAAAAAGAAATGAAATTAGAAGATTATATAGTAAGAGTAGCTAAGGAAAATGATATTGCATTAGTTATGATAGGCCGTACTGCAGGTGAGGATCAAGATAGTAAAAATGAGGCTGGAAGTTATCTTTTAACAGATGTTGAAAAAGATATGATAAAAAAAGTGAGCCAAGCATTTAAGAGAACTGTAGTAGTTTTAAATGTTGGTAATATTATAGATATGAAATGGGTAGATGAGTATAACCCATCAGCAGTACTTTATGCTTGGCAAGGTGGGCAAGAAGGGGGAAATGGAGTTGTTGATGTTTTAACTGGAAGAGTAAATCCATGTGGAAAGTTAACTGATACTATTGCAAAAAATATAGAAGATTATCCATCTACTAAAAATTTCGGAGATCCAGAGAGAAATTATTATGAAGAGGATATTTATGTAGGGTATAGATATTTTGAAACTTTTGCAAAAGAAAAGGTTATGTATCCTTTTGGATATGGATTATCATATACAAGTTTTGATATTAAGGGGAAATTACTTGAATCAACACATGAGGAAATAGTTGTTGAAGCAAATGTAACTAACAATGGCAATATGTCAGGGAAAGAAGTTGTACAAGTTTATATAGAAGCGCCACAAGGTAAACTTGGAAAGCCAGTAAGAGCTCTTGTCGGATTTAAGAAGACAGGTATTATTAAACCCGGTGAATGTGAAAAGTTAATAATAAATATACCTAAAAGTTATATAGCATCTTATGATGATAGGGGTGTAGACGGATATAAATCTTGTTATGTCTTAGAAGAAGGTTTATATAAGATTTATATAGGATCAGATGTTAGAAATGCTGAAGAATCAGGGCAATACGATGAAAAATTTACAATAGTAGAAAGTTTAGAAGAGGCTTGTGCACCAATAGTTTATTTTAAAAGAATTAAGCCTGTATTAGATGAAAATAATAAATTTAATATAGAAAATGAAGAAGTTCCTGTGAGAAGAATAAATCCTAAAGAGAGAATGTTTAAAAATCGTGATGAAGAAATAATTTATACAGGGGATAGAGGCTATAAGCTTGCTGATGTATTTGAAAATAAAGTAAAGTTAGATGATTTTGTAGCACAGTTAAGTTACAATGATTTAATTTGTATGTTTAGAGGAGAGGGAATGTGTAGTCCTAAGGTTACTCCAGGAACAGCAGCTGCATTTGGTGGAATTACTAAATCATTAAGAAACTTTGGAATACCTGTTGCATGTTGTGCTGATGGTCCATCAGGTATAAGAATGGATTGTGGAACAAAGGCATTTTCACTGCCAAATGGGACAGCATTAGGATGTACGTTTAATGTTGATTTAGTTAAAAAACTTTATAAAATGACTGGAATAGAGTTATGTAGAAATAGGATAGATTCTCTTTTAGGACCTGGAATGAATATTCATAGAAACCCATTAAATGGAAGAAACTTTGAGTACGTATCAGAAGATCCAATACTAACTGGAAAGATAGGTGCAGCTCAAGTTATTGGTATTCAAGAAGCTGGATCTACAGCAACAATTAAACATTTTTGTGCCAATAATCAAGAGGCTTCAAGGCGTTTTGTAGATTCAATAGTATCAGAAAGAGCACTTCGTGAAATTTATTTAAAAGGATTTGAAATTGCAGTTAAAGAAGGTAAAGCACGCTCTGTTATGACTACTTATAACCCTGTAAATGGGATATGGACAGCAGGAAGTTATGATTTATGTACTACTATTTTACGAAAAGAATGGGGATTTGATGGTATAGTAATGACAGATTGGTGGGCAGAAGCAAATACTGAAGGTGAAAAGTCTACAAGAGGAAATAAAGCTCCTATGGTGCTAGCACAAAATGATTTATATATGTGTGTATCAAATTCATTAGAAAATCCTGAAAATGACAATGTTAAGGAAAGGTTTGAAGCTGGAGAAGTTACAAGAAGTGATTTGCAAAGAAATGCTAAAAATATATTAAAATTTATTATGAAATCACAAGCAATGTTACATGAGCTAAATTTAATAAGTAAAGAAGATTTAGAAGAAATTAATGCACAAGATGATGATGGGAATATTTCACTAGGGGATATTGTTTATTATTATGCAGATAAGGATAGCAATGATATTATTATAGATGCAAGCAGTTTTAATAATAAAAAAGGTAATTCAGAAGTGTTTGGAATAACTTTAAATGAACTTGGACTTTATAACATTGAAGTAACAATGAAATCAGAACAAGGTCCATTAGCACAGTTACCGCTTTCTATTTATTATGATAATGCATTAAAGGAAACTATTACTATTAGAGGAACGGAAGGTAAATGGGTTACTGAAAGTAGGGAGCTTGGATTTGTTTTTGGGGTAAATCATTATATTAAATTATACTTTGGAGCAAGTGGACTAGATATTGATAAAGTAGTTATTAAATTTGTTGGTAAAGGAAAGTTACCATTTTAAAAAAAAGATAAGAAAAGTGTAGTTACCTTTAGGGTCAATTAAATATTTAACTTGACCTTGAAGGTAATTTGTGGTCATAGATAGTTGGGTTTCTAAGGCTTATAGGGGGAAACTGGAATTGCTTTATATACATTAATATATAATTCTTATGGAATGAGACTAGTTGCACATGAGCCTTTTGCTTCTATTGAAGTAGAAATAAGTGATTATAGAAACCATTTTTTGTGAATTGAGTATACAAGCTAATTCTATACTGGAAAAAGATATTTTTATATTTTCTAAATAAATTTTTGCTAAAATAAATATCTACAACTATATCTTTATTAACTATCCCTAAGTATGCTCATCATACTATATTTTTATTATACAACATTTAGACATATATTAATGACATATGGTCATAGTTTTAAATTATATCTAAAAGTATAATATAACTATAGCATGAAAACGTTGTATAGAAATGGAAACATATATAAGTAGGAGGATAATATGGGAATTGTATTTAATGAAGATAATAAATTATTTCACATTCAATCAAAAAGGACTAGTTATATTTTAAGTGTTTTAGAAACAGGACATTTAATTAATCTATATTGGGGAAGAAAAATTAATTCTAATAAAATAAATTATGTAGTTAAAAAGAGGGCGTGTGGAAGCTTTTTAGCGGATTTAGACAATATAGATGCATTGCACTTAGAAGTTATAGCACAAGAATATCCAAGCTATGGAAATCCAGATTTGCGTTCACCTGCAATTCAAGTAAAGCTAGCAAATGGAACTACAGTAACAGATTTTAGGTATGAGAGTCATGAAATTTACAGAGGAAAGAAAAAACTTGAAGGATTACCTGCAACTTATGCTGAAAAAGAAGATGAAGTAGAGAGTTTAGAAATAACATTAAAAGATGAAGTAGCTAACTTAAGAGTTATATTATCTTATACTGTATTTGAAAATTATGATTCAATAACAAGAAGTTGTAAAGTTATAAATGATAGTAATGATGAAGTTGATATATTAAGAGCTTTAAGTGCGAATGTTGATTTTACACATAGTGAGTTTGATTTAATTCAATTATCAGGTTCTTGGGCTAGGGAAAGACATATAGTAAGAACAGCTTTAAGAAGTGGTGGACAATGTATTGAAAGTAGAAGAGGAGCAAGTAGTCATGCTCAAAATCCATTTATAGCATTAGTAAGTAAAGATGCAACAGAAGATAAAGGAGAGGTTTATGGATTTAATTTAATTTATAGTGGAAACTTTTTAGCTAGTGTTGAAGTAGATATGCATAGTAATGCAAGAACACAAATTGGTATAAATCCATTTGATTTTACTTGGAATTTAGAATCAGGACAATCATTCCAAACACCAGAAGTTGTTATGGTATATTCACCTAATGGATTAACAGGAATGTCTCATATTTATCATGATTTATATAGAGAAAGATTATGTAGAGGAGCTCATAGAGATAAGGAAAGACCAATACTTATAAATAATTGGGAAGCAACATATTTTGATTTTAATAATGAAAAAATTAAAGAGATTGCTAAGGAATCTAGTAAGCTTGGGATAGAATTATTTGTTTTAGATGATGGTTGGTTTGGAGAAAGAAATAATGATGATTGCTCACTTGGAGATTGGTTTGTAAACGAGGAAAAGCTTAAAGGAGGATTAAATTCTTTAGCTACAGATATTAATAAAATGGGAATGCAATTTGGTTTATGGTTTGAACCAGAAATGATTTCACCAAAAAGTAAGTTATATGAAGAACATCCAGATTGGTGTATTCATATTGATGGAAGAATAAGATCCGAAGCAAGAAAACAGCTTATATTAGATTTATCTAGAGATGAAGTTTGTGAAGCTGTAATAAAAATGCTTACAGATGTGTTGAAATCAGCACCTATATCATATGTTAAATGGGATATGAATAGAAATATGACAGAAATAGGATCAACAGCATGGCCTGCAAAAAAACAAAAGGAAATTGCTCATAGATACATGTTAGGTTTATATAAAATATTAGAAAATATAACTTCTAATTTCCCTAATATACTATTCGAAAGTTGCTCTGGTGGCGGTGGAAGATTTGATGGTGGAATGTTATACTATATGCCACAAACTTGGACAAGTGATGATACAGATGCAATAGAAAGATTAATGATTCAAGAGGGAACGTCATTAGTATATCCAACCAGTTCGATGGGAAGCCATGTATCCGCTGTACCGAATCATCAAGTTCATAGAATTACACCACTTAATACAAGGGGAGTAGTAGCAATGGCAGGAAGCTTTGGTTATGAATTAGATGTAACTAAAATGAATGAAGAAGAAAAAGAAGAAGTTAAAAAGCAAGTTGAGTTTTATAAAAATATTAGAAGTACTGTTCAATTTGGAGATTTGTATAGATTGAAAAGCTCATTTGATAGTAATGAAGCAGCTTGGATGAATTTATCTAAAGACGGCAAAGAAGTAGTAGTAAGTTATGTTAAGAAGTATGCTGAAGCTAATGTAATACCAAGAAGATTAAAAGTTAAGGCTTTAGATGAAAATTCATTATATGAAGTAATTGAAACTGGAGAAGTATTTGGTGGAGATGAACTTATGTATATAGGGCTTGAAATTGGAGAACTTATGGGAGACTATCAAGCTAAGAACTGGACTTTAAGAAAAGTTGATTAAAAATTTATAATATAAATATTAAGATAGCATAAATTTAAATAGTAGTTTTATGCTATCTTTTTTAGAATTTTAATAGTATATCTAACATTTAACCATATTTTAAAAACATTAATACGTTTTCGAGAGCAATAGCGATGATTATAATTAAAATGTAGAAACAAACATAATAGTGATAATAAAACAATTGTAGCAAAAAAAAGTAATAAAAAGAGAGGTATTAAATATGGAAGTATTAGAGAAAGTAAATAGGAATGAAAGTGACGTTTCTATGAAAACGTTAATTTCTTTTGGAATGGGGAGTTTAGGCAATAATATTATATGTGCAATGATAGGTACATATTTAACAATTTATTTAACGGATAGCTTTGGGATAAGTGCAGCTGCTGTAGGTACATTGTTTTTGGTTGCAAGAATAATCGATGCAATTACAGATCCTATTATGGGAATGATTGTTGATAATACAAAGTCTAAGATGGGGAAGAGTAGACCATATCTTTTATTTGTTCCAATATTCATGGGAATAGCGACGATAATGTGTTTTTCATCACCAAATTTAAGTGATACAGGAAAAATAGTTTGGGTATATATATCTTATATACTATGGGGTATATGTTTTACAGCTATGGATACACCTTATTGGTCATTATCTGCTAATATAACTCAATCAGCACAAGGAAGAACTAAAATTATAACATCAGCTAGAACCATTGCCTTTGGAGGGAGTTTAGTTGTTTCAGTATTTACTCTTCCCTTAGTAGCTAAGTTTGGAAATTGGACGATAGTAGCAATAGTATATTCTATAACAGCTGCAATTTGTACTTGGGTTACTGTATGGGGAGTTAGAGAAATAAATACAAATAGAAAGCCACAAAAACAAGGAATTAAGCAATTAAAAGAACTTTTTAAAACAAATAGACCTTTAAGAATTGTATTAATATCTATGTTAATGTTAGAAATAACTTATGCTCTAAGAAATGGGTTTTCAATATATTATATAAAGTATAATTTCAATGCAGAATTATATATTCCTTTAGTAAATGGAATTAGTATAACAACAGGAATGCTTGGTGGAATTTGTACACCTAGTATAACAAAAATACTGGGAAAAAGAAAAACAGCCTTATTTGGAATAGCAATTAATGCTATTGGCTTTTTATCAATATTTTTATTAAAATATTCAAACTTAAAAATGATGTTAGTGATAAATGCTTTTATGGGGCTTGCTGAAGGGGCAGCTAATATATCTTTAGCATCAATGGTTGCAGATTGTGTTGAATATGGGGAATGGAAAACAGGTAAAAGATCAGAGGGAATGATATTCTCTTCAAATATATTTAAAACAAAACTTGCAAGTGCAATAGGTGGGGCTTTATGTGGATATGTATTAGCATTTGTTGGATATGAAGCAAATGTAGCACAAACCGTAAATACATTAAATGGAATACATATAATGTATTCAATAATACCAGGAATAATTGCGGTATGTAGTATTATATCTTTAAGAAGATATAACTTAACTGAAAAAGAATATGAAGCGATACTTGAAGATTTAAATAAAGATGAGCCTTTAGAAACAGCATAATTTATAAAAATGTAAATATAAATAAAAACTGGTTTGTAATAAAAAAATACAAACCAGTTTTGTTTTATTGAGATAAAAGAAATTTTTTAGTTGTTTCTTTTTTTGTATCTCTATATTGTTTAGGGCTAACTCCTTTAATTTTTTTAAATGTTTTAGAAAAGGCTAGAGGGTCACTATAGCCACAGGAGTATGCTATATTAGCAATTGGAAGGTCAGTATTATATAATAATTCAGCAGCTTTAGTTATTCTAAATTTCATTAAGAATTTTTGAGGAGACATATTTAAATTGCTTTGAAAAATGGAAGTTAAATAACTTCTATTTAAACAAATATAATCAGCAATGTCTGTTACCTTTATAGAGTTATGATAATTATTTTGAATAAATTCAATTGCTTTATTTATGTAATTATTAGTATTTTCCTCCCTTGTTAATGATGAGATTTCTTTATGATCTTCACACAGTTTTGAGAAGAATAAGTATAATAATCCTTCAATTTTAAAAGCATCAGAATCAGACATTGTATGATGTTTTAACATTTCTAATACATATTCTTTTAAAGCATCATCTTTTTCATAAGTAAAAATTAAATGTTCAGAATCTAATCCAACAGAATTGAGATAAAGTTTAGCTTTATCACCATCGATACCAATCCAAAGATATGTCCAAGGATTATCTTTATCAGCTTGATAAAATGTAACAACATTAGGTTCGATTAAGAAACCTTGATTTTTTCTAACTTTATATTTATTGTCATTTACATAATAATAGCCTTCTCCATCCAATACATAATGAATTAAATAATTTGGGCGAACAGCTGGACCAAATGAATATAAAGGAACACATTTTTCTAATCCGCAGTAACAGAGATATAAATCATTAAAACTTCGATTAGTATTTTCTAAAAAGTATATATCTAACATAAATCCTCCTAAATCTAACATTTAGACATGTGCTTATTAAACCGATATATAAATTTTAAATTAGAAGGATATATATTGCAATATATATTAATTAAAAGATATACTTCAAATAATAAAACTAACATTTAGACATGTTTTAATTACATTAATCTATTTAGAATTATTATAAAAAGTTTTAAAATATAATTATGTAAACGATATAAAAAGAGGGGAATGAGATAATGGGAAAGAAAAAGGTGATAGCAACAATTTTAGTATCAATATCAATGGCAACAACATTATTAACAGGTTGTACAAGTAGTATTAGGATTGGTAATAGTAAAAAGCAGATAGTGTTCTTTAGTAATAAGATAGAAGCTGTAGATACCTATAATAAACTTGTAGAAAAATTTGAAGCCGAAAATCCAGATATAGATGTAGTTGTTAGTGCACCACCAGATGCAACAACTGTATTAAAGACTAGATTAGTAAAAGGTGATGCACCAGATATTATTTCACTATCAGCAGATAGAAGTTTTGCAGATTTTGTAGATGCTAATATATTAGAAGATTTAAGTGGGAAAATAGATTTTAGTGTTATTGATCCGATTTATAATCAAATGCTAAAGGAGTTGGAAATTGAAAGTGTAGATGGAATTTACGGTGTGCCATATGCATTAAATGCAAGTGGAGTTATATATAATAAAGATATATTTGAGGAATTAGGGTTATCAATACCTAAAACATGGGATGAATTTTTAGGGCTAGCTCAAACTGTACAAGATAATGGTATAACACCGTTTTACTTTACATTAAAGGAGTCATGGACTTCTTTACCTGCATGGAACACTATAGCAAGTACTTTAGTTAGTAGTGATTCTTTTAAGAAGGTAAATAGTAAGGAAACTACATTTAATGAAATTTATTCTGAAACAACAGATAAGATTATGAAGTTAATGAAATATGGACATTCTGACAACTTTGGTGTTGGTTATAATGATGGTAATACAGCATTTGCTAACGGGGAGTCTGCAATGTATTTACAAGGTAGTTATGCAATTCCTGCAATTTTAACTGTAAATCCAGATTTAAATCTAGGAATGTTTCCGTTACCTGCATCTAATAATGAAGAGGAAAATAAATTAGTTTCTGGTGTAGATGTATATTTTGCTATTACTAAAGATTCTAAGAATAAAGAGGAAAGTATAAGGTTTATAAACTTTTTATTAGAAGAAGAAAATGCGAAAACTTATATAGATGAACAAAGTGCATTCTCAGCAGTTAAGGGGGTAGTGCAAGAAGATTCAAAATTTGAAGTATTTGATGAATTCTTTGAAAATTCAAGGGTTGTTGACTTCCAAGATCATTATTATCCAGCAGAATTACCAGCATCTGATATGATACAAACATATCTTTTAGATGGGGATAAGAACAAGTTCTTAAATAATTTTCAAAAGGAATGGTTAAAGGCAAATAGACAGTATATTAAAGAATAGTATGAAGGGGTGAATAGAAATGAAAAAAAGAGATAGATTTTTCTTGTGTACAATAATACCAATGATAGTTGTATTTTTCTTATTTCACACATTCCCGTTATTAAAAGGGGTAATGTATAGTTTTACTAATTTTAGAGGATTTGGAGATTTTGATTTTATTGGATTAATGAATTTTAAAGATTTATTTACTGATTCAAGGGTGCTAAATTCATATATGTTTACCTTTAAATTTGCTATAGTTACAACAATAATAGTAAATTTAATAAGTTTAACATTAGCATTAGCGTTAAATTCAAAAATAAAATTTAAAACTACATTAAGAGGATTATATTTTTTACCTAATATTTTAGGTGGATTAATTGTAGGATATATATTTAATTATATTTTTACATTTATACTTCCAAAGTTAGGTGAAGTTATGGGGAGTGAAGTTCTTAGTAAAAGCATACTTGGTAGTACAAGCTTAGCCTGGATAGCTGTTGTAATTGTAGTTTCGTGGCAATCGATAGCGTTTAATACTATAATTTACATTTCGGGGCTTCAAACAATTCCAGATGATGTTTATGAAGCAAGTGGAATTGATGGAGCAGGGAAATGGCTACAATTTAGAAAGATTACATTCCCTTTAATAGCACCATTCTTTACAATAAATATGGTTTTATGCATGAAAAACTTCTTAATGGTATTTGATCAAATAATGTCCTTAACTGGTGGGGGACCTGCTCAATCGACAGAATCAATTTCTATGCTTATATATAAAGCAGGATTTGGTGGAAGTCAATTTGGATATCAATCAGCAAATTCAGTTGTATATTTTATAGTTATTGTAGCTATATCATTATTCCAAATTAAAGTATTAGAGAAGAGGGAGGTTCAATTATAATGGCTGAGGTAGGTTTAAAATCTAATAATAGAAGTAAAGTAAAAAAAATATCTTTTATAAAGAAGGAAGATGGAAAAGTTAATTTGCCAATTACTATATTACTTATTATTTGTTCATTAACAATATTATTTCCACTTTATATAACTATTGTTATTGCATTTAAGCAACCATCAGAAATGATGGGGAATATATTATCACTTCCGAAGTCATGGAGTTTTAGTAATTTTAAGCAAGCTATTGAGATGACTAATTTCTTTCATACAATAATGAATAGTTTATTTATAACAGCGGGAGCTGTAGTGGTAACTATTGTTACAAATTCATTAGTTGCATATGCTATTGCAAGAAATATGCATAAAAAGTTTTATAAATTTGTATATTTTTATTTTGTAAGTGCAATGTTTGTACCATTTTCAATGTTAATGTTACCACTTGTTAAGCAAGTAAGTTTCTTTAACTTAGATAATAAAGTTGGTATGATAATTCTTTATATGGTATTTGGTATATCAATGAATACATTGCTTTATGTTGGATATTTGAAGAACATTCCTCTTGAATTAGAAGAGGCGGCTTATGTTGATGGTGCTAAACAATGGACTGTATTTTGGAAGATTATATTCCCTTTGTTAAAGCCGATGCATGCAACAGTTGGAATAATGACAGCTCTTTGGGCATGGAATGATGTAATGATGCCACTTGTAATACTAAGTGAGCAAAGTTCAGCAACATTACCATTAGCACAATATATATTCCAATCAAAATTTGGGACAAACTATAATGTAGCATTTGCTTCATATCTTTTAGCTTTATTACCATTATTAGTATTCTATTTATTTGCTCAAAAATGGATTATAAATGGTGTAACAAAAGGGGCAATAAAATAATTATAAAAATAGAAATGTATAGAGGATAATTTCTGATGAAAAGGAAATTATCCTTTTTGTATTAATTGAGTATTGATAACAACCTAAAGATGAAAGAAGTTATAGTTGTATTAAAAATTTTTTATAGAAATCAAAATCCTCCTTTTGAGAGAAATCTATTATATATTATTAGAATTGACTATTAGTGCAATTCTAAACTTTTTTAAAGTGAATTTAGTATTGCAATCGAGAATTTAACTTTTCATTTTTGAATAAAATTTAGAAAAAAGTATTGACTTGAAGTTAACTCCAGAATTTAACATAGAGATATAAGAAAAAGTTAAAGGTAGTGGAGGAAAGATTATGAGTAACAATATTTTAAGTAAAGTCAATGAACCAAAAGATTTAAAAGTTCTTAGTGGAGAGGAATTAAATATATTAGCTCAAGAAATAAGAGATGTATTAATAAAGAAAGTAAGTAAAACAGGTGGTCATTTTGGACCTAATTTAGGGATGATTGAAGCAACTATTGCAATGCATTATGTTTTTAATTCACCAATAGATAAAATAGTATATGATGTTTCACATCAATCATATCCACATAAAATTTTAACTGGAAGAAAAGAAAGTTTTATTAATCCAGAAAAGTTTGCTGATATTACAGGATATACATCACAACATGAAAGTGAGCATGATTTCTTTACTGTAGGTCATACTTCAACTTCAATTAGTTTAGCATGTGGATTAGCTAAAGCTAGAGATGTTAAAGGACAAAATGAAAATATTATAGCTGTAATTGGTGATGTTTCTTTAAGTGGTGGAGAAGCCTATGAAGGTTTAAACAATGCTGCAGAATCAGGAAAAAATATAATAATAGTAGTAAATGATAATAACATGTCAATTGCAGAAAACCATGGTGGATTATATAAAAATTTAGCAAAACTTAGAGAAACTAATGGAACTGCAGAAGATAATTTCTTTAAGTCTCTAGGATTTGAATATTTTTATGTAGAAGAAGGAAATAATGTTGAAAATCTTATAGAAGCATTTAATAAAGTTAAAGATACTAATCATCCAGTAGTAGTTCATATCCATACAATTAAAGGTAAAGGATTTGAAGAAGCAGAAGCAAATAAAGAAGCTTTTCATTGGGTAATGCCATTTGATTTAGAAAATAAAGAATCAAATAAAATTGAATTTCCAGAAGGTTACACAGATATTTTAGGGAAATTTTTGGTCGAAAAAGCTAAAGAAGATAAAAAAATCGTAGCAATAACAGCGGCAACTCCAGGGCCAGCTGGATTAAATTATTTCAGACAAGAAGAAAGCCTTAAGGAACAATATGTAGATGTTGGGATAGCAGAAGAACATGCAATAGCCCTTGCATCAGGAATAGCTTCACAAGGTGGAAAGCCAGTAGTATCAATTTTAAGTTCATTTGTTCAAAGAACTTATGATCAATTATCACAAGACCTTGCAATAAATAATAATCCTGCGCTTATTATGGTTTCTTGGGCAGGAATAACTGGTGGAGATGTTACACATTTAGGAATATTCGATATACCATTAATATCTAATATACCTAATATAGTATATCTTGCACCAACAAATAAAGAAGAGTATCTTGCAATGATTGAATGGGGTATAGAACAAAAAGATCACCCAGTAGCTATACGTGTACCAAATGGGAATGTTATAACAACTGGAGTAAGTGTTGAACCTGATTTTGGTGATTTAAATGTTTATGAAAAAACTATACAAGGAAATGAAGTTGCAATTATTGGACTTGGATCATTCCATGACCTTGGAAGAAAGGTTCAAGAAAAGTTAAAGGTAGATACTGGAATAAATGCAACGTTAATAAATCCTAGATTTATTACAGGCATTGATAAGGAGATGTTAACGGATTTATTAGAGAGTCACAAATTAGTAATTACTTTAGAAGATGGAGTTCTTGATGGTGGTTTCGGAGAAAAAATTTCTAGATTCTATGGTGATAAAGATATGAAGGTATTAAATTTTGGTGCTACAAAAGAATTTACAGATAGAGTATCAATGGAAGAATTATATGAAAGATATCATTTAACAGAAGAGTTAATTGTTGAAGATATTAAAAATGCATTAAAATAGTAACAATAATTAAATAATATATTAAAAGCGGTTATAGAAATAGGTTCAAAAGTTACTACCTATTTTATAATCATTAAAGTATATATAGGTATTTGATATAAGTATTAGTTATATATAAGTGTTGAGTCATATAATATATGTGTATAGATGAAGTAGAATGAATAAGGAGGCATTGTAGAAATTTTATTGTTAAAAATAGAATTTTTACAAGTTAAAATATGAAACTTAATGAATTTTTAAATTATATGAATAGTGGATTAAATATAGAGGGTGGATCGGAAGTTCATAAATATATGATAGAGCTTAGTCAAGAAGCTATGAAGGTTACATGTGAATTAAACAATTCTTATCATGAACCACAAGAAATCCGTAGATTGTTTTCTAAATTAATAGGTAAACAGGTGGATCATAGTTTTGCTATGTTTCCACCTTTCTATACTGATTGTGGAAAGAATATTAATATTGGTAAAAATGTATTTATTAACTCAGGATGTAGATTCCAAGATCAGGGGGGAATTCGTATTGGAGATGGTACATTAATAGGGCATAATGTTGTAATTACAACTCTTAATCATAATTTTGAACCAGAACTACGTAGTGGTATGAAACCGGCACCAGTTATTATTGGGAAAAATGTGTGGATTGGTGCTAGTGTGACAGTTGTTCCAGGGGTAACTATTGGGGAGAATGCGATTATCGCAGCAGGATCGGTAGTTACTAAGGATGTTGATTCTAATACTGTTGTTGGTGGAGTTCCAGCAAAGTTAATTAAAACTATAGATAAACACTATAGAGGGCTTAAATCATTTGAAAAAAAGTATAAAAACATATGACAATGGAATATAAAAAAATGTTATTAAAAGTTTGTGAAATTTGTGTAATTATAAATGGATATACAATAATAGATGTATATCCATTTATTTTTAATTGAAATTAATATTATTATTTCTGTAATCAATAGGAGTAACTCCATAAGACTTCTTAAAAATTTTATAGAAGTGAGTACTATTAGAATAACCTACGGAATCAATAATTTTATTAATTGAAATATCAGGATTTTTCAAAAGAGCACATGCATTTTGAAGCTTAATATCTTGAATTATATTTATAAATGTTTTACCAGTGTACTCTTTTAATATACGTGCCATTTGTCTCTCACTATAATTAAACTTAATTGAAAGTTGCTTTAAAGATATTTCTTTATAATTACTTAATATATAATTTAAAATATACATTACATTTCTATCAGTATGGGTTCCAACAGGATTTGGAACTATTATATTTTTAGGATCAGTTCTAAGAAGTCTTATAAAAAATGAAGACATCATAGATGTTAACATTCTATCACAATATCTCAAATCATTAGTAAACTCTTCATACATTTCTAAAGCATAATTAATACTATGTATGTCATCTTGATTAGTAAATAATAAATAAGATTCTGATTTGCTAGAATATAAGCAGTGAGAAAAAAATGCTGATAATATATCATTAGATTTAATTAGTTCAAAAAATGACTTTTCAAAAGTGCTTGACCTAACTAGTAAATTTAAAACTATACAATCATCAGTAAAAATACTAAGAGCATGAGTAGTATTAGGGGCTATTATACATACATCACCCTTTTTTAGCTTTAGATTATAATTTCCTATATCATTACTGCAGAAACCGTTTAACACGAATATAATTTCAAAGAAACTATGTGAATGAATGAAACAAGGACTGTATCTAAGGTGCTTACTAATAATAACATCATTTTCTTTAGGAAATAAAGTTTCAGTCATAGATTCTTTTTTAGAGGAGATTTTAATTGGATCTTTCAATTTACTTACATCTAAATTTAGTTTTTCTAAAAATGAATCAATGGTTTGGGGAATTTTAGGTTTATCAAATTCAAAATTAGGATTATTAAAAAAAATATCTTTATATGTAAGCTCAATATTATTTAATGGTAAATAATAATTTATATCTTTTAAATTCATACCAAATCACCCTTTTATAAAATTTAAGATTATATAAATATAATACATATATTTTACAGGCTTGTCATTAAAATGTTTACAAAAATATGTCAGAAAAGGTTTGTGCTTTATGACGGTTATAAATATAGAGTGTTATCTTCTTATGTAATATTATAAATTTAATGAATGCTTAATTATATAAAAAAGTGAAAAAGTTTTGTGGGTATAAACTAAGTAATTCAATTTTAGAATAAAGGGAGTTTGAGGAAAATGATAAAAAAGTGGATTAAAATTTCAATTCTATTGGCAACTATAACAAGTACAACTATGGGGTTAATCAGTTGTGGGAATAGTGTTACTAATACTAGTGGAAACAATATTGAGAGTAGTGAGCAGGCTCAGGTATTAAATGATGGAAGTAAATTAAAGTTAGCAAAGAATGAGGATGGAACAGATACTAACTATTATTATTACAATGCATATGAAGATGGATTTACACCTACAAGGGCAGATGTAGTTATACCTACTTATTATATTTTTGCAGGAAGTAAAACTCAAGAGGAAGCAAATAAAATTGTGGAAGAACTAAATATGATAAATAATTTAGAACAATGGGGTGCACAAGTTTATGTAGTAAATCCATTAAATGAAGAAGGATATGGAAATGATGACAAGGAAGCATTTATTGATTTAGTAGGTATAGGAGTTAAAAATGTAAAAGTAATTGGTATAGATGAAGGTAGTACTTTTGTGAATAATTATATATCACAATCATGTTATTTTGTAGCTGGAATGATGCTTTATGGTGGAGAGATAAATGAAAATTTAGAAAAAAATGATGTAGTTCCAGCATATTTAAGTAATTCAAATGAGAATGTTCAAGCATTTTATAAGCATATAAATGAGGCGACAGAAGAAGAAAATAGTGATAAATATACTATTTATAGAAATAAAGATAATTCACTTCAAGCTGTAGCAGTATCAAGTAAAGAGGAGGATTTATCTGAAGCCTTTAATAATGCATGGGAAAGTATTTTTTCACAAAATTATCGTCAACATAATGATATATCTGAATTTTATAATCTTAGTGCAAGAGATGTAACTGATAGCTATGATTTAATAGAAATTCCTATATTTGAGGATTTAGATATATCTTATAATCAAATGATTGATGAAAGTGTTACTGGAATGAGTGGCAAATATACATGGTTTGAGTATGTTCCTAATTCTATAAATGAAAGTGAAAATGAATCAGTCCCACTAATAGTAAATTTACATGGTAATCAAAATGACCCAAGATTACAAGGTGATTCAACAGGTTGGCCAGAATTAGCTGCTAAAGAAAACTTTATTATGGTAGCTCCTGAATGGCAAGACAAAGAAGTGAACTTTTTTGGATGTGATGGATTAGGTGAGGAAGGTGTTATGAATTTGATTAAGGATTTAAAGGTTAAATACCCTCAAATAGATCCTTCAAGAATATATTTAACAGGACTTTCAATTGGTGGAGCAGAATCATTTTTATTAGGTGCAAAATATAGTGATGTTTTTGCAGCTGTAGGAATTGTATCAGGTGTTAATGTATTTGCAGAGAAAGTAGCAGAAATCTCAGAAAATTATACTGGTGGGGAAGTACCTCTATTATATATATGTGGAGATCATGATTTCTTCCAAATGATACCTGTAGATGGAAGTAGCCAATATGGAACTCAATATTTATATGGAGATCAAGTTTGGGATGAGGATGAAAATACTCATATTTTTAGTTCATTACAAGCATACCAAAAGATAAATGGTTTAGAAGTAACTGAAATGGATATGAGTAAAAATGAATATTATGGAATTGGACTGGATAATCAGCAATGGACCAAATTAGGGGATAAGGATATGTATACAGGTACATTATCAAATGAAAATGGAGTAGTAATGGAATTAGCAGCAGTTAAGGATTTAGCACATTGGAATTACAAGCCCGAAGCAGAATATATTTGGAATTTCTTTAAAAATTACGAAAGAAATATTGAGAATGGAGAGCTTATATTTAAATAATAGGTATATGAGTAAAAGAGCAAGAGTTTATCATGCTCTTTTATTTTTTATAAAATAAATAGAATTATAGTAAACGTATAACATATGTCAGAAATGGTTCCTTTAGTGTGACATTTATAAGCATAGTTAACTAGTAAAATATGTAATATTATATAAATGAACAGAGAAATAAAATATAAATTATTTAGAAATTTAATTTTAAATAAGTATATAATGGGAGGAATTTAATGAGGCAGGAGAAGACTTATTTTCAAGGAGACTGGATTTCAAAGGTACCTAGAAAATACAAAGAAGATACGTCAGATTATTATGAAGATAATCCCAATACATTAATAAGAAAAGTTTTTAAACTTAATAAAGAAAATAAAAGATATTATTTAAATATTGGATGTCTTGGTTATTATATATCATACATTAATGGAAAGCGTGTTGGTGATTATGAATTGAATTCAGACTGGACACAATATAATAAAACAATATATTACGATAAGTATGACGTTACAGATTTATTAACTAATGGAGATAATATAATAGCAATTGAGTTAGGGAATGGAATGTATAATCCATCACCATTAAAGTTATTTGGAAAATATAATTTGAGAGATAAACTAAGAGGAATTGGTGAACCCAAAATAATAGCCAACATACAAAATAATGAAGATGAAATTATAGTATCAACTGATGAAAGTTGGAAGGTTGGAGATGGCCCATTAATATTTAATAACTTATATTTAGGAGAAAGAATAGATAATAGACTATACAAAGAAAATTGGAATTTAGTTGATTTCGATGATGATGATTGGACTCAAGCAATTATAGATAATAGCAAAAAGGGTGAATTAGTTTTAAGTCATATTCCTAAAATAAAAAGAAAAAGAACGTTAAAACCCACAAGCATTATAGAAAATTGTAGAGGAAATTTACTAGTTGATTTTACAGAAACTTTATCAGGAGTCATTAATATAGCATTTAAAGGCATAGAAGGAAAACATATTAAACTTATTTATGCTGAAGATGTAAACGATAGCAATGAGGTTGATTGTACTTCTACATTAGTTGGACATGTTGGTATGTATTTAAAAGAAGCAGATATAACATTTACTGGTGGAGCTGGAGCACCTAAAATGGCAGCTCAACAAGACGAAATAATAGCTATATCTGGACTAAATCAATATACTAATAAATTTACTTATCATTCATTTAGATATGTTGAAATAAGTGGATTATCAAAAGAAGATTTAATAGATATTGAAGCAACTTATGTTTATTCAGATGTAGAGATTATAGGTGATATAAATACATCAAGTGAATGGCTAAATACCTTATATGATATTGCGCAAAAAACTAAGTTAAATAATATTCATTCAATATTTGAAGATTGTGCAAGGGAAAGATTAGGTTATGGTGGTGATATAGTTGCATTGGCACCATCTAATTTATATATGTTTGACTTAAGAGATCTTTATAAAAAGATAATGTTAGATTTTAGGCAGGATCAAACTGAAAATGGTGGAATACCTGAAACTGCACCTTATATGGGAATTCAGTCTAATGGAACAGGACAAGGGGAAGGTCCAATATTATGGCAGTTTGTTTATCCTTATATAGTATATAAATGTTATCAATATTATGGAGATAAAGAATTATTAGTTAATGAATATGAATATTTAAAAAAGCAAATGAACTATTTAATTAATATTGGGATAGATGGTTTAGAAGATAAATGTTTAGGGGATCATGGTAGTCCTGAAACTTATGAAAATTTTAAGGTAGGAACACCAGATAAAAAATTAATTGCACATTGTACTTATGTTTTATTCTTAAAATACAATATATATTTTGCAAAATTAATGGATGATTTGATTTATGAAAAATATGAAGAAGAATTAATTAAATTAAAAAAAATTATTGATGATAAGTTCAGGAATCAAGATGGAACTTATGGAGATAAAACACAAAGTGGATATGCATTTGCTATTTTTTCGGGAATTTGCGAAAATCCAGAAAAGTTAAGTAGGCTGTTTGTAGAAAACATAAAGAAAAATGATTATCACTTAACATCAGGGATTTTTGGATTAATGATGACTTATGATGTATTAAATAAATATGGATATAACGAAGTTATAGAAAAATGGTTGTTTAAAGATGATTTTCCGAGTATAGGATATATGATTAAATGTGGCAAAACAGCACTTTCAGAACAATTTAATATGAAAAACTGTTCATATAATCATGCGATGCTATCTAGTTATACATCTTGGTATTATGAAGGGTTAGGTGGTATTAGGGTTCTTGATGAAGCAAAAAAGTCAAATAAAATAATTCTAAATCCTTATTTTTCAGAATTAATAGATAGATATGAATGCAGTTTTAAATCATATAGTGGAGAAATAAAAAGTAGTTGGAGTAGAGAAAAAGATGAAATAAGATGGTGTTTTAGTATACCAAAAGGGGTAGATAACTGCCAAGTAATAGTTTCAGATAAGTATATTACTTTACAAACGAATTATATAGAAGGAAACAATGGAGACTTTTATATGATTTTAAAAAATAAATAAATTAAACAAAAAAAGGAAAGTGGGGAAATAAAATGAAAGAGTTTTTTAGAAAGTTTTCAGAAGTTCTTGAAAGTAAATTAATGCCTGTAGCTGATAAAATAGGTAAGCAGAGACATTTAGCTGCAGTGAAAGACGGAATGTTAGCATATGTTCCATTTACTATAATAGCATCTGTATTTTTAATTATTGCATATATACCAATTCCAGCATATGAAAATTTTATAACTAGTATATTAAATGTTGAAAATGCAGGAGTATGGCAAGGTAAGCTTATTTATGTTTCTAATGCAACAATGGATGTTGGAGCATTATATGTTTTAATTGCAGCAACGTATAGTTTAGCTAAATATTATAATACTGATAAATTACAAGCTACACTTACATCGCTTGCAGCATTTTTAGTAGTAACACCATATGTATTCGGGGATAATGGTGGAAATATTCCAATGACTAAAGTTGGAGCACAAGCAATGTTTTTAGCAATTATTGTTTCTATAGTTTCAGTAGAGGTATATAGAAAAATAGAACAAAAAGGAATAGTTATAAAGATGCCAGCAGCAGTTCCACCAGCAGTGGCAAAGCCATTTGCATCAATTATTCCAGCATTTATATCTATAACGTTATTTTATATAGTTAGATTAATACTTGAAATTACAATGAGTTCAGATTTGTTTACAGTAATAAATACAATTGTAGGTAAACCACTATTACTATTAGGTGGAACTTTACCAGGAATGGTAATAGCATTATTATTTGAACAACTTTTATGGTTCTTTGGAATTCATGGGGGAGCGATTGTATCACAAGGAGCTATGAATCCAATTTGGACAGTTTTAGAAGATGCAAATAGAGTAGCATCAATAGCAGGAGAAGTTCCTCCAAATATAATAAGTTTAAGTTTTAGAAATTCATTTGCATCTATTGGTGTTATTGGAGCAATAATAGCATTGGTAATAGTAGCAAAAAGTAAGCAGTATAGAGAAGTTGGTAAAATAGCAGCAGTACCATATGCGTTTAATATAGGAGAGCCAACATTATTTGGTATTCCACTTATGTTAAATCCAATATATTTTATACCATTAGTAATAACGCCAGCTGTATCAACTATTATTGCATACTTTGCATTTGTAACAAACCTTGTACCACTGCCAACAGGTTTAGCACAATTACCTTGGACAACTCCACCTATAATAAGTGGGTATTTAGTTACAGGTAGCATTAGAGGGGCATTATTACAATTAGTTTTATTGGTTACAGTAACTTTAATATGGATACCATTTGTTAAGATGGCTGATAGAGGATTATGTAAAGAAGAAGCAGCTTTTGAAGCTGAAAAGGTTTTAAATTAAATTGATAGATAAATGGAGGAATTGAAAATGAAAAATATATTATTAGTATGTAATGCAGGAATGTCAACAAGTTTTTTAGTTAATAAAATGAATGAGGCAGCAAAGGGAATGGGAGTGGAAGTTAATATTAAAGCTTTACCAGTTGCAGAATGTAAAAATGTAATAGATACAGTGGATATAGTTTTACTTGGGCCACAAGTTAGATTCCAAAAGCCACAAATAGAAGCAATGGCTAATGGAAGAATTCCAGTAGAGGTTATTGATATGAGATTTTATGGAACTATGAATGGAAAAGGAGTTCTTGAAAGTGCTTTAGAATTAATTAAATAATTATAGTAATGGAGTGGAGTTTAAATGGAAAGTTTAGAATTAGTAGCATTTGAAATAATAAGTAACGTAGGAATGGGAAAATCATTGGCCATTGAAGCTATTAGAGAAGCTAGAAAAGGTAATTATGAAGAGGCTAATAAAAAAATTGAAGAAGCAAAAGAGTTTTTATTACAAGGACATCATAGTCATACAAGCTTAATACAAAAAGAAGCAGCTGGAGAAAAATTAGAATTTTCTTTAATAATTATGCATGCTGAGGATCAATTAATTAGTGCTGAAACTATAAAGGATTTAGCTATTGAGATTATAGAGATGCATGAGGATTTAAGTAGTAAATAGCTATAAAATACTGTTCACGGTTATAAAATGTGGGCAGTATTTTTATATTATCTTTAAGATATGATAGAGAATAATATTTAAATAATTAATTTAAAAGGACAAAAGTATGAAGTTTGAAAAGATAAGGCTATGGTATAATGTACTTATTAAGTAGTTAAAAAATCATAGACAATAAGTGTATTGACATCTAAATGAAAGAATGTTACCATTTTGTTCATATAGTGAACAGTTTGAATAAAAAATAAGTAAGGTGAATAAAATGGTACTTATAGATAGATGGATAGAAATTTCAGAGTTTGTAAAAGAAAAAAAATATGCTTCAATAGATGAAATAATGGAAAAATTTCAATTATCAAGATCTACAGTAAGACGTACTTTAATAGCTATGGAAGAAAAAAAGCTATTAAAGAGAGTTCGTGGTGGAGCTGAGGCAATAGAAGAAGTAGATGCAATACTTCCAATGGATTTTCAAGAAGTATTTAATGCAAATAAGGAAGATAAAATAATAATTGCTAAAAAAGCAGCAAGTTTAATACAAGATAATGATGTAATATTTATAGATTCAGGATCAACATGTTTTTATATGATTGATTATATAAAAGCTAAAGAGATAACAGTTGTTACAAATGGAATAATGCATATTCAAAAGCTTATGGCAAAAGGGATAAATACTTATATTTTAGGTGGTTATGCAAAGCCAGAAAAGAACTTAATTATGGGCGAAGATATGATAAATAAGATAAGTGTTATGAACTTTGATAAAGCCTTTTTAGGGACTATGGGAATAGATGCAAGAAGTGGATTTACTACAATGATGTTAGAAGACGGAGAAGTTAAAAAGGCAGTTATAAAATCATCAGATAAGTGCTATATATTAGCTGATAAATCAAAGTTCAATGTAAGAAAATTCTACACCTATGGTGATTTTACAGAAGCTACAATTATAACAAATTCAGAAATTAAGTTTGAAGAAGGAAAAGCAAAAATAATATATTAGATAAATATGAAAAGCTGATTTATCAGCTTTTTTTTGTGCAAAAAATATGAGAAATATAAGTTTTTTAGCGGGAATAAGGTATAGATAAATTCAGAATTCAGAATGAACCATTTGAATTCTAAGTGTGGAAATGATTCTTATTATGAACTGAATGTGAATTATTGTATTGACAAAAGTTCAATATATGAATAAAATAAGATCATAGAGAATAAATAAATTAATTAATGAGTGGAATAAAGGGAGGAATTATTTATGAGTAATATTAAATTTCCAGAAAACTTTTTATGGGGAGGAGCTACTGCTGCAAACCAATTTGAAGGTGGATATAGAGAAGGTGGAAAAGGTTTAAGTACATCTGACGTTATGACAGGAGGAACACATACTACAGCAAGAAGAATAACTCCTGAACTTGAAGAAGGAACATATTATCCAAGCCATGAGGCAATTGATTTTTATCATAGATATAAAGAAGATATAGCACTATTTGCAGAAATGGGATTCAAGACTTTTAGATTATCTATAAATTGGACAAGAATATTCCCTAATGGAGATGAATTAGAACCAAATGAAGAAGGCTTAAAATTCTATGATGATGTATTTGCTGAATTAAAAAAATATAATATAGAACCATTAGTAACAATATCACATTATGAAACACCATTTGGATTAACAAAAAAATGGAATGGATGGTTAGGAAGAGAAAGTATAGATTGCTATTTAAGATATTGTGAAACTATATTTAATAGATATAAGGATGTAGTTAAGTATTGGTTAACATTTAATGAAATAAATATTTTAACTCATGGACCTGCAGCAGCATTTATGGGTGCTGGAGTAATGTTTGATGATATAAGAGAATTAAAATTTGGCGCATCTGAAAATAATCACTATCAAGAATGCTTCCAAGCTTTACATCATCAATTTGTTGCAAGTGCTAAAGCTGTTCAATTAGGACATTCAATAAATCCAGATTTTAAAATAGGATGTATGATTGCATTTGGAAAATTATATCCATATACTTGTAGTCCTGAAGATGTTTTATTAGCACAACAACAAGAAGAGTTTTCAAATTACTTATGTGGAGATGTACAAGTTAGAGGTGCATATTCAGGATTTGCTAAACGTTTCTTTAGAGAAAATAATGTAGAAATTAAAATGGAAGAAGGCGATTTAGAAACTCTTAAAAATGGAACAGTAGACTTCTATACATTTAGTTACTATATGACAAACTGTGTAAGTAACAATCCAGATGTTGAAACTACAGGTGGAAATTTATCAATGGGATTAAAGAATCCATACTTAGAAGCTAGTGATTGGGGATGGCAAATTGACCCAGTAGGATTAAGAACTACTTTAAATGAAATTTATAACA
Organism: Clostridium saudiense; assembly: GCF_000577815.1. GTDB lineage: Bacteria > Bacillota > Clostridia > Clostridiales > Clostridiaceae > Clostridium > Clostridium saudiense. The sequence goes on along the minus strand of NZ_CBYM010000012.1, from coordinate 421 downwards.
GATATCAAATTCCAATGATGGTTGTTGAAAATGGATTAGGTGCAGTAGATACAGTAGAAGCTGATGGTTCTATTAATGATGATTATAGAATTAATTACTTAAAAGCTCATATTGAACAAATGAAGGAAGCAATTGGAGATGGGGTTGAATTATGGGGATACACTCCATGGGGATGCATTGATTTAGTAAGTGCAGGAACTGGAGAAATGAAAAAGAGATATGGATTTATCTATGTTGATAAGAATAATGATGGTACTGGAACTTTAGATAGATCAAGAAAGAAGAGTTTCTATTGGTACAAAAAAGTAATTGGCAGCAATGGTGAAGAATTATAAAAGATAAATTGGTTTTGATAAGATAAGCAGCTATTTTTAGCTGCTTATTTTGCATACTTTTTTCTATATTCATTAGGTGTTAAATT
>NZ_CBYM010000011.1 GCF_000577815.1 Clostridium saudiense | reverse complement strand
AAACATTACTAGGGGTAACTGGTTCTGGTAAGACATATACAATGGCAAATATAATAGAAAGGGTACAAAAACCCACTATAGTTTTAGCTCATAATAAAACATTAGCAGCACAATTATGTTCAGAGTTTAGGGAGTTCTTTCCAGACAATATAGTAGAATATTTTGTATCATACTATGATTATTATCAGCCTGAAGCATATGTTCCACAAACTGATACTTTTATTGAAAAAGATGCTTCTATAAATGATGAAATAGATAAGCTAAGGCATTCGGCTACATCAGCATTATTTGAAAGAAGAGATGTAATAATAGTAGCATCAGTATCTTGTATATATGGATTAGGTAATCCAGATGAATATAAGAAGTTAACTATTTCTTTAAGAGTTGGAATGGAAAAGGAAAGGGATGAAATAATTAAGAAGCTTATAGAAATTCAATATGAGAGAAATGATATTGATTTTTCTAGAGGTACATTTAGAGTTAGAGGAGATTCATTAGATATTGTTCCAGCTTCATCTTCAACTAAGGGAATTAGAATAGAGTTCTTTGGTGATGAAATTGATAGAATAAGAGAATTTGATATATTAACAGGAAAGATATTAGGAGAAAGAGAGCATGTTGCTATTTTCCCAGCTTCTCACTTTGCGGCATCTCAAGAAACTTTAAATAAGGCAATAAAACAAATTGAAGATGAATTAGAAGATAGATTAAGAGAGCTAACATCTCAAGATAAATTATTAGAGGCTCAAAGATTGAGACAAAGAACTAATTATGATATAGAAATGATTAAGGAAATGGGATATTGTAGTGGGATAGAAAACTACTCAAGAGTTTTAGATGGAAGAGCACCAGGTACTCCACCGAAGACTTTGTTAGATTACTTCCCAGATGACTATTTAATGTTTATAGATGAAAGTCATGTTACTTTGCCACAATGTAGAGCAATGTATGCAGGGGATAGATCTAGGAAGGATACATTAGTTGAATATGGATTTAGACTTCCATGTGCTTATGATAATAGACCACTTAAATTCAATGAATTTGAAAGTAAAATTAATCAGCTTATATTTGTTTCTGCAACACCAGCTCAATATGAATTAGATCATTCGACTAATATTGCAGAGCAAATAATCAGACCTACAGGACTGTTAGATCCTATAGTTGAAATTAGACCTGTAACAGGACAAATAGATGACCTTTATGCAGAAATAATTAAAACAACAGAAAGAGGATTTAGAACTTTAGTAACAACATTAACTAAGAGAATGGCTGAAGATTTAACTAAGTATTTAACTGAATTAGGTATTAAAACTACTTATATGCATTCTGATATAAAGACTATTGAAAGAATGGAGATAATAAGAAATTTAAGATTAGGTGAATTCGATGTTCTTGTTGGAATAAACTTATTAAGGGAAGGGCTGGATATTCCAGAAGTTGCTCTTGTTGCAATTTTAGATGCAGATAAGGAAGGATTTTTACGTTCTGAAACATCTATGGTTCAAACTATAGGTAGAGCAGCTAGAAATTCTGAAAGTAAAGTAATTATGTATGCAGATAAAATGACTGGGTCTATGGATAGAGCTATTAAAGAAACAAATAGAAGAAGAGAAATCCAAATGAAGTACAATGAGGAGCATGGTATTGTACCAAAGACAATTATTAAGGATATAAGAGATGTAATTGAAGCAACTAAAGTTGCAGAGGAATCTTCAGAATATAAGATTAGTAAAGAATCTTCTACTTTAACTGAGAAAGAAAAGAAGAAGTTAATTAAGCAATATACTGAAGAAATGAAAGATGCAGCTAAAAATCTTCAATTTGAAAGAGCAGCTGAGCTTAGAGATATGATTAATGATTTAAAGGAAAAATAATTTCCTAGGAAATTGCATTAAGTATTTTTATGAAAGTCATTTAAAAATCTCATAATTAAAATAATTGTATATATGATATACTGTGTTTGAACTGTTTTGAAAACTTAATGAATAGATATAGTTTCAATATATCCATTCATCATAAATTTCATAGCAAATATATATTAACTGATTCCTATTTAGTGTAGGAATCAGTTTTTTTATACCCCTATTAACCTTAAGGAATAAAGTGAAAAAATAATACGAAGAGTTAATCATAAGTATGTAGTTTTATTTTATTATATAGGATTATTTATTTGATAAAAAAACGGAATATAATACTAGTTGACTGGTAAAATTTTACATAAGATTATTTTGACTGATGGTTATTATAAGGGGGGATTATGTTATGGGGAAAAAAAATAAGGTAGCGTTAATGTTAGTAATAACGTTATTGTTTAATATTTTTTATACTTCAAATGTATTTGCAACTAATTTGAATACAAATATATTAAGTGTATTAAAAATTAATTCAATGATAACTGACATTAATTCAGTAGTTAACCTTAGTGCAAATGATGAGGTAGAATTAGATATAAAATATACCAATAGCAATAAAAATATACAAGCTGGAGATGAAGTTAATATTGATTTGCCATTAAATTTTAAAAATGTAAAAATAAATTATGAACCAGAGTATTTTACTTCAAATCCTGTGATTGATAGTCAGAATGTATATACTCTAACTCTGAATGATAAAGCAGTTGATTCGTCTGAAATTAATATTTCTATTATTGGCACAATTTTAGAAGTTGAAGAATTAGTGAATGATAGTATTGTCGTTAATATTGGACAAGAAAAAGTTAATATAGCAGTTAATATAGAATCTAGTACAGATAAGGTTTCTGGAAATATAGATGAAATACAAAATACTAATGAAGTTAAAGAAGATAGTGAAAAAATAGATGATATACAAAATTCAACTGAAGTTACTGATGAAGTATTAGGAATATCTGAAATCGATGAATGTGAAGAAATTACAAAAAGTTCAATTGAATTTGAAGCGATAAATGTTTTGGATGCAACTAAGAAATTGACAGAAGAATATAAGAGCAAAAATACTTTTAGATATGTAAAGGATGGTATTTAATATACTACACCAGCATTTGATTTTCATATTTTTTCAACAGAAGCTATTTTATCAGCTCATACTAATGGAAATATAGCAACTAAAGATTTAGATGCAGGGGGACAAGGATTTGGGGCTAGCCAGTCTTCATCATTAAAATTGAATGAGGAGAATTACATTCAAAATAGTGCGGATAATATTACACAAATAAAGAGTGATGGAAATGTTGTTATTGGAAACAAGATTCCAACACAGATAACCGATAATGGAAATAAGGTTAGTATAGGAATTGGAGGTACTGGACTTCAAAATATAGAAGTATATAAGGAAGAACAAGGTTCAAAGCCGTATATAAATATTGATGCTGAATTAGATAATTTGAAAAAAATTTCAAAAGCATTATCAGATAATCCAACATCAAGTGGAGTAAAATTAGGGAGCTTAAATGGTGAAAATCAAGAGATAACCACTGATGGAAATAGTAGTTTTTATTATTTGAATATTAAAGCTAATGAAATTAGTGATGGAAATAATAAGAGAAATCTAAAGATAAATATAGCTGAAGGGCAAACATTAATTATTAATGTAGATATGACTGGTGTAGATAAAGATTATTTAGCAAATTTAGTAACTAAAATTAATGACCATGGAAACACAGAGCAAGTTATAGGGAAAGAAAATAATGTTTTGTGGAATTTATATGATAGCTTAAGAGAAGATAAATTATTTACTACTAGTGATTATGCGAAGGTTGGTACTGGGGATTATTTCATGGGAACAATATTAGCTCCTAATGCAAATATTGAATATGGTGCATTAAATGGAAATTTAATTGCTAATAAAGTTAAAAATGATGGCCAGGAGTCTCATAAGTGGGACTTTACAGGGAAATTAGAAGATAGCAAATCAACATCAGTAATATTAGAAGGAACAAAGAATTTAACAGGAAAAGATTTAACAGAAGGAATGTTTGAATTCCAAGTTTTAGATAAAGATAATAATGTAGTATCAAAAGGAAAAAGGTTGAAAATTAATTAAATGTAATAATAAACTAAAGCCTGTAGAAAATAATTTCTACAGGCTTTAGTAATACTAATTTATAGAGATATAATTTTTTGATATAATTTATATAATTATTTGTTATAGAGGATGGAGAATTTATGAATGCAAGTAACAAAATATTAGTAGTTGAAGATGACTGGGATATAAATGCGCTGTTATGTAAGATACTAAGTCAAAATGGATATGATGTAAGAGGGGCATATTCGGGATCAGAAGCAAAGATGTGCATTGAGAAAAGTCAATATGATCTTATAATCTTAGATTTAATGTTACCAGGGATATGCGGAGAAGAGTTAATAAAGGAAATTAGAAAGAATTATTTAATGCCAATAATAGTCGAGTCAGCTAAGACAACTCCAGAAGATAAGATTGGAGTATTAAAAATGGGGGCGGATGATTTTATTAGTAAGCCATTTGATATAAATGAAGTTTTGGCTAGAGTAGAGGCACAATTAAGAAGGTATAAAGCATTTTCTAGTTCTAAAACAAATAGCAATAATAAATTAACTCATAAAAATTTAACTTTAGATATAGATAGTAGACAAGTACAGGTAAATGGAATAAACATAAATTTAACAGTTAGAGAATTTGATATATTAGAGCTATTAATTAGTAATCCTAACAAAGTGTTTACAAGGGCAAATTTATTTGAGGCAGTTTGGAAAGATGAATTCATTGGAGATGATAATACTGTTAATGTACATATTAGTAATTTAAGAGCCAAGATATCTAAGATAGATAAGGAAAATGAATATATACAAACAGTATGGGGAATTGGATTTAAATTAAAGTCTGAATAGTTAATATTTGTAGGAAAGAAAATTACAATAGGAAATAATATATTTAAAAAATGTAATTATACAATTTAAATAGTGGTTGGTAGAAAATTTAATGAGTTCTACCAACCATTTTTTAATCTTATTTTTTATCTTTGAAACTTAATACTTTCTTAATATTTTCTTTAAGGTATCTTACAACTATGGATATACAATGTAAGTAAATTAAGAATTTAAATAAAAAAAGAAGTGATAGATAAATTAATACTTAGGGGGTAAATAAAAATGAAAAAAGTTGTATTGAAGATATATAACATTACTAAAAAATATGGTGAACAACTGGCTGTAGATAATGTTAATATGACTATTAAAAAAGGTGATATATATGGATTTATAGGTCAAAATGGTGCTGGTAAAACAACATTAATTAGACTTATTACAGGATTAATTCATAAAAGTGGTGGAGAAATAGAGCTTTTAGGGGCAAATGAGGAAAATGAGTTAAATAAGGCAAGAACAATGGTTGGAAGTTTAATTGAAACCCCTTCATTTTATACTAATATGACGGCAAGAGAAAACCTAGAAGTATCTAGATTGGTAAGGAATATACCAGGAAAGAAATGTATAGATGAAGTATTAGAATTAGTTGGATTAAAAGATGTTGAAAAGAAAAAAGTTAAGAACTTTTCTTTAGGAATGAGACAAAGATTAGGAATTGCAAATGCACTAATGGGAAATCCTAAATTGCTTATATTAGATGAACCTATAAATGGACTTGATCCAATGGGAATTGTTGAAATAAGAGAATTATTAAAGAAGATAAATAAAGAAAAAGATATGACAATATTGATATCAAGCCATATATTAAGTGAGCTATCAGAACTTGCAACAACTTATGGAATAATCTCAAATGGAAAATTAATTGAAGAAATTACAGCTAAGCAACTATCCGAAAAATGTAGACAATATATAGATTTAAGGGTTGATGATACAGCTAGAGCGGTAATTTTGTTAGAGAGAGAATTAGGAATAAGTGATTATGAGGTATTAGAAGATAGTAACATAAAGGTATTTTCTAATTTGGATAATGTTGGTGAAATAAATTCGTTATTATCAAGATCCGGAATTATTGTTGAAAGTATAAGTGTTAAAGGTGAAAATTTGGAGGAATACTTTATGAATAAAGTTGGAGGTGTTTTAAATGCTTAAAGCAATACAAGCAGAATTATATAAGCTATTTAAAAATAGAACATTTAAAGTACTAATATGTGTTGCAGTTTTATTATCTACATTGACAGTAGTTATGTGTTCATCGGTTTTTGAAAAAATACTTAATGATAGTTTAGGAAATATGCCACAAGATCAAAAAGAGGTTCTTATGGAACAATTAACAAGTATGTCTGAAAGTGAAGCAATAGTAACACCAGGCCAACTAGGAATTCAGTTACAAGCTAAAGATATGATGAATCCAACTTCAATAGAAGTATACCATGCTTCATTTGGGTCAGGAGTTATAGAAATAATAATAGGTATATTAGTAGGAGCATTAATAGCAAAAGAATACTCACAAGGTACAATTAAAAATTTCTTAGCTTACGGTAAGAGGAGAGAAGAATTTTATCTAGCAAAATTTGTATCTATGGTTATAGCAGTTACAATAATTTTAGCTGTTATGACAATCCTACCAACCATAGTAGTAACGCTCATGAATGGCTGGGGGAAAGCTTTTGAAATTTCACAACTATTAGGAATGATAAAAACATTTGTTGCATCAGTTATTGCAGGTTCAGCAGTAGCAGCATTAGCTATGATTATAGCAACATTAGTAAAAAGTAATGGAGCTACAATAGGAATAACAGTAGCAATATTTATAGGGATTCCTACGTTAGCTGGATTTTTATACGGAATATATCCTTGGTTCGATAGAGTTTATGAGGTATTACCATTTTATAATTCAGCATTAGCAACTTCAATTAAAGCAGGAAATGGAGATTTGTTAAGATCAGTAATAATTTCATTAGTAACAATAGCAATTTCGTTATTTGTGGGAATAAAAATATTTAAGTCGCAAGATATCAAATAAGAAAGGTTAGTAGATTAAAAATGATTAATAGTAAATTAGAAAAGATCATTAAATTAGGCTTTGGGATAGTTATTTTTATTTTAGGAATTATATCATTTATTATATTACCTAATAAAGTAGGAATGCAGATTTCAGTTAGTGGTAAATTACAAAATTATATGCCAAAGATAATTGCTGTTATTATACCAATTGGGCTATATGGACTTGGTTTTTTACCCAATGGAAATGGTAAATCAGCAGAAATAAAAAGGAATATAATTTTATCATTATTAGCTATAGTTATTCAAATTTTTACATTAGTTTCAAATTTATAAGGATATTATAAAAAGGGGAATAAGTATAAGGGGAGAAATAGTATGTTAGAAATAAAGAACTTTTCAAAAGAATATTCAAAGGGCAAAAAAGCAGTTGATAATATATCTTTAACTGTAAATAGTGGGGAGATATTTGGATTTATAGGTCACAATGGTGCAGGAAAAACAACAACGATTAAATCTATAGTTGGAATATTAGAATTTAGTGAAGGGGATATATTAATAGATAGTAAATCTATTAAGAAAAATCCTATAGAATGTAAAAAAGTAATGGCATATATTCCAGATAATCCAGATCTTTATGAAGCTTTAACTGGAATACAATATTTAAGCTTTATTGCAGATATTTATAAAATAAGTAAAGAACAAAGAGAGAAATTAATTAAATATTATGGAGATAAGCTTGAGTTAACTAAATATTTAGGGGATTTAATTTCTTCATATTCCCATGGTATGAAACAAAAGTTAGCAGTAATATCAGCATTAATTCATAAACCAAAGTTATTAATATTAGATGAGCCATTTGTTGGATTAGATCCTAAGGCTTCTCATACACTTAAAGAAATAATGAGAGAACTTTGTAATGAGGGTAGTGCAATATTCTTTTCAACTCATGTATTAGAGGTAGCAGAAAAATTATGTGATAAGATTGCAATTATTAAAGATGGGAAAATAGTTGCAGTTGGTAGCACTGAACAAGTTAAAGGTAATAATTCTTTAGAAGAAGTATTTATGGAGTTGATTGATAATGAGTAATTTATTTATTTTATTAAAAAATTCATTTATAAATAGCACAGGAATTAATTCTTTATCTAAAGGGGTTAGCACTTCTAATGAAAAGAAGAAGTTATTAATTACTACAGCTACATTGTTATTAATAGCAGCAGTAATATGTTTTATGTCAACCACATATTCAATAGCGTTAGCTACAGTATTAAAACCAATGGGATATTTAGATTTAATATTAATAGTTGCTGTATTATTTTCATGTATTTTAAGCTTTATAACATCAATATATAAAGCGCAAGGAACATTATTTAGTTCAAAAGATTACGATTTATTAATGGCTTTACCTATAAGAAATAGTACAATATTAACTAGTAAAATATTAAGTTTAATGTCTATAAACTATATAGGAACAGCACTTGTAATAGTACCGGCTTCAATAGTATATTTTATCTATAATGGAAGTTTGTCATGGATTTTCTTCATTATATTAATAATAGGATTAATATTTATACCAATGATTCCAATAATATCAGCTTCAATAATAGCTGTTGCTATAACATTTGTATCATCAAGATTTAAGCATAAAAATATAGTAACTACAGTTGTTGGTATGATAGCATTTTTATTAATTATGATGCTTTCAATGAATATGCAAAATTATATTAATGAATTTATTGCAAATAGTGACTCAATAGTAAAAGGACTATCTAGCATATATCTACCAGCAATGTATTTAAAAGAAGCTTTAGTAAATTATGATATATTTGCTTTAATAAAGTTTATACTAATATCAATAGTTCCATTTTTAATATTTATTTTGGTATTTAGTAAGACATTTAAAGTTATAAATGGGAAATTATCAGAAAGCTATAAAAAGGCAAATTATAAGGTGTCAAAGTTAGAAGCAAGCAGTGTAATAAAATCATTGATTACGCAAGAACTAAGAAGATACTTTGCAACACCTATTTATGTTATGAATACAGCGTTTGGGATGGTATTATTAGTTGCAGCATCCATTGCAACGTTATTTGTAAGTAAAGAAACGTTAGTGGAATTTTTGGGGTATCCTGAGATAGCTAATATGATTCCAGTTGCAATATTAGTTTTCTTAGTATTTACTATTGGACTATCTTGTACAACAAATTCATCAATATCATTAGAAGGAAATAGGTTATGGATATTAAAATCATTGCCAATAGAACCTAATGATATCTTTAAGGGTAAAATAATAACTAATTTAATAATAACAATTCCAGCATCAATTATAGCAAATGTATTTTTTTATATAGGATTAAAGTTTGATATAAAGTATTTAATATTTAACTTAGTAATTAGTATAGTATTTGCAATTGTATCAGCTATATTAGGAATAATAATTAATTTATATTTTCCAAAGATGGAGTGGACAAATCCAACAACAGTAGTAAAGCAAAGCGCAAGTGTAATGATTACTATTTTGGGAATATTGATATTAATATTAGTAGTTGTAGCAGTATCAGTTGTATTAGTTAAAGTATTCAATATTACAAATATGATGATTATTTTAAGTTCAGTATTAATTATATTTTTAATAGCTTTATTTGTTTCAATTAAGGTATTGAATAATATAGGTAGTGAAAAGTTTAATAGATTATAGAAGAGTTGCCTCTGTGGAATATTCATTTTTTAGAATATTCTATTGAGGTAATTTGCTTATATTTATATAGTGTTGGAAGGATTAAGCATAGAGTATATAATATACTTAAAGAATAAATTGAATTTTGATATTTATAAAATTAGATTTGAATTCATATGCAAATAGATTAAGAGGTTTAATTATAGATGAGTATATCTAGGGGTATATATAATGAATTGATATATAGAATAGGAGAAAATATGGGAATAACATGTATTTTAATAGCAATAATTATTGTTTTAATAGCTGTTATTATAGGATATAAAAGAGAGTTTAGAAGAATAAGTAAGCAAATTAATAATAATTTAGATGAATATGCAAATATAAAAACCAAATCTGTAGATAAAGATGTAGAAGGTTTAGTGGAAGATATAAATCTAATATTTGACTCAAAACAAAAGATTGTGGCAGAAAAAAACAAAAATGAAGAAGAATTAAGAGCTAGTATATCGAATATGTCACATGATTTAAGAACACCATTAACATCAATAATGGGATATTTGCAAATGATAAGATTAGAAGGCATATCAGAAGAGGAAAAAAATGAGTATATAGATATTGTAGAAAATAGGGCAAAATCATTGCAGCATCTTATTAGTAGCTTTTATGATTTATCTAGAATAGAGGGAAATGAGTATAACTTTAATTATAAAAAGGTAAATTTAAAAAACATATTATGCGAAAATATAGCTGCATTTTACAATGATTTTATTAATAATAATATTAATCCGATTATTGAAGTAGATGAAAATGTTAGAGATATTATATCAGATGAAGGAGCTATTACAAGAATTTTTACTAATTTAATAGGAAATATGATTAAACATGGTGAAAGTTATGTAAAAATTACTTTGAAACAAAAGGATGATGTAATAATAACAGAGTTTATTAACAAGACAACAGCTTTAACAGAAGAAAATGTGGATAAATTATTTGATAGATTTTATACTGTGGATAAATCAAGAAGTGATAGAAATACAGGATTAGGGTTGTATATAACTAAGGTCTTAGTAGAAAAATTAGGATATAGTATAAATTCCACTTTAAAAAACGAAGAATTAATAATACAAATTTTATGGAAATAAGATAAAAATAGTTATAATTAATGCAAGCAAATTTAAAGAAAAGTATTTGCTTGTATTTTTTTATAAACAGATGATATACAAGAAAAAAATATTATTGAGACTTTAAGTAAGTATGTTGGATGATGCAAAGATATAAAAACCAAATTATAATCGTATAAATATTAATCATGAATTTTATTGACAATAAATTTCAATAAACCTAAAATATAATAAAGAGAATATTTGTTCGAGATTAAAGAAAAGAAATTATGACAAAAATAAAATAATGAAGTATATCGAAGAGGGTAGAAAAATGAAAGATAAGATTATAGTAAAAGGTGCAAGAGTACATAATTTAAAAAATGTTTCCTTAGAAATTCCCAGAGATAAATTAATAGTATTTACTGGATTATCTGGTTCAGGTAAATCTTCTTTAGCATTTGATACGTTATATGCTGAAGGACAAAGAAGATACGTTGAATCTTTATCTGCTTATGCAAGACAATTTTTAGGGCAAATGAATAAGCCTGATGTTGACTATATTGAAGGTTTATCACCAGCAATATCAATAGATCAAAAAACAACTAGCAAAAATCCAAGATCTACAGTGGGGACAATTACTGAGATTTATGATTACTTAAGATTGCTATATGCAAGAATAGGTATTCCACATTGTCCTAAATGTGGAAAGGTAATAAGTCAGCAGTCTGTTGATCAAATTGTGGATCAAGTAATGGCTCTTGGGGATAGAACTAAAATTCAAGTTTTAGCTCCAATTATAAGAGGAAAAAAAGGGACTCATGAAAAAATATTAGATAATATAAAGAAAAATGGATATGTAAGAGCAAGAGTAGATGGCGAAATATATGAATTAGCTGAAGATGAAATAAAACTTGAAAAGACTAAAAAGCATAATATTGAAGCAGTTGTTGATAGGCTTGTAATTAAAGAAGGAATTGAAGGTAGATTAAGTGATTCACTAGAAGCTGCATTAAAATTAGCAGAAGGTCTAGTTATAATAAATGTAATTGGTGATAAAGATATATTATTTAGTGAAAATTTTGCATGTGCTGATTGTGGAATTAGCATACAAGAATTTGAACCAAGAATGTTTTCATTTAATGCACCATATGGAAAATGTGACAAATGTGATGGTTTAGGAACTTTAATGGAAATAGATCCAAACTTAGTAATTCCGAATAAAAACCTAAGTGTTATGGAAGGGGCTATAGCTACTTGGGGAGAAGGAAGACTAAAGGAAGATTCATGGACATATGCTATACTGCAAGCATTAAGTAAAGAGTATGATTTAGATTTAAATAGGCCAGTAAAGGAATTATCTAAAGAACATTTAGATTTATTATTATATGGAACTAATGGACATAAGTTATCTGTTATTTATACTAAGGATGGAGTAAAGGCAAAATACGCATATTCTTATGATGGAGAAATTAATTCACTTATAAGAAGATATAAAGAAACTAACTCAGATGTTATAAAAGGTGAAATAGAACAATATATGAGCAACAATGCTTGTCCGAAATGTAAAGGGGCTAGACTTAACAAAGAAGTTTTAGCGGTTACTATTGGAGATAAAAATATATATGAATTTACTAAAATGTCAATTAAGGAAGAGCTTGAGTTTATAAATTCAATTACATTATCTGAAAAGGAAAGAATTATAAGTGATCAAATAGTAAAAGAAATAAAAAGCAGATTACAATTCTTAGTTAATGTTGGATTAGACTATTTAAATCTTTCAAGAAGTTCAGGAACTCTTTCTGGTGGGGAAGCACAAAGAATTAGACTTGCTACTCAAATTGGATCAGCATTAATGGGAGTTTTATATATACTAGATGAACCTAGTATTGGATTACATCAAAGAGATAATGATAAATTAATTCAAACTTTAAAAAACTTAAGAGATGTAGGAAATACAGTTATAGTTGTTGAGCATGATGAAGATACTATGAGAGAAGCAGATTATATAGTAGATATAGGACCAAGAGCAGGAGAACATGGTGGTCAAATAATTGCAGCAGGTCCAGTTGATGAAATTATGGCATGTAAAGAATCAATTACAGGTCAATATTTAACAGGAGAAAAATCAATTAAAGTTCCTGAGGTAAGAAGAGAAGGTAATGGAAATTTTATTACTGTAACTGGTGCTAAGGAAAATAATCTTAAAAATTTAAATGTTAAATTCCCATTAGGAGTTTTAACAATGGTTACAGGTGTTTCAGGTTCTGGTAAGAGTACATTAGTAAATGAAATACTTTATAAAGGATTAAATAAAATAATTAATAAGAGTAAAAACCCAACTGGTGCGTTTAAAGATATCACAGGATATGAAAATATTGATAAGATTATAGATATTGATCAAAGTCCTATAGGCAGAACTCCACGTTCAAATCCAGCAACATATACAGGTACATTTGACATAATAAGAGAATTATTCTCACAAACTCCAGAGGCTAAGATGAGAGGATATAAGCCAGGAAGATTTAGCTTTAATGTAAAAGGTGGAAGATGCGAAGCATGTTCTGGTGATGGAATAATAAAAATAGAAATGCAATTCTTATCTGATGTATATGTTCCATGTGAAGTATGTAAAGGAAAGAGATATAATAGAGAAACTCTTGAAGTTAAATATAAAGGTAAGAATATTGATGATGTCTTAAATATGACTGTAGAAGAGGCATTAGAATTCTTCGAAAATATTCCAAGGATAAAAAATAAGATTCAAACACTAAAAGATGTAGGATTAGGATATGTTAGATTAGGTCAACCTTCAACTCAATTATCAGGTGGTGAGGCTCAAAGAATTAAGCTTGCATTTGAATTATCAAAGAGAAGTACTGGAAAGACTTTATATATTTTAGATGAACCAACAACAGGACTTCATGTAGATGATGTTAGTAGATTAGTTGAAATACTACAAAGATTAGTTGAAGCGGGAAATACAGTTGTTGTTATAGAACATAATTTAGATATGATAAAATGTGCCGATTATATAATAGATTTAGGGCCAGAAGGTGGAGATAAAGGTGGTACATTAGTAGCGCAAGGAACACCAGAAGAAATAGTTAAAAACGACAAATCACACACAGGGAAATATCTTAAGAAGTTATTAAGTTAGTCTTAGATGACTTGTTATTTTTTACAATAAGATTTAATATATAATGGTAAATATACGTTAATTTGAGGTGAAGGTATGAGTTTTGGAAAGTTGGTTACTTTTACATTTGGTATAGTTTTCATAATTTTATTATATGTCATTATATATTATGCGTTAAAGATAATGTATAAAGATGTTAAGACTGGTGGAAAAGCAAGAAATAATAGCTCAGGTATAAGATATGGTATTGAGGTTATTCAAACTGGAGTTAATTCTACATTAGAACAGGGGTCAGTAGTTCCTATAAGAGGAATTATTACATTAGGTAGAAAGCCAGAAAATACAATAGTATTAACCGAGCCTTTTGTATCAGGTAACCATGCAAAAATATATGCTAAAAATAATAATTTATATGTTGAAGACTTAAATAGTACCAATGGTGTATATGTAAATAATGAAAGAATACAGGAAAAGTATAAGCTAGTTGCTGATGATGAAGTAAAAATAGGAAGTGCTATTTTTAAAGTTTTAAAGTCAGGCAGATAATAGAGGTGATGATATGAAAGCAATAAAGCGAGAAAAAAGATTACTTAGATTAGTATATCTGCTATGCTTACTACTTTTCACAGCATTAGGTTTTTTACAACAACCTTTTGACAAATTTGCATTAATAATGGGGGTAGTCTTATGTGTATTAATAGGCTATTCCCACTTTGTAATTAGAAGGTTTTATCCAGATGGCGATAAATTTATTTTAATTTTTGCAAGTGTATTAGCAGTAGTAGGAGTAGCAACATTATATAGAATAAATACAGTTACAGCTATTAAACAATTAGTTTGGATATCTTTAGGAATAATAGCCTATATATTGATAGTAGTAATATTGCCAGACTTAAAGAGTTTTGTAAAATATAAGAATATATATATGATAATAACTTTAATATTAATGCCATTAGCATTAATATTCGGTACAGAATTATATGGGGCAAAGAACTGGATAATAATAGGACCGATATCTTTTCAGCCTTCAGAATTTGGAAAGATTGCATTAGTATTATATTTAGCAGCTGCATTATCAAGTTATGAAGCTAAAAATAACTTTAAAGGAGATGCCAAGCAATTATGGCAACCAGCATTAGTTGCAGGGTTTTCAATGGGGTGTATGGTGCTTCAAAGAGATTTAGGAAGTGCCTTAATATTCTTTGGTATTTCAATAACATTACTTTATGTTGCAACATCAAAGAGAAAATATGTATTTACTGCTTTAGGATTAGCAGCTATAGGATCAGTAGCTGGATATGCTATGTTTGGGCATGTAAGAGAAAGAGTTAAGATTTGGTTAGATCCATGGAAGTATGCATTAGGATCATCTTATCAAATAGTTGAAGGAATGTATTCTATTGCTGCAGGCGGACTTTTTGGAGTTGGATTAGGGCAAGGTCATTTTGAAAATTTGCCTGTTAAAGAAAGTGATATGATTTATGCAATTATATGTGAGGAATTTGGAATAATTTTTGCAATTGGATTAATGATAATATATTTCCTATTATTTTATAGAGGTATAAGAGCAGCATTTGTTACAAAAGACAGTTATTCACAATTGATTGCAGTTGGTTTTAGTACAATGATAGCATGTCAAACATTAGTTATAATAGGAGGAATATTTGCTGTTATCCCATTAACAGGTATAACATTGCCTATTATAAGTTATGGTGGTTCATCAGTATTAACAATATTCTTTGCATTAGGAATATTACAAAAAATATCAGAGGAGGCATAGGATATGAATGATTTAGCAAAAAGTGTTAAGCATGTAATGACAGTTTTCTTAGTTTTCTTTATAGCATTGATATCCTATATTGCATATTTTCAGCTAATTAAAAGTCCTAAAATTAATGAAATGGCAGGTAACACAAGGGTTATAGCTAAAAAGAATGAAGTTTTAAGAGGAACCATTTATGATAGAAATGGGACTGCATTAACTACAAGTGAAAGGTTAAATCAAACTTCACAAAAAAGAGATTATTTATATGGTAATTTATATGTGCATGCATTAGGTTATACAAGTGCTGTATATGGAACTACTGGTCTTGAAGAAGAGTATGATAGTGAATTAACTACTTATAATGCTTTTGGTAATAATTTCAGAAAGTTCTTAGATACTATTGATTTAAATGGGTTAGTAGAAAATATAAAGAGCGATAAGGAAAGTACAGGAAGCTTTAACTTTACAGAGAATTTTAAAGAATTTAAAGATAAGATAGATTTTAGCTTACTAACAGAAGAAGACGCTAAGGTAGGAAATGGAGTTGTAACTACATTAGATACAACACTTCAACAAGTGGCATCAGATGCATTAGGTAATAATAAAGGTGCTGTAGTTGCATTAGATCCTAAAACAGGAGAAATATTAGCAATGGTATCAAAACCAACATTTAATCCTAATAATTTAGCAGATGAAATGAATGCAGCTAATAGTGGAAGTGGAGAAGACTCACCGTTAATAAATAGGGCAATCAATGGATTATATCCTCCAGGATCTGTATTTAAGACTGTAACATTAACAAGCGCATTAGAAAATATTCCATCAGTAGTTGATAGAACTTTTAGTGATGAAGGAAAAATTAAATTTCCTGATGGAAGATCTTTAAGTAACTTTGGAAATAATGCTTATGGTTCAATAGACTTAAAGCAAGCATATAAAGTATCAAGTAATGTTGTATTTGGTACATTAGCTATGGAATTAGGAAATGATGCACTTAAATCTACTGCAGAGGATTATGGATTCAACTCTGTAATAAAAGGGCCAGGTATATCTATAACTGCAAGTAGATTTCCATCTTTAGATAGTTCAGAAATTGGGAATATAGCACAAAGTGGTATAGGCCAAAGTAGTGTTTTAGCAACACCTATGCAAATGGCTTTAGTTGCAGCTACAGTTGGAAATGATGGAGTAATGATGCAGCCTAAACTTGTTAAGGCTATAGTAGATAAAGATCAAAATGTAGTTAAAACTATTGATGATAAACAATTAAAACAAGTCATGTCTAGTGATATAGCAGAAACAATACAAGATTATATGGTTAATTTAGTTAACAGTAATTTAAGTAAGTGGCCAGCATTTGAAGGAACTAATGCTGGAGGGAAAACAGGTACTGCTGATTATACTTTACCAGATGGTAGCGAAGCAACACCACATAGTTGGTTTATATCTGTAGCACCAATGGACGATCCACAAATAGCAGTTGCAGTAATTGTTGAAAATGGTGGAACTGGTTCAGGTAAAGCAGCAACTGTTGCAAGTAAAGTTGTAAGACAGGCGGTTTTAGGCTATTAAAATAAATAAAAAAATTATGTGCTAATATAAGAGTTAAGGGGGACAAAAGCAAGCTTAAGTATAATTAAGTTTAGGTTTGCTTAGAGTAACCTTTAACTCTTAATTATTATCTACTAAACTAAAGAGGGGAGGATTCTAAAATGTTTGATTTTGAATATCATTTAAAGAATTTGCCAGATAAACCTGGAGTATATTTAATGAAAAATTCTTTAGGGGAAGTAATTTATGTAGGAAAAGCAAAAATACTAAAAAATAGAGTTAAAAGTTATTTTCAAAACTCAAAAAATCATTCTGAAAAAGTGCGTGTAATGGTTAAAAATATTTCCGAATTTGAGTATATTGTTACAGATTCAGAAATGGAGGCTTTAATTTTAGAGTGCAACTTAATAAAAAAGTATAGTCCTAAGTATAATATTCTGCTAAAGGATGATAAGTTTTATCCATTCATAAAAATAACTATAAAAGATGATTATCCAAGGGTGTTTGTTACTAGAAATTTTGCTAAGGATGGAAGCAAATATTTTGGACCTTACACTAATGGGGCAGCAGTTTATGAAACTATTAATTTAATATATAAGATATTTCCATTAAGAACTTGTAAACTTGCAATAAGAGAAAATGGAGAGAAGGTAAGACCTTGTTTGAATTATCATATTAAAAAATGCTTTGGGCCATGTGGTGGCCATATTACTAAAGAAGAATATAGGAAGATGATTAGTGATATAATAGATGTTTTAAGTGGTAAAGAAACTTATGTAACTAAAATGCTAAAGGATGAAATGGAAAGAGCCGCTGAAGAATTAGAATTTGAAAAAGCAGCAGCATTGAGAGATAAAATATTATCTATAGAAGCTATAGTTGAAAAGCAAAAGATTTTTAAAACTATGGAAGGTGACGAAGATTTTATTAATATAGAGCAAGATGAAAAAGATAGTTGTATTCAAGTATTTTTCTCTAGAGATGGTAAGATAATCGGAAGAGAGCATTTCATATTTGAAAATACTGCAAATGAAGGAATTGGTGAAATAATAGAAGAATTCATAGCTACCTTTTATGGAGGAACAGCAAAGGTACCGAAAACTATTTTTGTACCAGAAATTAATGAGTTAGAATTAATGGAAGAATATTTGACCATAAAAAGGGGTTCTAAGGTATGGATTAAAGTACCACAAAAGGGACAAAAGAAAGATATGCTTGAAATGGTTAAAAATAATGCACAAATTACCTTAGAAAAGTTTAAAGATAAATATTTAAAAGATAAAGAATTAAATAGAGTTTCTTTATTAGAACTTCAAGAGCTATTAAGTTTAGATGAATGGCCTTCTAGAATAGAAGCATATGATATTTCTAATATACAGGGTGTAGATTCTGTTGGAACAATGATTGTATTTGAAGAAGGAAGAGCAAAGAATAGTGATTATAGAAGATTTAAGATAAAAACAGTTAAGGGTGCCAATGATTATGATAGTATGCGTGAAATATTAACTAGAAGATTTAATCATGGGTTAGATGAAATAAAAGCTATTCAACAAAGAGATTTAAAGCTATCAGCAGGAAAATTTTCAACATTTCCTGATTTAATAATGATGGATGGTGGAAAAGGTCAAGTTAATATTGCTTTAGAGGTGTTAAAATCGTTAAATATAGATATTCCAGTTTGTGGACTAGTTAAGGATGATAAACACCAAACAAGGGGGATAGTATATAATAATAAAGAGCTGATTATAAATAGAGGATCAAATTTAATGCAGCTTATTAGAAGAATTCAAGATGAGGTGCATAGATTTGCAATAACATATCATAGAAGCTTAAGAGATAAAAGAACTTTACATTCAATTTTAGATGATATACCTAATGTTGGAGAAAAAAGAAGAAGAGCATTATTAATGAAGTTTGGAAGCGTTGATAACATAAAGAAGGCAACGATAGAAGAACTTTTAGATACACAATCTATAGATAAAAAATCAGCACAAAGTATTTATAATTACTTTAATGGTAATAATTAAAGCTAAATCACTTGTTTAATAGTATAAATTAATTTATACTATTAAATTGTAAATATTTTATAATTTTAAGGAGCTTGTCATGAATAAATACGATAAATTTGTAGGGTTGTTTGGGAAATTTTATGATGAAAATGATATTAAGATAGATGAGAAACTAAGTAGTTATGTTAATTTTAAAGTTGGTGGGCCAGCAGATATATTATTGATTCCAAAATCAAAAGAGCAGGTAATAAAGAGTGTTGAAGTTTGTAAGGAAAACAAAATTCCTTTTTATTTAATAGGAAATGGTTCTAACATACTAGTTAGAGATGGTGGATTTAGAGGTGTTGTAATTTCTTTAAAAGAAGTTAACACTATTATTGTAGATGGAGATAAAATAGAAGCAGAGTGTGGAGCTATGCTTAAAGCAGTTTCTGATAAAGCTATGGAAAATTCATTAACTGGATTTGAATTTGCTTGTGGAATTCCAGGAACTATAGGTGGAGCCGTATTTATGAATGCAGGTGCTTATGATGGAGAAATAGCTCATGTTATAGAAAGTGCTGAAATAATTGATGAAGAGTGCAATATTGTAAGACTTTCAAATAAGGATTTAGACTTTGGATATAGATCATCAATAGTTATGAAAAAAGGATATACAGTATTATCAGCTGTGTTTAAATTAGAAAAGGGGCAAGTAAAGACAATAAAAGAGTTGGTTGATGATTTAACAAATAAAAGAGAATCAAAACAACCACTTGAATATCCATCAGCAGGAAGTACATTTAAGAGACCTACAGGGTACTTTGCAGGAAAACTTATTCAAGATGCAGGCTTAAAAGGTTATTCTATAGGAGGAGCAGCAGTTTCTGAAAAACATTCAGGATTTGTAATCAATAAAGGAAATGCTACAGCTAAAGATATAACTGATTTAATAAAATATATTCAAGATGAAGTTAAGAGACAATTTGGAGTAGAGCTTCATCCAGAAGTTAGAATAATTGGTGAAGAGTAAAAGGTTGCCTTAGGGCAACTTTTTTTATGCCTAGATTTACTCAATTAAGTCGTGTAAAAGCAAAGTTGTTTTGATATAAGTGAGCCTCCAAATTTTATATTTGGCAAGGAGAACTTACTCATTCGACGAATAGGAGAAGGAGTTTCATTAAAAATAATTCGTGAAGGTTTCTAAATATTCTATTTACTCAATTAAATCGTGTAAAAGCAAAGTTGTTTTGATATAATTGAGCCTCCAAATTTTATATTTGGCAAGGCAAACTTACTCATTCGACGGATAGGAGAAGGAGTTTCATTAAAAATAATTTATGAAGTGTTCTAAATATTACATTTAGTTAATTAAATCGTGTAAAAGCAAAGTTGTTTTGATATAATTATTCTATACAGAATTATATAAGTTCAGAGTTAGTAAAGTTATATCATAAGATTAAATAAAGCAGAAGTTTTTGGAGGTATTATATGAGATTCATTATAGTAACAGGTTTATCAGGTGCAGGTAAATCAGAAGCTACAAAAAGTTTAGAGGATATGGGATATTTTTGTGTAGATAATTTACCACCAACATTAATTACAAAATTCGCAGAAGTTTGTTCACAAAGTAACGGTAAAATTGATAAAGTTGCATTAGTAATAGATATAAGAGGTGGAGTATTCTTTAATGATTTATTCCAAAGTTTAAGAGAACTAGAAAAAGATCAATTTAAGTATGAAATACTATTTTTAGATGCAACTGATGAAGTTTTAGTAAAGAGATTTAAAGAAAAGAGAAGAAGCCATCCATTATCAGGTGGAGGAAGAGTTATAACTGGAATAGAGTTAGAAAGAGAAAAATTAAGAGAGGTTAAGGATAAAGCAGATATCATTATAGATACATCAAAATATAAAATTGGAGATTTAAGAGAAGAAATGACTAAGTATTTTGGTGATGAAACTCTTCCAGAAAAGCAAATGTCTATTACAGTATTAAGTTTTGGATTTAAATATGGTATACCTGTTGATTCTGATTTAGTTTTTGATGTTAGATTTATACCAAATCCATTCTATATACCGGAATTAAAGCCTTTCTCAGGATTAGATACTCCAGTTAAAGACTATGTTTTAGAACAAGATGAAACAAAGAACTTTTTATATAAGCTAACTGATATGTTAGAATTTTTAATTCCTAATTATAAAAAAGAAGGAAAGAGACAGCTTATTATATCAATAGGATGTACAGGGGGAAGACATAGATCAGTTGCTATTGCAAATGAAATTTATAAGAATTTACATGAAAAAAATTATGATGTTTATATAGAACATAGAGATATTAAGGAAGATGTTCATAAAGGGGATAAAAAACTATGATAATGGAGTTTTTGATGAAGCCTGGTATAAAAATTAAACGATGGATTTTTTTAGGCTTTATTGGTATGGTTTTATCGGTAGTAGGGTTTATTGAAATTTTTTCACAGGTAGGAGAAAGTATAGCATTTAAAGTTTTATACTTATTTCTAAGCTTAATAGGACTTTTAATTATGTATATAGCTTTATCAGAATTTATAAAGTCGTTTATTGCATTAATAAATAATGAAAAAATTAAAATAACTATAACTGATAAAAATATTGAGGATTTAGTTGATGAAAAGAGAGTTCATGTAGGAGGACCAAAGATTGTTGTTATAGGTGGGGGAACAGGTTTATCAACAATGCTGAGAGGACTTAAATTATATACTAATAATATAACGGCAATAGTAACAGTTGGTGATGATGGGGGAGGCTCAGGAAAACTTAGAGCTGACCTTGGAATGCTTCCACCAGGGGATATAAGAAACTGTATTTTAGCTTTAGCTGATACTGAGCCAATAATGGAGGATTTACTTCAATATAGATTTACAGAAGGAACTTTAAAGGGACAAAGTTTTGGTAATTTATTTTTAGCTGCCATGGATGGGATAAGCGATAACTTTGAAGCGGCAGTTCAAAAAATGAGTTCAGTACTTGCTGTAACAGGAAAGGTATTACCAGTTACTTTAGATGATATGAAGTTGATTGCAGAACTTGAAAATGGAAATATTGTAGAGGGTGAATCTATAATACCTGATGAAGTTATTAAACAAAAAAGTAAAATAAAAAACTTAAAGATTGAACCTGAAAAGGCAAAGCCTTTATTAGATGCATTAATGGCTATAAGCGAGGCAGATGCAATAGTCATGGGGCCGGGAAGTTTGTATACAAGCATAATTCCAAATCTTTTAGTAGAGGATATTGCAGAGTGTATAAATAAAAGTGATGCAATTAAAATTTATATTTCTAACGTAATGACTCAACCGGGGGAAACTGATGATTTTACTGTTTCTGATCATATAAAAACGTTAATGAAGTATAGTGGTAAAAATAGTGTTGAATATGTTATTGCAAATAATGGGACAATTCCTAAGGATATAGAGGAAAGATATTTAAGTGAAGGTTCTAAATTAGTTGAGCTAGATTATGATAATATAAAGGACTTAGGTGTTAAGGTAGTAGAAACAGATTTGGTTAAAATAACTAAGGGATATGTAAAACATGATTCAGAATATTTGGCACAAGTATTGATGACAACTGTTCTTGATAAAAAGCTATTATATGATAAAAAGAAGATAATGGAGTATATGTACGTTTCTAAAAAAATTAAAAATAATAAAGAAAAATAGAGGATATTGCATAGGCAATATCCTCTATTTTTCTTTAAAGTAATTTTCCATTATTATATTATGACACAGTAGGAACAGTTTATGATATAATGTGTTATATATTTATAGTTAGTTAGGAGAAAGAATTTATGTCGTTTTCAGCGAAAGTAAAAGGAGAAATATGCAGATATACTGATATATCGAAAGAGGAAGCATTAGCAGAGCTTTCAGCAATAATGAAAGGTAGTGGAACTATAGGATTTAGTGGAAAAGGTCTTAGCTTTAGAATTACAACAGAAAATCCAGCTTCAGCAAGACATATATTCACTTTGCTAAAGGAACACTTTGATATACATTCTAAATTAATGGTTAAAAAGAGTAACTCATTAAAGAAGAACAATATCTACATGGTTTTAATAGAAGAAGATATGGGGGTTAGGGACTTACTTCAAGAAACAGGGATTTTCAAGGAAATAGATGGAGTACTAACTATTGATTATAAAATTGATCCTGAAATGGTAAAGACTGAAGAGTATAAGAAAGCTTATATTAGAGGAGCTTTTATTGGTGGGGGAAGTGTAACTAATCCTGAAAAGACATATCATTTAGAGTTTGTAACTCATAGTGAAGAATATGCAATTGATTTATGTAAACTAATTAATTCCTTTGGATTAAACTCAAAGGTTATTCAAAGAAAAAATAGTTTTATAATATATATTAAAGAAGGTGAGCAAATAGTTGACCTTTTAAACATAGTAGGAGCTCATACTTCATTACTTGAATTAGAAAATATAAGAATAATGAAGGAAATGAGAAACAACGTAAATAGACTTGTAAACTGTGAAACAGCTAATTTGAGTAAAACAGTTAATGCAGCAGTAAGACAGGTTGAAAGTATTAAGCTTATTCAAAATAGTATTGGACTTCAAAGATTGCCTAAAAATCTTCAAGAAGTTGCAGAACTTAGATTAAGCTATCCAGATGAATCGCTAAAAGAGCTAGGAGAAATGCTAGATCCGCCAGTTGGTAAGTCTGGAATTAATCATAGGCTAAGAAAAATAGAAAAAATAGCAGAAGAAATTAGAAGTGGAAACTATTAGTTAGTTAATAGTTAATATATAAATCATTTGGGGATTTATACAATAGACTATTAACTCTTAATTAAAAACTTTTAACTAATTCAAACGGGGGTGTTTTATTGGAAAATAAAAAGTTCTGTCATCTCCACTTACATACTGAGTATAGTTTACTTGATAGTTCGGCTAAAATTAAAAAGGTTATTAGCAGAGCTAAGGAACTAGGTATGGAAAGTATAGCAATTACTGACCATGGTGTAATGTATGGTTGTGTAGCTTTTTATAAAGAAGCTATAGCACAAGGAATTAAACCTATTCTTGGTTGTGAGGTTTACGTAGCAAGTAAATCAATGGATATTAAAATTAATGATAAGGATAATGGTACATATCACTTAGTTTTATTAGTAAAAAATCAAGTTGGATATGAAAATTTAATGAAAATAGTATCAGCTGCTTCAATTGATGGTTTTTACTATAAGCCAAGGGTTGACCATGATTTTTTAAGAGAGCATAGTGAAGGTTTAATTGCTTTAAGTGCTTGTCTTGGTGGAGAAGTACAAAAAAATTTATTAAGAGATGATTATGAAAAAGCTAAAGAAGTTGCTTTGATGTATAAGGACATATTTAAAGATGGATTTTATTTAGAAATTCAGGATCATGGAATGGAGGAGCAAAGAAAGGTTACAGAAGGTAATATTAAGTTAGCTAGAGAAACTGGAATTCCTTTAATTGCAACTAATGATGTCCATTATATTAAACAAGAGGATTCTAAGGCTCATGATATCCTTATGTGTATTCAAACAGGTAAAACTGTTGAAGATGCAAATAGAAGAAGATATCCTTCGGATCAGTTCTATTTGAAATCACCAGAAGAAATGTGGAATATGTTTTCTTATGTTCCAGAGGCATTAGAAAATACAATTAAAATTGCAGATGAATGTAATTTTGATTATGAATTCCATGTATCTAAGTTACCTAATTTCCCAGTTCCTGAGGAATATAAAACTCACTTTGATTATCTTGAAGAGGTGTGTTTTGAAGGGCTTGTTGAAAGATATGATGTTTTTGAACAATTTAGGAATAAGTTAATTAATGTTCAAGATGTAAAGGAATTTGCTGAAACTAATGAGGAAGCAAAGACTTATGTTGATAGGCTTAGTTATGAGCTTGGTGTAATTAATCAAATGGGATATGTTGATTATTTCTTGATTACCTGGGACTTTATTAAGTATTCAAATGATCATGGAATACCAACGGGACCAGGAAGGGGATCGGCAGCAGGCTCTATAGTTGCTTATACTCTGGGAATAACAAAAATTAATCCGATAAAGTATAGCTTGCTCTTTGAAAGATTTTTAAATCCGGAAAGAGTTAGTATGCCAGATTAGAAATAAGTTTATACTAAGAATATATTAAATTCTTAGGAGTGTAGAAATTTGAAGCGATATGAGTTGGATAAGTATAAGTTTGAAATTATAAATTTATATATTGATCAAAAATTATCATGTAGTAAAATTGCAGATAAACTTGGATGTAGTTTATGTGGTATCTATGATGCGTTAAAAAGATGGAAAGTTAGTACTAGAAATTTAAGGGATAGTCATTTAGTTTATTCAGTGAATGATGATTATTTTTCTGAAATAGATATTGAAGAAAAGGCATATTGGTTAGGGTTTATTTATGCAGATGGATATGTAACTGGAAGTAAATTGGGAATAGCAATAGCTAATTTAGATAGGATGCATTTAGAAAAATTCAAGAAATGTATAGGTTCAGATTATAAAATTAAATCGTATGTATCTAACTCGGTTTATGGTAGTTGTAAATATTGTAGAATATTAATAAATAGCGAAAAATTAGTTAAAGATATAATGATGAGAAAAATAACTATTATATAAGTTATGGTGGGCGTCTAAAAACATTCAATATAATGAGTTATTTATATGATAATTCTACAATTTATCTAGATAGAAAATATATCAAATATATAAATTTAAAATCTACATTTTAACTTAATAGTCGTGTATATTAGAAATAATATACTTAAAGAGCCTCGAATTGCTTGAAAGCCCTTAGAGCTATTGATACTACAACGTAAAGATGAAATAAGCTTAAACGTGAATGTTGAAAAATTAATAGATTGGGTAATAAGCAGCGAAGTCCTGAAGAGGGAAACGTTCAACGACTAGTCCAAGGGGACGTAGCTATGTTTATGAAACATAGCGAAGTGGGGCAGCCCAAACCGTATAAAGGTCGGTGGGTGAAGATATAGTCTATACCCACTACAAAAGTAGTGTTTAAGTATCTCGAAAGAGAGGGTAGTAATAGATAGATTCGGATTTTTGTTATGAAAGAAGACAGGAAGTAATAGATTATGTTGTTGAAAAGTATGGAGTTAAAAATGTATCACAGATAATTACTTTTGGTACAATGGCGGCTAGATTGTGTTTAAGAGACGTAGGAAGAGCTATGAACTACTCTTATGCAGAAGTAGATAGAATAGCTAAAATGATTCCTACAATGCTTGGAATAACAATAGAAAAGGCATTAGATTTAAATCCAGAGCTTAAGGCTGCATATGAGACAGAAAATAGAGTAAAAACATTAATTGATGTTAGTAAAACTCTAGAAGGGTTACCAAGGCATTCGTCAACGCATGCAGCTGGGGTGGTTATAGCATCGAAGCCATTGGTTGAATATGTACCACTTCAAAGAAATGATGAAATGATAGTAACTCAATTTGATATGACAACATTAGAAGAGCTAGGACTTCTAAAGATGGATTTCCTTGGTTTAAGAACTTTAACAGTTATGAGTGATGCTGTTAAGATGATTAAAGAAAATCGAGGAATAGATATTGATTTAGATAAAATAGATTTTGAAGATAAAAATGTATATAACATGATTGGTGAAGGAAAAACAGCTGGTGTATTCCAATTAGAATCTCCAGGAATGACATCATTCATGAAGGAACTTAAGCCAGACTGCTTAGAAGATATCATAGCTGGTATATCTTTATATAGACCAGGTCCTATGGCTGAGATTCCGAGATATATAGAAGGTAAAAGAAATAAAGACAGTGTGCATTATGAGACACCAGAACTTGAAAGTATACTGGATGTCACATATGGGGTAATGGTATATCAAGGTGCGAAACGTTCTACAAATACAAAAACTATAGAAATGTAGTATAAAATTGTAGGGATAAATATTTATCTAACTTATCATTTGATATTAAAGGTGAAATACCTTTTAAGAACTAATTAAGGTAGTTCTTCCCTAATACTACGACATGCATATTTAGTTCAACATGAATATGTATGAAGCTCGTTGAAGTCGGTGAAAATCAGACCTGGGAAGTGGTTAGAGAAGTAATCGGGGGTCTATAAAATTAATATGGCTACGAAAGAAATTCTCGTTTGAAGAATCGTTAACCATTAAAGTACGAAGAGAAAGTATTTAGATTCAAGTGTAATTTAAGTATTCTTGGTTATTTAAATTATAATTATTAAAAAATAATTGCTTTTAGCTTACCTTAAGATAGCAAAAAGGCACTTGACGGTTCATAGAGAAGGCCTAAGTTAATATGTAAAGATAGAATGATAGGAACGTTTGAACTTATTCAGTAAATGTTAAGGATGTTGAAATCCGATGGTACTAGTGAATAGGAAATGATTCACAAAGAATAAGGGCAGCAGCCTGTAGTAGTGATGAAGTAAAGTAATTTTTATGGAGCGAAGGGGCATAGTTAGTTAAGCAAATGTATATTCTCTAATTGTTTGGAAAATAATACAATTAGAGGTTGTCTAAGTGAAATATAGTGTTGAAACAAAAAAGAAAGCAATAGAATATTATTTAGTTGGTTATTCAGCTCAAAAAGTAGCTTGTCTCATAGGAGCAAATGAAGCAACTATTAGAAAATGGATAAATGAAGCAAAAATGAAATGTGGGAAAAATCCAAGTTGTTATGTGAGTTTGACATCAAGGCATATGTGTGAAAGTCTTAGTAATTATGGGATTGTACCTCAAAAAACAGGATTTGAAATTTTTCCAGATAATATACCTAAAGTATATATTAGAGATTTCATAAGAGGAGTTTTTGATGGAGATGGAATAACAGATATAAGGAGATTTAGGAGTGGGTTTGTTGGGAGTAATAATCTAGTAAATAGAATTCTAGTTGAGTTAAATAGATGTGATTTGAGCATATTTAATACTAAAAGTAAAAATATATGTTACTTCTTAGGTGGAAAAAAGTTTTCAAGAGAACTATTTGAATATATGTATAATGATTCAACACTATATCTTAAAAGAAAATACGAGAGAATGAAATACATTTGTAATAATTAATGGAACGCCGTATGCGATGAAAGTCGCATGTACGGTGTGAAGTGGGGGAAAACAAAACCTGACCGTTAAGACGAAGGTAGAGTTACCTATCACTATAACAAGTTATGCAGATTGTTAGAGATCTAGGTGGATACTCACTTGGAAGAAGTGATATGGTTAGAAGAGCCATGTCAAAGAAAAAGCACAGTGTAATGGAGCAAGAAAGAAAGAATTTTATATATGGAATAGTAGATGAAAATGGTAATGTAGAAGTACCAGGTTGTCTGAGAAATGGCATAAGTGAAAAAGCGGCAAATGAAATTTTCGACCAGATGATGGACTTTGCTTCGTATGCATTCTATAAGAAAGTTAATGATTATTATGTATAATTTACCTATAATTTAGAAATTATATTCATAGAGGTGAATATAAGTTTGTTTAAAAATTATAGAGAACTTAATGGTTATGATAAATACAAAATAGTAAATTATTATTATAAAAATAAAGGCGTCTGTATGGGAGATATTTCAAAAAATTTAAATGTATCAGATAGAGCTGTAAGACGTGTTTTAAAAGAAGAAGGTATAAATACTAGATTAAAAAATAGATATGTTTTAGATGAATGTTATTTTGCTTGTATTGATACAGAAGCTAAAGCATATATATTAGAATTTATTTATGCTGATGGATTTGTTGGAGATGAAAATCATAATAATATAGTAGTATCTATAAATGATTTAGAGATACTAGAGTTTATGGCTAATGAGCTTCAATTTACTGGAGATATTAGGCGTACCAAGAAGGGTGGTTTTGAAAATTCTAAAGAAGGATATTCATTAAGTTTTTCCTCTAAAATAATGGCAACTAGATTGAGGGAAATAGGATTATATCCCAATAAATCGCTAACGATGGATAAATTGCCTAATATTGATAAGGCTTTAATAAGGCATTTTATAAGAGGTTATTTTGATGGAGATGGAAGTATAATATTATCTCATAATACTAGTTATTATAAAGCTAATGAAGGAATTATAAAATATATTTATCCAACATATTGCTTTATGATTCTAGGAACTGAATCGTTTCTTAATGAAATTA
Source organism: Clostridium saudiense (assembly GCF_000577815.1). Taxonomy (GTDB): domain Bacteria; phylum Bacillota; class Clostridia; order Clostridiales; family Clostridiaceae; genus Clostridium; species Clostridium saudiense. Next base: position 67,929 of record NZ_CBYM010000011.1, on the reverse strand, counting down.
AAAGAGAAACTAAATTTAATTATGTGAAATTATATGATACAAAGACAGAAAAGATAAAGTGTCTAAAAATAAATGCAAAAAAAGAGTTTGATAATATATTTAACTATTTGTATGATAAATCAACTATAAAGTTAGAAAGAAAATATAATAAGTGGAACGAAATAAAGAGTGCCTTTACAGTAGGAGCTGTAAAGCAAATAGGGTGAATTGCGGGGAAGACCTTAGAGCCTTAAATACTAACCTAATATAGTAATATGATTAGGGGCTTAGAGTAATTATCTAAGGTATAGTAAAAAGTTTAAGGATTGGTTAATCCGCAGCCAAGTCTCCTAGAAATAGGTTAAAGGTTCAGAGACTAGATAAAATAGCCTAAGTAAATTTTATATGGTGAAATATCCACGAGTGCCCTATATCCTAAAGTGATTAGGATAATGATATAGTCCGATCTTTATAGAAATATGAAGTATAAAGCATAAAAGCTTTATAATAACATTAATGTTAATAAATCACATGCAGCAGCCTATGCAGTAATAGGCTATCAGACAGCATACTTAATGCATTACTATCCAGTAGAAACCATAGCAGCAATGGTTAATTCTGTTATGGGAACAAGTGAAAAAGTAGCACATTATACAAAATTTGCAGAAAGCTTAGGTATACAAGTGTTACCTCCAAATATAAACGAAAGCTATTCAAAGTTTACTGTAAAAGGAAACAGTATAAGATTTGGTCTTGCAGCAATAAAAAATGTTGGGGTAAATGTTGTTGATGGAATAGTTGAGGCTAGAAAAAGCAAAGGTAACTTTGAGTCTTTAGTTGATTTCATTAGCAAGATAGATTTATCAACAATAAATAAAAGGGCTGTAGAAAGCTTAATAAAAGCAGGTGCATTTGATGAGTTTAAAATATATAGATCAAAATTACTAGCTGTTTATGAAAAAGTAATGGATAGCATATATAATGAGAAAAAGAGAAATATAGATGGGCAAATTAGTCTTTTTGGTATAGCAGATGAGAGTATAAAAGAGCCTGAAGTAAAATATCCAGACATAAAAGAATTTGCAAAAAATAATTTATTATCAATGGAAAAGGAAATGACAGGGCTTTATATATCAGGTCACCCTTTAGATGAATATGAAAAAAGTTTAAAGGTGATGACATCTACTACAATTGAAACTATATTCCAATCATATGAAGCTATTATGGATGGATTAGGTGATGATGATCACTTAATTCAAGATAATCAAAGAGTAATATTGGGAGGAATATTAGCAGAGGTAAATCAAAAAGTAACTAGAAATAATTCAATAATGGCTTTCTTAAAGCTAGAAGATTTAACTGGAGTTATTGAAGTAGTTGTTTTTCCTAAAACATTAGATAAAGTTAGAAACTTAATTAATTTAGATTCAATGGTAGTTATTAATGGTAGAGTGAATATAAAAGAAGATGAAGAACCAAAACTTATTTGTGAAAGTATAGAACCTTTAGAGAAAGTAAACAGTGATAAAGTATATATAAGGGTTGATGATTTGCAAATGGCTAAGGCAATGAAACAAAAGCTAATTGACGTAGTTTCTGAATATAAAGGTGATTCTGCCTTGTATGTATTTACTGCCAATGATAGAAAAAATTATAGAATGCCACGAGATATGTGGGTTGATTTAAATAGTGAAGTAGTATTTGAATTAAAAAAAGTTTTTGGAGATTCAAATGTTAAAGTTGTAGAGTAAAATTGTTAAAAAAATATTATCTTGATTCAAAAATTTTGAGCAAGATAATATTTTTTTTTGAAAATTTGTAACATTTCACAAATAAAATAAGATAATAAAAGTTTTTCAATATAAATTTCAACTAAAAATAACCAAAACTACCCTGTGAAGTATGTTAATTATATAACAAAGATTGATAATAATTTCTATTTTCTAATGAAAAATAATAAAAAAAGTGTTAATATGAAATATGTGTAAAGATACAAAAATAAAAAAATGTTTATATAATTTTAATTGATTAAGGGCAAAATAAACAGGTAATAATGTAAATAAACGATAAAATTAGACATAAGAATATTTATTTTAGTTGCAATAAGAAGAGATTACAAGTAAAATAAAAAAGGTGGTAAAAAGTTTAACAATAAAAGAATAATAAGGAATATTTCAAAGTGTGTGGACATGCAGAGTCCTTAGTAGTTTCGAGGAGGAATATTTTATGAAAAAAATAGCTGTTTTAACAAGTGGTGGAGATGCTCCAGGAATGAACGCTGCAATAAGAGCGGTAGTAAGAACTGCAATACATAATGGTATTGAAGTTATGGGAGTACAAAGAGGATATGCTGGATTAATAAATGGTGAGTTATTCCCAATGAATAGATCATCTGTTTCAGATATAATTCAAAGAGGCGGTACTATTTTAAGAACTGCTAGATGTTTAGAATTCAAACAAGAAGAAGTAAGAAAAGAAGCGGTACAAATTCTTGCTGATAATGGTGTAGAAGCTTTAGTAGTTATCGGTGGAGATGGATCTTTCACTGGTGCTAAGTTATTATCAAAATTAGGAGTAAAAACTATAGGTTTACCTGGTACAATCGATAATGATTTAACTTACACTGATTACACAATAGGATTTGATACGGCATTAAATACTGTAGTTGATGCTATAGATAAAATAAGAGATACATCAACTTCTCACGAAAGAGTTTCTATCGTAGAAGTTATGGGTAGAAATTGTGGAGATATTGCTCTTCACACAGGTGTAGCTTGTGGAGCTGAATACATCATTACACCAGAAAAAGGATATGATAAAGATGAATTATGCAAAGTTATCTTAGAAGGTAAGAAAGCTGGAAAAATGCATAACTTAGTTTTACTTGCTGAAGGTGTTGGTGGAGCTTCTGAATTAGCTAAATATATTGAAGCTCAAACTGGAATTGAAACAAGAGCAACTGTATTAGGACACATCCAAAGAGGTGGAGCTCCAAGTGCTTTTGATAGAGTATTAGCTTCAAGAATGGGTTCAAAAGCAATTGAACTTTTAATGGAAGGTAAAACTTCAAAAGTTGTTGGTATAAAGAACAATCAAATCTTTGACCAAGATATAGATGAAGCTTTAGCTTTAAACAGAACATTTGATGAAAAATTATATGAAATTTCAGAAGAGATTTCTAAATAATTTAATTAATATTGCCAATATTTTATTTTAAAATACATTAAATTAGAGATTAAAAGGAGAGTTTTAAATGAGAAAGACTAAAATCATTTGCACTATCGGTCCAGCTAGTGAAAACCCAGAAATATTATCACAAATAATTGAAGCAGGAATGAACGTTTCAAGACATAACTTCTCTCATGGAGATCACGAAGAACATGCAGCAAGAATTAACTTAGTTAAAGAATTAGCTAAGAAGTACAACAAAGAAATCGCTGTTATGTTAGATACAAAAGGACCAGAAATAAGAACTGGTAAATTTGAACCTAAGAAAGTTGAATTACAAGCAGGGGCTAAATTCACTGTACATGCAGGTGGAGACGTGGTTGGTAACACTGAAGAGTGTTCAGTAACATATGCTGGATTAGCTAATGATGTTAAACCAGGAGACACTATCCTTATCGATGACGGTTTAGTAGGATTAACAGTTGAATCAATCGAAGGAAACAAAATCCACTGTATAGTTCAAAACACTGGATTTGTTGCAACTCACAAAGGAGTTAACGTTCCTGGAGTTTCAATTAAGTTACCAGCTTTAACTGAAAAAGATATAGCTGACTTAAAATTCGGTTGTGAAATCGGAGTAAATGCTGTAGCTGCTTCATTCATAAGAAAAGCTTCAGACGTTGAAACAATCAGACAAATATTAAATGAAAATGGTGGAGAACACATCCAAATCATCTCTAAGATCGAAAACCAAGAAGGTGTTGATAACATAGATTCAATATTAGCAGTTTCTGACGGATTAATGGTTGCTAGAGGAGACCTAGGAGTTGAAATTCCATTTGAAAAGTTACCAGCTGTTCAAAAGATGATGATCGAAAAATGTAACGCTGCTGGAAAGCCAGTTGTAACTGCAACTCAAATGTTAGATTCTATGATGAGAAACCCAAGACCAACAAGAGCAGAAGTTTCTGACGTAGCTAATGCTATATTAGATGGAACAGATGCAATCATGTTATCTGGGGAATCAGCTAACGGAGATTGGCCAGTAGAATCAGTTCAAACAATGGCTAAAATAGCTGTTGAAGCTGAAACTAAATTAAACTATGAAACAGCTGTTTCAACAGCTAAATCTCACATTCCAGCTGTATCAGGAGTTATTTCAAGAGCTGCTTGCAATGCTGCTAACGAATTAAACGCTGCTGCAATAGTTTCTTCAACTAAGAGTGGAGCAACTGCAAGAAGAATTTCTCAATGCAGACCAGAATGCCCAATCGTAGCTGTAACTCCATGTGAAAAAGTTGCTAAGAGCTTAGCATTCTGCTTCGGAGTTTACCCAGTAGTTGCTGAAGACCAAAATTCAACAGATGCTATGATGGCTAACGCTACTAAGATAGCAGTTGAAAATGGATTTGCTAAAGCTGGAGACACAGTTGTAATAGCTGCTGGATTAGATCAAGTTGGATCAACTAACCTTTTAAAAGTAAGTGTAGTAGAATAATTTAACATAAAATAAGAAGTGTAAATTTGCACTTCTTATTTTTTTGTTCTTTATAAAGTATTATCAAAGAAAATTTTATTATTTAAGTTATTCTAGAAAGAAAAAATGCATAAAATTATTCATAAGCAAATATAAAATGCTTAAAAACTGCAAGATATCATATCAAAAATACTATTTTTTATAAAAAGTTAACAAAAAGTTTACAAATAGACTTGATAAATTAGGGTATAATTGATAATATCAGAGTAAGTTCGAAAGAATTAAAATGGTAAAGGCAACTGATTTCATTATTTGGCACCGAAAGGTGTCTTTTTTTTACATAAAAAAGATATGGTATGTTTATTACATTAGTAGTTTGGTATATAATATTAATAGTTTGTTAGAATAACATAAGAAGATTGATAGGTGATAGATTTGATAGAAAAAAATAAGGAATATATACTTGATATTATTTCACAAGGATATGAAGGAGAAGGAATAGCAAAAGTAAATGATACTTTTCCTGTATTTGTAGAAGGCGCATTAAAAGGAGAAAGAGTTAATGCAAGGATAGTAAAAGTTAAAAAGAATTTTGCATATGGTAAATTAGTAGACATAATAGAGCCATCATCAGAAAGATGTGAAGCAAAGTGTAACATACATAAAAGATGTGGAGGATGCAAATTACAGCATTCTACATATAATGAACAATTGAATTTCAAATTTGAAAGAGTTAAGGATTGTATAAGTAAAATAGGCAAACTTGATGAAGGAATAGTAAAATTCCCACTAGGTATGAAAGAACCTTGGAGATATAGAAATAAAGTTCAATTACCTATTGGAATGGTAAATGGAGAATTAAAAATAGGATTCTTTGCACCAAGAAGTCATGAAATAATAGATATGGAAACATGCTTGATTCAAGATGAGGTTGCAGATAAAGTAGTACAATTGACTAGAGAATGGATTAAAAAGAATAATATAAAACCATATAATGTTGATGGAAAGTATGATGAAAGTGGAATACTTAGACATGTAATGATTAGACGTGGTTTTAAAACTGATGAAGTAATGGTTGTATTAGTTACTAATGGAGCTAAGTTACCAAACAAAGATGAATTTATAAAATTAATGGTGGATAATATACCAGGAATTAAAAGTATAGTTCAAAATATTAACTCTAAGCCTACAAATGTAATATTAGGGCAAGAGTGTATAACATTATGGGGAGAGCCTACTATAAGTGATTATATAGGTGATTTCAAATTTAATATTTCACCATTATCATTCTTCCAAGTCAATCCTATTCAAACAGAGGTGTTATATGGTAAGGCTCTTGAATATGCAGAATTAAGTGGAGATGAAACTGTATTTGATGCATATTGTGGAACGGGAACAATTACTTTATTCTTATCACAAAAGGCTAAGAAGGTTTATGGAGTAGAAATTATTCCACAAGCTATTGAAAATGCTAATATAAATGCAAAAGAAAATAATGTTGATAATGTTGAATTCTTTGTTGGTGAATCAGAAATTGTTATACCAGATTTAATTAACAAAGGAATAAAGGCTGATGTTGTGGTTGTAGACCCACCTAGAAAAGGTTGTGATGTTAAACTATTAAATGCCATAACAAATATAAATGCAGAAAGAATAGTATATGTAAGTTGTGATCCAAGTACTTTAGCAAGAGATTTAGCTATATTAGAGGAAAATGGATATAAAACTACAACTGTTCAACCAGTAGATATGTTCCCACATACAGCTCATATTGAGAACGTAGCCTTACTTGTCAAGGAACGATAGTGACGAAGAGAAGTATTTGGCACGTTCCATGCAAAGGCTGTCAAAGAACGAGCGAAGCAAGTGATTTGAAACAGCCCACTGCTGATAACGTAGCTAGGTGTATTAGATATATAGAATAATTAATGAGGGAATTAGATAATAAATGTATTATCTAATTCTTTTTTTATTTATGTACATACAAAAGTTTAGCATTGATATGGCAATAAATTTATAAATAATTATTAAAGTAGTATAGATTTAAGACAATTAGCACTTAGTTGGTATAAAATAGGAATTAACCTTTTTTAATTGTTTGATATTAGATATAATATAATTATATAAATAGAAAAAAAAGGGTTTAAATTGGGTAGTAAGAATGTACAAAAGGAAAAATACAAATAATGTAAAAGTTAAGATGAATGAAAAAGTAATAATAGCAATAGTATTTATATGTTTTATATTAACATTAACTTTTTCAGTAATATCATTTTATAAATCAAAACAAAATCAAGTAGGAATAATTGAAAAAAGCCTTGAAGATAATGGAAATCAATGTAAAGAATCCATTGAAGAATACTTTGAGTACAGTTTTAAAATCTTAAGTTATTTGGCTAATAATGAAAATATCTATAACATGAATTGGGATGAACAATATTCATTTTTAAAGGGGCAGGAAACTTTATTAAATTTTGAACATTTTATAATAATGGACATGCTAGGTAATGGATATTATGTTAATAGAAATGAAGTTAAAGACCAATCTCATGAAGATTTTTTTCATGATGTCATAGATAATGAAAGATTTGTAACAGAGCCTTTCATGGAAGTTCATCAAAATAGATCAATAACTACATTAAGCGTATCTATATATAAAGGTAAAAAGAAGGTTGGAGCACTTTGTGGAGTAATTGATTTAAATAAAATATATAATATATTTAAAAATAAAGTTGTTGGAAAGAGTGGTTACAGCTTTTTAATTAATAATAATGGTGATTATGTAGCACATAAAGATATGCAATTTGTACATGACTCAAAAAATATTTTTGAAGATTTTTAAGGGAAATCTAATAACATAGATTTCTTAAGAGAAGGAATTAATAAAGGTGAAACGTCTTTAGGAAAAGTAAAATTAAATGGAGAGACATATTACGCAAACTTTAATCCATTAGATTCGGTTAAATGGAATGCTGTATTTTTAATTCCAAAGGATGAAGTATTATCAGGATTCAATAAATTTGTAATATTTCAATTATTGGCTCTAACTTCTGGATTCTTATTAATTATTTTTGGAGTGAGAATAATTTATAAGAATATTGAAAATCATAGGTTAGCTTATACAGATGGATTAACAAATACAAATAATAGAGCAGCAGTAGATATAAAATTTAAGGAGTTAGACAACAAGTATAAATCTAATATAACAATAGTATCATTTGATTTAAATAATTTTAAATATGTTAATGATAATTTTGGACATCATATAGGAGATGAATTACTAATTAAATTTGCAGGTATACTTCAAGAAACATTAGGAAGCATAGGATTTGTTGGAAGAATGGGCGGAGATGAGTTTATAGCAATTTTAAATAATATTGATATAGAAGTAATTAAGTCAAAGATAGATGATATGAAAGAAAAAATAGAAGATTATAATTATAATAAAATTTGTAAATTAGAAATTTCTTATGGATATTTTAATAGAGGTAATGGTGATAAAAGACCTCTAATTGAAATATATAAAGAAGCTGATAAGAAAATGTATGTGTTTAAAAAGCAAATAAAAAGCATATAGCAAATGTAAGAATGAACATAGTAGTAATATTATGTTCATTTTTATATTTATAAAAGATAAGGATAATCACTATTAATAAATAGTAATAATATTAGGAATTTTTATATATTATTATAGTAGCTTATATAATAATATATGAAAGATATATACAGTATGGATGATGGTAAAATATTACAAAGCATGATATAATTTAAGCTGTATAATTTTAGTCTTATTTAGATTACTATAATTTCAAGTTTATAAAATAAAGTTATTTACTTTTAATATAAGGCAGTTTGTAGGTGAGTTATGAATAATAGAAAAGATGTGCATACAGCATTGCAAGAGAGCTTTAAAAATTTAATACTGAAGCATAGCTTTGATAAGATAACTATTAAGATGATAACTGATGCTGCAGGGTTTATAAGACCAACATTTTATAATCATTATGCAGATAAGTATGAAGTTTTAGAGGAAATTTGCTATGAAGATATATTTAAAGGAAGCGAAATGTTAATAGAAAGCAAAATGCCTTATGAAGCTATACATTATATGTTTTCAAGAATAGAAAGTAATAAGAGCTTTTACTTACAAGCAGTTAAGGTAACAGGGCAGAACTCTTTTGAGGAAATTATTAATAGTAATTTAGTTAAAATGTTTAAAAGGTTATTTGAGGAATATGGAACCAGTAACGAAAAAAATGAAAAATTTTCAGTAGATGATATTGCAGAATACTATTCAAGGGGATTAACATTTATAATTAAAAGATGGATAGAGGAAGGAGTAAGTATTTCTGCAAAAGAATTGTCTAATAAGTATAAAGTGTTAGTGACTAACTCATTAGATGATATAGTTAACGATTTAAATTAATAATGTAATATATAAAATATGGACCACTTAGGTGTAATTAGTGCACTTAAGTGGTCTATTAATTTCTATATTATATTTAATATACATTTTTAAGTGTTTGTATATTAAAAATTACAAATTATTATTATTGTTTATTTATAAATACAAATGAGTAATATTATAGATTCCTTTATTTGGATATAAAGACTAAAATAAAAAATATGAGGAGGGAAGTAGATGAATGAGATTATGGGAAATAATTATAGTTTCTGTAGGACTAGCATTAGATGCATTTACTGTAGCAGTATGTAGGGGATCTACACAGGGAAATTTAAAAAAATCAACAGCATTATTAGTTGGTATAATATTTGGAGCAATTCAAACAATTATGTTAGCAGCTGGAATGATTATTGCATTATACCCTATGTTAAATATAAATAATGAAAAAATCATATCAATAAATCAATGGTTTTCAGCAATAATATTATTTTATTTAGGTATAAAATTTTTTAGAAATGCATTTAAGGTTAATAAATATAATGAAAGGAGAGAAGAATTTTTTGGATATAAAGGTAGTGTAGGATTGGCACTAGCGACAAGTATAGATGCATTTATTTTAGGAATAGGATTTGGCTTATTGAGAACAGAAATTATAAGTAATATTTTAATTTTATTTATAGTAACAAGTATATTAGTTACTATTGGTTTATGGGTTGGATACTGTATGGGCAACAAATATAAAAAACAAATAGATATTTGTGGGGGAATTATTCTTTTAGCTATTGGTATAAAAATTATATGTAATTATTTTAATATTATTTGAAAGGGAGAGATATTTAAATGTTAAGTCCAAAATATAAAATTCAACAATTTGCATTAAAACAAGTCTTAGGATATTTAAAGAAAGATCCGGAAAAGAATTTACCTAAAATAATTGAATGGATTAGAAAGTTTGATACAGAAAAAATATATGTTGATCAATATGATATGATAGAAGGATATTTAAAAGATCCAGAAAATAACTGGACTAAACTAATGTGTAACATAATCAATAATGTACATCCAAACATAGTTCAAACAGTATTTACTAATTTCCTATTAAATGCATCTATTAGAGGTTGGGATGAAATACAAAGAAATAAAGATAAGTATGGCCATGAAATACCATTTACAATATTAGTAGATCCAACTACAGCTTGTAATAAGCATTGTGTAGGATGTTGGGCAGCAGATTACAATAAGGCTTTAAATTTAAGCTATGAACAACTAGATAAGCTATTTACAGAAGGAAAGGAATTAGGAATATACTTCTATATAATGACTGGTGGAGAACCATTAGTAAGAAAGAGTGATATATTAAAGCTTGCTAAAAAGCATAATGATTGTGTATTTATGTTCTTCACAAATGGTACATTAATAGACCAAAAATTCTGTGATGATTTAATTGAAGTTGGTAATTTAGTACCGACAATTAGTGTTGAAGGATTTGATGATGCTACAGATGGAAGAAGAGGGGAAGGCTCTTGGAAAGATATAATGAGAGCTATGGAGCTTATGAAATCTAATAGAATTCCATTTGGATTCTCAACTTGCTTTACAACAGCTAATTGCGATAGCGTTCTTTCAGAAGAATTTATTGATTTAATGATAGATAAAGGGGCATATTTCTCTTGGTATTTCACATTTATGCCAATAGGCTGTAAAACAGATACATCATTAATGGCAAATCCAGATCAAAGAGAAAAATTATATAGAACTATAAGGGGCTGGCGTAGTACTAAAGCTATATTTAATATGGATTTCTGGCATGATGCTGAATATGTTGGAGGATGTGTTGCAGGAGGAAGAAGATACTGCCATATAAACGCAAATGGTGATGTAGAGCCTTGTGTATTCTGCCATTATTCAAATGCAAATATAAAAGATGTATCTTTAATAGAAGCTTTAGGTCAACCATTATTTATGGAATATCAAAAGAATCAACCATTTAATCAAAATCAATTCAGACCATGTCCAATATTAGATAATGCACCTAAGATAGCAGAAATGGTTAAAAATTCAGGTGCTAAATCTACTGAATTTATAGATCCAGAAAATGTAGATGATTTATGTAAGAAGACTATAAATTATGGATTAACATGGGCTAAGAGAGCAGAGCCATTATGGAAAGAAAATCTAGAAAATAAACAAAAAGCTAAGGAAGAAAAGAATAAAAAAGAAAATAATGATTGTTTAATTAAAAATTAGTTTGTGTAGGCAGTAAGGAAACTTACTGCCTATTTTTTGAATAAAATTTAGTTATTTTGGAATAATTTTTAATATGAATCTTTTTTAGATTCATGTGCTTTGCTGTTAGTAGTTTATTTATTATCAATAGCGCCCTAATAAAAAATATTAACAGCAAAGTCTTATCTATATTAGATAAAATAAATAGAATAGGAGTTACTTATGGATTTAGAAAAAAGCTTTTTAAAAACATTTTTAGGTAAATTTAAAGGTGTTTCTTTTAATGTAGAATTTTGGGATGGAGATGAAGTTAAGGTAGGTGAAGATAATCCAAAGTTTAAAATTATACTTCATAAACCATTAAAAAAGAAAGATATATTAACAAGTACTACATTAGCGTTTGGTGAAGCCTATATGAAAGGTGATATAGAAATAGAAGGTGATTTATTTACTGTATTTGATGAATTACTTAAATGCATAGATGAATTTTCAACTAACTTTGGAGCATTAACAAAGATATTTGGTGGATCAACTTCTATGAAGAAACAAAAAGAAGAAGTTACATCACATTATGATATAGGTAATGATTTTTATAAAATATGGTTAGATGATACATTAAGTTATTCTTGTGCTTATTTTAAGAAGTGTGATGATACTTTACATGATGCGCAAATGAATAAGATTCATCATATATTAAAGAAGTTAAATTTATCAGAAGGATTATCATTGCTTGATATAGGCTGTGGCTGGGGTGGATTATTAATAGAAGCAGCTAAACTCTATAAGGTAAAAGGATTAGGAATTACTTTAAGTGAAGAACAATACAAGGCATTTAAAGAAAGAATAGAAAGGGAAAACCTTCAAGATTATATAGATGTAAAAATAATGGATTATAGAGAACTATCCAAAAGTCATCTTAAATTTGATAGAGTAGTTAGTGTTGGAATGTTAGAGCATGTTGGAAGACCAAATTATGATTTGTTCTTTAAAAATGTAGATTCTGTATTAAAGAAAGGGGGATTATTCTTATTACATTATATAAGTGGTCTCCAAGAATCAGAGGGAGATGCATGGATTAAGAAGTATATATTCCCAGGTGGGGTTCTACCAAGTTTTAGAGAAATTATAAATATATCTGGTGATTATAAATATCATACAATAGATGTTGAAAGTTTAAGATTACATTATAAAAAGACATTATTAATGTGGGCTAAAAATTTTGATGATAACATAGATAAAATTAAGACAATGTTTGATGATGAATTTATTAGAATGTGGAGAATGTACTTATATGCATGTGCAGCTGTATTTAATAATGGTATAGTAGATTTACATCAAATATTATTTGTAAAAGGTGCTAATAATGAATTGCCAATGACAAGAGATTATATGTATAAATAAAAAAAAGTGGCATAAGCCACTTTTTTTAACCCGAATATTTTAAAACACACTTAAATTATTGATATTTAATGTTATTCTCCAAGAATTTCGTTAATAGCATTTTTATAAGCATCAGCTTTTGCACCAAATATTGCTTGAACGCCGTTTCCAACTTCAACAACACCAGCAGCTCCAAGAGCTTTTAATTGATCCTTATTAACATTTGCTTTATCTTTAACTTCAACTCTTAATCTTGTGATACAAGCATCAACAGATACTATGTTTGCTTCTCCACCTAAAGCTTCTAATACTAGAGGAGCTTTTTCAGCTATTTCACCTTTAGCAGAAGTTTTTGCAGGAGCAGCTGCAGCACCGTTACCTTTTTCTTTTTGGTAATCAGCTTTTGTAAATAACTTAGTTTCTTCGTTATCTTCTTCTCTACCTGGAGTCTTTAAGTTTAACTTAGTAATTAAGAAGTAGAATACGAAGTAGTAAAGTACAGCATATACAGCACCAACAACAAGTACCCAGTACCAGTTAGTTGGAACACCAGCACCAGCTGGAAGTAAACCGAATAATGCGTAGTCAATTACACCACCAGAGAATGTCATACCTATAAATACGTTTAGTAAATCCATTAACATGAATGATAATCCAGCGAATACACAGTGTACAGCATATAATGCTGGAGCAACGAATAAGAATGTAAATTCTAATGGTTCAGTAATACCAGTTAAGAATGATGTTAAAGCAGCTGTAGCTAATAATGAACCAACAATTTTCTTCTTACTTGGTTTAGCAGCTTTGTACATAGCAAGTGCAGCACCAGGAAGACCGAACATCATGAATGGGAATTTACCAGCCATGAATCTAGTTGTTCCACTTATAACATCACTCATAGTTGAAGCAGAAGCACCAACTAAGCTTGACATACTTGATAATTGTACGAAGTATGCTGTGTTTGCACCAGCAACAGTTTGAACAGAACCATTAACTAAAACATTACCTTCAACTAATGAACTATACCAGAATGGAGTATAGAATACATGGTGTAATCCAAATGGTATTAAAGCTCTTTCTATTAATCCATAGAAGAATGTTCCGATTGCACCAGCATTTTTAACTAATGTAGATAATACACTGATACCATCTTGAACAACTGGCCAAGCAAATGCTAATATTGCACCAACAAATGCCATAGTAACAGCAGTAACTATAGGAACGAATCTTGATCCAGAGAAGAATCCTATAATAGCTGGTAATTGGATTGTGTGGAATTTATTGTGTAATAAAGCAGTAACTAAACCAGTAATTACACCACCGAATACTGACATGTTTAATGTAAATATACCAACATTAGTAGTAACATAAGTACCATATTTACCAACTGAGTCAGCAGTAACAACACCTAATTGAGTAACACCTAAAGCTAAAAGTGTAGATATAACTTGGTTCATAACTAAGAAACCAAATACAGCAGCTAAAGCAGCAGTACCTTTATCTTTTTTAGCTAGACCAACAGCAACACCAACAGCAAATAATATTGGTAAGTTACCGAATACGATATCCCCTACATTTTTCATAACTGTTAATATAGCAGTAACTGCTGGGATATTAACAACAGCAATTAATCCTTTGTATATTGCAGGAGCATCTTGTAAAGTTGCGATACCTAAGAACGCACCACCTATACCAAGTAAGATACCTGCAATTGGAAGAGCAGCAATTGGAAGCATTATAGCTTTACCAATTCTTTGTAGAAATTGCATCATTTTATTATTCCTCCTAAAATCTATAGTTTTTTTATAAATTAAATATAATAGCATGGGACTAAATGTAATGTTTAAATTAAACAATAAAAAAAGGCCCAAATATCTATAAATTATATAATTATCCCATAAGTATTATTTGAGATATAATAATAATTTATACATATTTAAGCCTTGCCTGCATCACCAGTAACACGCTCGTTATTCGATTACATTAGTTATAATAGCATAGTAAAAAACTGCTGTAAAGGATTTTTATAAAAAAATTTTTTATAAAGGGAAAAAATGTAATAAACAATAAGTATAAATAACAAAATGATAAAATCCTAGAAAAATACATTGAGAATAATATATTTTTTTTGTAAAATGATTATTATTAAACAATAGGGGGGAGACAGAATGTCATACATATTTTCATATGCATTATTAATAGCTTCAGTATATTGTTCATATAAATTAGCTAAAGAAAAATCTCAAAGTCATATTGTTTGGCCAATAGTTACTGTAATTTTAGGACCAGCAATATTTATTATTCAATATTTAGTGACATTATTTAAGGAAAAGAAAATGATTTAATTTAATTAAAGCTGCGGGTTATATTAAGTATAAATATTTTAATGTAATCCACAGCTTATTTTTATATTTAAGTAAATAATTTATATGTTAAAAATGATTAATATGTGGATTGCTAATAATATATATAAGAAAAGTTATCCACAAAATGTGGATAACTTTTAAAAAGTGTTGAAAACTTTTTCCAAAGTATTGACACAATATATTAGGGTACTACAAAAATTAATAACTATATAGGGGGTAATGTAAAAAAAACAAGCAGTTTGTAGAATAAAAAAAATCGAACAAGCATTCTTTTAAAAAGTTATCAACAATATTAACAGAATTGTGGACAAAATCTGTGGATAACCCGATATTTAAGTAATTATTCGGATAAAAACATATGAATATATAATTATAGGTTGTGGATAACTATTATTAAGAGATATAATAAATCTTAAATAATAATAGAAAAAAGACATAATTTGTAAGGATTTGAGGAGAAAACATGAAATATAATAAAAAAATAGTAACAGCAGAATTTATAAGCAGACCAAATAGATTTAATGCAGTAGTTAAATTAAATAGAGAAGAGATTACTGTACATGTACCTAATACAGGAAGATGTAGGGAACTTCTTATACCAGGGTGTACAGTTTTTCTAAGAGAAGAACTAAATCCTACTAGGAAGACCCCCTATGATTTAGTGGCAGTATATAAGGAAGATAAATTAATAAGTATAGATTCACAGATACCTAATAAAGTAGTTGAAGAAGCATTAAAAAATGGTAAGGTAAAAGAACTTAGTCAGTATATTAAAATTTTGAGAGAAAAAACTTTTGGAAAAAGCCGATTTGATTTTAAGATTTCAAATGATGAAAATGAAGAATATTTTTTAGAGGTAAAGGGAGTAACTTTAGAGGATAAGGGATATGCAAGATTTCCAGATGCACCGACAG
Organism: Clostridium saudiense; assembly: GCF_000577815.1. Classification (GTDB taxonomy): domain Bacteria; phylum Bacillota; class Clostridia; order Clostridiales; family Clostridiaceae; genus Clostridium; species Clostridium saudiense. The sequence continues at coordinate 52,014 of NZ_CBYM010000011.1, read as the reverse complement.
AAAGAGGAGCAAAGCATTTATTAGAATTAGTAGAAGCTAAAAAGCAAGGGTATGGTGCTGGAGCAATGTTCTTAATTCAGTTAAAAGATGTTAATAAATTCTCACCAAATGATGAAAGGGATCAGGAGTTTGGTAAGGCTCTTAGATTTGCAAAAGAAAATGGTGTAGATATTTTTGCGTATAATTGCATAGTTACTGAAGATGGAATCGAGATAAATGAACCAGTTGAAATAATACTTTAATCAGTTACAAGTGACAGGTGACAAGTTAAGAATGAAACTCTTGGAAGTTTCTTTAAAAAAATAGCTTCAATCATTTTAATTATTGAAGCTATTTTTTTATTTTAATTTAGCCATAGCTAAATTTATTCTTTAACTTGCAATTTGAAACTTATCATTCTAAACTGATGAAGCTTGTCACTTATCACTTGAAATTTCTCAATTGCTAAAATTGCGACTTTAAACTAACAAAGGTTGTTATTTATAAATGATGAATTTCTAACTTTCTTCTCTAATAATACTAATGGTTAATACATTATCAATATAAGTAACTTTAGCTGAATTTATCATCATTCCTACTAATGTAAGTTCAGTATCAAACTCACACTCACCGCCTAAGTTCCAATAATAATTTTCTACTTCACGTTGCCTTGGAGTATTTAATATATCTATTAAAGATTCTAATTCATCTTTTGAAATATTATCTATTTTACCATAAATATTAAAGTAAGAATTCTTAGAATCAGAATTTAAATCAATATGAACATCGGTAGTTCCAAATTTGTAAAAGTAAGCAATTAATTCGTTAATGATTTTAATGTTTTTTTCAATTTTAAATTTCATAAGTTAAATCTCCTTTTTGAAGGTGGTTATTAACGGAATTAATATCATTGCTACAAAGCCGCCTGCTAAACCATTATTATAAAGATTAAGCCCACCATGCAAATATCCTATATTTGTTACTATATTAACGTGAATTACACCAGCTAGTATACCATATTTCCAACCAAATTTACCACATATAGGAGCTAAAGTTGTAGAAAATAATATTGATAATAGCAAAGAGGGTGAAGTGATAGGATTTACATTGAATAAAGCAGCAATACTTGCTCCAATAACAACAGGAATTGTGTTTTTTATGTTTTTTCCAAAGGCACCAAATCCAATTATAGTGAAAATACCGCATATTGTAGCTCCATTTAAGTCACCACCAATAAGTACAACAAAAAGAGTAGCAAGTATTCCTAATATACCCATATTTATATAAGTTGTTTCACCAAAAAGGATATAAAAATCACTAATAAGTCTACCAGTTTGTTTATTTATAGTGGATAAAGTAGATTTCTTATTTTTGCCACGAATTAATCCAACTATAATTAAGTAAAAACAACATATCATTAATAGAATAAATAATATTTTATTAGAACCACTATGCCAAATTAATCTTGAATCAAAATTTACTCCAAAGCTCCTTAATATAGACATCAATAAAGTGGCAAGTAATCCACTAGCAAAGCCTATATTGTATAAGTTATATCCATTATGAGCTTTAATGCTATGAGAGGCTATAGGTGGTAATATAAAGCCAACTAAAACCCCAAGTAATATTCCAATTAGAAAGTCTATTGGAGTGGATAAATGATCTCCAAAGCTTATTTGACTAACTATAGGAGAAAGGCTAGTCCCAAGTATTGCTACTAAAATATAATTAAGAAAAGGTTCCTTTTGATATCTTGAGAATAAGTAAACTCCTAAAATAATAGGCCATATATTAAAAATGTTCTTACCTAAAAAAGAAAAGCCAGTCATAAGCCATAAAGACATAATTGTTGACCCATTAGGTTTAATACCGTTAATCATTAAAAGTGAAATGGATAATAAACTAGTTAATGCTGCATTAATTAAAGCGGCAACAATTCCGCCAAGTTCCATATAATCTGTTATTAGTATATCAGAAGAAAATATTATTCTTTTTAATCCTTGATAGATTTCCAGTGGAGAATCTAAGAAGAATGCAAAAATAATGAATAATAAATACAAAAAGGAAAGGATTACATATGGGGGATAATAATTTTTAAAAGATTTCATTAAAACACCTCATAAGTCAAATTATAAATTTTAAATATATTGAAGTGAACTAATATTCCTAATTTAAAAGCTAGTTAATAGAAAATAAATACAATGTGCTCATTCAACGTTAGGAAAAGAAGTTACTTCTAACATAAAATACTATATTGCATATTTATTAATATTTTATCAAATTTTATTTGTTTTTTATATATAAAGTGTTAACTTTTAGTTCAATTTGTTTTAAAGTTCTTTAAATCTTGAATTAAACTAGTATAATTATATTTATAAAACAAGTAATAGGAGTGTTAAGATGGAGATTAAAAAGCATAAAACTGTACCTGAAATAAAAGGTATCTTAAGAAGTCATGTTATTGAAGTACCTTCATGTATTAGAGATTGTTCAGGAATAAAAATATTTGGTAAAAGAATAAAATCTTTATTATTTACAACTGATGTTGCAATTATTAGGAATACAAATGCAGATGCTATTATAGCTGTATATCCATTTACTCCTCAACCGTTAATAACAGCAGCTTTAGTAATGGCTGCAGATGTACCAGTTTTTTGTGGAGTTGGAGGAGGAATAACTCAAGGTAAAAGAGTTGTTAATTTAGCATTAGATGCAGAGTTTAAAGGGGCAATGGGAGTAGTTGTTAATTCACCTACGTCAAATGAGGTTGTTTCAAAAATTAAAGAAACTATAGATATACCATTAATAGTGACGGTAGTATCTATTCACGAAAATATAAGAGAAAGAATAGAAGCAGGAGCTACTATATTAAATGTTTCAGGTGGTAAAAACACTCCAGAGATAGTTAAAAAGATAAAGGACGAGTTCCCAGATTTTCCAGTTATAGCTACAGGAGGGCCAAATGAAGAAACAATAAGAAAAACAATAGAAGCAGGAGCAAATGCAATAACTTATACACCACCAGCAAATGGTGATACTATGAGTAATCTTATGGATAAATATAGAAGTGAATAATTAAAATGGAATAAAAAATAAAATATGGTTGAATAATTCAATTAATATGGTATCATATTAATAACGATGTACATATGATATATGAATGAAACTTTTAAGCATAACAGAGAAAAGTGAATTTAATTATTTAAGAGAAAATTTAATAGAATACCTATGTTAGAGGTGCTGTTTATAAAGAGTAGTAAATAGGAGCTGGCGAGCTAAGATGATTTATGAAAGGTATGATGGCCGAAGGAATAATTTATGCAAAAAGTTATTTCTGGGTATGCATAGAATATATGTATAACTGTCACGAAAGTGGAGTGCTAAAAAGGTGCAATTATTCAATCAAGGGAATTGAATTTATTTTTGAATTAAAATTGCATTTTAATAAGTAAACTACCTCAATAGGTTTTCTATAGGGGTAGTTTTTTATTATTATTTTTTATAAATTGGTAGTTTGTGAATATGGATAACAAAAGTAGTTTTAGTGAATAACCTATTAATGACGTCTATAATATCTAACTCCTAATTAATAATATTTTGGAGGTATAACAATGAAATTATTTGGGGCAATGGAAATTGAAAGTAATGAATTATGTATAGGAGGAATTAGCTGTAGTGATTTAGTTAAAGAATTTGGTTCACCGCTATATGTAATGGATGAAAATTTATTAATTAGCACATGCAAAAGTTATTATGATAATTTTAAGTGTAAAGAGAATCATAATAGAGTTGCATATGCAGGGAAGGCTTTTTTAACAAAGGCAATGTGTAAGCTTGTAAATGAGCAAGGACTTTATTTAGATGTAGTATCTGGGGGAGAATTATTTACAGCATATAAAGCGGGATTTCCTTTAAATAAAGTGTATTTTCATGGAAATAACAAAAGCAGAGGAGAAATTGAATTAGGAGTTAAACTTGGGGTTGGAAGATTTGTTGTAGATAATTTAGATGAAATGAAAATGCTAAATGAAGAGGCTGGAAAAAATAATATAAAGCAAGATATTTATTTAAGATTAACCCCTGGAATAGAAGCTCACACACATGATTATATTAAAACAGGACAAATAGATTCAAAATTTGGATTTGCACCTGTTGGAGAAACTATTATGAATGCAGTAAAACTTGCTTTAGATTGTGAAAATCTGAATTTAAAGGGCTTACATTGCCATATAGGATCTCAAATATTTGAAACAGAACCTTATAAGGATGCTGTTGAAATAATGATGAATTTTATGAAAGAAATTAAGGACCAAACAGGACATATAATACCTGAATTAGATTTAGGTGGTGGATTCGGTATACATTATACTGATGAAGATAAACCAAGAGAACCAAAGGAGTACTGTGAGGTAATATTAAATAAAGTTGATGAAGTTTGTTCAAGATTAAATATAGAAAGACCAATACTAACTATAGAACCAGGAAGGTCAATAGTTGGAAATGCAGGTATAACACTTTATACAATTGGAGCAATTAAGAATATTGAAGGTGTTAGGACTTATGTTTCTGTAGATGGAGGAATGACTGATAATATAAGACCTGCATTATATGGAGCTAAGTATGAAATGGCTATAGCTAATAAAATTGATGAAAAAGCTAATACTAGGGTTGCAATAGCAGGAAAGTGTTGCGAATCAGGAGATATATTTATTGAAGATATTTGTATACAAAAGCCAGAGATAGGAGATATATTAGCTGTATTTTCAACAGGAGCATATGGATTTTCAATGTCTAGTAATTATAATAAAAATCCTAAAGCACCAGTTGTATTTATTAAGGATGGAGTTGTAAGGCTTGTATCTAAGAGACAAAGTTATGAGGAACTTTTAGAGCTAGAAGTTTAGGTAGTTAAGAGTTAATAGTTAAGAGTTGAATTAAAAACTCCTTAGGAGTTTCTTTAAAAAATAGCCTAAATCATCGGAGATGATTTAGGCTATTTTGTTTTTAAATTCAGGTTGAGCTGAATTTATTCCTAAACTCTACACTTGTCATTTGCTACCTGTCAGTTATTAAGCTTGTCACTTACTAAGAGTGTTAGCTAAAAATATTTTCGCTTTAAGTTTCTCTTGTATTAATCTTACTAACAATGTTATTTTTATTTTATAGCTTAAAATTTTTTAATTATATTTAAGTATATAAATATTTTGAATCAGTATTATAAATTAAATACTTTGAAAGTATTAATAGTTAATATTTTAATATAACATTAAATTTTTTGTAACAGAAATGACATAATAACACTATATAATGAAGAGTGATACTATTAGTTATTAATGAAATGTGATATACTTATAAACAGTTATTGAAATTATGGTAAGTTTCAATATAAATAAATTTAAAGTATATAGTTTATTTACTTGTTATTGACTTTACATCTTAAATAAAGATTAATAAACAGAGGGTATTAGTATGGGAAAAAAGAAATTTATAGTGGACAGAATAGAAGGAAATTCTATTGTTTTAGAAGATGAAAAACAGGGTATAATCTTAATAGATATAAATTTGTTTGATACTAAACCTAGTGAAGGCGATGTAGTAGTTGAGATTGATGATAATTCATTTAAGGTAAATGAAGACGCAACTAAAGAGCGAAAAAGTAATATAAATGCTTTAATGAAAGGTATGTGGGAAGAGTGAGCCAAGATGTAAAAAAAACGAACTTTTTTAATGATTGGATTGTACCAATAGTAGTAGCTGTAATATTAGCATTTTTAATTAATAGGTTTTTAATTTTTAAGGTTAAAATTCCATCAGAATCTATGGTTCCAACATTAAATGTTGGTGATAGATTGTTTGTTAGCAGAGTTTATAATCCAGAAAAGCTTAAGCGTGGTGAGATAGTAGTTTTTCATTCGGAAGAAAAAGATGAAGATATGATTAAAAGACTAATAGGATTACCAGGTGATAAAGTTATTATAAAAGATGGTGTGGTTAGCGTAAATGGAGAAACACTTCAAGAAAACTATATAGGAACCGCAGATAATTATACAGGTGAATTTGAAGTGCCAGAAGGTAAGTATTTCTTTTTAGGAGATAATAGATATTGGTCTTTAGATTCTAGATATTGGAATGATCCATATATTGATGGTAGTGAAATAAAAGGTAAAGCTCAAATAAAGGTATATCCATGGAAAGACTTTGGAAAAATAGAATAAGAGCTTATAAAAAGACATTAAGAGTTAGTAGGAGAAATAAAAAAGTATGAATAATAATGTGAACAATAGAAAAGGCGGAGAAAAGAAGAAGAATAACAATAATAAGTTCTTATTAATTTATGTTGTAGTAGCTTTCTTGTTTTTATATTCATTTTCGACAGCTAAGGAAATGTTAACGACAAAGGAAATTTCATATAATGAATTTGTTCAAATGGTTAAAGATAAGGAAGTTAAAGAAGTTACTGTAGATGGGACAGCACTTGTAATAACACCTCAAGATTCAAGTGATATGAAAGGTAAAGTTCTTTATACAGGAAATGCAGATAATCCAGATTTAATACAATTATTAATAGATAATGACGTACAGTATTATCCTCAAATAACAAAGCAACAATCTGTATGGATGGACTTTATTATATTAAATGTACTTCCATTAGTAATAATGTTCTTTGTGGTTAGATTTATATTTAACAAAATGTCTAAAAAAATGGGCGGAGGTCCAATGGGCATGGGTGGCATGGGTAAAAGTAATGCCAAAGTATATGTTGAAAAAGATATAAAAGTAAGTTTTGAAGATGTTGCAGGGCAAGATGAAGCTAAAGAATCATTAACAGAAATAATAGATTTCCTTCATAACCCTAAGAGATATACAGAAATAGGTGCTAAATTGCCTAAGGGTGCTCTTTTAGTAGGGCCTCCAGGGACAGGTAAGACTCTTATAGCAAAAGCTGTTGCTGGTGAAGCAAAGGTTCCATTCCTTTCAGTTTCAGGTTCAACTTTCGTTGAAATGTTTGTTGGTATGGGTGCAGCTAAGGTAAGAGATTTATTTAAAGAAGCAGAAAAAATGGCTCCTTGTATAATATTTATAGATGAAATTGATTCTATAGGTAAGAGTAGAGATAATCAAATGCAAAGTAATGATGAAAGAGAACAAACTTTAAATCAATTACTTACTGAGATGGATGGATTTGATACATCAAAAGGAATAGTTATTTTAGGTGCAACTAATAGACCTGAAATATTAGATAAAGCGCTTTTAAGACCAGGTAGATTTGACAGAAGAGTTATTGTTGATAGACCTGACTTAAAAGGAAGAATTGCAATATTAAATGTTCACTCTAAGGATGTTAAGATGTCACCAGAAGTTAACTTAGAATCAGTTGCAAAGGGAACTCCAGGTGCTGTAGGTGCTGACCTTGCTAATATAGTAAATGAAGCAGCTTTAAGAGCAGTTAGAAGTGGAAGAGAAACAGTTATTCAAGAAGATTTAGAAGAAGCAGTTGAAGTTATAATTGCTGGTAAAGAAAAGAAAGATAGAATTCTTTCTAAGAAAGAAAGAGAAGTTGTTGCATTCCATGAAGTTGGGCATGCATTAGTTGCTGGACTTTTAGAAGGAACAGATCCAGTTCATAAAATTACAATAGTTCCAAGAACAATGGGGGCATTAGGATATACTATGCAACTTCCAGAAGAGGAAAAATACCTTGTTTCTAAAGAAGAATTAATGAACCAAATAATGGTTATGCTTGGTGGTAGAGCTGCAGAAGAGGAAGTATTTAATCTTGTATCTACAGGAGCTTCAAACGATATTGAAAGAGCAACTCAAACAGCAAGAAATATGGTTACTATTTATGGTATGACTGATAACTTTGATATGATGGCTTTAGAATCAGTTCAAAACAGATACTTAGATGGTAGAGCAGTTAGAAATTGTAGTGAAGAAACTTCTACTTTAGTAGATAAAGAAGTTTTATCTATAATTAGAGAGTGCCATCAAAAAGCAAGAGAAATATTAAGAGAAAATAGAGATTTATTAGATAAGATTTCTGAATACTTATTAGAAAAAGAAACTATTTTCGGAGATGAATTCTTTAAGTTTGTATATGAAAAATATCCAGAATTAAAGGAAAAGAGAGAAGAAGAAAAGAAAAGCAGAGAGCTTGAAAATAACAAAAAAAAGGCAGATGAAGTTTCAGAAGAAATTTCAGAAGACTTACAAGATGCTAAAGTAGCACAAGAAGTTATTGAAGCTGTTGAAAAAGAAGAAGAAGATATAATGAAACAATCATCTTCTAATGATGAAGTTATATTAGATATGGACAAAGAAAAAGAGTCTGAGGAAGAAACTAAAGAAGACTAAGATAAGGCTTAAAAAGTATATTAAAACTCAGAAAATAAACTAAAAGATAAATTATAAATAGGTATAATTAATAAGGGGTTAAGCTATTATTTTATAGCTTAACTCCTTTAAACTCTTAACTATAAATATACTTTTAACTCAAAACTATTAACTATTAACTAACCGAAGGGGTGCGTGGAGCTTTGAATAAATTTGAATTTTTACAAGAAGAACAAAATTTAGAATATACTCTTAATTTATTAAGTAAAGAAATATTAAATTACATACAAAAAAGAAAAGATGTTGCAGATTACATATTAGAGTATAGAAAGAAGTTTATTGAAGAATATAGAGATGATGAAGATAAAGTAATGGAATACTTTGACCATGAGAGATATGTCAAAGAGGAAATGTATAGAACTATAGATAGAAAGTTAGCTGAATTTACAAAGTTAAAAGAATCTCCTTACTTTGGTAAAGTTAATTTTGAGGATAATGGATATGCTGAAGAAATTTATGTTGGAAGATATGGATTAACTCCGGAAGGAAGCTTTGATGCAGCAATAGTTGACTGGAGAGCACCAGTTGCTTCATTATTCTATAAAGGAACATTAGGAAATACTAGTTATAAATCTCCAGAGGGGGAAGTTCCAGTTGATATATTAGCTAGAAGACAAATACTTATTAAAAAAGGTAAGCTTGAGGGATGCTTTGATTCTGATGTAGATGTTAAAGATGATATCTTACAAATGATTTTATCTTCAAATGCTGGGGAAAAGCTTAAGGATATAGTTATGACTATCCAAAAAGAGCAAGATGAAATTATAAGAGAAGAAAGAATGAAGGTTGTAGTTGTTAATGGAGTTGCAGGTTCAGGAAAAACAACAATAGCACTTCATAGAGTTGCATATCTTTTATACAATTTCAGAGAGCAGTTAGGAGATAAAGTATTAATATTAGGACCTAATGATATATTTATTGATTATATAGGGGATGTCCTTCCTACTTTAGGAGAAAGTAATGTTAATCAACAAACATTTGCTAGTTTTGCAATAAATGAAATTGGATTACATGAACCAGTAATTGATATTACAGCTTATTTAGAAGAAGTTCTAAATGGAAATGAAGAAATAATAAGTGAGATAAAATATAAGGGCGGGGAAGAATTTATAACTGTTTTAGATGAAAAATGTGACGAATTAGAGGCTAACTACTTTAATTTTGAACCTGCTAAATTCTTTGATGAAGAAGTAGTTTCAGTAGAAGAAATTAACGAGTTATTTGAAAAACATTATAAATACATGCCTTTATTTAGAAGAAGTCAAAAGATAAAGAGAATTATTACTTCAAAGCTTAAAGATAAGAGAGATGAACTAGTAAGAAATTTAAATAATGAGGTAAAAGAAAAATTATCAGCTCTTTCAGAAGAACAATTAGTAATTGAACAAAATAATATAGAGTTCCAAAGAAAGATAAGAATTAGAGAAATTGTTAGAGAACTTATGACTCAAAAAAACAATTTAGCTAAATGGATAGATAATGAAAGTATTGTAGACATTTATAAAGAATTTACTAAGACTCAAAACTTATCATACTTAGATTTACCAGCAATACTTTATTTAATGATTAAACTTGATGGTAAAAAAGTTAGTCAAGAAATTAAGCATATAGTAATTGATGAAGCTCAAGATTATAGCATGCTTCAATTTATTGTATTAAAAGAATTAACAGGTTGTAGAAGCTACACTATAGTTGGAGATGCAAATCAAAGATTAATTAAAGTAGAAGAAACACCTGCAATGCTTAGGTTAAAATCTTTATTTGGTGGATTTGTTAAGAACTATGCTTTAAATAAGAGTTATAGATCTACATTCCAAATCATGGAGTATGCAAGTAAATTATTAAATGAAGATGCAATAGTTCCTTTTGTTAGAAAAGGTAAGTATGATGTTGAAGAAATTGATGTTAAAGATCAAGATGATTTAATTGATACTATTTTAGAGACATTAGAAGATTATGATGATGAAAATTATGATAATATTGCAATAATAACTAAGGATAAGGAACAACTTAGAAGAATAGCGCCAGAGCTTAAAAAGTTTACTAAGCTTTTAGCCTTTGATAGAGAAGATGTTATTTACAGAGGTGGGAAAGTCATAGTTCCTTCTTATTATGCAAAAGGACTTGAGTTTGATGGAGTTATAATAGTTAATTTTGATGATAATACAGATGATTTAGTAAAATATATTATGGCAACTAGAGCTCTACATAGATTAAAGGTAATTAATTTTAAATAAATAGTAGGACTGCAAAGTTAATCGAATGAATGGATTAACTTTGCAGTTTTTTTATAGTCAGAAGTAAATATATATATTAAAATTAAATACCTATACATTTAATTTTAAATATGTTGGTAAAGAATGAAAGCGATATGAATTGGAATAAGAAATTAATATTTTAAGGAGGTTGTTTTTAATAAAGTGTATATAAATAGTGCAAAATGAGTATGAAAATAAAAAAACAAAAAATATTTTAAAAAACGCTTGAAATGTATAGACAATGAATATACTTATGTATACATAAGGTAAGTAAACGAATACATGAATCAAATAAATGTTTGGAGGTATATATTATGATAAAAATTATGTTAGCTTGCTCAGCAGGTATGTCAACAAGTTTATTAGTAACAAAAATGCAAGAGGCTGCAAAGGAAAAAGGAGTAGAGTGTGAAATCTGGGCGATTTCAGAAGTAAATCTACAAAGTGAAATTGAAAAGTGCGATGTTTTATTATTAGGGCCACAAGTTAGATACATTTTAAGTAAAGCTAAGGATTTAGCAGCACCACACGGAATTCCAGTAGAAGTTATTAATATGATGGATTACGGAAGATGTAATGGTAAAGCTGTTTTAGAAAGAGCATTAGAATTAAAGAAATAAGATATAAGTATGATTTAAAGAAAGTGGTATTGAGAATTAATGGGAAATTATAAAAATATCAAGATAAAGGTAGGGGAACGATATGGAAAAGTTTATGGCTTTTATGGATAAGTACATTACACCATATGCAGCTAAGATGGGAGCACAAAGACATTTAGTAGCAGTAAGAGATGCTTTCGTTGCAATGATACCGTTAACAATAATAGGTTCGTTAGCAACACTTATAAATAACGCACCAATAAAGGCATTAAGTAACTTTTTAGCAGATAATACATTTGGACAGCAAATAAAATCATTAAACGGAGATATATGGTTTGGAACATTAGCTATTATGGCTTTACTTTTAGTAATAGGTGTTGCATATAATTTAGCTAAATCATATGAAGAGAATGGGCTTCAATCAGCAATGATAGCAACATCAATATTTATTCTTTTAATTCCACAAGTTGCAAAGATTGCAATTGATGGACAACCTGCAGTAGAAGGTTGGGGATTCATTGGAGTTGCATACTTAGGAACAGGAGCATTATTTACAGCAATTATAATAGGAATTTTATCAACAGAAGTATTTATTAGATTAGGAAAACTAAAACAATTAGTAGTTAAAATGCCTGAGGGGGTTCCACCAGCAGTATCAAGATCATTTGCTAAGTTAATCCCAGGTATGTTAACAGTAGTTATATTTGCAGTTGCAGGATTATTAATAAGATTAGCAGCAGATGGACAATTCTTAACAGATTTAATAAACAAATACTTAGGAATTCCATTAAGTAATATAACAGATACATTACCATCAGCTATATTGATAGCATTCTTTATTCATGGATTATGGTTTGTTGGTTTACATGGAGCAAATATTGCATTACCTTTCACAGGAACAATGTTAACTAACTTAGGAGCACAAAATGCAGAAATGATTCAAAATGGAGCTCCATTAGATCAATTACATGTATTAGCAGGACCGTTCTTTGATGCTTTCGTATTCATGGGAGGATCAGGAGTAATAATTGGATTATTAATTGCTATAGCAATTGCAGGTAAGAGAAGAAGAGATATGCTTGCTTTAGGATTAGCACCATCAATCTTCAACATCAGTGAACCAGTAATATTTGGATTACCAATCGTATTAAATCCTATATTCGGAATACCATTTGTAATAGCACCAATTGTTACAACAATAATATCATATTTATCAATTTCATTTGGATTAGTTCATCCAATAATAATGGCAACTATGCCTTGGACTACACCTCCAATACTTGGTGGATTTATGGCAACAGGACATTGGTCAGGAGCAGTTTTATGTATAGTTAATATAGCAGTTTCAATCTTAATATACTTACCATTCGTGGCTATGGCAGAAAAGATGGATGCTAGAAAAATGGAAATGGATCAAGTAGCTTAATTGATATAGAAAAATAAGCATAGGAGTTTGGAGTTAATAAAAGAATAAAGTTGACATAAATGTTGACTTTATCCCAAACTCAAAACTCCTAACATTTTATATTTTGCTTTATATTCATTTACAAAGTGAGTAAAAATCAGCATATAAAATGCTATCTTAAATGAGATTATAGAAAATAAGAACTATTAAATAAAATACAATACATACAGATTAATTAAAGCAAATTTATAAATATAAATGTTAGGATGGTGGACAATATGAAAAATGGTATTAAAATAGTTACAATCGGTGGAGGATCAAGCTATACTCCAGAATTAGTTGAAGGATTTATAAAAAGACATAAAGAGCTACCTGTTAAGGAATTATGGTTAGTTGATATAGAAGAAGGAAAACATAAGTTAGAAATAGTAGGAAATCTTGCCAAAAGAATGGTAAAAAAAGATAGAGTGGATATGGAGGTTAATCTAACTTTAGATAGAAGAGAAGCATTAAAGGATGCTGATTTCGTAACTACTCAATTAAGAGTTGGATTATTAGATGCAAGAATAAAAGATGAAAGAATTCCGCTTTCACATGGAGTGATAGGTCAAGAAACTAATGGAGCAGGTGGATTATTTAAAGCACTTAGAACAGTTCCAGTAGTATTAGATATAATTAAGGATATTGAAGAACTTTGTCCAAATGCATGGCTTGTTAACTTTACAAATCCAACAGGAGTAATTTCAGAAGCAGTATTTAAATATACAAACTTTAGAAGATATATTGGATTATGTAATGTTCCAATAGGTGTTAAAAATGGTATGGCAGACATATTAGAAGTGGAAAAAGATAGAGTAGAAATGGACTTTGCTGGACTTAATCATATGGTTTATGCATTGAATGTAAGATTAGATGGTAAAGATATAACAAAAGAAGCAATTGAGAAATTCGTTACTTCATCATTAACAATGCAAAATATAAAGGATATTCCTTTAAATGCTGATTTTGTTAGAGCACTAGGAGTTATTCCTTGTCCATATCATAAATATTACTATAAACATAAAGAAATGTTAGAAGAAGAATTAGAAGGATTCAAGGATGGAAAAACTAGAGGAGAAACTGTTAAAGCCTTAGAAGACGACTTATTTGAATTATATAAAGATGAAAATTTAGCTGTTAAACCACCACAATTAGAAAAAAGAGGTGGAGCATACTATAGTGATGCAGCTTGTAACTTAATAAACTCAATTTACAATGATAAGAAGGATATTCAAGTTGTAAATACATTAAATAATGGTGCAATAAGAGACTTTAGAGAAGATTCAGCAGCAGAAATGAGCTGTGTAATAACTAAGGAAGGTCCAAAACCTTTATCAGTAGGATATTTACCAGTTGCAGTAAGTGGATTAGTTACTGAAATAAAAGCATTTGAAATATTAGCAGCAAAGGCAGCAGTTGAAGGTGATTATAATGCAGCGTTACAAGCATTATGTATAAATCCATTAATACCATCAGATGACTTAGCTAAAACTATTCTAGATGAGATGATGGAAGCACATAAAGAATATTTACCACAATTCAAATAGAAGAGGTGTTAATATGACTAAATTAATAGTAAATGCAGATGATTTTGGATTAAGTGAAGCAGTTAATTATGGAATAATATCAGCATATAAAAATGGAATAGTAAGATCAACTACTATAATGGCAGGAATGCCAGCTTTTGATCATGCTGTTGAACTATTAAAAGAAAATAAAGGGTTAGGCTGTGGAGTTCATATGACTTTAAGCTTAAATAAACCTGTTTTAAATTATCATAAGACAATAGTAGATGAAAATGGTAACTTTTATAGAAGAATAACTAATGAACTTATAGAAGAAAAGTTTGATTTAGATGAAGTATACGAAGAATTTTGTAGCCAAATAAATAAGGTTATTAATAGTGGTGTAAATGTTGATCACTTGGATTCTCATCATCATGTTCATACATTATCAAGTTTAAAACCTGTTATAGAGAAAATAGTTAAGAAGTATAATCTTCCTATAAGAGGTGGATTTGAATCAAAACTAGATTATGACAAAGTTATACCAATGACAGAAAGTTTTTATAATGAAAATGTAACAGAGGATTATTTTGAAAAATATATGGATGAGCTTAAAAAGCATGATGTAATAGATATCATGTGTCATCCAGCATTTGTAGATGAGTACTTAGTTAATTCAACATCTTATGCAATGCAAAGAATGAAAGAATATAGTATTTTAACATCAGAAAAAGTACAAGAATATTTAAGAAAAAATAACATAGAACTTACTAATTACAGTAAGCTTTAGGAGGATATAAATATGAACGAAGAATTAATGGAAATATCATTTGGTCTTATAGCTAATGCAGGAGAAGCTAAAGGATTAGCATATGATTCATTAAGCAAAGCTAAAGCTGGTAACTTTGAAGAAGCAAAAGAATTAATAAATAAATCAAAAGAAGAAATGCATAAAGCTCACGCATTCCAAACTAAGCTTATTACTGAAGAAGCTTCAGGAAATAGCGTAGAAGTAAATGTGTTATTAATTCATGCACAAGATCATTTAATGAATGCTATGAATTTTTAACAACTAGCTGAAGAATTTATAGAAGTTTATGAAAGATTAGTAAAGTTAGAAAATAAATAAGCGAACCATTTTTTATATTATATATCTTATACATTTTATACATTTAACGGTATGGCTTAAGAAAATATTTCTTAAAGTTATATCGTTAATTTTCTATAAATAAAAATAATATACAAAAATTTAGAGATGTAAATATGATATAATAGAATATATATACTATTATTATTTGTATATACATCTTATATTTATAGTAGTATACAAAGGAGTTTAAAGAATGGTTGAACCAATGTATGTTAAAATAGAAAAATATTTAAAAGAATTAATTGATTCTGGTGAAATAAAGCAAGGTGAATTATTACCATCAGAAAATAAATTATGTGAAAAATTTAATGTTACAAGAATGACAGTAAGATCAGCTTACAATAATTTAGTTAAAGAAGGCTATATAACAAGAAAAAGAGGTATAGGTAGCATTGTTTTAGCTAATAGAATTTCTGACAATATTAGCAATATTCACAGTTATACTAAGGAAATGATTAATAAGGGGTATAGTGTAATAACTAAATTAATTAGTTTGTCTATAGTTGAAGCTGATAAGACTATAAAAGATAAATTAAATTTAGAATTGGGAGAAAATGTTTGGGAAGTTAAAAGAGTAAGGTATGCCGAGGGGTCGCCGGTTTCATATATGATAACTTATATGCCTGTAAAGATGTTCCCCAATTTAAAGAAAACTGATTGTGATTCGTTATATAAATATTTAGAGAAGTGTGGATATAAAATATCTACGGCACAACGTGTAGTTGAAGCATTAATATCAAGTGAAGAATTAATGGAACTACTAGAATTAGAATGTGAATCACCTATTCTTCATATAGAGCAAGTGGCAATATTAGAAGGTGGAGAAGTTTTTGAATATTCACATACATATCATTATGGATATAAATTGACATTAAATGCTGCTGTAGATAAGTATTGAAATTGGATATAAATACAAGAATATATATTAATTAATGTAAATATTAAATTAGGCTTATAAGTAGATTATATATGTAGTATTTTGAGGAATTAAGACGGAAAAGTTTATAATTATACAAAATTATCTTTACAATATACATAAAAAAATGTATATTATAAGTGACAAATAGATATGAAGTAGGTAGAGGTTGCGATATTTAATAGTATGTTTGCGGAGGTAAGCACAGTGATGTAAACAGAAAGGAAATTTCGCCGAAATGTATAGCTAATGCTTTGAGGCTATAACATTGGGGTTATGTAGAAGATACATAACACTGTCACAGTTCGCTTTGTGAGGAGCTATCACTAATATGGTTATATTTTTACAAAAGATAAGAGTTAAATTTTATTAGTTTTTGTTAGTAATATAGTCTTGAGTGATAAACTCAAGGCTTTTTTTGTTTTAATTAAACTGTGAAGAACTATCACTTATTAGCATGAAGCTTTTAAAAAGATATCTCCTTCAACTAGAATGTCACATAATAAATTCAGGGGGGATTTTAAACTAATGCAAAACGTAGTAGAAAACGAAAGAAAAGGTTTTTGGAAAAAATTTAGTAATGGAATAAAAGTTCCACATACATTAGTTATTATTTTTTCAATAATAATATTAATGGCAATAGCAACATATATAGTTCCAGGTGGAGCATATGAAAGAGTAGTTACAGAAGTAAATGGACAAAGTAGAACTGTAGTATTAAATGGTTCATTCCAATATGTTGAAAATGAAGCACAAGGATTATTTTCAGTAATGCAGGCACCGATAAGCGGATTAGAGCAATCAGCAGAAATTATAGCATTCTTATTCGTAGTTGGTGGGGCATTTAGTTTAATAACTAGAACAAAAGCAATAGATTCAGCTATTGCTAAAGTTGTTAATATTTTTAAAGGTAATGAATTATTAATAATTCCTATTATATTTACACTGTTTTCTCTTGGAGGAGCAACTTTTGGTATGACTGAAGAGGCTATACCATTTATAACAATTTTAGTTCCGTTAATGTTAGCACTTGGATTTGATAGTATATTAGCAGTAGGGATAAGTTACTTAGGATGTATCGTAGGGTTTGCAACAGCTATGCTTAATCCATTTACAGTAGGTATAGCACAATCAATAGCTGAAATTCCACTATTCTCAGGATTAGCATACCGTACTATTTTATGGGTTATAACAACCGCTGTAGGAGTTATATTCTTAATGATTTATGCAAGAAAAATTAAGAAAAATCCAGAATTTAGCCCAATGTATAAATTAGATGAAGAAAAACGTAAAAAATTAAGTCAAACTCAAAGTGAGGAAATTAAATTTACAGTTTCACATAAAATTATTATTGCATCTATCGGTGTTTGCTTAGCAGTTATTATATGGGGAGTTCTAAAAGCAGGATTCTGGATTCCAGAAATAGCAGCTGTATTCTTAATAACAGGAATATTTGCAGGAATAGTTGGTGGATTAAAAGCTGATGAAATGGCAGAAGCATTCATAGCAGGAGCTAAGGATATGATTGGAGCTGCTATGGTAATTGGATTTGCAAGAGCTATAGTTATAATTGCTGAAAATGCTCAAATTATAGATACAATATTATATGGTTTATCATCATTTATAGGTAAATTACCATCATTATTAGCTGCATGTGTAATGTTACCAGTTCAAATGTTTATAAACTTCTTTGTTATTTCAGGTTCAGGACAAGCGGCGTTAACTATGCCAATATTAGCACCACTTGGTGATTTACTTGAGATATCAAGACAAACAACAGTTTTAATATTCCAATTAGGAGATGGATTCTCAAATGCTATCTTCCCAACATCAGGAGTATTAATGGCATGTCTTGGAATGGCAGGAATACCATATTCAAAATGGGTTAAATGGATTATGCCATTACAAATAATCTTATTTGCACTTGGAATTATATTTGTAACTTGTGCAATGATGATGGGATGGGCTTAATTTAGTTAATAGTTAAATTAGTAATTAGGTTATCAGTTAGAATTAATGGTTAATAGCTAAGTTAGCTGGTTAAGAATTAATAGTTAAAAGTTAGATCAATATTTAAGAGTTGGTAAGTAATAGTAAATAGTTATTAGTTAGTAAGTAATAGTTAGGAATTATAAGTTTGTAGCTTATAATTTGTAGGTAGTAGTTTAAGAATAAATTCAATTAAACTGAATTTTAAAGGAATATTAGTAATAAGCTCCTAGAGGCTTTATATTCAACTACTAACCTAAAACTATTAATTACTAACTAAATTTCTTATTAATTTGTTTTACAAGGGAGGAAGAATAAATGAAGGAAAGAATATATAATGAAGGTCAATTAATTAAAGAAAAATTAGTAGAAATAAGTGATTACATATACAATAATCCAGAGCTAGGAAACGAAGAATATAAAGCTGTTGAAGCATTAACAACATTCTTAAAAGAGCATGGATTTGAAATAGAATGTCCTTATGCTGGGATGGAAACAGCATTTAAAGCTACTTTTGATAGTGGAAAACCAGGAAAAACAGTAGGATATTTATGTGAATATGATGCACTTCCTGAAATAGGACATGGATGTGGACATAACATGATAGGGCCTATATCTTCTGGAGCAGGAGTTGCATTAAGTAAAGTTTTATCTGAAATTGGTGGTAAAGTTATAGTTTATGGAACACCAGCAGAAGAAACAAATGGTGGAAAAGTTATTTTAACAGAAGCTGGAGCATTTGATGAATTAGATGCAGCAATGATAGTACACCCAGCAGGGGAAACAAGAGCAAGTGGATCAAGTAATGCACTATATGCAATTCAATTTACATACAAAGGTAAAACAGCTCATGCAGCAGCTTGTCCAGAGAAGGGAATAAATGCATTAAATAGTGTTATTCAATTATTCAATGGAATAGATGCACTTCGTCAACATGTAACTCCAGATGTAAAAATGCATGGAATAATTGTTAAGGGTGGAGTTGCTGCGAATATAGTTCCAGATGAAGCCGTAGCACAATTCTATTTAAGAGCAGAAACTAGAGAAAAAGTTTATGATGTTTTAGAAAAAGTTAAAAAGATTGCCGAAGGGGCAGCCTTAATGACTGGTGCAACTTTAGAAATGGATAGATATGAATTACCATATGATAACTTAAAAACTAATGAAACATTATCAGAAATGTTTAATGAAAACTTAAGAACATTAGGAATTACAGAAATAAATGCTCCAGAAAAGAGCTTAGCATCAAGTGATATAGGTAATGTGAGTCATGTTGCTCCAACAATTCATCCGTATATAGGGTTAACAGATTGTCCGCTATCAGGGCATACAACTAAAATGGCTGATACTACAACTACAGATAAGGCTCATGATAGATTATTAGTTGCAGCATTAGCATTAGCTTACACAGGGTATGATGTTATAGTTAAAAATGAAGATTTAAGAAAATAAATAGATTATGTTGATAAAAAGGGATGGTTATTTTTAAACCATCCCTTTTTATACTAAAAACTTTATTAAATGAATAAATTTTATAATAATGCGGTTTAGAACTTAAGTCATATGTTAATAATCATAACTGGTGATGAGTTATGAGAAATGCATATAAAAAATTAATTATAAATCAGAGAAGAAATAATAAAATTATAAATGAATTAAAAGTAGATAATATTGAGGATAAAAGTGAAAAATGCCCATATTGCGAATGTACTGAATTTATTAAGTTTGGAAGTTATAAAGGAATTCAAAGATATAGATGTAAGAATACAAAATGTGAAAAAACATTTACTAAGGAGAGCAATAATCCTTTTAGATGTTCTAAAAAATTTAAGGAGAACTGGGTAAAATACTATGATGTTTTTATTAATGGACTAACATTAAGGGAATGTGCTAAAGCATTAAATATTACTTTAGTAACGTCATTTTATTGGAGACATAGATTTTTACATGATTTAAAGATAAAAAATCATATTGAAAGAATAGATTCTTATGTAGAGTTTACTAAGCTAGTAACAACTGAGAATTTTAAAGGTAGTAGAAATATAAATACTAAAGAAAGAGATAAGATTGTAACTATTAATGGTGTAAATGATTCTATTAACATAATTTCAGTTATAGCTGGTAGAAGGTACTTTGGATTTAATGAAATAAAGAAAAAATTAATACAACGCATAGATGAGAAGGCATACATAGTTGGAATGATAGATGCAAGACTTGATTATTTTTGTAAAGTATTCATAGAAGTAAATAAGAGCAAGTTAAATGAGAAAATTGAGAAAAACACTCATAGAAAGTATTCTATTAAAGCTAAATTATGGCTAAAAAAATTTAGAGGTATTGCAAGTAAATACCTAAGTGATTATTTAAGTTTGAGGGCTTTTGAATATAAAAATAATGGTGAATATAAAAATTGTATACCAATTGAAGAAAGAATAAAATTTAAAATTAATTTAGGTGTAGAAATAAGTACGTATATTACATGGAATTCAATAAAACTAAAAGAATTAGAAGTATAAACTTAATTCTAAAAATAAAGTGTTGATATATAGTCAGAAAATGAGGGAGAATTTTTATTATATATTGTGATGATTAAGAAGCCACTATTCAAATTAGATAGTGGTTTAGTTGTGCTACTTAAAAGTTAAAAAAGGTTGCTTTTTCTAGATTATATATAAATGAAATTTATAGTCAGACATAAGATTATAGAGTAGCAGTTAAGTCCTATACGAATCTGTTATATCAAATTGTTGTTAACAACAATTTGATATAACAGATTCGTATAGGGATAAAAGACATATGATATACCCTTGAGATGAATTAGTGTAAAATGATTTATGTTATAGTGAATAAATAAAAATAAATAAAATGAATTTGCTTTGTAAAAATATACAAAATATGAGGTTTGATAAAAATTAAATATTAACTTATCAAATTATATTTTAATTCCAAAAAGAGAATAAGTTTTAATCGATGGAATGAAACAGGGAATATTAAAAATGTAGTATCATATTTTTGAGAAAAAAACATATTTAAATTATTGGATTATGGTTAGTAATTTAATTGGTTGTTAAGTAAAAAAAAGTAAAAGGAGATTACATCAATATTTAATAACATTGATGTAATCTTTTTAATTTATTCGTATTTACTTAATTTCTTAATAACATTATCATAAATATCATTAGCAACAGAAAAATCCATTGCTTTAATATAATAACTTTCTAATTCGTCATGTAATATATGAGCATTATGGATTAAAGAAATACTCTTATTAACTAATTCATAGAATAAATTACTATTATATTTTATATCGTCAATTTTTGAAGATGGTAAATTAGATTTAGTGTAGTCAAATAAATTATATTCAATACCAGTATAATTAGCTTGGTTAATTTCATTATTGCTTATAATGCAGGTTGATAATTCAGGAATAAAAATATGCTCGATTCTTTCAGGAACAAAAGGATCATGCATATATTCAATAAAGAAACCTTTCTTTTGACCACTACTGCCTATAAATTTTAAAATATCAGTCTTACCAAAGCCAGGGCCACCTGTTAATACATATTTCTTTTTAAATTCACTACTAAGCTGATCAGCATAAGTAATTATTCCATCAGGTGTAATTGCAGTTGCGAAAAGATGACGTTCGCCGCCATATCCAATTTTATCAGACTTAAAGATATTATTTTTTAGGTTTTCGATAATATTAGAAATCTTATTAGAATCTAAAGATTCGTAATTTAGACTGCTCCAATCATCATGAATGCATTTAGCAGAGCCTAAATATCTATAAGCTCTTTTAAAGTTCTTACCAATTTCCTTGTTTAAAGAGATAATTTCTTTTTTGTTTTTAGAAAGTACATCCATATCTAAGGCATCACCCATATTAAGTATTTCATCTACAGCTCCAGGATTTATAGGATCAACAATGTGTGGAGATGTACCATCTAATAAAGCTATGTTTAATTCTTTAATTAAAACTCCATCTAAAGAATTCGGATCTGAAGAACAATGATGATATTCTATTGTATATCCTTTTTTGCTGAAATAAGCAGCAATTTTTTTCATAAGTTGAGATTTTCCAGTACCAGGGCCACCTTTTATACAAAGTATACGTTTTGCATCATCTTGAGAAAGTACATATCTATAAAATGAATAGAAGCCTTTAGAGGTGTTTCCACCAGGAAAGAGATGTCTCTCTTTTAGTGTTGTCATTAATTTCACTCCTAATAAAATTAAGTTATTCATAATATTTTATTCATGATGGATATAAAAATGGACAAATTTAATGAAATAATTTAATTTTAATATTATTGCTTGCTATTTTTGAAAGAAAATATAAATATATATGCAGAAGATATGTATAAAATATGTATAAAAAAATAAGGGAATTGTAGGAAAATATTATAAATTTCATAAATGTTATATAAATATTCATAAAAACTATAATATTTATGCATAAATATAAAAAAATATAAAAAAATCAAAAAGAGTGTTGCATAAATATGATAATGTGTTGTATAATTATACCAAGGTTAAGGAAAAGATTAACAATGAATAGTCGAGGGGGATTTAAATATGAAAAAAGGATTAATGAAAAAAGTGATAGCAGCAGTAATGTTAGGAGTAATGACTATGGGTTTTGTTGGATGTGGGGCATCAAGTAACAAAGCATCAGATAATAATAGCACTGACTTATTAGAAACAATACAAGAAAAAGGTAAATTAGTTGTAGGAATGAGCGCGGATTATGCACCATATGAATTCCACTACATAGATGAAAATGGAAAAGATGTTATTGGTGGATTTGATGTAGATATAGCTAATGAAATAGCTGATGCAATAGGGGTTGAATTAGTAATTCAAGAAATGGATTTTGATGCATTAGTATCAGCATTGCCAGCAGGAAAGGTTGATGTTGTAATTTCAGGAATGAATCCAACTGAAGAAAGAGCTAAAGTTGTAGATTTCTCAGATATCTATTATAACTCACAACATGGAATATTAGTAAGAACTGAAGATGCAGACAAGTATAAAACATTTGCTGATTTAGAAGGTGCAAAAGTTGGAGCACAACTAGGATCAACTCAAGAACAAATAGCAAAGGCAGAAATTCCAAATGCGGATTTACAATTACTAGCTAATGTTAATAATTTAATATTAGAATTGAAATCTGGAAAAGTTGATGCAATAGTAATGGAAAAGCCGGTTGCTGAAATGGCAGTTAAAAATAATCCAGATTTAGCAGTAGGTGAACCTACTTATGAAGAAAAAACTGGTGGTAATGCAGTAGGTGTTGCTAAAAATAATCCAGAATTATTAGCTAAAATAAATGAAGTTATAAATGAATTAAATGAATCAGGAAAGATGGACGATTATATATTAAAAGCAAATGAATTAGCTGCAAGTGCAGGAGTTGCTGAATAATAAATATAGAATTTAGTTATAGCAGTTTAGGGGATGTAACTATGTTCTCTAAACTGTTAAATAGTAAATTTTATTAATATATTACTATGAATAGTTGATATTGAGGGGGATGAAAAAAATGAATTTTGATTTTAGCTTCGTGCCAAATTATTTACCTTACTATTTTGAAGGGGTTAAATATACATTATTAATTTCGTTAATTACAGTATTTTTTGGAGCACTATTTGGATCTTTATTATTCTTTATGAAGACGTCAAACTTTCATATTTGGAAGATAAAGCCTTTAAAGATAATAGCGGTTGTTTATATTGAAATAATTAGAGGAACACCAATGTTATTACAAATCTTAATTATGTATGCAGGATCTAAGATGTTCTTTGGAATAGATTTAAGTCCATTTACATCAGCAGTTATAGCAATTGCATTAAATTCAGCAGCATATGTATCAGAAATAGTAAGAGCTGGTATAGAAGCAGTGGACAAGGGTCAAATGGAAGCTGCAAGAAGTTTAGGAATGAAAAAGAGCACAGCAATGATGTTAATTGTAATACCACAAGCTGTTAAAAATATCTTACCTGCTATAGGTAATGAATTCGTTGCAATAATTAAGGAATCATCAATGGCTTCAATAATAGGTGTTAATGAATTAATGTTTGCAGGGAAAGTTGTTGTAGGTTCTACATATCTTGGATTAGAGCCATACATAGTAGCAGCAGTATTTTACTTTATTATGACATTTACATTAGGTAGAATTATATCTCTTATAGAAAGGAGAATGAAAAAAAGTGATTCACGTTAATAATCTTCATAAAAGTTTTGGAAAAAATGATGTTTTAAAAGGAATAAATGAGCATATAAAAAAAGGTGAGGTTGTAGTTGTAATAGGACCATCAGGATCAGGAAAAAGTACATTTTTAAGATGTTTAAACCTATTAGAAGAACCTACATCAGGAGAAATAGTATTTGAAGGAAATAGTATAACTGATAAAAAGGTTGATATAAATAAGATCAGAGAAAAGATGGGGATGGTATTCCAACAATTTAATTTATTCCCACATAAGACTGTATTAGAAAACTTAACAATAGCACCTATTAAGGTTAAGGGGATTAGTAAGGCTGAAGCAGAAAAGAAAGCATTTGAATTATTAGAGAGGGTTGGCCTAACTGATAAAGCAAAAGCTTATCCATCATCACTTTCAGGTGGACAAAAGCAAAGAATAGCAATAGCAAGAGCTTTAGCTATGGAGCCAGATGTTATGCTATTTGATGAGCCAACATCTGCATTAGATCCAGAAATGGTTGGTGAAGTATTAAGTGTTATGAAAGATCTTGCAAAAGATGGTATGACAATGGTAGTTGTTACTCATGAAATGGGATTTGCAAGAGAAGTTGGAGATAGAATTTTATTTATGGATGCAGGAAATATAGTTGAACAAGGAACTCCAGAAGAAATTTTCTCACATCCAAAAAACTCAAGAACAATAGACTTTTTATCAAAAGTATTATAATTTAGTTAAACTAGCTATATTAAAGGAAGATTTATATAATAAATTTTTCTTTGATATAGCTAGTATTTTTTTATTTATTAAAAAAATACTACTAATAAACCTATTAACCATATAATAAACTATTAGTAGGAGTAATAACATTGGAGGATATATGGACAAAATCTTTAATTATGATTTTCTAAAGTTAGAGTTTAGAGATATATATGAAGATTTAAATGAATTAAAGGGACAAACTAGTCCAGAGATGATAAATAAAGATGTAGATGCTGTAATTGATGATATTATTTATTATATATGTAAACAAAATAATATATTATATGATGAAAATGTAGGATGGTTAAAAAGGTTAGATATATTGAAAGAGATGGATGTTATTCCAAATGAAATATTACAAAAAATAATATTATGGAGTAAAAAGGCTAAAAGTAATGAACACGATTATGAAAATGATCAAGAGCTTATTGAAATGAAGCTATTATATGAAGTGCTTGTCTGGTTTGTAATTAATTATGGTAACGAGAATTATTCTTTATTTATAAGTGATTTATTTGAA
Source organism: Clostridium saudiense (assembly GCF_000577815.1). Lineage (GTDB taxonomy): Bacteria > Bacillota > Clostridia > Clostridiales > Clostridiaceae > Clostridium > Clostridium saudiense. The sequence goes on along the minus strand of NZ_CBYM010000011.1, from coordinate 26,292 downwards.
TCAGAAAAAGAAATATTTAAGAAATATCTAAAAAAAGACAAGGGTGATTTAGAAAGTAAGAAAAAAATAGAAAGTAATATTTTAGAGAAAACAGAGGCAGAAGAGGTCTCACAGGAATTAGTTGAGTCTGGAGAAAAATATTATTTTGGAAGAGGGGTAAAGAGAGATTATAAAACTGCATATAAATATTTTCTAGATGCAGCAAAAATGAATGATGAATATGCTGAAAGTTATTTAGGATTATTTTATGATAGAGGAATTGGAATACCTAGAAATTATGAAATGGCATATCAATGGTATTATAAAGCTGCTAGTAAAGGTAATGCTTTTGCACAATATTCTATAGGGGTATTATATTCTGAAGGTAATGGAGTACCAAAAGATTATTATAAGGCTTTTATTTGGTTCCAAAAAAGTGCTGAAAATGATTATTCTGCTGCATATTATCAACTTGGAAGATGTTACTACAATGGGTTTGGTGTAGAAAAGGATGTAGATAGTGCATTTAAATGGCATAAAAAAGCTGCTGAAAATAATTTTCCAGCATCACAGTATGCATTATCCTTAATGTATAAGAATGGAGAAGGGTGTGAGGAAAACTTAGTTAGTGCTTATTATTGGATTGAAAGAGCTGCTGAAAATGATTATGAAGATGCATATTATATTGTTGGAAGATCATATTTAGAGGGGATATATCTAGAACCAGATTATAAGAAAGCATTTCACTATTTATCTAAAGGATATCTAGCATTAGATACTAATTGTATAGAATCATTAGCAGAAATGTATTTAAAGGGATTATATGTTAAAAAGGATGTTTATACTGCTTTAGAGCTTTATAATAAGGCTATAGAATTTGGAGATAAAAGTATTTATTTTAAAATTGGTAAAGTATATGAGGAGCAAGGATTAATTAATCAAGCTATTAGTGCATATGAAGAAGGACATGAAGAGGGAAATTTAAAATGCACTCAAAGGCTTGGAATAATGTATTACAATGGTGATGGTGTTGAAAAGGACTTAGAAAAGGCAATAGAATATGTTAGTATTGCAGCTGCTAAAAAGGAGCCACATGCTATGTATGTACTTGCAGTTGCATACTTAAGATTAAATAAATTTGGAGATAAAACAACTGACATAATTAAGAAATTATTAAAAGAAGCATATGAATTAAATTCACCATATGCAGCAGATTATTTAGCTTCAATTATGATTAATGAATTAAATGAAGGTAAAGAAGTTAATAGAGCAGAGTTAGTTAAATATATTAGATTTGGAGTAGAAAATGACCTTAAGGAATCAATCTTTAAGTTTGGTTATATATATGAAAAAGGAATAGGTGTATTACAAGATTATGAGGAAGCCTATAGTTATTACAATATTGCAGCAGAGAGGAATTGTATTAAGGCAATGATTAAGCTTGGAGATTGGTATAAGAAAGGAATTTTTCTATCAAGAAATATAGATTTAGCTATTAAATGGTATGAAAAGGCTGCTAATAAAAATGGAATTGAAGGAATCGAAAATCTTATACAAATATATGAAAGGGGAATAGGTGGGAGAAGAAGTGATATTAAAGCAATTTATTATGTATTTAAATTAATAGATTTGGATGCCTTAAAGGGAAAAGAAAGACTTGTATATTACTGCTTCAAAGGAATAGGTGTTGAAGAAAATAAGGAAAAGGGATATGAATTAATAAATGAAATTGAAGAAATAGATAAAGGTACTGCAAATTTCATTAGGGGGTATTTAGCTGAAAATAATCTAATTGAAATGAATAGTGATGAAATAATAAATTTATATCAAGAAGGAATAGAACTTGGAAATCTAGAGTGCTATGGACAGCTTGCAAATTATTTATATAAAAATAATTTATATAACAACCCTAAATATGAAGAAGTCTTTAATATTGCAATGGAGGGAGAAGCTTTAGGCGTTAGTAAATGTGAGTATGTAATTTTAAAGGAAAAGCTTAAAGAATACGAAGAGAGTAAAATAGTTACTATAGAGGAATTAATCGTTTTAAGGAAATTAAGTAAGCTTATTAATAAAGGAATATATGAAGTAATTAATGATTTAATTAAATGGTATTCTGAAAGAAAACCTGAAGATAAACTTTTATATTATCAATTATTAGAAGATAAAATTTATTATAATTTGAAGGAGTAAACTTAATATAATTGGAATGTCAAATTTATTATATACACTCCTTTGAGTTAAATTTAGAATATCAATTAAAGTATTATTATTTAAAAATAAAAAATAAAAAATAAATGGAGAAATCCAATGGTAGACTTCTCCATTTATTTTTTGAGGAATTTATAATTTAATCAATATGAATAAATTATAATAATTTATGCTTATATGAAATATATGTAACAAAAATATATTTTAGTACATTATTATAAGCAAATATGGTATCTGTCGTAATTAAATAACAGCTAATAATAATTCATCATAAATAATATTTTCAAAGTTTTATTAACTGCATGATTAAATTATAGCATGTAATAAAGGAATTTTATATTGTAATAAAATACAAAAAAAACATAAAATTTATGCTATAGAGCTAAATCAATAGTGATAACGCAACGGTATTCAGGGGCTTCTTTTTTAATGTCAGTCTCTATTTTAGATAATAATTTAGTATGAGATTCTGCATGTGTAAGCTTTGTTGGACACACTTCAATATCAAATACAAGATTCTTTTTATCATGATCACCTACAACTCTGAAATCATGAAAAGATTTTACTTCATCATATTTAAGAAGTATTTTTTCAACCATTTGTCTAGCTTCTCTTATTTCTTCAGTATCAACACAAATAGGATCCATATGAATTACTAAATAAATATTTAGTTTTTTAGAAATTTCCCTTTCAGCAGCATCTATAATATCATGAATTTCCATGATATCAATGTTACTAGGAATTTCAGCATGGATTGAAGCCATAATTCTTCCAGGGCCGTAATTATGAACAATTAAATCATGAATTCCAGTGATATTATCATAAGACATAACCATATCTGTAATATTACTTACTAAAACAGGGTCTGGTGGTTCTCCTAAAAGTGGACTAAGTGTTTCCTTAATAAGAGAAAATCCTGAATAAACTATAGCTAAAGCAACGATTATACCGATATATCCATCAATAGGAAGTGTTGTAAACTTTGAAATTAAAAAAGAAATAACAACAGTACTTGAAGTGAAAACATCGCCCATAGCATCAGTTGCAGTTGCTTTTAAAGTAGATGAATTTATTTTATTACCTATAGATTTATTAAATTTAGATAACCAGAATTTAAAGCCAATTGAAATAAGTAATAATAAAAATGGTATCATTTCAAAGGTTACTGGAGTAGGGTTAACTATCTTTTGAAATGAAGTTTTTACAAATTGTAATCCTACAAGCATAACCATAAATGAAACTATCATTGCAGTTATATATTCGATACGTCCATGACCAAATGGATGCTCAGCATCAGCTGGTTTATTTGCCATTTTAAAACCTATAATAGTTATTATTGAAGAAGCTGCATCAGATAAATTATTAAATGCATCAGCTAAAATTGAAACTGAGTTAGAAAGTAAGCCAACAGATAACTTAATTAAAAAAAGAAGTGAGTTGGTAATTATTCCAATGATCCCAGCAAGATTAGCGTAAGATTCTCTAACTTTAACATCTGATACATTTTCAGAGTTTTTAACAAATCTTTTTACTAAAAAATTTGATAACATAAGAATCCTCCCATATTTATTTTTTATTAATATATAATAAAGTATTTATTTTTATGAAACATATTATTTCCATTTATGCGTCTTATTATATTATGCTAATTTAATCTAATATAAAAGTCAACTATAGAGAATTACAAGTTTGAAGAATGACAAGCAGTATGAGTGAGAAGTTAAATGAATTTATTAAGATGTTAAATAGTACTATATAGTTCTGTTATATCAAAATGTTGTTAGGATAGTATGTAGAACTGTTATACCAAAATGTTGTTGGGGTAGTATGTAGAACTGTTATATCAAAATGTTGTTGGAATAGTATGTAGAACTGTTATACCAAAATGTTGTTGGAATAGTATATAAATTTGTTATAACAAAATATTGTTATATAGTTAGTTTTATTTAATAAATTTCCAAATTTTAATTTGTTCAAATAGAATTACTAATATTAACAAAAATGAATGGAGAGTTTCCTAAAATGAAAATTCATATTTTTAAATGAGTTGAGAAAAAATAGCAAATGAAGTATAGTAAAATATATACAACAAGTAAAGGAGCAAATGACTATGGAAAAGAATCTAGCATTAGAATTAATAGACTTCTTATATGATAGCCCAAGTGCTTGTCATGGAGTTAAGGCTACTCAAAAAATATTAGATGCAAATGGATTTATAGAAATAAAAGAAGAAGACAAGTGGAACTTACAACCAAAAGGTAAATATTATGTTGTGAAAAATGATTCAGCATTAATTGCTTTTGAAGTAGGTAGTGGAGATATAGAAGAAACTGGACTAAGACTTATTGGAGCACATACAGATGTACCAGGATTTAGAATAAAACCAAATCCACAAATGATAAGTGAAGGTAAATATGTTAAATTAAATACTGAAGTTTATGGAGGACCAATACTTCATACTTGGTATGATAGACCTTTAGGAATAGCAGGTAAGGTTGCATTAAAAGGAGCTTCTCCATTAAAACCAGAAATAAGATTAGTTAACATTAATAAGCCATTATTAATAATTCCAAGTTTAGCAATTCACATGAATAGAGAAGTTAATGATGGATATAAAATCAACAGACAAGTTGATACATTACCTTTATTAGGACTTATAAATGATAGGTTAGAAAAAGAAGATTACTTAATGAATATTCTTGCTAATGAACTACAAGTTAATAAAGAGGATATACTAAACTTTGAACTTGGATTATATGAATATGAAAAAGGATCATTAATAGGAATGAATGAAGAACTTATTTCTTCAGGAAGATTTGATGATTTATGGATGGTATTTGCTGGAGTTAAGGCATTAGTTGATAGCAGAGAAAATGCTGCAACTAAGGTTATGATTTGCATAGATAATGAAGAAATAGGAAGCTTAACAGCTGAAGGTGCTAACTCAACATTATTAAATAATATATTAGAAAGAATTACACTTGGATTAGGAAAAGACAGAGAAGGATATTATAGAACTTTAGCTAAATCTATAATGATATCAGCTGATTTAGCACATGCTGTTCATCCTAACTTAGGAGATAAGCATGATCCTACAAATAGACCAGTTCTTGAAGGTGGTCCAGTATTAAAGATAGCTGCATCAGGAAGCTATAGTACTGATAGCTTTAATGGAGCTGTATTTGCTAGTGTTTGTGAAGCTGCAGGAGTTCCATTCCAAAAGTTTGTTAATAGATCAGATGTTAGAGGTGGAACTACAATAGGTCCTGTAACATCAGCAAACTTAACTATTCCTGTAATTGATATGGGAGCACCAGTGCTTGGAATGCACTCAATAAGAGAATTAGCAAGTGTTAAGGATAACTATTATACTGTTAAAGCATTTACAGAATTCTTTAGTTTATAATTTATGATATAAATATATTTTAAGTTAGCTGTGTCAAAGCTACAATGCATATTAAAAAAATTAATGTTGCAGTAGATTAGACACAGCTTTTGTATTCTTTAGAAAAGTGTATTTCCTAAAGAGTTATTGATAATTTTAAGAAGTATTGATAATTTTTTTTTAGTAGCAGAAACTTATATTCTGGGAAATAAATTCTTTTATAAAAATTAGTTTATAAATTGATATATGTATTAGTCCATTTAAAATTATAATATTACATTAATGATTATTATATAAATTACTGTTTGGATTTTATAATATATGTTGAATAAATTATTAGTGTTTTTAATAATTGTTGAATAAATTAATTTTTTATATTTCACAATAATTGAGGAGTTATGAAATATTATAAAAACTAATCTAAAGTAATAGAATTGCTTACATCATCGTTAATAATTATGGAAGTTCCGTCATCATTAAAAGTAAAATTATTACTTTCAGTATCAATGATTAATTTACATTGTTCTACTGTAGCGCTACTTAATTTTGTTAAAGTACCAGCCTCTAATGGTAGATTATCACCTTCAAAATCGGAACCTATTGAATCAGTATCAAAACCAGATTTATGCCTTATAGACTCATAAGCAGTAACAATAGATTTGGCTTCATTTAAAATACCAACCTTTTTAGCTTCAGTAAGATAATTTCCGAACCTTGGAATAAATGCAGCAGCAAGAATTGCAATAATGGCCATAACAGCAACAAGTTCAACTAAAGTAAATCCATCATTTTTATCCTTTCTTTTAAGTTTAAAGAATTTTTTTAGCTTTTCTAAATTAAAATTATATTTTATCATTTAGTCACTCCTATAAAATAAATTTCTTAACTCTAGGCCTAGTTAAGTCTTTACGAAGTCTTACCTAGAATAGAAAAATATATACAAACCTAAACAAAAATTTTAACTTTTTGTGAAAAGTTCTAAAAAATATGAATAAATTAAGCCTAAAACGGATAAAACAATAATAAGAGATGACAAAGAATAAAATTTATTAATATTAAATAAGCATTCTGCTAAGAGTTTATAAAATATTGAAATAGAAGTTAATGATAATATGTTTGTTATGCATTACTACTGTTTTTTTAATTTTATATAGTGTTATCTCTTTGGAGGATTTTGAACTATTAATTCAAGGATAGGTATAGTGTATCTTTATTTTATAATATTGAGAAAATATCGATTTCTTGGATATAAAGTATATTGTAAAGAAAAGCTTTATAAAGGAATATGATGGTTCAAGAGGTATTTTAATATTACTGAAAATAATATTAAGCATAATTTCGGATATTTTCATTTAAACATACTGCAATTAGAATGATAAAGAAATTTATCAGGAGATAACAAAATTATGTATAATACACTTGAAAACAAATCATAGAGGGTAAAGGACTATCTTTTAATATAGAAATAATAGTTTCAAAATCCTTTTATATTTAAAAATATAAAGTATAGTATGAACTATATATTAATTTATAAAAATATAATTTGGAGAATAATAAAAATCATATAATAATTGTAGTAAATATAAAAATAGAAAATAGATAATAGATAATGAACAATGGCGAGTAGATGGCAGAAAAATAAAAACAGAGAATTAAGAGAAAAATAAAAGAATAGAATTAAGAAATGATAAAGAGTTAAAAATGATAAAGATAAAAGTAATAAAAAATAATAAAAGTAATAAAAAATAATAAAAAAAGAAGTGATAAAAGATGACGTAATAAAAAATAAGTAGTGATAAAACTACCCGAAAGACTTATCACTACTTATTTATATAAAAATATGCAAACGCTAATTTAAAGTTTAAAGGAAGCCCTTTTAAGTTTGTGTAAGAACACTTAATTAGTTTTTATTAATTTATATGCGTGTTCTTAATAAAAAATGTCACTTATAAAAATAATGGTTTAGCAATTAACCCAGATTCATAAGCATAAATAATTGCTTGAGTTCTATCTTTAACATTAATCTTAATAAATATATTACTTATATGTTTCTTAACAGTATTTTCACTAATATTAAGATTTTTAGCTATCTCAAAGTTACTTAATCCATTTGACAATTGAGAAAGTATTTCTAACTCTCTTCTTGTAAGTGGAGTTCCTAAATTATTTTTGCTTGTAATTGTAGCAGCAGGCTCATCTTCAACAAGTCTATACAATAATTCACGATCATAAAATTTAGTTCCAGTTGAAATCTTATGTAAAGCATAACTGATGTCTTCTTGAGCAAACGTTCCTAACATATATCCATCAACATTTAACTTTGACACTTTAAAGAACATGTCCTTACTTTCGTTAAAATCTATGATTAATAGTTTTAATTTAGAATAATTGTCTTTAATAGCTAGAATATTATCTATTATTTTTAAATCTTCTTTAAATAATGTGATTATTAAAATTGTATCTTCAGTATCATTTAGGCTTGTGTTTTCTGTAGAATCTAATGTTTTAAAGCAATCTTCTATAGAAGTAAAGCCAGTGATATCTTCATACTTATTTCTTAATATCGCTTTAATACCTTCATGAATGACTGGATATCTACATAAAATAGAAATTTTCATCTTATCCCCCTTTTCATATATAAAGTAATTACTACTAAAATTATATTCTAAAAAAATGTAAAAGTCTATTAATAATTACATTAAATGTTAAAAATTATACTAAGAAGTATTGATAACGATTTCTGAAATTACTACTTAGTAGTAATTAGATACTATAGATTTTATAATCCAAAAGTATAATTATGAAATGAATAATCATTGGCATAATTAAATTTTTATTAAAACTATATCAAGTTAAGTATTATTTTTGAGAGTAATACAAGGGTAATAAAGAATTAGTATTGTAGTATTATCTATAAAATATTATTAAAAATATATTTGAGAAATATTAGTAATAAATTAAAGAGTTTATAAATAGAATAATTACGCTATCTAAAATTGAAATGCAAATTTTGTTGATTAAATGATAATTAAGTAGAAAATAATTCAAAGGAATAACAATAAAATAACTTAAAGTAATTATTTAATAATAATATAGCTAATTAATACAATAAGTAATAAATGTTAATTATATACAGTGTGCAACTAATAGATTATTTACTGGAAAAGGATGTAAAATATATAATTTATTATAACAAATATGTAGTGAATTGACGGTGTGTTAATACTTATAGGTAATTCAAAGTAAAGTATTTAAATAATCAAAAAGGGGGGAAGGACAATGCTTAAAACTACAGTTATAAATTTAAGTAAAAAGAGCAAAAGAGTAATACTACTACTAAGTGATATAGCAGTTATAATTTTATCTTATTATCTAGTTATGTTGTTTCAGTATGCATCTCATACAGAAATAATAGAAACATTTATAAAACTACCATTAGTAGTATTTATATACGTAGTATCATTAATAATTTTTAAAATGTACAGCTGTATATGGTTAAATGCTGGGGTATTTGAGTTTAAACAAACAGTAATATCAACAATAATTTCATGCGTTATAACAACAGTGGTTATGATGATTATTCCAAGTGGAATATCAGTTTTAACTAATATTTTAGCGGGGATATTAATAGCAGGAATGATTACAGCTTTAAGAATGTCACTAAAAGTAATAACTAGGGCTTTTATTTACACAGTTTCGGAAAAAATAGATGGTAAATATAAAGTATTGATAATAGGGGCAGGAGATTGTGCTTCAGCAATAATGAATGAAATAAGAAAAGAAAAAAGTTCTGAATATAATATTGTAGGTATTATAGATGATAATAAGAGCAAGATAAATAGTTATTTAAATGGGGTAAAGATTCTTGGAGATAGAGATGCTATTTCTGAAATAGTTGAAAGAGAAAATATAGATGTAATACTTTTTGCAATTGCCAAAATAGATGGGGAAGAAAAATCTAAAATATTAGATATATGTAGTAATACAAAAGCAAAGGTAAAAGTAATACCAGGATATTATCAATTATTAGAAGAAGGAATTTCTTTTAATAAGATGAGAGATGTTGATTTAAAAGACTTAATTGGTAGAGAAGAAGTAAAGCTAGATAAACAAGGAATAGAAGAATATATAAAGGATAAAGTAGTCTTAGTAACTGGTGGTGGAGGGTCTATAGGATCAGAGTTATGTAGACAAATTGCAAAATTTAATCCGAAGTTACTTTTGATATTAGATATTTACGAAAACAATGTTTATGATATACAAAACGAATTATCTTATAATGAGCCAAAATTAAATAAGAAGGTAATAATAGCATCGGTAAGAGATAAATACAGATTAAATCAGATAATAAGTGCATATAGACCATCGATAATATTTCATGCAGCAGCACATAAGCATGTACCATTAATGGAAGATAATCCAGGAGAAGCAATAAAAAATAATGTATTAGGTACGTTAAATATGGCTGAACTTGCAAGCCAATATAAAGTAGAAAAGTTTGTTTTAATTTCTACAGATAAAGCAGTAAATCCTACTAATGTAATGGGAGCTTCAAAGAGACTTTGTGAAATGATAGTACAAGCTGTTAATAATGAAAGAGGAAATAAAACAGATTTTGTTGCAGTTAGATTTGGTAATGTGCTTGGAAGTAATGGGTCAGTAATTCCTTTGTTTAAAAGGCAAATTAAAAGTGGTGGACCTGTAACATTAACTCATAGGGATATAACAAGATATTTTATGTTAATACCAGAAGCAGCACAACTTGTGCTTCAAGCTGGAGCATATGCAAAGGGTGGGGAAATCTTTGTTTTAGATATGGGCAAGGCTGTGAAAATATATGATTTAGCAGAAAATTTAATTAGACTTTCAGGATATAAACCCAATGAAGATATAAAAATTAAAATAACAGGCTTAAGACCAGGAGAAAAACTATATGAAGAATTATTAATGAATAATGATGAGTTAAGAAAAACTGCTCACAATAAGATATTTATTGATAAGCCAGAAACTATTTCATTAATTAAGCTAAGAAAACAAATTGATGATTTAATGTTTGTAACAAAATTGGGTAATAAAAATATGTTAATTGATAAGCTAAAAGAAATAGTACCAACATATTATTCACCAGATTTTTATAATAAGAAAAAAGTAGTACAAGAGGTTGCAGCTACAACATTGGGAGGAAAAGAGTAATGGAAGTATTAAAGGAGAGAGAAAGTTTACAAAAGAAAGAAGCTGAACGTATAGAAGTAACAAAGCAAAAAGAAAATAAAAGAATATACTTAGCTTCACCACATATGGGAGGCCTTGAAGAAAGCTTTATAAAAGAAGCATTTGATACAAACTGGATTGCTCCGCTTGGACCTAATGTAAATAACTTTGAAAAGGAGGTTGCAGAGTACGTAGGAATAAAGGATGCAGCGGCATTAATATCAGGAACTTCAGCAATACATTTAGCAATTAAGCTATTGGGTATAAAAGAAGGCGATACAGTATTTTGTTCAGATTTAACATTTGCAGCAAGTTGTAATCCAATAATGTATGAAAAAGCAACACCAGTATTCATAGATTCAGAATACGATAGTTTTAATATGTCTCCTACAGCATTAAAAAAAGCATTTCAATGTTATGAGAAAAAAGGAACCTTACCAAAGGCTGTTATTGTAGTTCATCTTTACGGACAAGCTGCAAATATGGATGAAATAATGGAGATTTGTAATAAATACAATGTTCCAGTAATAGAAGATGCAGCAGAATCACTTGGTGCAACATATAAAGGACAACAAACAGGGACATTTGGAAAGTATGGAATTTATTCATTTAATGGAAACAAAATAATAACTACATCAGGTGGAGGAATGTTAGTCTCTAATGATGATGAATCTATAAAAAAAGCAAGATTTTGGGCAACTCAAGCAAGAGATAATGCAAGATATTATCAACATACAGAGCTTGGATATAACTACAGAATGAGTAATATAGTTGCTGGAATAGGAAGAGGGCAAATAAGAGTTATAAATGAAAGAATAACTAAAAAGAAGTATATTTATGAAAAATACAAAGAGGCATTTAAAGATATTCCAGATATAGATATGGCTAATATATGTCAGTATGGAGATCCTAACTATTGGTTAAGTATTGCAACAATAAATAAAGAATCAAAGGTTAAGCCAATAGATATAATTCTAAAGTTAGAAGAAAACAATATAGAATCAAGACATGTGTGGAAGCCAATGCATATGCAACCTTATTATGAAAAGTACGATTTCTTTAGCAGCTTTAGTTATCATGGTATTAGTGTTTCTGAAGATATATTTAATAGGGGGATATGCTTACCTTCAGATACAAAAATGAGCGAAGAAGAAATTAATAGAGTTATTGAAATTATAAAAGAGCTATTTGTTTAAAGAAAAAATAAATTAGATAAAAATAAAAGGCAAATTAAATAAAAAGAGAATTAAATAAAAAGGTAAGAGAAAAGGGAAGGGTAATATGTTTATAAAAAGACTACTTGATATTGTAATATCAGCAACTGCTTTAATTCTTTTGTCACCATTTATGCTAATAATTTATTTATTAGTAAGAATAAACTTAGGTGGTCCTGCTTTTTTCTTGCAAGAGAGAGTAGGTAAGGATAATAAGATTTTTAAGATGATAAAGTTTAGGACAATGAAAAACTCTACTGATAAGGATGGGAACTTATTAAGTGATAACGAGAGGTTAACTAAGTTTGGAAGATTCTTAAGAAGTTTTAGTATTGATGAATTACCAGAGCTAATTAATATTTTAAAAGGTGATATGAGCTTGGTAGGTCCAAGGGCATTATTAGTTCAATATCTTGAACATTATAATAGTGAACAAATAAGAAGACATGAAGTACTTCCAGGACTTACAGGATGGGCACAAATTAATGGAAGGAACTCTATTACATGGTGTGAAAAATTTAAACTTGATGTTTGGTATGTAGATAATTGGTCGTTATGGTTAGATATTAAAATCTTCTTTTTAACTTTTTGGAAGGTATTTAAGAGAGAAGGAATTAATCAAAGTGAAACTGTAACTATGGAGTATTTTAATGGAACAAATTAATTTAACTTAATTGATAGCAAATCAGGGTAAATAAAGAATAGTTGATGAATTAACTGCTAGAGATAAATGGGGAAATTTATTTATAGATAGGAACTTAGGATATAGGAGGAGTAATATGGAAGATAAATTATTTGATTTTGAAGAGCTGTGGTATTTATTCAAAAGAAGGTTTTGGATAATCATAGTTATTCCGGTTTTAATGACTAGTTTAGCTTTATATAAGGTATCAAAGCTTAAACCAAGTTATAGTGCAAGTGCAAAGGTATTTATGGGGAATAGTAATGATATGCTAGATATTTATTCACAAGATGAGCTAAGTTATTATTCACAATTTATAACTATATTTAGTGAAATATCAAAAATTGATGGATTTTTAGATGATACTTTAAAGAAAAATAAAATAGATAAAACATCACTAGAGGTTGCTTCTTCTTTAAGTTTCTCATCTTCAGAAAACACCCCAATAGTTAATATTTATTACTCAAGTTATACAGATGAACAAATGGAAGAAACATTAAATGCGGTTTGTGATGAGCTTATAGATAAAATAAAGGAAATAATGCCATCAACTAATCCAACAGTTTTAAGTGAAGCAAGAGTTTCAACAATATATCCTAATAAGACAAAGCTTCCTATGATAGCTTTTGCAGCAGGAATAATTATATCAATAGGATTAATTTTAGTTTTGGATTATTTAGATAGTAGGATAATGTCTAAAAAGCAATTAGAGAAAGTTATACCAGTTGCTGTTTTAGGAAGTATACCAATGTCTGAAAGAGAATTTAGAAAGGAGAATAAAAATGTTTATAACGAAAAAAATGCCCAAGTCACTGTCAGCGGAGGCTTATAGAAGTTTAAGAACTAGTATAAAGTTTTCATCTGTAGACAGACCTATAAAAACATTAGTAGTAACTAGCTCAATAATGGGTGAAGGGAAGTCTACTGTAGCAGGAAATATAGCAAACATATTAAGTCAAGATGGCGCAAGAGTTTTAATTATTGATTGTGATTTAAGAAAGCCTTCTGTGCATTATAACTTTTTTATCACTAATGGTGAAGGATTAACAGATGTATTAGTTGGAAATAGTGATTTAAAAAGTGTTATAAAAAAAGTTGATGATTCTCTTTTCTTAATAACAGCAGGAACTGTTCCTCCTAATCCCTCAGAAATTTTAGGGTCTCATGGAATGGAAAATCTATTAGAAGATTTAGCGGTTAATTTTGATTATATAATTTTAGACACACCTCCTGTACTTCCTGTAACGGATGCTTTACTTTTGGCAGCAAAGGCTGATGGAACTCTTATAGTTGTTAAGTCTAGAGTGACTAAGGAAAAGATGGTTAAAGAAACTTATGACAAGCTTATTGATGTAAGAGCAAATGTTATTGGAACTGTGTTAAATGGTTGTGATAAGTCTATTGATAATAAATATTATGGATATTATGGTGACTTTAAAAAACATAAGGAAAAAAAGTTTAAGATAAAGAGAAAGTAAAAAGAGAAGGGTTGCAAAGATGAAAAATATAGTAATCATAGGGGCTGGTGGAGTAGGGAGAGAAGTTTCATTAATAATTCAGCAAATAAATGAATTAGAGCAAACTTGGAATCTGTTAGGATTTATTGATGATAACACTGATAATTGGGGAAAAGTTATTAATGGATATTCAGTAATAGGTGGAATAGATTCATTAGAATTCCTATCTAATGATACGTATATTGTTATTGCTATAGCAAATTATAAAGTTAAAAAGAATATAGTAAATAAGATTAATAATAAATTTAAATTTGCAACTATAGTACATCCAAAAGTTTGGATACATGATTATATGACTGTGGGAGAAGGAACAATAATTTATGAAGGTGCAATCCTTACTGCAAATATTGAAATAGGAAATCATGTAATTATAAGTCCTAAGTGTGGAGTTGGGCATGATTCAATTATTAAAGATTATGTTTCATTATTATGGAATGTTAATGTTTCAGGAAATGACCTTATTGAAGAGGGCGTAATGATGGGATCAGGTTCTACTGTTATTCAAGGTAAAAAAATAGGGAAGGGATCAATAATAGGAGCTGGAGCAGTAGTAGTAAATGATATTGAATCTTTTAGTACAGCTGTTGGAGTTCCAGCAAAGGTTATTAAGAGTGATAAAAGTAAGAGGGGGAATAGTTTTGAAGAGGGTATTGTATGTAACAACTGTTAGCAGGACTATTAATGCTTTTTTAATACCGCATATTGAGATGCTTTTAGAAAATGGATATGAGGTTCATTGTGCTTGTTCCATAGACAAGCCGGTTGATGAAGAACTTTTAAATAAGGGAGTTAAGGTTTTTGAGGTGCCTTTTTCAAGAAATCCTCTTGGTATTGGGAATATTAAGGCCTTTGAAAAGCTTAATGAGCTTCAAAGACTTTATAGTTATGACATAGTACATGTTCACACTCCTATTGCTTCTATTTATGGAAGACTATTAAAAGTTAATTATCACAATATAAAAACTATTTATACTGCTCATGGATATCATTTTTTAAAAGGTGGATCTAAATTGGGGTGGTTATTATATTATCCTATTGAAAAAGCTATGGCAAAGTTAAGTGATGCAGTTATTAATATTAATTCTGAGGATTATGAAATTACGAAAAATAAGCTTAAGCCTAAGAAATGTTACTTTATTAATGGTGTTGGCATTGATTTGAAAAAGTATAAAAAGCTAAGTGAAGATAATATTTCTACTATTAAGGAAAGTTTAGGCTTAAAATCTAATGATTTTGTTGTATTAATGATTGCTGAATTAAATAAAAATAAGAATCATATGCAGGTTATTAATGCAATGGAGTATTTGAAGGATAAGTATCCTAATATAAAGTTGCTTTGTGCTGGGGATGGTAATTATATTACATATCTAAGTGAACAAATAATTTCAAAAGATTTACAAAATAATATATTTATGCTAGGATATAGGCATGATGTAAATAATCTAATAAATATATCAGATATTGGAATTTTAATGTCGTATAGAGAAGGATTACCGAGAAATTTAATGGAGTTTATGGCATGTGGAAGAAAGGTGATTGCTACTAATATTAGGGGCTGTAGGGATATTGTTTGTAATTATAGTGTTGGAACTTTGGTTAATGTTGGTGATGCTGAAGCAACAGCTCATGCTATTGAAGATTATTATCTTGCAAGTGATAGAAGATTTATAGTGTCTGATGAAATTAATAAGTATGATATTAGGAATGTCAATAATGAGCTTCTTAAGGTTTATGAGGATATTGAATTAGAGATTAATGGTGAGAAGGGATTAGCTTCTTATGCTACTAATAGGTAAAGATAATAGGAGAAAATATTATGGATAAGGTGTTACATGTTTTACCAATGAACAAGATGAGTGGTGCTGAAAGAATGGCATTATTAATATGTAAAAATATGAAACAATATGAGCCAGTTGTAGTTTGTGGTGGTGAAAATTTATCAAATATATTTAGTGAAAATGAAATAAAAAGTTATAATATGAAGTTTTCAATTAAGAACTTATTAGGTAGTATAAGTAATTTAAACAAGATTATAAAAAATGAAAATATAAAAATTGTACATGCTCATGATAATACAGCATCTCTAATTTCATATTTGGCTAAGAAGTTATTTAAATTAGATGTAAAAATAATATCTCATATCCATAATTGTTATCCTTTTTTAAAAGGAAATGGGTTTAATAAAAAAATAGATAAATATTTAAGAAATAAATATGATTTTAATATTACATGTGGAAAGATTGTAACAGATTTTTATAAAGAAAATACTGATTATTTTAATGAGAATAAGAACTTAACATTATCTAATGCAATGGATATAGATTATATAACTAATGTTGATAAAAGGGAGATTGAAGAAGTAATAAAAAAATATAGGATACCTACTAATAAAAAGGTATTGGGCTTCATTGGAAGGCTAGATGAACAAAAAGGAATAATTCCTTTTATAAAGGAATTAGCAATGTATAAAGATGAGTTTGGTGATTCTGTAATTCTTTTAGTTGGAAATGGTTCGCAGGAAGAGGAAGTTAAGGCTTTAATTAAGGAACTTAAATTGGAGGAAATGTTTATTTTAACTGGATTCCAAGATAATGTTAATGTGTTTTATCCAATTATTGATGTTTTCTTTTTACCATCTTTATATGAAGGATTACCTATGGTTTTATTGGAGGCAATGGCATTTAAAAAAGCTATTGTTAGTATGAATGTGGGAAGTATAAATGAGGTTATTAATAAGGAGACTGGTATCTTGATTGGTGAGGGAGATTATCAGAAATTTATTAATGAACTTATTAGAATTAAAAATAATAAAGAGTTAACTACAGTTCTTGGATATAATGCTTTTAAGCTTGTAGAGGAACAATTCAATATTCAAGGTTATGTTGAAAAAATAATAAAAAAGTATTATTCGATAATAAATAATATAGCTTAAGAGGTTTAAGAAATGAAATCGGAGCTAAAGGAAATTATTAATTCAGATTTGTTTAGAATTGGTGGCAATACAAGTAGAAAGATGCTATTTATTAATCAATTATTAAATCCAACATTTAAATTTATATGTATTCATAGAAAATGTAATTTTTATAGAGATAGAAATAAAATTAAGTACTTATTTTATAGAATTAGGTTGTATAGATTAAATATAAAGTATGGTTTTGAAATATCTAATAAGGCAAAGATTGGAGAAGGATTTAAGATAGACCATAGAGAGTCAATTATAATAAATCCAAATGATATTTTGGGCAAGAATGTGAATGTTACATCTGGAGTATTAATAGGTCAACAAAATAGAGGGAATAAAAAAGGTTTTCCAATTATCGGCGATAATGTATGGATTGGAGCTAATATAAGTATTGTTGGGAAAGTTAATATTGGAAATAACGTGATGATTGCACCAGGATCATTTATCAATTTTGATGTTCTATCAAATTCTATAGTTTTAGGTAATCCATGGGTCATAAAAGAATCATTAATAGCAACAGATGGTTATATCGGATGGCCAGTTTAAATAATTATTTAAGGAGATAGTGATTATGGATAAAATACTTACGGTATTTACACCAGCATATAATAGGGCATATACATTATATAAGTGTTATGAGAGTCTAACAAGACAAACGAATAAAGATTTTAAATGGATGATTATTGATGATGGATCAACTGATAATACTTCTGATTTAGTTGCAAAATGGAAAGAAGAATCGGATTTTGAAATTATATATATATATAAACAGAATGGGGGAATGCATACAGCACATAATACAGCTTATGAAAATATAGATACAGAACTAAATGTATGTATAGATTCAGATGATTATTTAACTGATGATGCAGTTGAAATAATAGTTACTGAGTGGGAAAAAATCAGAAGTAAAAAATTAGCAGGATTAGGAGCGTTAAATATTTTTAAATCAGGTGAAATCATAGGAAGTAAGTTTCCTGAAAATATAAAATTGAGTAAATACTTTGATATTTATAATAAATATGGAGTAGTAGGTGATAAAAAATTTGTTTATAGAACTGAATTAATTAAAAACTTTCCATATCCAGAATACGAAGGAGAAAAATATGTAGGTTTAGATTATAAATATAAAAAACTAGATGAAGAGTATGAATTGGCTTTAATAAATAAAGTAGTATGTGTGGTTGAGTATATGGAAGATGGATCATCTAAGAATATGCTTAGACAATATAGAAATAATCCAAGAGGATGGTGTTTTTTTAGAGTAGAAAATTTAAAAATACCAAATACTTCATTAAAGTTTAAATTTAAAGAATCCATACATTATGTATCAAGTTCTTTAATGATAAAAGATAATAATTTATTTGAAATGACACCCTATAAGGCTTTAGCTGTATTAGCATTTCCTTTGGGCTATTTATTAAAGGTTTATATAGTATCTAAAACAAATAAGATATAAAATTATTTCTTTCGAATAGGAGAATATGATTAATGGCTACAATGTATGCGACTTTAATTACAACATTTATTTTTTCGTTTTTATCAAGGATATCTAGTGATAAGAAATATAGAGTTTTAGCTTTATTTTGGGTAGTAATTGTTTCGAGTATTTTAATTATTTTTGCAGGATTTAGAACTGGAGCAATTGGTGATACAGGTATGTACATGCATTCATATAGATTATATGCTAATGATCCGAGTACACTTAAGCTTGATAGAGATGGTGGATTTGCTATTTTAAATTTAATATTGATTCAATTCTCAAGTGATCCACAAACATTAGTTTTTGTTACATCCTTAGTTGTACAACTACTTAATATGATAATTTTTTATAAGTATAGGAGTTATTTAGAGTTGCAAGTTTATATTTATATAGCATCAGGATATTTAACCACTACAATGAATGGAATGAGACAATGTGTTGCAGCTGCTATACTTTTTACTTTTACTACATTTATAATTAAGGGAAAATTTAAGGAGTATGTTGTTATTGTATTAATAGTTTCAACAATACATGCTTCGGCGTTAATTATGATACCAGTATATTTTATTGTAAGGCAAGAAGCCTGGTCTAGAAATGTAATGATAATGATAGTATTAGCATGCATTGGAGTAGTATTTTATAATGTTTTAAGTCCAATTTTATTTAAAGTATTAGAGAATACTCAATATGGAGGGTATTCTGAATTTAATGAAGGTGGATCTAGCTTTATTAGAACTGTAGTAAATATGGTTCCAGTATTTTTAGCATATGTAAAACGAAATAAATTGAAAGAGGAATGGCCAGAAAGCAATATATTTGTAAATATGGCTGTGATAAATGTTATATTTGTAGCATTTGGTATGTTTAATTGGATATTTAATAGATTTACTCTATATATGCAATTATATAATTTTATACTAATACCTTTTATTATTAGAAATTGCTTTAAAGGAAAAGAAAGACGATTACTTTATTTAGGGGTAATACTTTGCTATTTTGTGTTTTTTTATAGAGAACAAGTTATTGGTATGAATATGAGTTATCCAAGTGTTTTAAAAATAGAAGATTTATTTTATTAAGTTTTATACAAAGGAGTTTAATTATGCAACAAAAAATACCTAAAATAATTCATTACTGTTGGTTTGGAAAAAAGGAAAAGCCCAAAATAGTTAAAAAATGCATTAAATCTTGGGAAAATGTACTAAATGAGTATGAAATTATAGAGTGGAATGAAGATAGTTTTGATATAGATTCAAATAAGTTTGTAAGACAAGCTTATGACGCAGGAAAATTTGCATTTGTTAGTGATTATGTTAGGGTATATGCTTTGTATAATTATGGGGGGATATATATGGATACTGACGTAGAAGTGTACAAGCTATTTAGTGAAGAAATTTTAAAAAATGAATCTTTCTGGGGATTTGAAGAGAAAAACTATATAGCAACAAGTACAATTGGAGCTAAAAAGGACAATAGTTTAATAAAAAGTTTTTTAGAATCATATGATGATAAGAATTTTATAAAGAATAATGGAGAGTTTGATACATTAACTAATGTTGCAATAGTGACTGAGATGATTAAAGGTTTAGGCGTAAATTTAGATGGCAGTTATCAAGAGGTTAAAGGTGTAGCAACAATTTATCCACAAGAGTATTTCTCACCATACGATTATATAAATTGTTATAGCAAAAAGACAAAAACAACTTATACTGAACACCATTTTTATAAGAGTTGGCTTCCTTTTAAAGAAAGAGCAAAAGGTAATTGTAAAAAGGTTATTGCAAAAATAATTGGTGGATATAGAGTTGCTAAGATTAGAGAAATGATAATTAGGGGTTGAAAGTTATATGAAAAAGGTATTAATTTCATCTTTTGATATGGAAGTTGGTGGAGTTGAAAGAAGTTTAATAAGTATGCTAAATAATTTTGATTATGATAATAATCAAGTAGATTTAATGCTATATAGGCATAAAGGTGATTTTATGAAACTACTACCTAATAAACATAATTTACTTGATGAGATACCAGAATACTCATCTTTTAGGAAATCAGTTGCTGAGGTAATTAAAGAAAAAAGATATATATTAGCAATGACTAGGATATTAGCAAATTTAAACTCAAAGATAATAGGGAAAGTTAAAAAAGTAAGTGAAGTTGGATATTATCAAATGCAACTTATGTGGAGATATTCATTACCGTTTTTACCTAAATTAGACAAACAATATGATGTAGCTATAAGTTATCTTTGGCCCCATTATTTTATAGCTGATAAGGTTAAGGCTAAAAGAAAGATTGCATGGATTCATACTGATTATTCTACTATTGAAACTGATATTGATATGGATTTAAAGATGTGGAATAAATTCGATAATATAATTTCAATATCTGATGATTGTACAAAAGCTTTTTTAGATAAGTATCCTACATTAAAAGATAAAATCGTATTAATTGAAAATATAACATCACCACAATTTATTATTAATATGTCTAATGAGGAAGTTGATGATGATATATCAAAAGTAAAAGGATTTAAAATAGTTAGCACAGGGCGTTTATGTTATCAGAAAGCATTTGATAATGCAATTATAGCTTTAAAGATATTAAATGATAAAGGGTATAAAGATATAAAATGGTATATTGTTGGATATGGTGGAGATGAAGGAAAACTAATGGGATTAATAAAAGAGAACAAATTAGAAGAAAATTTTATATTGCTAGGTAAGAAGATAAATCCTTATCCGTATATGAAGGCGTGTGATTTATATGTACAACCATCTAGATATGAGGGAAAAGCAGTAACTGTTACAGAAGCAAGAATACTAGAGCGACCTACATTAATAACAAATTATCCAACAGCCAAAAGTCAATTAATGGATGGTTTTGATGGTAATATATGTGATTTATCGATAGGAGGTATTGTTGATGGAATTGAAAGATTATATAAAGATAAAAATTTAAGAAATAAATTAGCATTTAACTGTAAAAATACTGATTATAGCAATAGTTATGAATTAGAGAAATTATATAAGTTATTTAATTAATACGGAGGAAAAGATGAGGCCATTAGTAAGTGTTATAATTCCAGCATATAATTGTGAGGCTTATATGAGTAAATGTATAGAAAGTATACTAAGTCAATCTTATAAAAATATAGAAGTAGTTATTGTAAATGATGGATCAGTTGATAAAACAGAAGAGGTTATAAAAATATATGAAAAATTAGATAAGAGAATAAAATATTTTTCTCAAAAAAATTTAGGTCCGTCTATTGCAAGAAATATTGGAATAGAAAACTCTAATGGAGAGTACTTAATGTTTATAGATGCTGATGATAGTGTAAGTGATATATATGTAGAGAAATTATTAAATAAGATACGTAGTGAAAATTATGATATAGCTTGTTGTGGATATGTTGATGAGAGTAAGTACGGAGTATTTAAATTAAACGACTTTTGGCATGAAAATTACAGATTAGATAAGTCTAAGTTTTTAGATTGTGTATGCAATGGTGTTGGCGGTGTATTATGGGCTAAAATATTTAGAAAAGATATTATTATAGAGAACAATATAAGAATGGATTCCAAAATATTTATGAGTGAGGATTTAATTTTTATACTTGAATATTGTAAATATAGTGAACGATTTGGAGTTATAAATGAAAATTTATATTATTATAATAGATTAAATGATAACAGTATAAGTTCAAAGATAGATATAAATTATTTAGAAAACTATATTTTATTAGTTAATAAGATAAATAAATTATTAGGTGAATTAAATGTTAATAAAAATAAAGTTAATTTAATTGAAATTACCAAAGTACAAGCTTTAGTAAATAAAATATTAGTTAGTGAAACCTATAGATATTTAGAATATAGAAATAAAGACATATTTGTTAAAAATATAAGGGTAATTTTAGAAAGTAATTTTATAAAAAAATATAAATCTCAATTTGTTAATGGTAATAGCTTTGATAAAAGAATGAATAGATTAATAAATGATGAAAAATATATTAAGTTGTTACATTTTAATATATTTATAATAAAGTTGAGGAAAATAAAAGATAAATTATTAAGGAGATAAAGTGCTGTATTATGAAAAATATACTATTTGTTTTAGACTCTCTTACATGCGGAGGAGCAGAAAAAAGCTTAATATCTCTTTTAAATAGTATAGATTATAAAAAATATAATGTTGATCTTTTACTATTTAAAAGAGGTGGAGAATTTGAAAAGTTTCTTCCGGGGAAAGTTAACCTATTGGAAGTGCCAGAGTATTTTAAATTTTTAAATGGAGAATATGTAGGTTCTATAAAGAATAAAGCTATGTATTTAAGTACAAGACTTAAAACATCTTTAAGTTTAAGAATTAATAATAAAAGTAAACAAAAAATACACTCGGAACAAATAGTATATAAATGTATAAATAGTTCTTTAAATACTATAAATAAAGATTATGATATTGCAGTAGCCTATAGTCAGGGGTTACCTACATATTTTGTATCTGAAAAAGTCAATGCTAAAAAAAAGTTAGCTTGGATTAATTGTAATTATATAAGTACTATGTATGATAAAGATTTAGATAATAAATTCTATAATAAGATAGATAAAATTATTGTTGTATCAAAGTTTATATATGATTCTATGTCAAAGATGAAATATGGATATAAGAATAAATTAAAAATAATTTTAGATATTGTTGATCCAAAGCTAATACTAGATATGGGATTAGAGGAAGAGGCAAAAGAATTAAAAGAAAATAATGATTTTAAAATATTAACTGTTGGTAGATTAGCTACAGTTAAAGGGTATGATCTAGCTGTAAAAACAGCTAGGTTACTAAAAAATAATAACTTAAAATTTAAATGGTTTATTATTGGAGAAGGTCCTGAAAGAAAAGAAATCGAAGAACTTATACAAGAGTACGATGTTGAAAATGAAGTTATATTATTGGGGGCTAAGTCCAATCCATATCCATATATGAGGGAATGTGATTTATATGTACAAACTTCAAGAAAAGAAGGGTTTGGATTAACTGTAATTGAAGCTAAAATATTAAAAAATGTAATAGTAGCAACTAAATTTGATACAGTCAATGAACTATTAACTAATAACGTAGACGGAGTTATAGTTGATAAAGATGAAAATAGTATATATGAGGGAATAAAAAAAGTTATAAATAAGCCTGATTTTTATAATGAAATTAAAAGTAATGTTGATAAGATTAAACCATACAATTCTATAAATGAAATAAATAAATTTTATGATGAGATATCTTAAGTATTAGTAATAGGGGAATAGGTTATGAAGAGGATTTTTGTTGATATATATTTGGCATATAATTTAGGAGATGATTTGTTTTTAGATATATTATCTAGGAAATATACTAATGCTGAATTTACAATTAATTATGTAGGTAATGATTATGATGAGTTTATCGCTAGATATAATAATATTAAAAAAAGAAAATATAATTTAGTAGATAAAATAATTCAAAGACTTAAGATAAAAGATACTTTAACTAATTATAAAGAAATAGCAGAAAAGCATGATGCCATGATATTTATTGGTGGGTCTATATTTAGGGATGAAAGTTATCATGAGAGTTTATATAAAGATAGAGTAAATATGGTAAATGAATTTGAAAAATTAAATAAGCCAGTATTTATATTAGGTTCTAATTTTGGACCATATACTAGAGAAAGTTTTTTAAATGATTATAGAAACTTTTTTGCTAAATGTAAGGATATATGCTTTAGAGATACATATTCATACAATTTATTTAAAGATATGGAGCATGTAAGATATGAACCGGATATAGTATTTCAATTAGATTTAAGTAGCTTTAAAAAGCATGAAAAAAAAAATACAATTGGTTTTTCAATAATAGATGTTAATCATAAAGATGGGTTAGCAGAGTATGAAGATCAGTATATAAATAGTAATGCGAAAGCAATTAAATTATTAGTATCTAAAGGATATAGATGTTGTTTAATGTCTTTCTGTAAAAAAGAGGGGGATGTAAGAGCCATTAATTTAATATTATCAAAATTAAACAATAATATAAAAGAAAATGTAGATGTTTATGAGTATAAGGGGAATTTGGAAGAGGCATTTAATATAATATCAGAGTTTAAACTTTTTATAGCAGCAAGATTCCATGCAAATATTATAGCACAATTGTTAGAAGTACCTATATTACCAGTTATATATAGTAATAAAACTTCTAATATGCTTAGAGATATTAATTTAGATTCCATAATGATATCTATGGAAAATTTAAGTAAATTATATAATGAAGAAGTAATTAAAAAAGCATTTAGTAATATGGCAGATTTAAATGAAGTTACCATTAATTCAAAAGCTCAATTTAAAAAATTATCTTTATTTATAAAAGAGTAGGTATATATGAAAAAAGTATTATTTATGTTAATAAATATGAACGTAGGTGGAACTGAAAAGGCATTATTAAATATGATTGTTGAAATGCCGAGGGATGAATTTGATATAACAATTTTAATGTTAGAGGAATATGGAGGATTTTTAAAAGATATACCCAAGAATGTTAAAATTAAATATTTAGATTACTACGATGAAATTAAAGATATATTAAATAATCCACCACAGCAAACAGCCAAAGAATTAATTAAAAATAGAAAAGTAATTAAGGGAGTAAATACCTTAATATCACATTTTATTTCTAAAGTAAAAGGAGAAAGAAGTAATTTTTTTAAATATGTTTTAAAAAGTTATCCCAATATTACAGAAGAGTATGATATTGCAGTAGCTTATGCAGGGCCAATGGATTTTATAAGCTATTTTATAGTAAACAAGGTAAAAGCTAATAAGAAGATACAATGGATACATTTCGATGTTACTAAAATAGGTTTAAATAAAAAATTTGTAGAAAAGATATATGATAAATTTGATAAAGTATTTGTTGTATCAAATGAGGGCAAAGATAAACTTATTAATTTAGTTCCAATACTTAAAGATAAAGTAGATACATTTTTTAATATTATTTCTTCAAAATTAATATTAAAACAAGCTAATGAAGATATCGGGTTTAATGATGATTATAGTGGTACTAGAATTTTAACTGTAGGAAGATTAACTAAAGAAAAAGGACAAGATTTATTCATAAAAGCATTAAAGCGATTAAAAGATGATGGATATAATGTTAGAGGCTACTGTGTTGGAGATGGAACATATAGAAAAAACTATGAAAAAATAGTTGAAGAAAATAACCTTCAAGATGACTTTATATTTTTAGGAGCTAAAACTAATCCATATGTATATATGAAAGCATGTGATATATATTTACAACCATCTAGACATGAAGGATATTGTATTACTTTGGCAGAAGCAAGATGCTTTAATAATCCTATAGTAACTACTAACTTTACTGGGGCTAATGAACAAATAAAACATGAAAGGACAGGATTAGTTTGTGATATTGATGAATTTGAAATTTATAAATGTTTAAAAAGAATATTAGATAATAAAGATATTAAACACAATATCATCAAGAATTTAGAAAGTGTATTTATAAATACTACAACAGAAATAGAAAAATTGAAAAATATATAATTAATTTTGAATCTGTTAAGCTGATATGAAAAAATAGCTTGATTTTTAATAGAATTGCT
>NZ_CBYM010000010.1 GCF_000577815.1 Clostridium saudiense | reverse complement strand
ACCGAAGCGACTTCCTTATCTTATCACCAATAAACTTTCTTGTCAACATCTTTTTCAACATTTTTTTGTTGTAATGTTTTTAAAGATTTGTCTTTCGACTTATCGGCTGTCCCTGAGGACATGATTTATAATACCACAGCAGCTTATGCATTCTTAAATGCTATTTCCCATTATATGAATTTAATATCGTTTTTCTTTATTTTTCGTCATTATTCTCTATTTATTTCATATTGATACACCAGGCTAAGTTAACTATTTTTATAGTGTTATATCCCTTTCATAATACTCTTAATCTCATTAAACTATTTTTCTTTTTATTCAATTAATACATTCTGCATATATATGTATACTTATATTTATTATTATAAAAAAGGTCGTACAATCCTAAAACTGTACGACCTTTTAAGTAGTTACTAACTATTACTTACATAATTTTTTTAACTCATCAGCTACAAATTGTACTTGTGTACCTACTATTACTTGTATATTTGTTTTTCCTGGTCTAATTATACCAGCAACACCAGCTGACTTAATAACTTTTTCATTAACCTTGGTATTATCTTTAATTTCTAGACGTAATCTTGTTACACAGTTATCAATACTTACTACATTTTCTTTTCCACCAAGACCTTTTAATATAGTTTCTGCTACTGCAGTAAAATCATTATTTTCAAGTTTAATATCCATTTCTCCATCGATATCATCATCTTCTCTACCTGGAGTCTTTAAATTAAACTTTGTAATTGCAAATCTAAAAACGATATAGTATATTACACCAAATATTAATCCAATTCCAAGTAACCAAAGTGGATTTTCTGCAAATGGTGCTTTAAAGCTTAAGAACCAATCAACAAAACCAGCACTAAAGTTAAATCCTGCTCTTACTGGTAATGCAGCACAAACAGCTGCTGATATACCAGTCAATACAGCATGTATTAAATATAACCCTGGAGCTAAGAACATAAATGCAAACTCTAATGGTTCAGTTACACCTGTAAAGAATGAAGCTAATCCAGCTGCTAGTAATAATCCAGCTACTACTTTCTTTTTATTATCTTTAGCAGTATGATACATTGCTAAAGCTGCTGCTGGTAACCCAAACATCATTACTGGGAAGAATCCAGTCATATACATACCTGTTTGACCTAGTACTCCACCTTCCATAGTTCCCCAGAACTTACCGATATCATTAATTCCTGCAACATCAAACCAGAATACTGAATTTAATGCATGATGTAATCCAAAAGGTATTAATAATCTATTGAAGAATGCATATATACCTGCTCCAATTGATCCTGTAGAAATAATTGCTTCACCAAACCCTACTAATGCTCCGTATACCACTGGCCATACAAAGAATAAAATTAATGTAGCAACTATTGAAGCTCCTGCAGTTACTATAGCAACACATCTCTTACCACTAAAGAAACTTAAAGCTGCTGGTAACTTAGTATTTTTAAACTTATTGTAACAGCTTGCTCCAATTAAACCTGATAATATACCAATAAATTGTGTTTGAATCTTTCCAAATGCTGCTGGCACTTCTGAAACATCAACACCTTTTAGCATAGCTACAACACTAGTTGATAATAAAGTCGTTATCATTAACCAAGAAACAAGTCCTGCCAACCCAGCTGTTCCATCATTATCATCTGACATACCGACACCAACACCAATTGCAAATAAAATTGCCATATTGTCTACTAATGCTCCCCCTGCTTTAATTAAAAAAGCAGCTGCAACATTATTTGCTCCCCATCCTGATGGATCAATCCAATATCCAATTCCCATTAGAATTGCTGCTACTGGTAAACACGCTACTGGAAGCATTAATGATTTACCAAGTCTTTGTAAGTACTTCATCATAATAAAATTCCCCCTATTTTTTTATTTGTTCATTATTGTAAGACTAACAAAATAATTAAATTTTATAATTTCAATAATAAAAAAAGCTGAAAAGAATATAATATATCCTTTTCAGCTAATGCCCACTTTTATGGTTGCACGCCTCACAATTTGAACTTAATTTATTTTACAAATTTATTATAAAATACCTTGGCATCACTTGCCAACGTTTTCAAAGCTTTTTTTATTTTAGTAATAATTTACTATACATATTGACATACTATTCTCAAAAATATATAATCTAGATTGAAACGTGTTACTGTTAAATCAGGCATAAGTTAATCTTTAATAAAGATATACTTATGCCTTTTTATTTTATACCCAAAAATTGTGTAATCTTATTTTTAGAAAGGAAGTGAACCCTGATTATAATCAGGAAATATTATGGCTAATTTTTTTAAAAAATTATTCGGAAAATCAGAAGAGAAAGTAGAAACAAATACTTCAGTTGAAGCTCCAAAGACTGCCCTAGTTGCAGTTGCAACTGGTGACTTAATGCCTTTATCAGAAGTGCCAGACCCTGTTTTCGCTGGAAAAATGGCTGGAGATGGTGCAGCTATTATGATAACTGGTGATACTGTTGTAGCTCCTGCTGACGGTGAATTATCATTAGTGTTCAAAACTAAGCATGCATTTGCAATGACTTTAGAAAATGGACTAGAATTATTAGTTCACATCGGTGTTGATACTGTTGGATTAAACGGTGAAGGTTTTGAACAATTAGTTGAAGCTGGTACAAAAGTAAAAGCTGGTACTCCAATCATTAAGATTGATAGAGATTTCATTTTAGGAAAAGGATTATCTCTTGCTACTCCAGTTTTAATTACAAATGTTGATGCTGCTAAATCAATAAATGCAGTTGAATCAGGATCAGTTACTGCTGGTAAAGACGTAGTTGTTAACTTCGAAGTTTAATAAATATAAAAAAATAGCTAAGGCAATGCCTCAGCTATTTTTTATTTACATAACGTTAATCTAAATCTTTCAATATGCATTGCTATATACGCAATTTCATCTTCCTGTACCTTTTTATCTAATGAAGTTTCAATTATCTTAGATACTTCTTCTGCAATTTCATAAGATATAGGATAAGATTCCTTAATTGCATCAATTAAATCATTTTTTAATAAAGTATCTGTCAATATTCTTTCAATAGTAAATCTTATGTGAGATAAAAATCTAGCATAATCAAGAGACCTTTTATTTATTTTTGCATTAAATCTTTTTTCTATATGAGCTACTATTCTATTAGCTAAATAGCTATATTTTATTGTATTGGATAGCTTTCTTCCATTTCTTGCCGAATGTATATGCAAAGTTATAAATCCAATCTCTCCCTGTGGAAACTTCACTCTATATTTACGTTGAAGCTTTTTAATAATCTTTTTTGCCATTTCAAATTCAACATTATATAAAGTCTCAATTTCTACAATAAACGGATTACTTATTTCCTCTTTATTTTTTAATCTTTTCATTGCTACTGCTAAATGATCTATCAATCCAATATGGATGGATTCATTAAGTTCTTCTCCTAATTCCTCTGATATTTCAGCAATAGCCTCTTCACAAATAGCAATAAATTCACCATCTACTCTATTGTAAACTTCTTTTAAATTCTGTTGATTTCTTTCATCTTCAATTGAAAAAATCTTATCTACTTCTAAATTTTCTTCTAAAATATCTCCAAACCTTTTATTAAACCCTATACCTTTAGATAAAAGAATCTTTTCCACACCTTGATCTTTTACCAGCACCATATTATTATTCAAAGCTTTAATAACAGTACTTTTTCCCCTTAATTTAACCCCCATAATAAACACCTCCCAAAAATTTAGAGAATTTTATAAAATGTAATATGATCACTCCACTTACCATTTATATATAAATACTTTTTATTAAGACCTATCTCCTCAAAACCACAAGATAATAAAACACCCTTTGATCTTTCATTAGTAGTTAATACAGATGCCTCTAATCTGTGTAAATCTAAATAATCCTTTGCGTAATCTAATATTAAATTTATAGATTCCTTCATATATCCCATACCCTCATAATCTTTATCTATAGCATAACCTAATATCCCACTTTTAAATACTCCATAAACGATATTAGAAATCTTAATCTTTCCAATAAGCTTACCAGATAAATATATTCCTAAATCACTACATACACCAGTCATTAATTGCCTATAGCTTTCTAATAATAACTCTTTTTGTACTTCATAAGTAAAAAAGCTATTATCTCTTACTGGTTCAAATTCTCTCAAGTGTTCTTTATTTCTTATATAGTATTCTAATAACTCTTGAGCATCATCTGGTGTAAAGTTTCTAATTACAACATTTTTTCCTATAAGTTCAACTATGTTAGCCCTACTTGAGCATAAATAATCATTTCTATTAATTCCAAAGCTTAACTCATCATAAAAGCATCCCTTTAAGAATATATTGTCTGTAAAAATAGCTTCCAATATGAATCCACTATCTAAAAATGGTTTTAAATTTATATTTTCACTTACTGTAACATTAGCCTTAAAAATATTATTATTTTTAAATACAGCCTTCAATATCGCTTCTAATGTTATCTTTAATAAATCATAATTATCTTCTCTATAGAACTTTAGCTTCAAATTACACTTTTTATTTTCTTTATCTAATTCCGTTATTGTAAATCTTCCTATTACAATTTTATCTTTATCCTTAATTATATAATCATCTAATGTACCCTTTATAAGCTCTATATTTACTCCCTTTTGATTATCCATACTAACTCTCCTAAACCACATTTTAAGCTATTCTTATTATACAAACAAAGTAGTAAAAAACTCAACTAACTTTATAGTAAAAATATAAATATTACTTACTGTAATATCATTACTTATTAACTAATATATTTAATTTATGTGAATTTAATTATATCAATAGTTCAAGGTGGGGGTTATTATTTTTTTATCTAAAAGAAAATATAAATTTAAAACTTTCAAATTAATATTTCTTATAATTTTTATAATATTTTTATCATTAATTCTTTTATATACTAAATATCCCAATAAGCTGAAAAATTTACTTCCTAATGCTCTAAATATAAAATCATCTGAAATTTTAACTGAGGATACATTGATTAATGAAATTAAAGATGTAAATAAGTTAATTCCACTAGAAATTGAACTTAGTGAAACCTTAACAGTAGATAATACTTATTTTAATTTAGATATATTTAAAAAATCCAAAAAAATAACCTTTTTTGCTAATTGCTCTTATTCAATAGATTTTTCAACCTTATCTACTAATAATATAAAAATTGATAACTCAAATAAGGAAATATATATTACAATACCAAAGATAGATATTTTCAGTATAGATATTGATGAAAATAAAACTATATATGGTGATACAGAAGTTGGTCTTCTTAGGTTTGGTGATTTAAAGCTTTCTTCCGAAGAAATAAATGAAATATATATAAATGCTAATGATATGTTTAGTAAAAAAATGAATAATCAAGATTTCTATACACAAACCCTAAAAAATGCTGAAAATTCATTAGAAAGCTTGCTGTTTAATTTAACTGGGGAACATTATGATATAACTTTAACCTTATCTTAATCATTTAAAAATACTGCAAAATAATATTTTAGTTAGAAGTTAATAATTAATAGTCAAGGACCAAATTCAGCTGAACTGAATTTAAAAAAATATATATTTTAAGAAACTCCACTAGGAGTTTCATCCTTAACTATTAACTCAAAACTACTAACTAAAAAAGCTGCTGTGCACTTTTTTATTTTATTCCTGTTAAGTCTTTAATAACTTCTCCACCTATTATCATTCCAGCTACTGGTGGTACAAATGATATACTTCCTGGAGTTTGTCTTTTTGCTGATGGTACAGCCCTTCCCTTATCTGGTGTCATTGGCATTTCTTCAGAGTAAACAACCTTTAATTTCTTTACTCCTCTTTTTCTTAATTCATGTCTCATAACCTTTGCTAAAGGGCATACCTTTGTCTTAAATACATCAGAAACTCTAAATTGAGTTGGATCCATCTTATTTCCAGTTCCCATTGAGCTTATTATATTTATATTATTTTTGTAGCAATATTCAGCTAATGCTAATTTTGATGTAACTGTATCTATAGCATCTACTACATAATCAACATCTGATGGAATAATCTCAGATATATTATCAGCTGTAATAAATACTTGTTTAGCTTCAACGTTACATTTTGGATTAATAGAAATAACTCTTTCCTTCATTGCTTCTACTTTTATCATTCCAACAGTAGCTTGTGTTGCATGTATTTGTCTATTTAAATTTGAAATACATATAGTATCATTGTCTACTAATATTAAGTTACCTACACCAGCTCTTGTTAATGCTTCAACAACAAAACTTCCAACTCCGCCAATTCCAAAAACAATTACTTTTGAATTATGTAACTTATTTATTCCCTCTTCACCAACTAGTAATTCAGTTCTACAAAATTCATTTAATGCCATCTTCAGTTTCTCCTTTAACGTTTATAATATATTGTTACTTATTTTAAACTATAGCCCTTATTTATACAAGTAACTAATTTAACCGTTTTTACACTATATTTATATTTCTCTACTATTAAATACTTACATGAAAGTATATAATATATTTTATCTGATGGCTAGTCGTTGTAACATTCCACATCATTATGTAGGAAATAACAACGGACACATCCCTAGATAAAGAGTTCTAACCTTAAGGTGGAATTAAAATTCCATCTTAAGCAAAAAATTCAGTTTATGTAAAACTATATATTTATAAATGGAGGTTTAATATGATTTTAGGAATAATTGGTGCTATGTCTGAAGAATTAGAAATTCTATTAAAAGACATGGAATTAGAAACTGTTGAAGAAAAAGCAAAAATGAAATTCCACAAAGGAAAGTTATGGGGACACAACGTTGTGGCTGTAGTATGTGGTATTGGTAAAGTAAATGCTGCTGTTTGTACTCAAATACTTGTATCTGAATATAATGTTTCTTCTGTAATAAACGTTGGTGTTGCTGGTGGAATAGGAAAGGACATATTCCCTGGTGATGTTGTTATAGCTGAAAATTTAGTTCAATACGATATGGATACTACTGCTTTCGGTGATCCTGTAGGGCAAATTCCTAGAATGGATACATTTGATTTTAAATGTGATGAAAAATTAGTTGAAACTGCTAAAGCTGCATGTGCTGAAGCTTCTGATTTCAAGACATTCTCAGGAAGAATAGTATCTGGAGATATGTTCGTTGCTTCATTAGATAAAATTCAATGGCTAGAAAAAGAATTCCAAGCATTAGCTTGTGAAATGGAAGGAGCAAGTATTGCTCACGTTTGTTACTTAAACAATATACCTTTTGTTGTTATTAGATCTATTTCTGATAATGCTAATAACGGAGCTCATATGGACTTTGAAAAATTCACTCCAATTGGAGTGAAAAACTCAACATTTATCTTAAAAACAATGTTAAATAAACTTCAATAATCTATAAAGAGTTAAGACTTTTATTAAGCCTTAACTCTTTATTATTTAATTATTTATTTTCAGCTTCAAACTTCTTCATAAATTCAACTAAATATTTAACACCTTCAATTGGCATAGCATTATAAATACTTGCTCTCATACCACCAACTGTTCTATGCCCTTTAATATTTTCAATCCCTGCTTCTTTAGCTTCCTTAATGAACTTAGAATCTAAGTCCTTATTTCCTGTTACAAATGGTACATTCATTAAAGAACGATCCGCCTTTACAACTGTACCTTTAAATAATTCACTTGAATCAAGAAAATCATAAAGAATTTTGGCCTTTTCTTCATTTCTAACTTTCATAGCTTCTAATCCACCTAACTTTTTAAGATGTTTAAATACCTTACCACAAATATAAATTCCATAAGCAGGTGGAGTATTATATAAAGATTTATTATCTGCATGTATCTTATATTGAAGCATTGTTGGAGTTCCTTCGAGTACATCCTCTGTAATTAAATCTTCACGTATTATTACAACTACTGTACCTGCTGGTCCAATATTTTTTTGAACTCCAGCAAATATTAATCCGTATTTAGTAACATCGATAGGTTGTGATAATATATCTGATGACATGTCAGCAACTAAAACTTTTCCTTTTGTATCAGGAAGATTATGATAAGTAGTTCCATAGATTGTATTGTTATGGCAGATATACACATAATCTGCATCATCACTAACTTCTATCTTGCTTACATCAGGAATATAAGAAAATGTCTTATCTGCTGATGAAGCCAACTCATTTACCTTTCCATACCTTTTTGCTTCTGCTGCTGCTTTTTTAGCCCATTGACCTGTTATAATATAATCCGCAACTCTATTTTTCATTAGATTCATTGGAATCATTGCAAATTGTGTTGAGCCTCCACCTTGAAGGAATAGCACCTTATAATTATCTGGGATGTTCATTAATTCTCTTAAATCTCTTTCTGCATCCTGAATAATTTCTTCAAATGCTTTAGAGCGATGGCTCATTTCCATTACAGACATTCCTGTTCCTCTATAATCTAACATTTCTTCTGCTGCTTCTTTAAGAACCTCTTCTGGTAACACTGCTGGTCCTGCTGCAAAATTATATACTCTTGACATAAAAATGTCCCCCCAATTTTTCATTATATTTTGTTTTTTAATAGCCCTCTTTATTTTATTATTAATATATTTTATTATTTATGAACCTCTGTAAGCTTATGAACAAATAATCCACTTCTAGGTTTTGGTTCAAACCATGTAGACTTAGGTGGCATTATCTTTCCTGCATCAGCTATGCTCATTATATCCTCAATAGTAGTAGCATACATAGCAAAGCTTACTCTCATATCATTATTTGCCCTCTTTTCTAATTCCTTTAGCCCTCTTATTCCACCTATAAATTCAATTCTATCTGATTTTGTAGGATCATCAATTCCTAATATAGGAGATAATAAATTATTTTGAAGAATAGATACATCCAACCTGTCGGTTGGATCATTTTCATCAAAACTTCCTTCTTTTGCCTCTAATTTATACCACTCTTTATCAATATACATACCAAATGTATGCTTACTATCAGGTTTAAATCTTTCATTATTTAATGTCTTTTCCACTGTAAATTTCTCCTCTACAGCTTTAAAAAATGCCTCCTTTGAAAGTCCATTTAAATCCTTCACAGTTCTATTATAATCTAAAACTTCTAACTCACTATCTGGATATGCTATAGCTAAGAAATAGTTAAATCCTTCAGTTCCATTATAATTAGGATTTTCTTTTCTTCTTTTTAAGCATACTTCAACTGCAGATTTAGTTCTATGATGGCCATCTGCTATATACATGTATTTAACATCCTTAAATAAATGTATTAATTTATTTATCTTTTCTTCATCATTAATTACCCATACAGTATGTCCATTACCATCTTCTGATATAAAGTCATAAACTGGCTCTTCTTTTATACTTTCATCTATTATTTTAGAAATACCATAATTTTCTCTATAAGTTAAAAATATAGGTCCAGTATGCGCATCACAATAATCAACATGATTTATTCTATCACGTTCTTTATCTGCTCTAGTTTTTTCATGCTTTTTAATTATATTATTTATATAATCGTCTACTGAAGCACACATTACCAATCCAATTTGACTTTTACCATTCATAGTTTGTCTGTAAATATAAAAGCATTGATTTTCATCCTGGATATAATATTTCTTTTCTATCATTTCATCTAAAACTTCTCTAGATTTTTTATACACTTCTTCACTATATATATTAACTTTTCCTGGGAAATTAATTTCTCCCCTATCTACATGTAAAAAAGAATATTCATTTTCTTCTACCATTTCACGAGCTTCTTCAGTATTCATTACATCATAAGGTAATGCTGCAATCTTTGAAGCTAACTCCTTTACTGGTCTATATGCTTTAAATGGTTTTATAATTGCCATTGGTTATCCTCCTTAAACTTGCCCTCAATTAACTATTACTTATATTCAATCTAATAATATAAATTACACAGATTCTATAGTTTTAGCTGCAATAGAAGAAACCTCTTGCTCAAAATAATTAGCTATGGTTGTTACTACTTCTTCACCAATTCTATTTTGAGCTTCCTTTGTTGCCGCACCAATATGTGGTGTAACACTAACATTAGGATGATTTACTAACTCTTTATTATTGGTTGGTTCTTCCTCAAAAACATCAATTCCTGCCCCAGCTACTTTTCCAACATTTAATGCATCTAATAATGCTTTTTCATCAACAACCTTACCTCTAGAGCAATTAATTAAATATACTCCATCCTTCATTTTTTCAATTTCATTTTTACCTATTAAAGATCCCTTATTTTTGTCATAAGGAACATGTAATGAAATAAAATCTGATTTCTTTAATAAGTCATCAAATTCTAGAAAATCATATGAAAGATTATTTTGTTTTCCAAATATGTCATTGTAAACAACATTCATCCCCAATGCAGTAGCTTTAGTGGCTAATGCTCTACCGATTCTACCCATACCTATAATTCCAAGAGTTTTAGCACCTAATTCAATCCCCTCATATTTTTTCTTATTCCATTGTCCATTTCTCATAGTGTAATTTGATACTCCTAAGAATCTAGCTACTGCAAACATATGCCCAATAGCTAACTCTGCAACAGAATCTGAACTTGCATTAGGTGTATTCTTAACTATTATACCTTTTTCTGTAGCATAGTTTACATCAATGTTATCTATCCCCACACCAGCTCTAATAATTAATTTAAGCTTTCCCCCTTCTTCAGCATCAAGTATATCTGCTGTTATCTTAGTTGCAGACCTTATTACTAATACATCGAAATCTTTTAAAACCTCACCTAATACATCCTTATCATAGTGTGTATTAACAACTTTAAATCCCATTGAAACTAGCTTGTCAACCGCCCCTTGTTGCAACCCGTCGTTTGTTAATATTCTAATCATTTTTCTTGCCCCCAAATATTATATTTTTATTTATTGCTTTTTGATATTTTACTACTTTCTTACATTTTATACAACTATATCCTTAATGTTTTTTGCTATTTTTTTAAGTTTTAATATTTTTTTGCATTTCATATAATCAATTTGACTTAATTTATAATACCACTTCTTATTTTTTATCATATTTTATTTACATTAATTTTGTGATTATATTTCTTGAATAATAATCATAAAAAAATAGGAGCTACTCTTAATAGCTCCTATTTTCCTCATCATCAAAAATTAATATAGATTCTGTTTCTCTACAATATTTAACACATTTACATTGACCTAAATGTCTTGGACATTTGTAACATAAACATCCTGTATCAGTTCCATCACATCTACCTTTATCAAACTCAGGACAATATCTACAATTTACTCCATTTCCTGCTGGCATAGTGAAACCTCCCTTAAGTTATAACTATGATTTTTAATATACAAAATAAATAAAATTCATTTATTTATTTTTAATTATATATTAGAAAATTATATACTTATAAAAGCGATTTAACAACAATTTACATACATATTTATATGTTAAGTGGGTAAAGTATTATTGTAGACGGTACATTATTTATTTTAATGTACTATTTATATAGAAAAGGGTGTAAGCGGATGTAGTGCTTACACCCTGATTTATTTTTTATTTTAAAATAACTGTAACACTTTTTAATAAATCTTAATACTATGTATTATGCAGAAGCTTTTCGCTTACGGCAATTTAGAAAATCTTCTAACTCCCGTCTATATAAACTTAGGGAATCTTCATCCACTGAAGATCCCCTATTTCTATTTAAAAAAACATTTGAAAAATTACTAAGAATATTACTCCTGGAATTCCTAAAAAGCCAGCAATAAGTGCTGTTATTGGATTAATGGTAATATAGAAATTTAAATATTCGCCAATAAAATTAGCAACATATAATAAAACTATACCTATAATTCCATTTATTAATAACTTTATTGGCCATTTTAATAGCTTAATTATTAAGTATAATAAAGCTAATCCAACTAAAGCATATATAACCATCTCTATGTTCATCTACTAATTCCCCCTATATAATATAAAATAACTACTATAATATAGTATTATATTTTTTTATATTATATAACAATATTCTTTATATTTCCATTTCCTCTTTAGCTTCAGCTTCTTTTCTTATATTTGAATATTGCTCTTTTGCAACTGATAATATATAGTCTACTTTCTTTTTTGCTGCTTCTTCTCTATAAATAGCTGCCTCTATAAGTTTTGGATCGTTTACTGAATTAAACATAGCTTCTGCTACTTCAAGCTCAATTATAGCTTCATGCATTTCATTTAATATTTTATTATCAATGGTATCGTCATCCTTATAGTGTACTAAAATAAAATTTAAAATATTTTTTATACTCATTCTGCCCCTCCTAAAAACATTTATTTTAGATACTATCCACTTTTTACTATATTATTCAATTTAAACCATTCTTATATTCTATTTTTATAATATTATAAGGAAACTCGACTCCTTTCAGTCGCTGAGTAAGTTCAATTAACAAAATATAAAATTTTGAATTATATTTGTTAACATTATATTTTCTGTACTTAATTTCAATACTTTGGTATAATATTTTAAATATGTCAATTAATATTGGAGGTGTTTTTTTTGAGTATAAGAATAATAGCTGATAGCACTTGTTATTTACCAAAAGAATACATAGATAAATATAATGTTTCTATAGTTTCACTTAATGTTTTATTAAATGGGAAAAGTTATAGAGAAACAGATTTAGAAAATGATTGGTTTTATAAAGAAAT
Organism: Clostridium saudiense; assembly: GCF_000577815.1. Lineage (GTDB taxonomy): Bacteria > Bacillota > Clostridia > Clostridiales > Clostridiaceae > Clostridium > Clostridium saudiense. The sequence goes on along the minus strand of NZ_CBYM010000010.1, from coordinate 89,783 downwards.
GTCTAAATCACCATCAATTCCTACCTCTTCTCAACCAAGTATTGATGATTTTTATAAAGCAATAGAATCTCAAGTTAAAGAGGGTCATGACATAGTAGGAATATTCTTATCTTCTGATATGAGCGGTACTTTTTCAACATCAAATTTAGTTAAAGAAATGATTTTAGAAAAATATCCTAATGCTAATATAGTAATGTTAGATTCTAGAAGCAATTGTATGCAAGCAGGATATGCCATATTAGAAGCTGCTAAAGCAGCTGCTGATAACAAGTCATTAGATGAAGTTGTTTCTATAGCTAAAAGTGTTATTGAAAATAGTAAATTTATATTTGTTCCTGATACATTAGATTATTTAAAAAAGGGTGGAAGAATAGGTGGTGCAGCTGCTTTATTTGGATCACTACTTCAAATAAAACCTATTTTAACAGTTACTGATGGTAAAACTACTGTACTTACTAAAGTTAGAACAAAGAAAAAAGCCATAGATAAAATAATAGATACAGTTATGGAACAGAATTTAAAATCACCAATAAAAGGCTTAATAGTCCATCATATAAATTGTGAATCAGAAGGCCAAGAATTAGCCAATAAACTACAAGATAAATTAGGAATTTCTAATATAAAAATTCAATCGATAGGTCCTATAATTGGATTACATGTTGGTCCAGGTAGCATTGGTGTAGCATACCACTACTAAGATAGTAATAGAATTGCTAAATGACAAGATTAGAGAGTGACAAGTGATAAGTTGCAAGTTGATAAATAAAGTCAGCCTTAAGCTGACTTTATTTATATTAGAAACTCCTTAGGGAGTTTACCCCTTAATTTGTCACTTGAACTTGTTACTGATTAAATTTCTTTTCTTCCTTCAAGAGCTTTAGAAAGTGTTACTTCATCAGCATATTCTAAATCTCCACCAACCGGAAGTCCTGAAGCAATTCTAGTTACTTTAACTTCTAACGGTTTAAGTATTCTAGATATATACATTGCTGTTGCTTCTCCCTCTACATTAGGATTAGTAGCAATTATTACTTCTTTAATATCTGCACTCATTCTTGCAACAAGCTCTCTTATTTTTATATCTTGAGGTCCTCTTCCTTGCATAGGAGAAAGGTTTCCATGAAGCACATGATATACTCCATTAAATTCTTTAACCTTTTCCATAGTCATTATATCTTTTGGTTGTTCTACAACACAAATTACATTTTTATCTCTATTTGGATTTCCACATATCGCACAAGGGTCTTTATCTGTAAAGTTTCCACATACAGAACAATACTTAATAGTACCTCTTGCCTTTACTAAGGCTGAAGCAAATTCCTTAACTTCATCTTCTGGCAAATTTAAAATATGCAATGTAAGTCTTTGTGCTGTTTTTTGACCAATGCTTGGCAATTTTGCAAATTCCTCAATTAATTTCTCTATAGCAACCGGATAAAAATCCATAATTACACTCCTTTTCCATTAATAAAAGGCTGTCTTTCAACAGCCCATTATCAATTAAAACATTCCTGGTATATTTAATCCACCAGTTAATTTACCCATTTTATTTGAAGTTTCTTCGTCAGCCTTCTTTAATGCTTCGTTAACTGCACTTAGCACTAAATCTTCTAACATTTCAACATCATCTGGATCTACAACTTCTTCTTTTATATTTATAGCTAAAACTTCTTTTTTACCATTTACTTTTACTACAACAGCACCGCCACCAACTGAAGATTCAAACTCTTTAGTTTCAAGTTCCTTTTGTGCTTGTTCCATATCTCTTTGAAGCTTTTGTGCTTGCTTCATTAAGTTATTCATATTTCCTCCCCCAAAACCTCCAGGGAATCCACCTCTTGCCATAAAATATCCTCCTTAAAACAAATAAAATCTATTTTTTATTATATAGTATTTTTTTAATATTTACTAGAATAAAGTGATTCTATACTTTTTATTCATCTATAAAATCTATAAAATCATCGCCAATTTTTTCTCTTAAAATATCCTCTGTACTTTTACTACCTTTATTATCTTCTTCAACTACAAAATTTACTTTAATATTTTCTTGTAATATTTCAGAGAAAACTTCATTAATAATAGGTTTATTTTTACTTTCACTTAATCTATCTCTACTAAATTGATATTGCTTTTCAAATTGAACTGTAACTATTCCATTTGCACAAGCTATTGGCTTTCCAATCTGAATTAATGAACTAATAACCATGGCTCTTCTTGCCTTGAAAGCTTCTAATATATCTCTCCATGCTTTTTGAACATCATTTATTGTAATCCTAGAATCTGAATTTCCACTTAAAGTTTCTTCAATATGTTGAGTTTGAGTAGGCTTCTTACTTTCTACATTATTAATACTTTTCTTTACTGCATTAATATTATTATTTTGAGACTCTACTGTAGCAACCTTTATGCTACCATTCTTTAAATTTTCTTCTAGTTTATTTAATCTAGTTAACATAACTTCACTAGATGTATCATATTCTATTTTACACATTTTAATTATAGCTAACTCACAATATAACCTTGCTTGTTTACTTAACTTAGCATTATTTTCTGCCTCTTGAAGTATTCTTATACACCTCATTATTTCTTCAGCTCTTAATCTAGCACTTTGCTCTTTTATTAAAGCAATATTTTCTTCCGACATATCAAGTACTTCTTCAGGATTATTAGTTACCTTAGCCATAAGTAAATTTCTATAATGAGTAATTAAATCTTTTATAAATAAATATATATCCTTACCAGAATAAATAACATCTTCTATTATTCCTATACTTTTTTCTACACTTCTTTGTATTACTGCATTAGTTAAATTAAATAAATGTTCATTTGTAACCAATCCTAGCATACTAACTACTGTATTATAATCTACATTACCATTTCCCATTGAAATTGCTTGATCTAAGATACTTAATGAATCTCTCATTGCTCCATCAGAAACTCTTGCAATTAAATTTAAACTTCTTTCATCAGCAAGAACATTTTGATCATCTACTATTTTTCTAAGCCTTGCTGTTATTTCGTTGTTATTTATTCTTTTAAAATCAAATCTTTGACATCTTGAAAGAATAGTAATAGGAAGCTTTTGAGGATCTGTTGTTGCTAAAATAAATATAACATTATTAGGTGGTTCTTCTAATGTCTTTAAAAAAGCATTAACAGCACCAGCGGATAACATATGTACCTCGTCCATTATATAAACCTTATATTTTGCTTCTTGTGGTGGATATTTAACATCATCAATAATATCTCTAATTTTATCAACACCATTATTTGAAGCAGCATCTAATTCTGTAACATCTATTGCTAAACCTTCATTTATTTTTCTGCACATTTCACATTCATTGCAAGGCTCTCCATCTTGTAAATTAAGACAATTAAGAGCTTTTGCAAAAACTTTTGCTGTAGAAGTCTTACCTGTTCCTCTTGTTCCACAAAACAAATATGCATGAGCAATTCTATGATTTAATATCTGATTCTTCAATGTTGTTGTAATATGTTCCTGACCTACGACATCATTAAAAGTTTTGGGTCTCCATTCCCTATATAAAGCTGTATATGCCAATACAATCACCTCTTTCTTTGCTGTATTTATCTATTAAGTTATATTATAAATTTCAATTTAGTTAATCTAGGTTAATTGATACTCCAAGCCTCAGATTTGATTAGCAAAAGTTACTTAACCTGTGCTTAATCATCAAATAAAGTTGAGTTTCCTTTAATTATTATAACCAAATTCTATTAATAGTTAAAGATTTTTCCCTGTTTCTAAAGTTTTACTTTTAATTTGCAAGTTCAACATGTATTTCCACGAAAGACACCCCTTTGCAACTTTTGCATAATTATTATTTTTTTATGCATATTATTTTCTTTACCTGCATTTTATTTCTTTTTATTGTTATTTTTTTAACACTCACTTGTATTTTATTTACATTTTATTGTTATTTTTTTAACTTTTAGACAAATAGCTACTTTCATCGACTTATTATTTTTTTCCCTCTGTTTTATATCTATTCATTATAGTAAAATAGTAATTATATATTTAAGGAGGTATTTATATGAGTTTATATGACAAAAAATACTTAAATATAGTTGAAGATATTTTAAATAATGGCTATTACGATAATAATAGAACTGGTATGCCAACTTATAAGCTTCCACATCAAGTGATGCAATTTAATTTGGAAAAGGAATTTCCTATTCTAACAACTAAATTTGTTGCATTTAAGACAGCTGTAAAAGAAATGCTATGGATTTATAGAGATCAATCTAATGATGTAACTAAGTTACAAGAACAAAATGTACACATTTGGGATGAATGGGTTGATGAAAATAATACTATTGGTCGTGGCTATGGTTATCAAATAGCTAAATTCCATCAAATTGATAAGCTTATTGAAACATTAAAGACTAATCCTCAGGATAGAAGAATGCTTATGACTATGTGGAATATAGAAGACCTACCCCATATGACTCTACAACCATGTTGTTTCATGACTATGTGGGACGTAACAGATGGCAAACTAAATTGTATGCTTATCCAACGTTCAGGAGACATACCATTAGGTGTACCATTTAATACATCACAATATGCTGTATTAGTTCATTTAATTGCACAAGTAACTGGACTTAAACCTGGTTTATTTACTCATGTAATTAATAATGCACACATATACGAAAATCAAGTAGAAGGAATGAAACTTCAATTAACTAGAGCTAATGACGAGTATGAAGCTCCAAAGCTTTGGATTAATCCAGAAATAACTAACTTCTATGATTTCACAGCAGATGATATAAAACTTATAGATTATAAATATCATCCTGCAATAAAAATGGAGGTATCTGTTTAATGCTATCTATAATAGTTGCTGTAGCTGAAAACAATGTTATAGGTGGAGATAACAAGCTTTTATGGCATATACCAGAAGACTTAAAAAGATTTAAAGCAATTACATCTGGAAACACAATAATAATGGGTAGAAAAACTTTTGAATCATTGCCTGGCGTTTTGCCTAATAGAAAACATTTAGTTATCACAAGGGATGAAAATTATTCTGTGGATAATGCAAATGTAGAAGTTATCCACAGCTTTTCACAAGTTATTAACATGTATAAAAATTCACCTGAACATGCATTTATTATAGGTGGAGGAGAGATATACAAACAAGTTATCCACAGTGTGGATAAAATATTTTTAACAAAAGTGTATAAGTCATTCCATGGAGATACTACTTTTCCACAAATAGATTTTAATGAATTTAATATTGAATTTAAATCAGAAATTTATACCTGTGAAAAAAGTGGATTAAAATATCAGTTTATTGATTTAATAAGAAAATAAAATACTTCAACTAAAATAAAAAAAGTCGGTAAAACCGACTTTTTTATTTTAAACATTAATTTTATCCAATACTTCCTCTTACTTTACCCATTCTTATAATCCATTCATTAAGAATCTTTAACTCTTCAGTTTTGCTTTGGATTATATCATCTTCTAGTCCAATTAAATGCATTATTATTGGTCTAGTTGTCTTTAATAGAGTATGATAGAATTCATTATCGTTCATGAAATCATAATCTAATCCTAGATTTAATATCTCATTTACATACTTCATATCTTCTTTATATTCTTGTCTTGCAGATTCATCTATTATCTTTTTACTAACACCAGCATTAGCAAATCTTGCTGCAAATCCTAAGTCTTCTCTTAACATAGGATAGAATTCAATTAATTTATCTATACCTTCTTGTCCAAACTTATCTTTAATTTCCTTAAGTCCTCTACCCATTCCTAAAAGCTCTGGCGGCATACCTAATGTATACATAGCTCCTGTAAATGAAATAGCTCTAGGTACCGCATATTCAGTAGAATTATCAATACTTAATATTTCTTTCTTCAACTCTTCATTACTTACTAAGTTAGCTATATTATCAAGGTTAGCAACTTCTCTGTTATATTCTAAACCTGTTTTAGCCTTAGTTAATCTATCTCTATTCTTTGGAATAAAGTCAGATACAAATGAAACAGTATTTATTACCTTTAAGAATGTTGTTAAATAGTGTTTTGATAATATTCCTATGAATTCCTTCATAAGAGCTATATCTTCTTCAGAGAATCTTCTTGGTTTATACATATCCATCTTTTCTCTTAACTCTCTTGCAGCCTTTTTAGTTTCATCAGCACCATGATCATATCTTAACGCAGATTGGAAAGTAAAAGTTCTTACTCCTGCATAAGTTTCTAATATCTTATCAACATTTTCACCAGTAAAATGTCCTCTAAATGGTAATGATCCACATCCTAATATAGGTGCAACCTCTACCCCATGTTCTTCTCCCCATTTATATGCCTTATCGATTGCCATTACAACAGAAAGTACTCCTGATATTAATCCATAAGACATTGCTGTATCTGAACGTGCTATCATAAATCTTAAATAGTCTATATTAAATCCTTTTTCCTTTGAAATTTCATAAAAATCATTTAATATTTTATCAACATTAACTAATGCAGGAACATCTTCAACTAATGGGATTATTCTTACACTATTTTCTTCAAATTTTACTGGATAATTTTTATTTCCTAATTCAATAACAGAATTTACTCTTTCTTGGAATTCAGCTATTTCTTGCCCTGTCTCTACCATTGGTACAACCACTTCTCTTATAGCTTGTACCCCTGTAAGCTGATAAGCCTGTGCATTAGTTTCAACTATAGACATTATACTCATTAACTGTCTAAATACTGATTCCTTATTTGCATTTGGTATTCTAGGTGTTATCCTAACATTTTCACCCGGCACTATACCCTTGCCAATTAAACCTAATGCAATTTGTGATGTTTGATGATAAGGTGTTAATTTACCTTCAAAATCTATCATTACTTCATCAATTCCAAGACCACCTTGCTCTTGAGGTGTTAATCCTTGTATTGCCTCTTCTGGTTCATGTTGGATTGATATGTATTGTTCTACATTATCAGGATGTTGTGTCATCATCGAAGTCGGAAATTTTCTCATTTAAATAGCCCCCTTAAATCTTTTTGAATTTCATATTTTTATTATATTTCATTTTTATATGGTTTTACAAGAGTTTTATTTAAAAAATGCAATTTTTAATACTTTTAACTTGCATTTAATATTTTTATATTATCATTTAGTTAACTTAAATAGTTATGTTTTTTAATATTTTCCTTTTTAAATTTAAAAAAGGACAGAAAAATAGGGATATCTCACAAGAGATTTCCCTATTTTTCTGTCCTATTGTTTTTTTGTCCTATATTGTTAATCCTATTGAAGAGTAACCTTAATTTAATAAATAAATTTGAACGAAAAATGAAATATCATTTTTCATAATTAATTTTCATTTTAATTAAAATTGTTTATAAACATTAAAAAAGCCTTTCTTTCTAGCAAGAAAGGATAATTTAAAACCGTACACCTCACTTTGACAGTAACCTCTAAGCGTTACCTATGTAGTTAACTCAGGTAAGATTGATCCACGTCACACGCAGGGGCTGCTTATCGCTGCTTTCTTCCGAACCTGACGAGGTTCACAGTCTTACGTCGCGTGGGACCCGACCCTCAACATCACTTACATAGGGCAGTCCAGAAAGATTAAAAGCCTCGGTGAGGAATTCAATCCTGCTATAGCGGATTGCAGGTTATAGGGCACCGCTAACTCCCCATCTAGTACGGCTATGGCGGAGAAAGTGGGATTTGAACCCACGATAGAGTTTCCCCTATACACGCGTTCCAGGCGTGCTCCTTCAACCACTCGGACATCTCTCCATATCACATATCTAGAAATTAATTAAAACATTTTTTATTTTACTTAATCTTGATACTTTCTCATTCTAACATAAATATTATTGTAGTTCAATAGAAAGATTTACTTTCATAATTCATCGTAAATCTATAAATGCGACTCGCAGTTTATCACTATATTAGTTTACCACTTCGAGTCGCATTTATTTATTTTTATGATATTTAATTTTTGCTTTTATTTTTATTATTTTTTATTGCTATAAATATAATTAAAACTCCAAAAATAATACCTATTAAGCTTATTATTTGAGCAGTTCTTAATCCAAAGAACATTAAGCTATCAGTTCTTAATCCTTCTATAAAGAATCTTCCTAACGAATAAAGTACCATATAACTTCCTATTACGATACCATGTTGCTGTTTCTTTTTATATAAAATAAATATTAATAATACAAATACAACTAAATCCCAAATAGATTCATATAAAAATGTTGGGTGATAATATGTTCCATTTATCAACATTCCTCTTTGAATAAATTCAGGGAATTTACTTATAAACGCTTCTGTAACTGGGCCTCCATGAGCTTCTTGATTCATAAAATTTCCCCATCTCCCAATTGCCTGAGCTAATATTACTCCTGGCATTATCACATCAATATATTCAAAAAAATTAATCTTCTTAATCCTTGTAAATATATATGCAACAACCAATCCACCAATTAACCCTCCATGAATAGCCATACCACCATTTCTTATATTTATTACATCTAAAAATGAATGATAATTTTTATATTCAAAGGCCACATAATAAAGCCTAGCTCCAACTATCGCAAATGGAAAACTCCATAAAAAACCATCAGTAATAATATCAAAATCTAGTCCTTTTTTCTTTGCAAGAATATACGATACAAAAAATGCAACTAATACGCCTCCTGCAATAATGATTCCATACCACCTTATAGGCTGACCAAATAGTTCAAATGCTACCGGATTCATTGCTACTGGATTCATCTCTTATCCTCCCCTTTTTCTATTAATTTTCTTTGTCTTCTTTCATAAAAAAACTTACTTATTAAATCGCTACATTCTTTATTATAACACCAATTTACCTTTACATAAGTATTAAAAATATCATAATCTAAAATATTTAAAATTGTCCCACAAGCCCCCATATCTTTATTAAATGTTCCAATATATAATTTTGAAATTCTTGCTTGCCCAATTGCAGATGCACACATTGAACAAGGTTCTAATGTTACATACATCTCTGCCCCATTTAATCTCCAATCACCTAATACCTTGCAAGCCTCTTCAATAGCTAATACTTCAGCATGTGCCAATACTGACTTATTTGTTTCCTTTAAATTATGAGCTTTAGCTATTACTTTATTATCCTTTACTATTACAGCCCCTACAGGAACCTCCCCCTTTAAATAAGCCTTATTAGCTTCTTCTAGAGCAATATCCATATAATTCATTATGTCATTTCCACCTTTTATTGGCTAAAATTTAAGAGCTAAGTGCCATTGATAAAATTCATTTTACCATTTAAAACTCTTAACTCTTACCTTATTACTTCAATTAGTAACTATGTGTAAATTCTTACTTTTTTAATTCTATTCTTATCAACTTCTTCAACAACAAATCTTATTTTGTTTAAAGTTACTTCTTCTTTATTATCTGGGAATCTACCTAATTCTCCTATAATTAATCCACCAACAGAATCAAATTCTTCTGACTCCATATTTACTCCAATTAATTCACTTATATCATCAAGTTTGGCACTTCCATCTACTATATATTCATCCTCTTTTACAACTTCTATTTCCTTATCATAGTCGTCATATTCATCTTCTATATCGCCAAATACCTCTTCAATTAAATCTTCTATAGTTACTATACCAACGGTACCACCATATTCATCTAAAACAACACTTAAATGATTTCTGGTTTTCTTCATTTCATTAAATAATTCCTTAATTTTTTTAAATTCAAATGTATAATAAGGTTCCCTCATATAATCAGAAACTTTAAATCCTTCTTTGTTTTGACCTGCTATAATTAAATCCTTAACATACAAAACTCCAACTATATCATCAATCGTTTGATTATATACAGGTATTCTAGAAAACTGCTCTGTTTTTATAACTTCTAAAACTTCTTCGTAAGTAGCTTCGGTATCTACTGCTACAATATCTACTCTTTGAACCATAACATCTTTAGCTTGAGAATCTGCAAAATCAAAAACATTGAAAATCATTTCTTTTTCAACATCTTCAAGCACACCTTCTTCTTCACTAACACCTACCATAGTTCTTAATTCTTCTTCTGTTATAAATGGTTCCGTAGCCTTCGGATCTCCACCTAATAATCTTATAAATAAACTTGATATAAACGAAAATATTCCTATAAAAGGTTTTAATATTTTAACTATTATATTTATTGGTTTACTTACTTTTAACGATACTTCTTCAGATTTTTGTTTTGCTATTGACTTTGGAGTTATTTCTCCAAATATAAGTACTAATACTGTCATTACAGCAGTTGCTACTCCAACCCCACTTGGACCTACTAAAGAAACAAATAATGTTGTAGCTAATGATGATGCTAAAATATTGACTATATTGTTGCCTATTAATATGGCTCCTAATAACTTATTTGGGTCTTCTGTTAACTTTTCAACCAACTTAGCTCCCTTTACTCCCTCTTCCACCATATGTCTAATTCTTATTTTACTTAGTGCCATAAGGGCGGTTTCTGACATTGAAAAAAATCCAGACAATACAAGTAAAATTATAAGTACTATTATCTGCCACACTTGACTGGGTTCCAAAAAAATCACTCTCCTAGTAATTTAATAAAATATTTTTGATATTTATTATATCATACGTTAATACTATATGATATAATTTACCAATAAATAAACACAAATTTTACATTTTATTTCAATAGAAATTTTAATATTTTTAATATTAATTTAATAATAATGTGCTATTATTTTTTTATTTTTAGTATTATAATTTTATACTTAACATATTTATTTTGAGGTGATATTGTGTATATTATTAATTTTATCAGAGGTTTTTTTATGGCCTTAGCTGATAGTGTACCTGGTGTTTCGGGTGGTACTATTGCTTTTATATTAGGGTTTTATGATGATTTTATAGGCTCTCTAAACTCATTAATATCAAAAGATAGCAAAGAAGATAAGAAAAAGGCTTTATTCTTTTTAATTAAGTTAGGAATCGGTTGGGTAACTGGTATGGTTTTATCTGTACTAATACTATCTTCTATATTTGATTCACACATCTATAGTATAAGTTCACTATTTACTGGATTTATAATAGTTGCAATTCCATTAATAATTAAACAGGAAAAGGATTCTTTAGTAGGTAAATATAAAAATATTATTTTTACCTTAATCGGTGCTCTAATTGTTGGACTAATTACGTATTTTAATCCTGCAGGTACTAATGGTGGCATGAATCTTTCATTAGGAAGTTTAAACTTTGGACTTGGTATATTTGTATTTGTTGCTGGATTAATTGCTATTTCTGCTATGGTTCTACCTGGTATATCAGGTTCAACTTTATTATTAATATTTGGACTTTACACAGGAATTATAAGTGCAATAAAAGAAGTTTTATCACTTAACTTTTCTTATTTACCAGTATTAATAATCTTTGGATTAGGTGTAATTACAGGTATTTTAAGTACAATTAAAATAATTAAATTCTTATTAAGTAAATATAGATCTGCTATGATTTATTTAATATTAGGATTAATGGTTGGATCTTTATATGCCGTATTTATGGGACCTACTACTTTAGAAGTCCCTCAACCAGCAATGAATCTTTCAAACTTCAGCTGGATATTCTTTATTATAGGCGGATCTTTAATAATAGTACTGGAAAAATCAAAAGATTTTTTAGAAAAGAAATCAAAATAATATAAATAAAAATCGCTAAGAAACTTAAATTTCTTAGCGATTTTTATTATGGTACTCCCAACAGGAATCGAACCTGTATCTATCCCTTAGGAGGGGACTATTCTATCCATTAAACTATGAGAGCAAGATCCATAAGTATATTTTATTACACTCATTTGCTTATGTCAATTTTTTCTACTTACTATTCTTTATATTTATAATCCTTTATTTCACCCCAATCTTCTATAACATTATACTTTTCATTTTTTGATTTAAAATACACTATTATATGCGCCTTATACAGCATTTTATTATTTTCAAATAGCATTTTATCTCCATATACAATAGCATTAAGAGCAAGTGGTAAATCCTCTCTAAATATCTTATTCCTTATTATTATTTTTGGAAGTGAACTTCCATTATCTACTTCTAATTTTACCTTTAAATAATATTTATCACTCTTTTCCCAAAAAGCTAACACTTCATCCCTTATATTATAATCAATACTCTTATAATCATAAGTTTTACCTATAGTTAAAAATAAATTTCCGGTTCTATCACTATGTGTTAATGTATACTTTCTCGGAATCTCTAATTTATTCCTATCTACTTCATCCCTATATATAACCTTTAATTTTTTAGGATTAAATTTAAACATTTATCTTTTACTCCAAAATAAATTAATTTTAAGATTAGTATATGAATATATTACTACTTAGTTTAATATTTTTACTTCAAAAATATTACTTTTTATATATACTTTATAGTATACTTTACTTAACATTTAAATTTGAGGAGTGGCAAAATTATGATTAGAACTATAATTTGGTACATATGGTTTTTTCTAAGCTTAATAATAAGCGTACCATTTACATTTAGAGTTAAATATTTAATTAAAAAAAATAGAATAGACGAAAGTGAAGCATTAATATATAAATGTACTACTACATGGGCTAATTCATTGTTGAAAATAGCTGGTGTAAAAGTTAATGTTCATGGTGTTGAAAATATCCCTAAAGACAAGACAGTATTGTTTGTAGGTAACCATCAAGGTAACTTTGATATTCCTATATATATCACTCAAATTCCTGAAGTCATTGGATTTATTTCAAAAATTGAAGTTGAAAAAATCCCTCTAGTTAGAACTTGGATGAATTTTATGCATTGTATATTCATGGATAGAAGTAATCTTAGAAAATCAGGTGAGGCTATAATTAGAGGCGTTAAGTCTTTAAAAGCAGGTCATTCATTAGTTATATTCCCTGAAGGAACAAGAAGTAAAGGCGGTCCAATGAAGGACTTTAAAGCAGGTAGCTTTAAATTAGCAACAAAATCAAAGAGTCCTATAATTCCAGTTACTATGGATGGTTCTTATAAGATTATGGAACATGGTGATGGTCCTTGGTTTAAACCAGCTACTGTAAACTTATATATTCATCCCGCTATAGAAACAGCTTCTTTAACTAAAGAAGAACAAGATGAATTACCTAAGAAAGTACAAAATATAATTGCATCTAAATTATCTAAATAAAAACAGGTCGTACAAGTTTAGAGTTGTACGACCTGTTATATTAAGATGAGGTCAATCTCATCTTTTTTATTGTAAAAAAATAGAGTACATAGGTAGATAAACTTCCCACATACTCCATGACACAATAACACAATATTTAAAATTTAAGTAATGACTATTTCCATTGCATATTTTGAACTATTTTCGGCCAATTGTCAATTATATTTTTGTGGAATTTTTATTTTTGCCAATGAAAACATTACCATTTTTTGATTAAATGAAAAATAAACAACTATTTCATATTTTACAATAAATACTTAGTGCATTAATTATATTTTTGCTATATACTTAATAAAGTCGATTGATGAGAGATAATTATTTAAATAATTTGAAATAAATAAAAAAATACATGAAAAAAGAGGATACTATATGACGAATTTAACATTTAATGATTTAGGCTTAAAGGAGACTTTAGTAAAAGCTATTGATGATTTAGGTTTTACTACACCATCTCAAATTCAGGCCGAAGCAATTCCAGTTGCCCTTTCGGGAACTGATATTATAGGGCAAGCTCAAACTGGTACAGGAAAAACAGCAGCATTTGGCTTACCTATATTAAACAACTTAACAGTAAAAAATGCTATTGGTTCAATAATACTAGCTCCAACAAGAGAATTAGCAATACAAGTACACGATGAATTAGTAAAATTAACTAAGTACGAAAAATTAAACATCGTTGCTGTATACGGTGGTGCACCAATTCATCTTCAAGCTAGAGATTTAAAGAGAGCTAACATTGTAGTTGGTACACCTGGTAGAGTTTTAGACCATATAAGAAGAGGAAATTTACCGCTATCTTCAGTAGAGTTCTTAGTTTTAGATGAAGCAGACGAAATGCTAAACATGGGATTCATTGATGATATGGAAGAAATAATGAAGAGCATTCCAGAAGAAAGACAAACTCTTTTATTCTCTGCAACAATGCCTCCTCAAATAAAGAAATTAACTAAAAAATACTTAAAAGATGATGCTCAACATATCGCTATAGCAAGAAAGGAAATGACAGGATCTACAATTACACAAAACTTCTTTGAAGTTAACGGATCTCAAAGATTAGAAGCACTTTGTAGATTAATAGATCTTGATAATCCATCTGCTGGTATCATCTTCTGCAGAACTAAAAAAGGTGTTGATGATTTAGTTGCTGCAATGCAAGCAAGAGGATACATGGTTGAAGGTATGCACGGAGACATGTCTCAAGTTCAAAGAATGAAAACTTTAGCTAAGTTCAAAAATGGTTCTTTAAAATTCTTAGTTGCTACTGACGTTGCTGCAAGAGGAATTGACGTTGATGGAGTTACTCACGTATTTAACTATGAGTTACCTCAAGATATTGAATCATATGTTCATAGAATTGGTAGAACTGGTAGAGCTGGTCGTGAAGGAACTGCTTACAGCATAATTACTCCTAAAGAATTTGGATTCCTTAAACAAATTAAAAATGTTACTAAAGGTAATATTGAAAAAAGACAAGTACCTACAGTTCAAGAAATATACGATGCTAAGTTCAAAGCAATGACAGAAGAAGTTTCTTCAATAATTGAAGCTGAAGACTATTCTAAGTTTGTTAATGTTGCTACTCAATTAACTGAAACTCATGATTCTGTAAAAGTTATAGCTTCATTACTTCAAAGCCAATTTAAAAATCAACTATCTTTTGATTACTCAACTGATAAACTTGAAGCGCCAGCTAAAGTTAAGGGAAATGACGTTAGATTATTCTTCTCAGCTGGTAGAAGAGATGGCTTAACTATTAAAAACTTAATCAATTACATTAAGGATAATGCAAAAGTAGGAGCTTCTCAAATAAGAGACATAGACATAATGGAAAACTTCGCATTTGTTAATGTTGATGATGCTATTCACATGCAAGTACTTGAAAAGTGTACTGGTGGAAAAATCAATAAGAGAAGAGTTAACGTTGAAGTTTCAACTAACAACAAAAAGAGAAGCAGAAACAAAAGATCTTCTAAATAATTTATATTAATATAATTACAATGCCCTATAGATGTTTCTATCTATAGGGCATTGTTTTATTTTTTTATCTTTAATTTTACACCTTCAATTAAGTATTCTAAATGACTTACATCATAATATTCTCTTTTAATTAACTTTATTCTTTCTTCTGCTCTTTGAATAGTTTCTAATGCTTCACTATAATCCTTTGCTTTCACTGCACTATTAGCATACTCTATTAAATAATCTATTTTTAAAACAATTTCCGCTAATTCTTCTTTGTCATCATTAACTAAATCCAGTAAAAGATTATATACTTTAGGTGAAACTTTATTTCTTGAATCTCTTAATAAACTGTTATTTTTACTTGTTATTTTTGCCACTACTATCCCTCCAAAGTATTATTTTTTTCGTCATTTATAGTATAGCTTATCTTTAATTAATATACTCTGAAAATATTGAAGCAAAGCTATCAATACTCATTGGCGATATTCTAACTCTCTTTAAAGTATGAATCCCATCATTTATCGAAGCTATTCCCCCTTGAGTTGTTACTGCTGCCTTTATTCCTAACTCTTCTTCTATAGCAATAGTTTCATCATTATATTTTCCTACTGGATAACAAAGATAATTTCCATCTGAACCAATGACATTTCTCAAATAGTCTTGTGCTCTTTTAATTGAATCATATGCATCTTCTTTTGACAATCCATTTAATTCTAAGTGATTTGCCGTATGATTTTCTATAGACATTCCTGCAGCTTGCATTTCTTTTAAATTATCTGATGACATATAATAACCATTGTCTACTCCATCAGTTATTATGAAAAAAGTAGCTTTTAAATTGTGATTTTTTAATGATGGAAAAGCACTACTATAATTATCTGCATATCCATCATCAAACGTTATAACAACAGGTCTCTTAGGTACTTTTCCAGTCTCCATAGCTTCTAAAGCTTCATCTAAATTCATTGCAGTAAAATTATTAGCTTCAAGCCATGCCATTTGCTCTTCAAACATTGCAGGAGGAACTAATAAGTTATTACTAGGATCTTCATCACTTATTGAATGATACATAAGAATAGGTATTCTTACCTCCTCTGGGGCTATATTTATATACTCAATTTGAGCTTGATCTTGCTCTTCTGTATTACCACATTTATTAGGATTCTCTTGCTGTTCTTCAGTAGTTTCTTGACTTCCTGTTGCTTGTTCTTGATTTGTTTCATTTATATTTTCCTCTTTTGAAACTTCATTTTTTCCACAAGCTATCATTCCAAAAGTTATCAACAATAAAAATGTAATTGCTATAAATCTTTTTTTCATTTTATATTCCCCTTTATCTATTTATTTTTTCACTTATGTAATTCTATCTTAAATGTTTAATTTTGTAAATAAATTATACAAATTCATTTATGAAAGATTTTTTTATAAATATTTCATTTTTTATTATCACTAGCATTTATTTTTAAATTTATTTATATAATTTTTACTCATTTCTTTTTTACTGCATTTTACATATTTTGCTTTAAAATTTCATATATTTTATATTATTATATAAATTTTATATTATATAATAATATATATATTGGTTTTTTTATTAAAATATAAATCACCTTGTTTTTGTTTTTAAAATAAATATTCTATTAAATATTACAATATTTATTTTGAAAATATTCTTAATAATCAATAAATTGAATTAGTTTATTGATTATTATTCTTTTACTTATTTTGGATATAATTTATTTATAGAATTTATATAAAAACAGAGGTGAAGACATTTTTTTACAAATTTTCTTATGTATTATAATGGATTTTTTTCAAAAAATATCAAAATACTACATTATGTTAAATAAATCAACATTTTACTAATTTTAGTGTTCATTTGTATTATTTTATCTCCCTGTATTATTAATTATCGTTTAATAAAAATAGGTGTATATATATTTATTAAATACATGGTAAGAAATTAATAAATTAGATGTTGTATAATAAAATTTATAGATGGATATAAACTTATAAATTAAGTATTTTAATTAATTTTCCCCATAAATCAAATTAATAATAAAAAAAGTATCTAGTTTTTATACTAGATACCATAAAATAATACTTTTAGACTTCTTCTTTTAGTATTTTATTTAATTTATTTTGAACTAACCATAATTTCTTTTGCTTTCTGTTAAATGCAACCATTTTATTCTTATTATTTTTGCTTTCATCAAGCAACTTTATGTACTTTTCATCAGCTATTTTTAAAGCATCTTCTATTACTAAAAGTTCTTCCTTAGTGAACATAAACTATCGCCTCCAAAAACTTAATTTTTATTTTAATTATATCATACAATATAAATTTTATATTACTACAAGTAAAAAGGACTGCTTAACTTTAATATAAACAGTCCTTATATATTATCTCTAATTATATCTTCTTAACTACTGATGATTTAAGCTTCATTGCTCCAAATCCATCTATTTTACAGTCTATATCATGACCATCTGTTACATCATAAAGTAGACGAATATTCTTAACTTTTGTTCCTTGCTTTAATGCTGATGTAGCACCTTTAACCTTTAAATCCTTGATTATTGTAACAGTATCACCATCATTTAAAACATTTCCGTTAGCATCTTTTATAACACTTGCTTCTTCTTCAGCCGCTTGGCTTGCAGCAGTCCATTCATGACCACATTCTGGGCAAATTAAAAGATTTCCATCTTCATAAGTATATTCTGAATTACATTTTGGACAGTTTGGTAACATAATTTCATTTCCTCCATTGCTATCTCGTTATTTAACTACATATTAGTATCCTATGCATTAATATATACTATCATACTATTCTTTTATTGACAAACCGTTGTCAATTCCTTTAATTTACTTATTTCTATTATTAAAAATCATTACTATTATTATCCGTAAAACTCAAAATAACTCATTTAAATCTTATTTTTTATTTAAAATATAAAAATAGCCTAACACTTAAGGGGGACTCTCGTGTTAGGCGCCTTTATATTTCAAAAGGAGGATTATTATTAATCATTAATTGTTTTGCATTAACTACTTTATGTGTTTATAATAATCCTCCTTTGTGTCATTTAAGTGTCATATTATTTTGAACAATAAATCTTTATTGCTTCTGCCATAAGTTTAGCAGTTCCTTCACCATTCTTATCTAGATTTTCTTTAAATCTTTCATCCTCCACATACATTAAACCTAATCCAGATAATATCTCATTTGTACAAGTATAGAAATTATCAGTAATATACTTTTGCCATCTTCTAACTAATTCTTGCACCTCTTCACTTCCTGGATCAGAATTTCTTAATTCAGCAAACCCCTTAAATATCTCACTTGTCTCTTGATTAATGTCTCCCCATTTTTCTTTATTGTAACTACTTGTTTTCTTTTCGCTTTCTTCATACGCTTTAGAAGTTCCCCAACGTTCTTTTACCTCTTTAGCATATTTCTTTTTATTTTCTTCTATTTCATTCATATCAAATTCTTTAAAGCTCATATTATTATCTCCTTCTATTCTTTTTTCTATTAATTTTATTAATCCTTCTATCCTTTGTCGTTGCTGAATTAGCAATTCTTTTTGTTTTTTAAGTGCTTCTTCTTTATCATAATTGGGATTATTCATTATTTCCTTTATTTGACTTAGAGGAAAATCTAGTTCTCTGAAAAACAGTATTTGTTGTAATATTTCCAGATCTTCTCTAGAGTATAACCTATAACCAGCCTCTGTTATTTCACTTGGTTTTAATAGCCCTATTTCATCGTAATAGTGCAATGTTCTTACCGTTATTCCTGTTAACTTTGCTACTTCGCTTATCCTCATTAGCTTTATATACCTCCTTTCATAAATTATTTTGTTTATCTTAGCTACAAATATAATTTTAATTTATCACGTAACGTTAGAGTCAATACTATTTTTAAGCTTAAATTATCTACTAAAAAAAGGCACCTCTCTCTAAAGAGTGGCACCTTCTCTTAATATATTAATCTTGCTCATACCCTAATATATCTCCAGTATTAGCATTTATTTCATAACTATATTCTCTATTATTATAATAGAATTCTACTTCATATTTTTGTATCCCATTATCATAATCTAATTCTGTTCTTGAAAATATAACTTGATTGCTTGTTAAATTTGCATGGTTTAATGCAATCTCCTTTGCTTGCTCTATTGAAATATTAGCTGTGCTATTTAAATTATTTTGACTATTATTAATAACTCCTTCTAAATCATATTGAATTATTTGTCCATTAACCGCATTAATATCATAATCATATTTTTGATTATTATAATAAAATTCTATATTATATTTTTCTATTCCATCATCAAATTCACTTTCAGTTCTAATAAATGAAACTTGCTCTGCTGTTAATTTTGCATGGTTTAGTGCTATTTCTTTAGCCTGATCAATTGTTATCTTATTAGCCCCAACAACTTCATTATTTGTTATACCTGAGTTTGTTTCAGTTTGATTTGTTGTATTTTGATTTGTTGTACTCTCATTCGTTGCACCTGAATTTGATACACCTGAGTTATTACACCCTACTAAACTAATAGAAATTATTATCATAATTGCTGCTAATTTTGCCTTTTTCATTTTATCCTCCACTTATATACATCTTTTTATTAATATTTTTATCTATGATATCCCAAAATATTATAAAATTTTCATTAAATATAGATAATTAATTTTCCCTACTTTTATCCCTTAAAATATACGCTTATTATTGTATATTTATCTAATTCACTTTCTATATAAATCTTAGAGTTATAATTGCTAACTATTCTGTTTGCAATGGATAAACCAATTCCAAAAGAATTATTATTTACTCTAGATTTATCAACTTTATAAAATCTTTTCTTTACATTATCAATTTCATTCTTTGGTATACCAATTCCATTATCTTTAACTTCTAATTTTATCGCACTAGCTTCTTTTCTTATACTTATTGAAATTTCAACATTCTCTTTATTGTTATACTTTATTGAATTATCAACAAATATAATTAATAACTGCTTAAAATCATTTGGCTCAACTTTTATTCTTATATTTTCATCAATATTAACTATATATGTGACATTTGGATTTAAAAATCTATATTGTTCTATAACCTCATCAACTAATATTACAGGATCAATCTTATCTACTTTATTTAAGTCTACTACTGATTTTTCTGCCTTAGATAGTAATAACATATCATTTACTAACTTTTTTAATCTTTCTACCTCTTTTAAACATATATCCAAAGATTTTTCTAAACGTTCCTTGTCATTTTTTCCCCATCTTTTAAGCATACTTAAATGTCCATGAAGTGCTGTTAATGGTGTTTTTAATTCATGTGATGCATCTGATACAAACCTACTTTGCTCATGAAATGCCTCTTCTAATTCATCCATCATTGAATTAAAAACTATATTTACTTTATCTACTTCGTCATTTAAATCTGATATTTCAGCTCTTTTATTAATTCCTTTTTCCTTTATTTCATTCATAGTTGTTGTAAGCCTTCTAAGTCTCTTTATAAAGTTCTTCGAAACATACATAGCTCCTATACCACTTAAAGCTAATCCTAAAATTAAAGTAAAAATTAAAATCGGTAAGGAGTTTTCAGTAAATTCCTGAAACATCTCATTTTCTCTAATTATTTGTATCGTATATTGAGAATTTCCTATCTCTATTGGTCCTGTTATTACCATATATATCTCAAAATCAAAAATCTTAGATCCCATTATAATATCTTGATTTACATAGTCAAATTTAATTTCTTCCCATATTTCAGATGGGGATTCATAATATATTTTATCTGTTGAGTAAATCCTAATATATTCATCATCATCAACCTTAGTTAACTGTTGTAAATATTCATAAAACCCATTTTCAGATATTTCTATGTTTATATCCTTAGATAAGCTGCTTATCTCTTTATATTTAGCTTCTAATAAATCTTTTTCATACTCATCTGTAAATATCCAAAATGTAATTAATTGACCAATTGTATATATAATCAAAATTAAACTTATTATAAAAAAGGAACTTTTCATAATTTCTAAAAATACAGGTAATTTTTTAGTTCTCATTACTAACCCCTCATAATATAACCAACTGATCTAACTGTCTGTATATATTCTTCTTTATTTTCATTATTTAATTTTGTTCTTAAATATCTTACATATACATCTGTGACATTAGTTTCCGGTTCATACCCATAGCCCCATATTTTTTCTAAAAGCTCTTCTCTAGTAACTACCTTATCCTTATTATCTACTAATATCATTAATAGTTCATATTCTTTATTAGTTAAACTTATTTCATTACCATTCCTTTTAACACTTCTTGAGCTTTTATTAATTACAATATCCTTAAACTTTACTATAGAATTATTTAAACTATCTTGTCTCCTAAAAACCACTTCAATACGTGCAAGTAACTCCTCTATTGCAAATGGCTTAGCAATATAATCATCAGCACCTATTTGAAGCCCATTAACTTTATCCATAACACTATCTTTTGCACTAAGCATTATTACCGGAGATTGTTTTTCTCTCTTTAGTCTTCTACATATCTCAAATCCATTCATTGAAGGAAGCATAACATCCAGTATTATAAGATCATATTCATTTCTTAATGCCTCTTCTAACCCTTCTCTACCATCCTCCTTAATACAAACATCATACCCTTCATATTCTAATTCCCCTTTTACAAAATCGGAAATATTAGGTTCATCCTCAACTATTAATATGCTTTTCACTATACTTCCTCCTTTATAATACGCTTATATATAATGTTTAATCATAATAATTATCTATATCTGTAATAACCCCCAAGTTAGAATCCACATTAACTTCTATAAGAATATTATTTGAATTTTTTATTTTAAATTTATACTCAAAACTAAGATTATCTAACTCTAAGCTTTTCCTAACCTTTAATATGTCTCCTTGAACCGCTTGTAGTGCTATTACCTTTGCTTCATCAACTGTATAATTAATATTAGATTTAGCTATACTATATACAGTAATAGCACCTATACCACATACTGCAACACCTAAAACTAATAATATTGAAATTCTTTTTACCATTTTTTTCTTGTTTCTTTTTATTATTTCTCTTGCTGTTTCTAAATATTTATTCATTTTGTTTCTCCTTATCTTAATCTGTATTATGAATTATATAATATTGATTTCTCTTTTTCATGAAGTAGGAATGAAAGTAAGATTAAAATTTTTTAATCTTTTTCATCACTATATTTTTAATAATATTATTAACATAAATATAATCGAGTAGGAGGAAAATAATTATTTTATTTTCCGTCCTCTCACACCACCGTACGTACCGTCCGGTATACGGCGGTTCCTTAAGTTTAATGAATTTTAATATATTGACGCGTTAGGCTTTTCAAGCCTAAGTCGTTAAAGAATTGATTTGTTAGTGTAGTATTTAATATAACACTATTTGCTACTCGCCAATATCCTTTACGGGTGTTGGCGAATTTTATTGCTTGATAGTGATTAAGTCCTAATTTATTAAGGTTTTTATATCTTGTTTTAACCTTCTTCCATTGTTTCCATATACACATTCTTAATCTCCGTTTAATCCATTTATCCAATTGAACAACAATACCTTTGCACTTTGCTATTCCATAATAATTAATCCAACCTATGTTAACTTGATTTATCTTAATTATTCTTTGTTCTAAGGTCATCGGTTTTGACCTTGATAATATTTCTCGGAGTTTATCTTTATGCTTCCTTAATGATTGTTTAGATATGCTTGAATATGCCTTACCAAACATAATCCCTAGTGTAAACCCTAAGAATTTTCTTTTCCAAGGTCTTTCAACTGCACTTTTGTTGATATTTACTTTGAGTTTTAGTTTACCTTCAATGAATCTGGTTATGTTTTCCATAACCCTCTCTCCGACTCTTTTACTCTTTACTTAAATATTACAGTCGTCCGCGTAGCGACAAAATTTATGTCCTCTTTTCTCTAACTCCCTATCTAATTCATCTAGCATAATATTAGATAATAGCGGACTTAGTGGTCCGCCTTGTGGCGTTCCTACTTCGCTTGATGTTACTATTCCATTAATCATTATTCCTGATTGCAGATACTTCCTTATTAGTTTCAAAACTCTTTTATCTTTAATATCTTTCGATAGTTTATACATTAAAATATCATGATTTACTTTATCAAAGAATTTCTCTAAGTCTATGTCTACAACCCATGTATAACCTTCGTTAATATAACTTTCAGCTTTCCTTATTGCATCTTTTACACCTCTGCGAGGGCGGAATCCAAAGCTATTCTCTGAGAAATTTTCATCATAAATTAAATGTAACATTAAATGATGAAGCTTTAAAATACGCTAAGCAAGGAAAAATTAAACTTAGCGTAGGTATGACTATGGTTGATGCAGAAGAATATTATTATAATCATAGTAACGAAAATCGTATGCCGTATTTAGGAAAAACTTTCTCTATTAGTGAAACCGAAACTAAAGTAGGTACACCTTTTGGAGGAATGGTCTTTATAGAAATAGCTGAATCTGTTCCTTCAGGCGCAAATATTGAGGTAGATATTAAAGGGGTAGTTGATACACCATATTATGATTTAGGTAAAACAACATCTGAAGAATGGAAAGTTGCAAAAGATGCACCAGGTATATTTGCTGAAATAAGAACTCCTTATTTAAGATTTATACTTCCAGCTAAATTTATTCGTCATATTGAAGATCCACAAAAAGCAGCAGAGTTTTGGACAAATGTAACTGCCTTAAGTGCCAATACAATGGGACTTGAAAATAGAACAACACCAATGACTCTTACTTTTGACCAATATATAACCGTTGGTATAGCATATGCAAATGTATGGAGCTGGTCATGTAATTTACCACCAGAATGGTCAAAAGATGCATTTGATTATGATGGTCTAGTGAAAAATGGAAGTTGGGGAATAATACATGAAATAAATCACCATTATCAAAGAAGATATAGTTCATATTCTGATGAATGGGGCCTTGGAACTGATTTTACTGAAATAACTAATAATGCTTTAAGTGCTGCATCATATATTTTATATACTAATATAGCAGCTTCTAGAGGAGAAAATGGAACCGATGATTGGAATAAGGTTGCAGATCCATATAGTAGTTTAAAGCAACAAATATTTGAAGGCGTTCAGTACTATCCTGGTGTACCGAATATAGGTAACTTTATGTTTAGTACATTTGCTCATGAAATTGGACCAATAAACTATGTTAATGTTATTAAATCAACTTATGAGGGAGGAACCTTTAACGGAATATATATTCCACCATATGATTATAAGCTTGAAAGTCAAGGCGGACTGAAGAGAGATGATAGATATGATGATATGGCATATAGATTTTGTGTGGCTGGTGAACGTGATTATACATGGTATATACAAAAAGAATTACGTTGGCCATTAAAACAAGAAACCATTGATAAGATAAAAGCTCTTGGATATAAAGAGACTATTCCAGTGCAAAGTGTGTATGCAATGGGGGAAGTAGGAAGAGAAACAGGTAGACCTTTCTATATTCCATCTAGCGGTTATACATTTGACTTCCAAAAAAGTTTAGTTTCACCTGGTAATGTAACTGTAATAGATGTATCTCAGCCAAAATATGGAACTTTACAATTAAGACAAGATGGTAAATATGATTATTTAGCTAGTACATCAATGCCTGAAAATGCATTAGATGAATTTGTATTAACAGTTAAAGTTGAAAAAGACGGAATAAGTCATGAAACTAAGTTAAATTGTACTATAGCTCTAGATTATAATGCTAGTGTTGTAGAACATTTTGATATACTTAAATGGGATATTTACGAAGCTTTAGACGTTTTACCAACAAGTACACCATATGGAAGTTCAACATCAACTGGAATGAGAATTGATTCCGCAGAAGGTGATAGATTATCTAGAAGTAAAGGATACTTTATGGTAGATGAAGCTGGAGAATATGAATTCCAAGCTTTTGGAGATGATAGAGCTGCTTTTCAAATACATTTAGATGATGGAACAACACTACAATCTATAACTAATGATTATGCAAATAATGTTGATGATGCACTTAAGCTTGCACAGCAAACAGATAATAAAGGCAGAGCCAAATCAACTAGCTTTACTGTAAATTTAGAAGCTAATAAAATTTATCAATATACATTGGTAGCTAAAAATACTGGCGGTATTGGATGGGCTGATGTAAATATTAGAAAAACTTCAGGAGATACTAGTTGGAAATCAATAACTAAGATTTATTCTAACTTAAATGATGTAGGTAAAATTACTGATAGAAATTATGTAATGCCAGATCCTGAGTATATTAGACCATCAAGTTTAGCAACAGCAGATGAAACTACAGTAAAAGGATTAACAGTTATTAGTACTCCACAAGGAGTTGTTCCTAATAATGATCCAAACTCTCATAATGAAGGTAATAAAGAAAATATAGTTGATGGAGATATAAGTACATATTTCCACTCATCTTATGATAATTCTAATAAAACACCTTTTCCACATGAATATATATTGGATTTAGGTGGAGAAAAATCTTTTAATAATCTAGAAATATATACACGTACATATGACCATGTTGGCGTAATAGGAGATTATGAAATATTTATAGCAGATGAATATAATGGAGATAAAACTGTTTGGACACAAATATATGAAGATAAAACAAGAAAAGATAATTCAAATGCTCCTGCAGACATAAAAATATCATTACCGCAAACAAAAGCTAAATACTTAAAAATTAGTGCTTTAAATAATAGAGATGGCCGTGATATAACAATAGTTGCAGAAGTGAAGTTATCAAATAAAACAAATGTTAAAAATGTAATAGCTCAAGACTCTAGTTTTATACAATACGAAGGAGATTGGTCAAAAGATTCTAATGGTGCTTTTGTAAATGGTGCAACATACAATACAACTACTGGTTACTTTATGTATTGTTTTGATGGAAAAGAAAGTAATATATATGTAGCTAAAGATGTTGAAGTAGAAATCAGAGTAGATGGTGGTAAGTGGGAAAAAGTTAAATTAACAGGATCACTAAGAGAACCTTCAGTTACATTAAATATGCAAAATGAAGGTCAGCATGTAATAGAGGTTCGTGCCATAAATGAAGAAATAGCTCTTAATATGATATCTACAGATGGTGTCTTTTATAAAGGAAAAGCTCCTGCTAAATCAAATCCACCAGTTATACATGATGCTGATAATATAAAAATAGGAATTGGACAAGTTGACACCTTTAATAAGATGAATGGAGTTAGCTACAGTGATGATATTGATACAACTGGATTACAAATAAATGTAACTGGAGAATTGGGTAAGCCTACTCCAGGAACAAATGAAGACTATACATTAACTTATACTGTAACTGATAGTGATAGAAATACTACAACTGTAGATAGAATAGTAACAGTAACAAATCAATTACCAGTAATAACCGGATTAGATGATATAGTAATAAATGAAGGTGAAGGTAAGGGATTTGATTTTTCTAATGGAGTAAGTGTAACAGATTTAGAAGATGGAGATTTAATAAAATCACTAAAATTACCTACACTAGACTTAACTAGCTTAACTGAAGGAGATTATTCTGTAAAATATGAAGTAACAGATAGTGATAATAACACTATTATCGTCGAAAGAAAAATAATAGTATTATCAAATAAAGTTAATGATGAAACAAAACCTGGAGAAACTCCTGATGTACCAAGTACTCCTAATGCTCCAGCGGAAAAACCTGATGGAACTACTAATATACCAAATACATCTAATGTTCCAGTAGAAAAACCTATTGAAACTTCAGTAGTACCTGAAGCACCTCAAGGTCAATCTGAAAAACCTGTAGAAAACTCAGTAATGACTGAAACTTTAGCAGAAGACTTTGAAGTTAATCCAGAAACTATGATGATTTCTGAAGATACAAATAGTAATAATGAGACTAATGAAAATATAGAAGATATTCCTGCAACGGTAAATTCATTATCAAAATATATAGCTATTTTATCGTTATTGCTATTAGTAGTATTGGGATTAATTTTAACAAAAAGAAAAATTACAAAGTCTAAATAAATAACAAAAAAGAAATTGGACAATTAATCCAATTTCTTTTTTGTTATCAATTTAAATTCTTCTTAACTTATCATTATTTTTAACTATTATTATTCTCATATTTTCATCATACTTAATACCTAATTCCTTGAAGAAACTTCTTCATTAACTGTAATAAATACATTATCTTTATTAAACATTTATACTCCCTCTTTCTATACTTTTATTTAAATGTAAAAAAGTCTTAATCACTATACTTGTAGCAATTAAGACTTTTAGATTTGGTTTATTTCTTGTTTTAACATTTCAATGAATTCTTCTGAAAATACTTTCTCTCTTATTGACTCCTTTATTAGCTCTATTAGTTCTAGCTCCGTTACATCAAGACTTCTTGGAATGTATGTTTCGTCACCTCTTCTAGTAGCCTTGTAGACACAGAACCTTACTTCGTATCTCTTTAGTTCTTTGATGTAGATTTTCTCTATTGAGTATGTGTATTCTCCTGCTCCAACTTTTCCTTGGCTTTTTATCTTGCAGTACTTAGTTTCCTTGATTATCTTTTCTTCACTCTTCTTACTCACATTAATTCTACCTCCTTATCTTATTCCAGTAGGAACTTAGAAAGTTCTTCAGTACATACTACTACAATTGAAAAATCGCTAGAAAGTAAGTATAAGCTTGAAGTATAATTTTCTCCATTCATAACTTCTATTACATCAGTATATTCTGGCACTAAACATTGTAACTTATCTTGTTTCAATATTTCGATATCTACTATATTTTCTGCTATTAATACATATCCACCTAAGTCAGATTCTACATTCCTATCCTCTCCATATGCTTCATTTAATATAACTATTAGTTCTCTTACGAATTCAATAACCTCTACTGGTATGCTATTTAATTTAACTAATTGACTTTCATTATAAACTTTTTTCATTATACTTTCTCCCTTCTACATATAAAAAACTCTTACTTGCATATCTAAATACAAGTAAGAGCTTTACTAAAGTAAACTTTTATAAAATTCTATTGTTGGCTTATCATTATTTATTAACAGATTTAATTTTTCATATGTTGAATCATAGAAGTTATTATCTTTAGCATATTTAATTACTTCCTCATAAGATAATTCAAAAATATTATCTGTTATGTTATAGTAGAAATCATCATTCATCACACCAAAGAAATATTTTACTGAATCATCATATGTCATTCTTGGTACTTCTTCTAAATCACAATTTTCATCTGTATAACAACCATTTCTATCATT
This sequence comes from Clostridium saudiense, assembly GCF_000577815.1. Classification (GTDB taxonomy): domain Bacteria; phylum Bacillota; class Clostridia; order Clostridiales; family Clostridiaceae; genus Clostridium; species Clostridium saudiense. Next base: position 61,181 of record NZ_CBYM010000010.1, on the reverse strand, counting down.
CCATTACGGAAACTCTTTCATTTTTCTACGTATAATCTCATTATTCATAGATACAACCTCCTTATATACTACATAATCATAATATATATTTATATATTACTTAAAATACGTAATGCATCTAATGCCATTACTTTAACATGAGGTTTTATAGTATCATTACTTTCAATTTCTTCTTTAGTAAACCAATATAATTCTTTGCTTTCTCCCTTTTGTGGTCTAACTTCATTAGAAAATGCTCTTTCAAAATATATAAAATCTATATTCTCAACTTCATGACCTACATTTTCAAGAAGAGTATGCATTGGACCATGTAATTGAATCTCCGTATCGGTGTTAAGTTAGGTTGTAAACTTGCTCATTACTTTTCTCCTTTTCTAATATACTTTTAAAATTATAATTTAATTATGATCTACATCCCCATATTATTCTATATAGTAATGTTCAAATTCAACATAGTTGCTCCAAAACTTCTTAACCTAAAAGAAGAAGGAGCACCCTTAACTGATACTCCTTCTCAAAACTTACTTTATATCCAATTGCTTGTTATCCCTTACCATCTTGCCCATTACCCTAACATCATAATAACTTTCTCAAGTGAATATCAAGAGTTTTCTAAATTAATCCTTAACAGCTAGTTAATCTTTTAAATATTCTATTAATTCTTCTAATTCATTATCATCTTCATTTAATTTATTAAAGTCTTCTAAATCAGTTTTTATATCTTTTTCTACTTCCCTTTTAACATTTAATTCATTGATAATATATCCCATAGAAAATGTTGCTATTGAATAAAATGCATACGGTAATGATGAATTAATGTAATATGTTATTACCACTAATATACTTTTACTTACCACAATCTTACCTGATGCTACAAGTGATAATATATATACATGTGAATTATATATAGTTAATAATGTATATGCTAATATAATTATTGAAATAACATATAGTACTTTACTTATTAAATTTGCATCTTTAAAATGTTTTACTTTCATACTTAATTCTTCCTTCTAAAAACTTATTGTTAATAATATAATTTTTATTAATTAATCTGTGTTAGTTTTTTATTTTTTAGAACAAGTACAACATCTACTTTTTTAGCTAATTCCTTACTATGAGTAACCACTATTACACACTTTCCATGTTTATGTGCACTTGTTTTTAATATTTCTATAATTTCATCAGCTGTATCACTATCTAAATTCCCCGTTGGCTCATCTGCTAATATTACTGGTGAATCTGTAACAAGTGTTCTTGCAATGGCAACACGCTGTTGCTGTCCCCCTGATAGTTGTAATACGTTTCTATTAATTTCATCATCAGCTAACCCTAAATTGTTTAATATTTTCTTATTCACCTTGGGATTAACTATTTTTAAATTTTCTAAAGGTGTCATATAATCAATTAAATTATAATTTTGAAATATTAATGAAATATTGCTTTTTCTATGATTCTCATATCCCTTTACTTTTATATTTTGATTATTATATAATATTTCGCCATTTCTAGGTTCATCTAATCCAGCCAATAGTGATAATAACGTTGATTTTCCTGAACCCGAAGCCCCTAAAATAGCGTAAAGTTTTCCTTCTTCAAATTCCATGCTTATATCATTTAAAACTTTTTTTCCATTTTTATATGAATAATTAACTTTATTTAATGCTAAAATTGACATTTATTTTCCTCCTAGCTCATTTTGGATAATATTTCTTTTGGTTTTAATCTAATTATTGATGCTGATGATGCCATTACTGAAAGTATGATAATAACTGTTCCTATAACATATACATAAATTAATTCTTCAACCTCTACTTTTACATCTATTTCATCTACTGTACGAGTTGCTAAAGAACTATTAACATCATTTCCTAATGAAAATCCTCCAAATCCACTTTGAACGTCTTGAACCGCTTGCTTACCTGCTTGTGCAACTATTGTATTTCCTATATTTTGTGAAATTACCTTACTTGAGAAATATGATCCTCCAAAAGCTAATATACTTATAAGTAATAATTCAATTATATATTGAGAAATAATATTAAACTTTGAAACTCCTATTGAAAGTAATATACCGGTTTCATGAACTCTTCCTTGAATCCAAAATGCTAACACTAATGAAAGTATTATTACTCCAGCTATTATTGCTCCAATTAAAACCATATTTATAATCTTATCTAAAGAATCAAAAGACTTAGATAAAGCTAAAAATGTATCTTCACTTTTTACTATTGTATACTTATTCCAATCAGTAGGAATATCTTTAAATTTTGATGTTACTTTATCTACATCAGTATCTGTATTGAAAGTAGCATTTGTATATTTTACATTTCCATCTGAATATCCATATAAAGTTTTAATAGTATCTACATCAGTAATTAAAAGATTTTCTGGCATTTCTAATTTATGTCCAGCTCTTTCAGTATTTTCACTTTCAAAAATACCTACAATTTCAAGGTCATAATCACTTTTAGATAAAGTTGATGCATTAAAATCTCCAGCACTCTTTGTTGCTTTTATAGTATCTCCAACTTTTAAATTATTTGCTTCTGCTAAATCCTTATGAATTAATACCTTGTTTTTATCAGTAGCAACAATATGTCTACCATCAATCAGCTTTAATGATTTACTTATAAACTTAGTATCATATTCTGAACTTTTATGTGCTTCTACAGAAAAAAGTTTTTCATATTTATAATCATCATTATATTGAACTACATTTTTTTCAGGTTTTATATAATTTACATTTTCTAAATCTAAACCAGCTCCTTGAATTGCTGCATCATAATTCTTAACACCTTCTACCTTTGAAACCTTATCAATTAAATTTTCTGGAATTGTTCCTTCAAAATTACCCGCAAAATTAGCTTGTAATTCAAAAGTATTTGCCATATCCTTATTTGAATCTTGTCTTGCTATATTTGCTGCCTTTTTAATTGAAATTCCACTTAAAACTGCCGTTGCTATTCCAAATAATATAAATAACATAATAATACTTTTTATTTTTTTTCTTGTTATATATAATATTGATCTCTTAAATACATTCATATTTATGTCCTCCTTGTTTATTAACTTGAGTACATTCTATCAACCTAATATGAAATATTTATGAAATTTAAAAATTAAGTTTATAAAATTCATTAAGAATCGTATTAATTAAATTATTTTTTATAAAAAAATAAGGATATTATTAATCTAATACCCGTTATTTTTCAACTATTTTATTTTTTATTAAACATGAACAAATTTCAAATATTTAATTAAAATCAACTTCAAAACTCATTCCAGTTAATATTGATTTAAAAGAATAATCTAAATTATACATTTTTAAAATTTGTTGAACTATGTATAATCCTAACCCATTCCCCCCACTACTCTTATTTCTATCAAAATCAACTCTATAAAATGCCTCAAAAATATGTGCTAAATGTTCTTCTGAAATTGGCTTACAATCATTTTCTATAATAAGTTTTTTATCTTTTATATATATTCTTATTTCCTTTCCTTCATCAGTATAATTTACTGCATTAGAAATAATATTAGAAATTGCTTTAGTAAATAATTTTTCATCTACTTTAATATTAAAAGACTCTTTTAAATTCATTTTAATATTAATTTTCTTTGACTTAGCTATTAATTTATATGGTTCTATGTTCTTTTGAACTAAACTACCTAAATCTAATACACTTTCATTTTTATTATTTATTATATTAAGTTTTGAAGTATCTAAAATTTCCTGAACCATTTTACTTAATTCACTAACTATATCCTTACATTTTTCTAAATATATATAATGATTTTTATATTTTCCTATATCATATAGCATATTTTCAATCATTATATACATACTCATTAGTGGTGTCTTAAGCTCATGTGATGCGCTTCTTAAAAAATCCACCTTAATTTTTTCAGATTCACTTACATTTTTTATTTCCTCTTCCAATGATACAATTGTATTTAATAAATTTTCATATAAACTATTTACATTAGCTGCTAATATTCCTATTTCATCTTCAGTTTTTACCTCACAAAAGGCTTCTTTATTTAAATTCTCCATTTTTTTTGTAACATCACAAATTTCTTTTATTGGAGTTGTAATTTTTCTTGCATATATATATGATGCAATAAGTGCTATAAGCAAGCTTATAAAAATAGAATATGGAAGTATTTTTAATATAATATCTCTTGTTTCTGTGAATGATTCTAAATCCATTACTATTTTAGCACTTCCATTTACATCATTACTTTTTTTAAAGTCCCTACTTTTTATTATTGATAAATTATTTATATTAATATATTGACCGAATATTTCTCCATTTTCATCATCAAAACTTTCTATAATATTTTCACCACTTAAATTAGGAATTATTAAAGAGTTTTCTGTAATTTCCTCTTCATTAACATATATATCTACTTTGTGCAAACCTTGAAATACCCTTTTTTCATCTCCTATAGTAAGTAAAACTTGAATATTATATTTTTCAGCAAAATTCTTTGCTATCTTAAATGATTCCTTATTATCAGATTTATTTACTTGTTCAATTAAATCTTCAATAATTTTATCAGCTTCCTTTTGTTTATTATTCACATATACCTTGGGTAATGCTAAATAAATTAAAACATTTGAAATTAAAATTATTACACTTATTATCCCCATGGTAAATATATATGTTTTTGAAAATAGCTTTAACTTATTCATCATTTCTCCTCAAATTTATATCCAATTCCCTTAACTGTTACTATACAATCTAATAACAACTTTTTTCTTATATTTTTAATATATACATCAATAACCCTATCATTTGGTGCTTCTTCAATCCTCCATAAATTATCTAAGATTTGTGCTCTTGTTAAAACCTTTCCCTCATACTTTAATAATAACTCTATTAATTTTATTTCCTTAGGTTTTAAATCAATATTTTCGCCATTCTTTCTTGCTGAATATCCTTCAAAATCAATTTCTATATCTCCATAACACCACTTTTTATTTTCACTAACTTTTACTCCTCTTCTAAGAAGTGCTTCTATTCTTTTATGTAAAACTATTATTGAAAATGGCTTTGTAATATAATCATCTGCCTCTTCATCAAAACTCATAATTTGGGTATAATCATCACTCATTGCTGTTAACATAATTACTGGAACATTGCTTTCTTGTCTAATTTTATTTAAAACAACAAATCCGTTAGCCTTTGGAAGCATTATATCTAAAATTACTAAATCAATTTTATTATTCTTAAATAATTCTATTGCTTGCATTCCATCTTCTGCACTTATAACGCTATATCCAACCTCTGCTAGATATTCACTTACGCCTTCCCTTATTTCTTTTTCATCTTCAACAATTAATATATTAATTTTCATTTATATTTTCCTCCATTTTATATAATATATATCAAAATGAATTTATTTTATAAATACATAATAACATAAAGTTTCAATTATATTATAAATATAAAAGTGCTAATTTCATAAATTAACACTCTTAACATTAAATTAATAATATTATTTATATACCAATTCCACATATAATTTATCACTAAAGTTCTATATATAAAGGCTTACTTAAATGATAATATTCTCAACCCTCTCCTTCTCAAATTCCCTTATTTATTAACCTAATTTCAGTAAAAACCTCACTTACTTATGGTACGGTTCATTATTCATAATTCTAATTATTTAAATTAGTGATATATTATTCATTAGCAACCAATACAAATTTAACTGCTATAACTAAATTTTTTTTCAAATACGCAATAAATATAGCATCCTTTCATCCCTCTAGTAATGAGAACTCGATAAGTATTCTTAATAAGCTCATCAGCTTTTTCTAATATATCTTGTCTATCTTCCCTATATAATTTCTTTATTTCGCTAAGACTTTTATCATTCAATCATTATCAAGAATAACAACTTGTTTATTTTTGTAAAAGCATCTATTATTAGTAATATAATTTTAATTTATATATCTAAAGAAAAAATACGTTAAATCTGCAACTACAATAAATGGAGGTTTTTTTATGCAAAATATGAAATATTATTATGATTTTTCAGGTCAAAAATTCGGTTATCCTTTAAGCCTAAGCATTAACAGCTTTAGCAGACAAGTATTTTATCGTCATAGTAGTCTAGAAATAACCTACGTTTTAAAGGGAGAATATGAGGTTATTACAGAAAACTTCTCTCATATAATTAAAGAGCATGAACTATTAATCATTGCTCCAAATGATATTCATATAATTCGTCAAAATTCTAGAGAAGAAAATGTGATTTTAACCATACATATTGATTTTTCTCTCTTTCCATCAGCAATGATAGGAGAAATAAAGCATTCCTACGAATCAATTGTTTGCACTGACAATAATAATTTGAAATTATTGAAAAAATTAAAGCTTCAAATAGGTAAATTAGTTGGAGTTCTATTACGTGGTAATAATAATTTATTTGAGTTAAATACAATAATGATGGAAATTGTTTATATAACTTCTAATCACATGCAGTATCCTATTGAACGTTTACCTCTTCAATCTATTCATAGAGAAAACTATATTAAAGCTATTCAGTACATAGATAGCCATTATCAAGAGGATCTACGTTTAACAGATGTAGCAGATACACTTATGTTTAGCGTTTCTTACACTTCCAAACTCTTTAAGAAGTATACAGGTATTCCATTTGTAAAATATGTTGCTCTAGTAAGAATTCGTGAATCCATAGAATCTTTATTAGAGGGGAAAAAATCCATTGAGCAGATTGCTGCTGATTGTGGCATGCCAAATTCTAAAGCCTATACCACAGCCTTCAAAGAACTTTATGGAATTGTTCCTAGCCACTATCGCAAAAAGTTTGTCAATAACATGAAATTTAATGAAGATAAAAGAGAACAAATAATGTCTCTAGATTATAATCAAAAGCAGCTCCTTCAACACCTGTTAGAAGAATCAGAAAACATCCTTTATGAAAATGATAGCATAAAAATCAAAGTGAAAGAAGGGCATACTCTTTGCTCCATTCAAACATCTAAAGATGTAAAAAGCACTATAACTCACTGTAATGATGAAATTATTATAGATATTGCTAAAGTTTAAAATGGAGGAACTTAAAATCTACCTTGTAACTTTCTATTATAAGTCATTTTTCGCTTTAATATTATCTCATTTCGCTTTTAATCTTCAAATATGAGGACATATTTTAACCTTTAACATCAAGCTAGGACAAGGATACTAATTGAATAATATGGTAACATCAAAGAAAAAGGAGATGAGGATATGAAAAAATATAGTCATTTATTTTCACCTATCAAAATTGGTGAAACCACAGTTAAAAACCGTATTTTTATGCCACCAATATCTACAAACCTAGCAGATAAAGGTTATGTAACAGATACTTTAGTTGAGCATTACGCTGCAAGAGCAAAGGGTGGTGTTGGTCTTATTGTTACTGAAGTAACTACTATTGAACCTGTTTACACATATTTACCTGGAGATATGTCCATAAGTGATGATTCTTATATTCCTGGTTGGAAAAAGTTGACGGAGGCTGTCCATAAGTATGGAGCAAAAATCCTTCCCCAATTATTCCATCCTGCTTACATGGCCTTCCCTATTCCGGGAACACCTCGTTTAATCGCACCATCAAATGTTGGGCCTACCTATGCGAAGGAAGCCCCAAGACCAGTAACCATACCAGAATTAAAGATTATTATCAAGCAGTTTGGTGAAGCAGCCTTAAGAATTAAAACCGCTGGAGGAGATGGTGTTGAAATTCATGCTGCTCATGCCCACGGTCTACTAGGAGGTTTTTTATCTCCTCTATATAATAAAAGAACTGATGAATATGGTGGTGATATCAATGGCCGTTTGAAATTAACACTAGAAGTTATTGAAGAAGTTCGTAAAACGTGCGGAAAAGATTTCATCATTGATGTAAGAATTTCTGGTGATGAATACTGTGATGGAGGCTTAAATCTTAACGATGGAATATACATTGCTAAGCAATTAGAGAAAGCTGGTGCTGATATGATTCACGTATCTGGAGGAACTACTATCATGCGTGGTAGCTCAATCCCTGCACCTGGTACAAAGCAAGGTTCTCACGCTAAGTTATCAGAAGAAATCAAAAAACATACGTCAATCCCAATAGCTACTGTTGGACGAATTACAGAGCCTTGGATTGCTGATGAATTAATCGCCAATGGTAAAGCAGATATCTGCATGATTGGAAGAGCTAATTTATGTGATTCTGAATTTGCTAATAAAGCCGAAAAAGGTATGGATAATGATATACGTCCATGTATTGGATGTCTTCGTTGCCTAAACGGTATTATGTTTGGAAAGCGTGTAGCTTGCACAATCAATCCCTCTCTTGAAATTGAAAATGAGGATACTCTTAAGTTATCTAACACAAAGAAAAAAATTCTTGTTATTGGTGGCGGACCTGCTGGTATGGAAGCAGCCTATGTTGCAAAGAAAAGAGGTCATCATGTAGTCCTTTGCGATCAAAATGAAGAACTAGGTGGACTTATGCGTATAGCTTCCGTGCCAATTGCTAAGCAAGATCTTTCAAAGGTTACACAATACATGGTTAGAAAACTCGAAGAAACTGGAGTTGAAATTCGTTTAAACTGTACTGTTAATAAAGAACTATTACAAAATGAATTTGCTGATTATGAAGTGATTATAAGCAATGGTGCCTCCCCTATTGTTATCCAACCATTTACATCCTTTAAACATTGGGCAACTGCTGATGATATTCTAGGTGGAAAAGCCTTCCCTGGCCGTAAAATCGTTATTATTGGAGGTGGTTCTGTAGGTTGTGAAACTGCAGATTATCTTGCACCCCTAGTTTATGACCGTCTTCCTAGAGACAGAAAAGTCACTGTAATTGAAATGGCTCCAGAAATCATGTCAACAGAAACAGGCGCAGGTAGAAGTTTACTTGTACAACGTATGATGAAAAAAGGCATAGAGCTAATCTGTAGCGCCAAGGTTGAAAAGGTAGAGGAAGATAAAATCTACTATAGCAAAGACGGTGAAATCCACTGCATTGCTGATGCCGACACCCTTATCTTCGCCGTAGGTTACCGCACAGACACCACACTGGCTGATACTTTAAAGGAACTTCAAATGCCTTATCACACTATAGGAGACGCAAACAATGTTGGAACAATAAAAGATGCTATTCATGCAGGATATGCTATTGCTAAAGAATTGTAATATAAAGAGTATATGACTTTTACTGAGTCATATACTCTTTTGGGACAGTAGATTGATTTGTGTAAAAAATAAATCTAACTACTGTACCTCTAGCTTCATTAAAATCTAAATATATAAAATATATTTATAAATATCATTTATTTGTGGTACGGTTCATTCTTCATTATTCTAAAAGCTCTATAAATTTGTTCCAATAACATTACCCTAAACAACTGATGTGGGAAAGTCATCTTAGAAAAACATATCTTATAATTTGCTCTCTTTATTACATCCTGAGATAATCCAAGACTACCACCTATAACAAAAGTTATGTTCGAATTACCCATAACCCCTTGAGTCTCAATAAACCTTGAGAACTCCTCAGAGGTCATTTGTTTAGCATTTAAATCCATTGCTATAACAAACATATTATCCTTTATCTTAGATAAAATAAGCTGTCCTTCCTTATCCTTAATTTGAAGCTCTTCCTTTTCAGATGCATTATCAGGAGTTTTTTCATCTGGAAGTTCTATAATATCAATTTTACAATACCTAGTTAATCTCTTAGAGTATTCATCAATAGCCTGCTTCAAATACTTTTCCTTTAGCTTTCCTACAGAAATAACTGTTATATTCATCACTTTCTCCTCCTAAGTAAAATATTTCAAAACCTATTTATTATTCCTTGAAAGTATCAACATCAACAATAGTAGTATCCTTACTTATATACGTACTCTTAGGTATCAATACATTCAAAGTATCATTTTTAAAAACAGCCCTAATTCCACTAGGATCTGCATTTTCTACATAATAATCCTCATTTATATCTCCACCAGCTTGAACTACAGCTACAGCTATATTCTGGTTATTACTATAAAACATATTTCTCTTAACTTGTAAAGTAATATAATTATTATCATACTCCAAGTTAATATTCTCTTTCTTAGTCCCAGGCAAATAACATTGAATAGTATACCCCCTCTTATGCTCTTTAAATTGTACCTCAACCGGGGCCATATTATCTATATTTTTTACTAAATTATCCATAAAATCACTATTAACAATATTATTTACAACATTATCTACAATATTATCAATTACATCCATATTATTAGCTATAGTATTAAATGTAGTCGAAAATATATATGGAAATATATTAAGCATATAAGCACCTCCAAATAAATAATTGTACTATTATAATTTATTTATCTAGCTTGCTATTTGACACTAAATCATTCTTTCATTAATACAAAAAAGAGCTTTGATATCAAAGCTCTTTTAAACTAAGTAGAAATTACTTTCCACAACATTTCTTATATTTTTTTCCGCTTCCGCATGGGCAAGCATCGTTTCTTCCAACTTTGTTTTCATTTCTTACGCTGCAAGATTCTCTGTATTGCTTTTGAATTTCTTTTCTCTTTTCAGGTGAGAATATAGCATCCCATTGTGGTAAGTTATATAAATATTCAGCCTTAGCTTCTAACATATTAAAGAATAGTTTTTCTAAGTTTATATCTAATACTAATTCATCATTTGAGTTTAAAGCTTCTAAATCATATTGATTATTTAAACTATCATTGATTCCATCAACGAATCCCATTATGAATTCTTCTGAAGTTTCATACTTCTTAGCAAAATCTGCAATTGTAATCTTCATAGCTTCTTTGCTATTAGCTAATAAATCCTTATATATAGCAGTTTCAATCTTAGTATATTCATTCCAGAAAGCTGCTTCACCTTTAGTCTTAACGTATTCTACGACCATATCTGTCCATTGTTTATATAAACTCATATTCATTTCTCCTCTTTCTTCTCTTACGATTATATAAAAATTATACTAAATATTATGTACATTTTTCAACATATAATATTAAGCCATTTTGACTTCATACTTAGCTTCTTTTTCGCAATATGTACATTTGTATCCTGTAATTTCATTAATTACAGGATATGTTTCTTTGCCATCTATAACTTCATCCATTGCTTCATCCATATGTTCTTCACATGCATATAATTTTTCCATACTTTTCACCTTCTACTTTAATAAATTAATTTTTTATAAAGTAATAAATTCACTTGGATTATGCCTATTGGCTAAACTTAAATCTAAATCTGAACCAACCTTAATACCATTAGCAGTTAGTATATCTCTTACTGTAAGCTCTGCTAACTCCGGAGTATTATTAGTATTGCTTAAATGACCTAATATAATATTTTTTCCTAAGCCATTTTTTAATATCTTAACAATTGCTTCTCCACAATCTTCATTAGATAAATGACCATATGCTTCTTTTATCCTTTGCTTCAAGCTATAAGGGTATGGACCAAAGTCTAGCATTCCAGGATTATAATTGCTTTCAATTAAAATAACATCTGAATCTTTGATATTATCTTCAATCTCCTTTGTAAAAGTCCCAAAATCAGTTGCTACACTCGCCCTCTTATCATTAAGATTAATTGTATATCCTACTGGTGCTGCCGCATCATGGGGAATAATAAAGGATTTAACTTCTATATCCTTTATTGAAACTACAGATCTTCTATCCATAACCTTTATATTATGCTCTTTTATCTTTCCAATGGTTCTTTCCATTTCGACCCAAGTATCTTGTGGTGCATAAATAGGTATATCATATTTTCTAGATAAAACTCCTACACCTTTAATGTGATCGATATGCTCATGAGTTATAAAAATTCCATCTAATTCACTTGGATTTTGCCCAATTTGCTTTAACGCTTCATCTATTTTCTTTCCAGGTAATCCAGCATCAATTAAAATTTTAGCCTTTTCTGAACCTACAAAAATACTATTTCCACTACTTCCACTATATAATGAGCAAAAATTCATTTAAAATTCCCCCAAGCTTATTTTTCTATTCTTCTTATATCTGCGCCTAGTGCTCTGAATTTATCTTCAATATGAGGGTATCCTCTATCAATATGTTCTATTTCAGAAATTTCAGTTTCTCCTTTAGCAACTAAACCAGCTATAACCATAGCTGCTCCAGCTCTTAAGTCTGTAGCTGCAACTTTAGCTCCATTTAATGAATCAACACCATCTATGATAGCAGTTCTTCCTTCAACCTTTATTTCAGCACCCATTTTCTTTAATTCATCAGTATGCTTGTGCCTGTTTTCCCAAATGCTTTCTGCAATTAAACTTCTTCCAGCAGTAATGCTTAATAAAGTTGACATAGGTTGTTGTACATCTGTTGGGAACCCTGGATATGGTGCAGTCTTAACACTAACACCCTTTAAAGGTTTATCAACAGTAACTCTTACGCTATCGTCACCTTCTTCAACTATAGCTCCCATTTCCATAAGTTTAGCTGAAATAGACTCTAAATGTTTTGGAATTACATTCTTTATAGTTATATCTCCCTTTGTAGCAGCTGCTGCTATCATGAAAGTTCCAGCTTCAATTTGGTCTGGTATAACACTATAATTACATCCTACTAATTTCTTAACTCCTCTTACTCTTATAACATCTGTTCCAGCACCTTTAACATCAGCACCCATAGTATTTAAGAAGTTAGCCACATCTACTACATGTGGTTCTTTAGCAACATTTTCTAATACAGTTGTTCCTTCTGCCATAGTTGCTGCAATCATTACATTTATTGTAGCTCCAACTGAAACTACATCGAAGAAAATATTTGCTGCATGTAAATTTTCAGCGTTAACACTTACAGCTCCATGTTCTATAACAACTTCAGCTCCTAAAGCTTCAAATCCTTTTATATGTTGATCTATAGGTCTTACCCCTATAGGACATCCCCCTGGAAGTTCAACTTTAGCTTTTTTAAATCTTGCTAATAACGCCCCTATAAAATAATATGACGCTCTCATTCTTCTTACATCTTCAGTACATGCATTAACTGTTGTAATATCTGAAGCATCAATTTCTAACGTATTACTATTTAATTTATTTACTCTACATCCTAAACTAGCTAATATTCTTTCTAAACAATGTACATCTTCTATATCTGGTATATTATCAATAATACATCTTCCTTCGCTAGCTAAAATAGCTGCCGGCAAAATAGCAACTGCTGCATTCTTAGCTCCGTTAATTTCTACAGCGCCTTGCAATGCTTTGCCTCCATTAATGATTAATGTTTCCATCCTATTCACCCTTATCCAAATTTATATATATATTAATTTATCCTATAATATAAAAATTTATCCATTTTTTGTTTTATAAGGTATTTTTTAAAATTTTCCCTTATATTTTTTAGTCAACACTATTGATTATAACATAAAGTATGCATGAGTTAATAGGGTTTTTTCTTCCAAAATCCCTTATTTTTAAACTTTACCATGAGTTATTAGCAAATATATAAATTGTCAATTTAAGTTTATATATGATATAATTTAATATAAAAGTATCATACAAAATTTAACTTGTGAGGTTATAACATGAAATATTATTTGGTAGCATTATTTGATGATGTATCTTATAAAAACTTAAGTCCGATTCAAAGAAGTTTGTCAAAAAGATTTAGAGCAAATAGGAACTCTCCTATCCCATATATACCCTTAGAGGTTATAGAAAATCCTAATATAGATAAACTAAATACTGTAATGGATAAAATTCTAAAGCCATATAAAAATTTTAAAGTAGAGCTGTCATCAACTGTAACACTTTGCGATTCAAATAAAACTCTCAACTTAAAAATTGAAAACATAGGATATATAAAAAAAATAGATAGATTAATTGCTGATAACTTAAAACTTTATGGTTTTAATATAAAAGGTGGAAATGATGAATTACATCTTTCTTTAGCTAATATAAATTATCTAAATAAGGATAATAAGAAATTTGATTCAGTTGTTGAGTATAAACCTAGCATCTCAACATTAAAGGTTAATAGAATTGAACTTTGGAAAATTTCTAATAATCGTAGAGAAACTTTAATTCAAACATATCCCTTAAAAACAATTTAATATATTTTTTTGTGAATTTAAGGGGCATTTTCTTTAAAATGCTCCTTTTTTTATTGAAACGTATTAAAATCATAATTGAAATTTTATTTTTTTGTATTCGTTTACTGACCTTTTCAAGAATTAATAATTTCTGTAAAATATATTATATTAATCCTAGTAGACAGGGAGGACACTTATGAACATTTTACCAATTGTGGAATTACAAAAAGAAAAAAAACATGGACTTTTAATTAATAAAGATCTCTCACAATACAAATTATGGGCAAGGAAGCATCTTGAACTTCAAGTAAAATTAAGCTCACTTGCAGAAGAAACTAAGTGTTATAAATACTGGATAGATGACGGCTTAAATTTAAATAAAGAAACTGTATTTATCAAATATGCTGATTTTCTTACACATGTGATCAACTTAGGTATAGATAAGCATTATATTGAAAATTATGAAGTATTACTTAGACCTAACGATTATTGCTTAAGCGATCAATTCTTAAATCTATATATAGATATTAATGATCTAATAATCTCACCTTCTACAGATCACTTCTTTACCCTACTAGAAGATTCTCTTAGTCTTGGAGTAACTTTAGGATATTCAGAGGAAGAAATTTTCAACTCTTTTATATATTAATCCTTTAAAGCATTATGATGTATTTTTTATTACATCTAATGCTTTTTTTATTACAATAAATTTTAATATATTATTGTCTATTTAGGAATACTATACCTGGAGGTGATAATTTTGTTTGGATTAATAGGTGCTATAATCTCAGGTATTTCTATGAGTCTTCAGGGTGTTTTTAATACTAGACTAAGTGAAAAGATAGGCACATGGGAAACAAATACATTTGTTCAGGCTACTGGACTTATTTTATCCTTAATAATACTTTTTTTCTTTAAAGATGGCACATTTAAGGAAATCAAATCAACTAATAAACTCTACTTACTTGGCGGAGTCCTAGGAGTTATAATAACATTTACAGTTATGTTAAGTATGAAATCATTAGGTGTAACCGTCGGAACAGCTGTTATTCTAGTAGCTCAAATATCCGCATCTGCCTTAATTGATGCCTTTGGACTATTTGGCACAGAAAAAGTTCCATTTTCATTTCATGAGATACTTGGAATAGCCATAATGATAGCTGGAATTGTATTATTTAAATGGAAGTTTTAAATTTATTATATTAACAAAAAGCTCCTAAATCATATACTATAGTAATGTGAATAATTTTAGGAGTTTTTTATGTTCTCTTCAACTAAAAAACTAGATCCTAATCTTAAATTTCTTTTAGCATCTAGTAG
Organism: Clostridium saudiense; assembly: GCF_000577815.1. GTDB lineage: Bacteria > Bacillota > Clostridia > Clostridiales > Clostridiaceae > Clostridium > Clostridium saudiense. Next base: position 45,741 of record NZ_CBYM010000010.1, on the reverse strand, counting down.
TATAAAAGATTATCGTATTTTAATACAATATAGAAACTTTCCAGATTCAATTTCAAAAAAAATACGCTCATATCATGGCAATGTTATAAGAAGAATTGAATCTTGTAATATAATATGTGCTCAATTAAAAGCAAGCTCAATACAATTATTATTAGAATATCCAGAGGTTAAATATATTTGCTTAGACCAATACTTTACTTTATGTGGTATGAGTATATCAACTGCAAATAAGATAAGATTATCTTCTAAATTAGCTATATATGGACGTGGTGTTAGCGTAGGTGTTATTGATTCCGGTGTATATCCACACCGTGACTTAACTTACCCATTTAATAGAATCAATACTTTTGTTGATTTAATTAATGATTTACCTTATCCATATGATGATAACGGACATGGAACTTGTACTTGTGGAATAATTGCCGGTAATGGATTAGCCTCTAATAAAATATATACAGGAGTTGCTCCTGAAGTTACTATCCATTGCTTTAAGGCATTTGATAAATTGGGTAAAGGATATGTTTCTGATATTTTATTTTCTCTAGAAGAATTAATTACTATGAGTGATAAATATAATATAAAAGTTATTTGTCTTCCTTTTGAAAGCTTATACTATAATAAGTTTATTTTTACACTTTTTGATTCTCTATTGAAAATAGCAAAACTTCAATCAATAGTTTGCATACTTCCTAGTGGAAGTAACAGAAATGCTGATGGATCAATTACAGGCATTGCATTAAGTAATAATTGTATAACAGTTTCTGGAATAGATACAACATCATCAACTATAAGATCCTATGAATATTCATCTTGTGGTGCAATAAAGAAAGATACAAAGCCTAATTTTTGTGCTGCATGTGTGGATGTAGTATCCTTGAATTCAAATACCGCATATATATCTTATAAAAATAATTCTAGAATACATGCTCCTAAATTAGATACTTCATACAAAAGCTTTACTGGTACATCAATATCTGCTGCATATGTAGCTGGCCTTTGCGCCCTTTTATTTGAACGTAATCCTAATTTTACATTTGATGATATTTTATCATTACTCAAAGTAGCTGCAGTGCCATTAGACCTTCCTAAAAATCAACAAGGTGAAGGCAAAATAGATATAACTAAAGTATTACAGCAATAAAAAAAACACCGCTGATTGGTGTTTTTTTTATTACTTTATATATTTACTTGGATCAACAGGTTCATTATTTATTCTAAGTTCAAAATGCAAGTGTGGCCCTGTACTATTACCAGTGCTTCCAATCGCTCCAATTATATCTCCTTGTTTTACCATTTCCCCTACATTAACATATATGTTACTTAAATGAGCATAATACGTCTTCATATTATTACTGTGCTCTAATACAATTAAATTTCCATATCCGCCGTTATTATATCCAGCTTGAATTACCTTTCCTTCTAATGAAGCATTAACATCTGCCCCTAGACTTTTTGCTATATCTATTCCTTTATGAATAGAAGCCTTTCTAACTTCTCCAAATAAGGAACTTATATAACCGCCCTCAGTTGGTCTTGATAAAAATGCTATCCCCGCTTCATAAGGACTTTTAATCCCCTTCTTAACCACAGTATTTACTACAGGAGTAATTATCTCCTGCTTTATAGTAGTTTCCTCTGCTTTATTTAACCCATAGTACGTTATCTCTTTATATAGTAAATTCTTACCCTCTACCCCCTTAATAGTTTCTGATTCCCCAGCTAATAATTCATTAGTTTCTTCTGTAACTATTTCAGGTTCTACAGTTTCTGTTTCTGTTAAACTAACTTTAAACTTAAGCCCTGATAAGTCATTATTTATAACTTCTGCATTATATACTTCTCTAGCAATTTCTCCACTTTCACTTAAATTTGATATCCTATTCTTTTCTGTATTTGAACTAATTACCCCTAAAACCTCTATGTGATTTATATTATTTACATCTAATCCAAGTTCTTTTACATAAGAATTACAAATTTCTTCTAGAACTAAATATTTATCGTCTATTGATGAATAAAAACAAACTGTACTATCTGATAGTTTAATAGTATGACCTTGCAAGTTAATATTTTTTATTGTGCTTGAATTATTTTTAAATACGCTTACCGCACTTAATTTTTCTTCATTATTATTATCATTAAGTTCATCATCAGTATTGACTATATTTTTCTCATATATATCATTGCTTTCTGCATTAATATTTTTACCTGGTAGTATAAACATAAAACTAATAAGTATAACCGCTACTAAAACTAGTATTTTCAACAGTATACTTATGTTATTCTGCTTACTCAAGTCCATTTTTTATTTCCTCCTAATTGCTAATTTTTTTAAGCACATCACTTACTTTTCCCCTCTTTTATAAATTTATACATTTTTCTGTATAAATTGTTATGTTGAGGGTTAACTTCGCCTTTGTTATAATAAATTTAATGCGTACTATGAATAAGCTTTTTTGTTTATAATTATAGTTGATTACGTTAATTAATATATAGACTGATTAAGTTTAAATTCTAATCAATCTTAAGAAAGGTCGATAAAAATTATGAGCACTTTTATGCTAAAAAATAACTCATCAAATTTTACTCCAGTAAGTAATGTGTTTATTGAAAAATACATGCCAAAAGCTCGTGGGGAATTTATTAAAGTTTATCTGCTAATGTTAAAATATAATAACTCTGGTGAAATGGGTGCAAATTCAACAATACTAGCCTCATCATTAAACTTACTAGAATCTGATATATTAAATGCTCTAAACTATTGGCATGACGAAGGTGTGTTAAGACTTATACCAATAGATAAAATGGGGAATTACAATGTTGAATTTATAGATTTAGTTGAAGATTCAAAGTCAAAAAATAAAGAGATTAATTTACTTGAAGCATTAAATAAAACTTCAACAAAAGATATGCTAAATGATATTGAACGCTTATTAGGCAGACCACTGTCCCCTAAAGAAATGACTACTTATCTAAGTTGGCAAGATGAATTTAATTTTTCGTCTGAATTAATTCTCATATTATTAGAATACTGCGTTTCTCGTGGTAAAAGTGACTATAGATATATAGAAAAAGTAGCTATTGCTTGGCACGACATGAATATTACTACTATTGATGATGCACAAAACTATATAAAGAAGACTGAAGATAAATGGGTAAAAATTCGTCATATATTAAACTATTTAGGAATTAAAAATCCTGAATTAATGAAACCACAAGAGGAAATGTTAGAAAAATGGATAATTGATTATGCTTTTCCTTTAGAGGTAATAGAGAAGGCTTGTAATATTTGTTTCCAAAGATTAAATCGTTCTGACTTTAAATATATTGATGGTATTTTATCAAGTTGGAATAAAAATAATTTAAAAACTTTAGCTGATATTGAGAAAAAAGAAGCTAATTATAAATCATCACAAGCTAATAGGAACTTTAACTCCTCTAGGTCTCAAGAAGTTAATCCTCTTAAATTTAATAACTTTGAGGCTCGCGAATATGACTATGATTCATTAGAAAAGAAATTGTTAGGATGGGATAAAGATGATTAAAGGTTACCAAGCAGAACTTATGGATATGTACGAAAAGACTCGTACTGAAGAAAACCGTAAATTAGCAAAAAGGCGTGAAGAAATTAAAAATAAATACCCTGAAATATTAGAATTAGATACGACTATCCAAAAACTTTGTTTAAATTTATCTATGGCTGCATTAAAAGGAATTACTGATCCAAATGATTTAAATAATATTAGAGATGAAATTACTGACTTAAGAGCAAAGAAGTATGAAATGCTTGTATCTCACGGATATAGTCCTGATTATTTAAATTTACATTATAATTGTCCAAAATGTAAAGATACTGGATTCATAGGAATAGAAAAATGCTCTTGTTTTAAAACTAAATTAATTAAACTTTATTATAAAGATTCAGAATTAGAAGAAGCAGTTAAAACTAATAATTTTAGAAACTTTAATATTAATTTATATCCTAATCATAAATTAAATGATGAAAGATATACACCTCGTAAAAATATAGAAGATATATTAGAGTATATAACTGGCGAATACTTGCCAAACTTTAAAAATACTAATACTAATCTTTTGTTCTATGGTAATTCTGGAACCGGTAAAACATTTTTATCTTGGTGTATTGCTAAAGAATTATTAGATAGAGGTTTTCTAGTAGTATATAAAACATCTGATGACCTTTTACGTGCATTGAAGGATATAAAGTTTAATAATGACACGGACTTAGAAAATCTTCTTATTAATTGCGACTTATTAATTATAGATGATTTAGGTTCAGAGCAAATTACTGATTTTTCATCTACAGAATTATTTACATTAATTAATAAAAAAATATTAAAAAATAAAAAAATGCTTATATCTACAAATTTGAGTTTACCTCTAATTTCAAAAAGATATAGCGAAAGAATATCATCTAGAATAATTGGTGAATTTAAGCTATTTAAATTTTTCGCAGAAGATATAAGAATTCAACTTAACTTAAAAAGACAAAAATAAAATCTACTGTTTAATGAATTTTCAAATTTCAACTCTGCTAAATAAATTTACACACTAAAATAATTAAAAGGAATCTATGAAATTTAGATTCCTTTTAATTATTATTTTTTTATGTAATTTTAAAATATCAATTTTATTTTAAAAACAAAAAAACTCCACTTTTGTGGAGTTTTGGAGCTTCATGTCGGAGTCGAACCAACAACCTGCTGATTACAAGTCAGCTGCTCTGCCATTGAGCCAATGAAGCAAATTAAAGTGGCGACTCAGAAGGGGCTCGAACCCTCGACCTCCGGCGTGACAGGCCGGCACTCTAACCAACTGAGCTACTGAGCCGTATGATGGTGGAAACAACAGGGATCGAACCTGTGACCCTCTGCTTGTAAGGCAGATGCTCTCCCAGCTGAGCTATGCTTCCATAATAATGGTGACCCCTAGGGGAATCGAACCCCTGTTACCACCGTGAAAGGGTGGTGTCTTGACCGCTTGACCAAGGGGCCTAGGCTTTTGTACATCATACTGTATTATTCATTTGTTACATCGCACTTTAAAAAATTGGCGACTCAGAAGGGGCTCGAACCCTCGACCTCCGGCGTGACAGGCCGGCACTCTAACCAACTGAGCTACTGAGCCATATTTGGTGGAAACAACAGGGATCGAACCTGTGACCCTCTGCTTGTAAGGCAGATGCTCTCCCAGCTGAGCTATGCTTCCGTAAAATGGTGACCCCTAGGGGAATCGAACCCCTGTTACCACCGTGAAAGGGTGGTGTCTTGACCGCTTGACCAAGGGGCCATAAAATGGAGCTTCATGTCGGAGTCGAACCAACAACCTGCTGATTACAAGTCAGCTGCTCTGCCATTGAGCCAATGAAGCACATTTATATGACTTAAAATATTAAGTTTAATTGGCGACTCAGAAGGGGCTCGAACCCTCGACCTCCGGCGTGACAGGCCGGCACTCTAACCAACTGAGCTACTGAGCCATATTTGGTGGAAACAACAGGGATCGAACCTGTGACCCTCTGCTTGTAAGGCAGATGCTCTCCCAGCTGAGCTATGCTTCCGTAAAAATGGTGACCCCTAGGGGAATCGAACCCCTGTTACCACCGTGAAAGGGTGGTGTCTTGACCGCTTGACCAAGGGGCCTAGGTTTCTTTTGTTTTGCTGCGCTCTCCCGAGTACATTACCTATAATACCTAAAAATATATATAGTGTCAACACTTTTTTTAAAATTTTTTTATATATTTTTTATTATGTATTTCTTTTTTCCTCTAAACCAACATTTTTACTGGGTTTTCAGGCTTTTTAATTTTTTCTATTGCCATACCATATCTCGCTAAAATTTCTTCTTTTTCTTTAATTTCTTTACTTATTTTTTTTATTTCAAAAGAACAAATTTCAAAAAATTCTTCCTTATTTATTTCTTCCACTTTTATGTTAAAGCCACTTTTTTTAAAATTTTGTCCACTTGCCATAATTTTTAAAGGTATAATTTCATTAATTACACATAAAATTTCCTTTTCCCAAATTCCTCTCTTATTAACAATATATTTATCACGTAATAAATTAAGGTCTTTAAACTCAATTTCAAACTCTTTTTCTATAGTATCTAAAATAGCTTTATATAAAGTAACTGAAATTCCTCTATTTAATTTAATTTTTAAAAAATCACTATAGCTAATTAAAAATTCATCTATTTCACTCTCAGTAATAAATTCAACTGAATCTTTATTAAAAACTTTTATTCCTGAATTTCCTGGATAATTAACTACTACTTGGTCATAATTCATTCTTCTCAATTTAAATTCTTTATTATAATCTTCTAAATTAGAATCTATTATCTTAACCTTCATTAATTTCACCTCTATTTTTAGTATTCCTAAAATTTATTGATTTATTATTATTCTACAATTACATAATTATTATTGCAGAACATAATGCGAAACATTAAGATAGTTAATATATAGTTAGTAATTAGTTGTTTTCATTTAGTATTTAATGATGCAACTTCTATGAAGTTTCTAAAAAAATATATTTTTTAAATTCAGCACAGATGAATTTATTTATTAACTAATGACTCCTAACTACTAACTCCAAACTAATCGAAAGGGGTGTTTTAAATTGCATCATGATTTAATAATTGTTGGCGGTGGAGCTTCTGGATTGATTGCTGCTATTACTGCTAAAGATTTTGGAATAGATGTAGCTATAGTTGAAGGTAGTGATAGAATTGGTAAAAAGATTTTAACTACTGGTAATGGTAGATGTAATATATCTAATAATTGTATTAAACCACCATTCATTAATTATCATAGTTCCAATTCAGATTTTCAATTTTGTGCCTTAGAAAAATTATCACTTGAAGATACAAAAAATCTTTTCTTATCTTTAGGACTTCCTATAGTTGCTCTTCCAAGTGGAAAACTTTATCCACAATCATTACAAGCATCTTCTGTTGTGGATATTTTAAAAATGTCACTAGAGGATAGAAATATACCTTTATACACAGGTTGTAAAATAAAAGATATCCACAAGGATAAAAATTTCAAGTTATCCACAACTAATGAAACATATAAATTATTCACAGCTAATAAAGTTATTTTAGCTTGTGGAGGAAAAACTGCTCCAAAGACTGGATCTGATGGTACTGGATATAAACTAGCAAAATCTCTTGGTCATTCAATTACTGAATTAGTACCTGGCATAGTTCAATTAAAACTAGATTATAATCACTTAAAAGCATTATCAGGTATAAAATTTGATGGATATGCAACTCTTCTAGTTAATGATGAACCTATAAAAAAGGATTTTGGTGAAATATTATTTACTGACTATGGAATATCAGGACCACCTATTCTTCAAATTTCTGCTTTAGCTTCTCAAAGTGTATTTAATAAAAATAAAACTGAAGTTTTAGTAGATTTAATGCCTAGTTATACATTAGAAGAATTAGAAGACTTTATAGAATGTCATTTTGCATTGCTTGCTCATAGACCTGTAATAAATGCATTAATTGGTGTAGTTAATAAAAAATTAATTCCTATATTGCTAAAGGAATGTGGAATTACAAATCTTCAAATTCCTTGCTATGAACTATCTTGGCAAGAAAAGAAAAAGTTAATTAGTACATTAAAAGGATGGAAGTTTACTTGTACTGGTACTAACGATTTTAATCAAGCTCAAGTTACTGTTGGTGGAGTTAATACTAAGGATATTAATTGTAATACCTTAGAATCTAACCTTGTTTCAAATCTTTACTTTTGTGGTGAAATTTTAGATGTTCATGGTGATTGTGGTGGATTTAACTTACAATGGGCTTGGAGCTCTGGATATACTGTTGCACAATCAATTGCACAAAAAAACTAAACTGCTAAGCAGTTTAGTTTTTTAATTTTATCCATCTACTTTTTAGTATTGAAAGTTCTGTACCTTCATCATTTTCTATTTTGTGTAGTACTATTAATTCGTCATTATCTTCTCTTAATTCATATGATGCTATTATTTCAGCTCCATATTTACATTCTTTTTCAAAAACTACACTAAGATCTTTTAATTCATAGTTCAATACAATTTCTAAAGGAAGTGATTCAACTGCCCACTCAACATATCTAACGTTATTTACATGCATATTTGAATCTATATCCCCATATCTAACCTTAAAGAAATTTTTACTAGTTACTTCTTGTAATTTTTCTAATTTTTCAATTTTAATATCTGATTTTTCATCTAATTCTACACCATATGCAGTATATTGATCATCAGGTATTCTTACAGCTCTTCTTTTATCTATATTAATTAACAGGAAAATTCCTTCTCCATCTACTATTTTTTCATTATTTTCATCATATATTTCATATTCTCTTGAAGCATAAAACTTTTTAAAACTTTTAGCCTTAGTAACTACTTTAATTTTTTCACCAAACTTAGGATATCTTTTTATATTTATGTCATATCTATAGAAAACCCATGCTAGTCTTCTTTCTGTTAAATAATCAATTCCAACTCCTAAACTCTCCGATTGAAATGTTCCTATGTCACAAAAATAATTAATTATAGATGATATTTTGCACTCTAATTTATAATTTACTTCATAATAATGAACTTCATATTCTTTTTCTGTTTTAATTCCCACTTCACACACCCCTTAATTAATTTCAAAAATAAAAATTTTATTTAAAAAGAACCCATTTAAAATGGGTTCTTTTATATTATTATTTATTTAAAGCCTCTAACAATTCTTCTAGTTTTATTCCATGAACATAAGCTGCTTCTTCAATTGTTTCTGCTTGAGCTGATGGACAACCAACGCATCCCATGCCAAAACTCATTAAAACTTCAGCCTTACTTTCATTTATTTTAATTACTTCACCAATTGTCATATCTTTAGTTATCATAGATATCACCTATCCTCTTTTATAAAATAGCTACTAAAACTATTTTATATGAAATAAATGTAATTTTCAAATATATCTTTTAATATAAACTAGTTAGGCCACTATTGATTTGATTTACAACCGAATTAATATCTATTCCATACTTTGTAGCAACCTCTGATAAAGTAGAAAATTGATTTTCTGTAATAGCATATGTAGGAACTCCATAACTCATTAATATATTTGCAGCAACTGGATTTTCACACATTATATCACTTAAAGTTGTATATTGATCAATCATAATATTCACCTCTTAAAATTTGACTTATTATTATTCTGCTCTTAGATAATGAATATTATTCAAATAAAAAAGAACTATATTAAAAGTTAATATAGTTCTTTAATCTTAACCAATTATAATGGTTTTACTCTCATTGTTTGATCTCTTCTTGGACCAACTGATACTATAGAAATTCTAGTGTCTGTTAATTCTTCTATTCTTTCTAAGTACTTTCTTGCATTTGGATGTAACTCTTCATAGCTTCTAGCTTCTGCTACGCTTTCATCCCATCCATCAAATTCTTCATATATAGGTTCACATTTTGCTAAGTCTTCTAAGCTAGCTGGGAAGTAATCAATAATCTCATCATTAAACTTATATCCTACACACATCATAACCTTTTCTAATCCAGCTAATGTATCTATTTTTGTTACTGCTAATGAAGTTAATCCACTTACTCTAACTGAAGTCTTTAAAATAACTATATCAAGCCAACCACATCTTCTTGATCTACCTGTAGTTACTCCATACTCGTGTCCTTTTTCTCTAATCCATTCACCAGTTTCATTTTCTAATTCTGTTGGGAAAGGTCCTTTACCAACTCTTGTTGTATAAGCCTTAGCTATACCTACAGCATTAGTAATCATGTTTGGTCCTATACCAACACCATTAGCTACTCCCCCTGCAGTAGTATTTGATGATGTTACATATGGATATGTACCATAGTCAATGTCTAATAGCATTCCTTGTGCACCTTCAAATAAAACTGTTTTATCATCCTTAATTTCATTATAAACTCTTACTGATGTATCCTTTACAAACGGCTTTAATTTTTCACCATACTTAGAATACTCTTCGTATATTTCGTCAAAGCTTAATGCCTCTCCCCCAAGAACATTAACTATATATTTATTCTTCATTTCTATGTTTTCTTTAAGCTTTTCTTTAAAGACTTCTTTATCTATAAGATCACAAACTCTTATCCCACATCTTTCAAATTTGTCTGTATAGCAAGGTCCAATCCCTTTACCAGTAGTTCCGATATCATTTTTTCCTCTTGCTTTTTCTTTTAACTTATCTAGAACCTTATGATATGGCATAATGATGTGTGCTCTATCACTTACTATTAACTTTTCTGGAGTTACTTTAACTCCCTCTTCTTTTAAATAATCAATTTCTGAAAAGAAAGCTATAGGATCTACAACTACACCATTTCCTATTACATTAAGCTTTTCATCGTGTAATATACCTGATGGTATTAAGTGAAGTTTATATTGCTTATCTCCAACCTCGACTGTATGACCTGCATTGTTACCACCTTGATATCTAACAACTACATTTGCCTCTTCAGCTAGGTAGTCTGTCATTTTTCCTTTACCTTCATCTCCCCATTGAGCTCCTAAAACAATAAATGCTGACATTTATACATTGCCTCCTTTTAAGACTTACTAATAGATTATATTGCATTATAATCCCATATATCATGGTATCAAAGTAATTGCAAAATTTCAATATTATTACGAATATTTTTTTGCTTTATAAAACTATAATTCGTATAATGGTATTATAAGTATATTTAAAAGGAGTTTTGTTATGAATATTTATGAAGAATCATTAAAGTTTCACAAAGATTTAAAAGGCAAGTTGGAAATATCTTCAAGAGTAAAAATAGAAAACGAAAAAGATTTATCTCTTGCTTATACTCCAGGTGTTGCTGAACCTTGTAGAGAAATACATAAGGATCCATCAACAGCATACCTATACACTAGAAAATGGAATACAGTTGCTGTTATTTCTGATGGTACTGCAGTTTTAGGACTGGGTGATATTGGACCATTAGCTTCATTACCTGTTATGGAGGGTAAATCTATATTATTTAAAGAATTTGCTGGAGTTGATGCTTTTCCTATAGTTCTAGATACTAAAGAAGTAGATGAAATTGTTGAAACAGTAGTTAGAATTGCTCCTACTTTAGGTGGAATAAATTTAGAAGATATATCTGCACCTAGATGTTTTGAAATTGAAAAGAAGCTAAAAGAAAAATTAAATATACCTGTTTTCCATGATGATCAACACGGAACAGCCATTATTGTTTTATCAGGACTAATAAATGCATTAAAAATAGTTAATAAAAATATAGAAGATTTAAAAATAGTTGTTAATGGAGCTGGTTCTGCTGGTACTGCCATAACTAAACTTTTACTATCTTACGGAGCAAAGAATATAATTGTATGTGATAGAGATGGTGCTTTAAATAGAGATACTACTTATACTAATAGCTATTTTACTGAGCTTTCTAATATAACAAATCCAAATAATGAATCTGGAATATTAAAAGATGTTATTAAAAATGCTGATGTATTCATAGGTGTTTCTGCTCCTAATATAGTATCAAAAGAAATGGTCGCTTCAATGAATACTGATGCTATTTTATTTGCTATGGCTAATCCTACACCAGAAATCTTCCCTGAAGATGCTAAAGAAGCTGGTGCTAAAGTAATAGGTACAGGACGTTCTGACTTCCCTAACCAAATTAATAATGTATTAGCTTTCCCTGGAATATTCAGAGGTGCTTTAGATGTTAGAGCTACTGAAATTAATGAAGAAATGAAAATTGCTGCTGCTCATGCAATTGCTAATTCTGTTTCTGATGAAGAACTTAATCCAAATTATATTATTCCTAAAGCCTTTAATTTAGAAGTTCAAAAAAGAGTTGCTGAAGCAGTTAAAGATGCTGCTATAAAAAGTGGAGTTGCAACTATATAAATCATGATAATAACGAAAAAACAAATGTTATCCTTACGTGAATTAATGAAATCTCACCTTGAATACAACATTTGTTTTTTCTATTTATACTTATTCACTTATACAGTAAAACTATTTTTTATCACTTATGATAATACAACTAATTTCATGTTAGTATGCTAACTACATTCTTTCTACGCTTTCCATACCTAATAGGTCTAAACCTTGTTCTAATACGTTTTTAACTAGGTTTATTAAGCTTAACCAAGATGCTTTTTTAGCTTCATCTTCTTCAGATAATATTCTTGTATCATTATAGAACTTGTTGAAGTTGTTAGATAGTTCATATATGAATTCACATATCTTATGAGGCGCTCTATCTCTAAAGCTTAATTCTATAACTTCATTAAATTTAGCTAATTGAAGCATTAAAGCTCTTTCTGATTCGCTTTGAGGTACTAAAATGCTATTTTCTGCATTAAAGCCTTCTGCTTTATTTAATATAGATTTAATTCTTACTATTGTATATAAAATATATGGTCCAGTATTACCTTCAAATGAAGCAAATCTATCTATATCAAATACATAGTCCTTAGATGCTTGATTTGATAAATCTCCATATTTTAATGCAGCTAATCCTACTTTTGAAGATATTTCTTCAACGTCTTCTTCTGCTATATTTTTATTATCCTTAAGTTTTTCTTTACCAGCTTCTTTAATCATGCTTATTAAATCAGCAAGTCTCATTACTCCACCTTCACGAGTCTTAAATGGCTTACCATCTTTTCCGTTCATTGTACCAAAACCTATGAAATCTAAAACAGTATCTTCATGTGCTATTCCTGATTTTTTAGCAGCTCTAAAGAATTGTTCATAATGAAGTCCTTGTCTTTTATCTGCTAAGTATATTATTTCATCAGCCTTCATATCTCTAACTCTTTCTACAACTGTAGCTAAGTCAGTAGTGCCGTATAGAGATGCTCCATCAGATTTTAATAATAATAGTGGTGGAACTGGACTCTTATCTGTTTCTTCACTTACGTCAAATACTAAAGCCCCTTCACTTTCTTGTGCAAATCCTTTTTGCTTTAAATCTTCTATCATTTCTGGAATTAATTTTTGTGCATCACTTTCACCATTCCATAATTCAAAGCTTACATCTAATGCTCCATAGTTCTTCTTTAAGTCAGCAACTGAAACATTTAATATATGCTTCCATAAAGCCACATATCCTCTTCTACCTTGTTGAAGCTCAACAGTAGCTTGCTTTGCAGCTTCCATTACTTTTTCATCACTCTTAGCTAGCTTACTTGCATATGGATATATATCTTCAAGTTCATCTATTGTAAATGGTGCTTCTTCAGGATATTCTCCAGTAAAACTTTCATCAAAGTATGGTAAAGAAGGATTTCTTCTTTCAACTTCTGATATTACCATTCCCATTTGAAGTCCCCAATCTCCTAAATGAACGTCACCAATAACATCATGGCCTAAGAACTTTGCAATTCTTTTTATACTTTCACCTATTATTGCTGATCTTAAATGTCCTATGTGTAATGGCTTAGCAACATTAGCTCCACCGTAATCAACAACTATCTTTTTTACTTCTGTAGCTTTTGAAACACCATAGTTTTCATCTTTCTTCATTTCATTAACATAATCTATTAAGAATTCATCATTAATATTCATGTTAATAAACCCTGGAGCTACAGCTTCTAATTTTGAAAACATCTTATTATCATTTAACTTTTCAACAACCTCTTGTGCTATTATCATTGGTGCTTTTTTATGCTTTTTAGCATTTGCTAAAGCTCCATTACATTGATATTGGCATAGGTCAGGTCTATTAGATACATTTACCCTACCTGTTTCTCTTTCATATCCAAGCTCTTCAAAAGCATTTTTTACTACATCATTTATTTTTTCAATAAATATTTTCATAACTTTACCTCCTTATTGTCTTAAACATATAAAAAATCCGTCTCTTTTCATACAAAGAGACGGAATATTTCCGCGGTACCACTCAATTTAACTAAAAAATTTAGTTCACTCAAAACTTTAACGCAGTTAACGGCTTACCCTCATATAGTATTAACTTATACTCAAGCAGCTTCTCCAAGTTCCTCTTCCCTATTCTATATTTTATAGGGCTTACACTCTACCCCTACTCGCTGTAAAATACATCTGAATAAGTACTCTTCTTTTCATAGAATTTTATATTCTTAATTATTTCATTATAATAAAAATTTATTCATTATTTAATATTATATATGTTTAATTAATACATTGCCACAATAAATTTTTTAAATAATAAATTCATTACATGTTTTTAGATTTATCTGCACATTTTTCAACTGCACTTATTACAGTATTTCTAAATCCGTTTTTTTCAAGATCTATTACAGCTTCAATAGTAGTTCCACCAGGTGAACAAACCTCATCTTTAAGTACTCCTGGATGCTTACCTGTTTCTAAAGCTAATTTTGCTGAACCTAATATTGCTTGTTCTGCTAATTTATAAGCCTTTGCTCTTGGTAAGCCAAGTTTAACTCCAGCATCAGCCATTGCTTCAATAAACATAAAAACATAAGCTGGTGAAGAACCACATAATGCAATAAAAGCATGAAAATCCTTTTCCTCAAGCACTTCATACTTACCAAATAAATTGTATAAACTACCTACATAATTTAATTCATTTTCTGTTATATTTCCATTTGGACAAATAGCAGACATCCCTTCACCAACTGAAGCTGGTGTATTTGGCATTGTTCTAACTAATTTAATTTCTTTGCCAAACCATTCTTCAATTTGATTTACTGTAACTCCTGCAGCAATTGAAATAATAATTGCCTCATCCTTAACTAGATCCTTTATCTCTTCAATAACCTCTTTGAAGAAATAAGGCTTAACAGCTAGAAATAGCACATCTGCTTCCTTAGCAACTTCACTATTAACAGTAGTTGATTTTACACCATACTCGTCATTAATCTTTTCTGCAGATGCTTTGCTTTTTGTAGAAACTATAATATTATCATTGCTAATATTATCAGCCTTAACTAGAGCCCCTAACATAGCTTTACCCATGTTTCCACAACCTATAAATCCAATTTTTCTATTCATACAACACCAACCTTTATTTTAGTTAATAGTTAATAATTAATGAATAAATTCAGCTTAGGCTGAATTAAAAAATATATTATCTAGAAACTCCTTAGGAGTTTCATCCCTAACTATTAACTCAAAACTATTAACTATTAACTATTTTAAGACTATTAACTATTCTTTGTGTACTAGTTCTAAATCAGCAAACTTAGAGTGAGCACCAATCCATGCCATCTTAACAGTTCCAACTGGGCCGTTTCTTTGCTTAGCTATAATACATTCACCAATACCTTTTTCTTCTGTTTCTTTATTATAGTATTCATCTCTATATAAGAACATAACAACGTCGGCGTCCTGCTCAATTGATCCAGATTCTCTTAAGTCAGATAGCATTGGTCTATGGTCAGCTCTTTGCTCTGGAGCACGAGATAACTGAGATAATGCTATTACTGGACATTCCATTTCCTTTGCTAGTGCTTTAATAGATCTTGAAATTTCAGATACTTCTTGTTGTCTATTATCACTGCCAGCACTACCAGACATAAGCTGCAAGTAGTCAATAAGAATCATATCAATTCCATGTTCCATCTTTATCTTTCTACATTTAGATCTCATATCCATGACACTTATACCAGCAGTATCATCAATATAAATTCTTGCATTAGCTAAAGGTCCAGTTGCCCTTGCTATCCTTTCCCAATCATCATCCTCTAAGTTACCTGTTCTAAGCTTTAACATATCAACATTAGCCTGAGAACATAATAACTTATATGCTAATTGCTCCTTAGACATTTCCAGTGAGAATATTACTACACTTTTTCCTTCTTTTAACGCTGCATTTTCTGCAATATTTAAAGAGAAAGTAGTTTTTCCCATAGAAGGTCTAGCTGCAATTAGAACCATATCACCTTTTTGGAATCCTGATGTTTTTGCATCTAAATCCTTTATTCCTGATCCAACTCCTGTTATTGCTCCTCTATTATTGAATAATCTTTCTATTTCTAAAAATCCTCTTTCAAGTACATTCGAAAGTGATTCATATTCTTTAGAGTCCTTCTTTTCCGCTATATCAAAAACTTTTTTTTGAGCTAGATCAATTACCTTTTCTACATCTCCACCACTATTGTAACTCTCTTCAATAATGGATGTTGAAGCCTTTATTAGCTTTCTTAATGTAGATTTTTCTTCTACTATCTTTATATACGAACTTAAGTTGGCTGTTGTTGGTACAGATGCACTTAATTCAGATATGTATGTAACTCCCCCTGCTTTATCAAGCATATCAGTAGTTTTTAAATATTCTAATATAGTAACTAAGTCTACAGCCATATCCTTAGCATACATCTCTTTAATAGCTTTATATATAGCCTTATGACCGTCCCTATAGAAATCATCTTCATTAAGCTTTTCTAAAACTTGAGCAATGGCACTTTTATCTATTATCATTGCCCCTATAACAGATTGTTCTGCCTCAATACTTTGCGGTAAACTTCTCATCATAGGTGATTCCATAAGTAACCTACCTCCAAATTTGTAATTAGATAAATTTAATTACTTTTTATTTCTTATAAGCTTATTATACAAAAAGTTAATTTCCCTATCAATTTGAATAATAAGTATATTTCTTCACATAATAAAATTAAGCTTCCCACTACAGGAAGCTTAATCTACATTACTTCTCAAATACTATCTCCATAAGTTCCTCTATATGATTTATAGATTTAACTTCTATATCTTCAAGTCCTAGAGGAACTTCCTTTTCATTATCCTTAGGGATAGCAACAAGTTTAATTCCTTTTCTTCTAGCACCATATATTTTTTCAAATATACCGCCAACAGGTTTTACATTTCCTCTTAAAGAAATTTCCCCAGTGATAGCAATGTCTTGACGTATAGGTCTATCTGTAAGAGCACTTATTATACAAACTGTAATAGCAGCTCCAGCTGAAGGTCCGTCAATCTTTCCTCCACCAATTACATTTACATGAATATCATAATCATTAATATCCATATTAGTTATCTTTCTTATTACTGATGCCGCATTAAATACAGAATCTTTAGCCATAGAACCTGCTGTATCATTAAATTTGATAGTTCCATGCCCTTTTTTCTTAGCTGGGAATACAGTTGATTCTATTTCTATCGTAGAACCTAAGAATCCGCTTACGCCTAATCCATATACATGCCCAACTTCACCTTTATCTAGATTATCTATTCTTTCAAACGGAGAGTATCTTCCAATTGAAATAACTTCTTCAACATCTTTTAATGTTATTTTATTTTTTGATTCTTCTCCATTTTCATTAAATAAAGAATATCCATATGCATCAGCTAATATATTTACAGCCTTTCTACCTTCAATAGTATATTGACTAATTAGTCTACCAACACCATCTTCAAGCTCTACATTTAGCTTTTCAGATGCATTGTTCACTATTCCTTCAATATCCTTAGATGATAAAGGTTCAAAATAAACCTCTGTACATCTTGATCTTAAAGCTGGATTTATTTGACTTGGATCCTTTGTAGTTGCACCAATTAATACAAAGTCAGCAGGTGCTCCCTTATCAAATAAATATTTTATATATGCCGGGATATTTTCATCATCTGGATCATAGTAAGAAGATGAAAACTCAACTCTCTTATCTTCTAAAACTTTTAATAATTTATTTTGAAGTATCTCATCTAATTCACCAATTTCATCAATGAATAATACTCCTCCATGTGCCTCAGTAACTAATCCAGTCTTTGGCTCTGGAACACCTACTTCAGCTAAATCTCTTTTACTTCCTTGATAAATAGGATCATGTACAGATCCTAATAAAGGATTTGTTATTTCTCTTGGATCCCATCTTAATGTAGTTCCATCAACTTCAACAAATTTTGAATCTTCATCAAATGGAGTAAACTTTAATTTTTTAGCAGCTTCTAATGCAAGTCTTGCTGCAGAAGTCTTACCAACCCCTGGTGGCCCATAAAGAATTATGTGCTGAGGATATGGTGAAGACATTTTTGAAATTAATGATCTTACAGCTCTCTCTTGCCCTACTACTTCTTCAAAATTTTCAGGTCTTAAAAGTGACATAACATTTTTATTAATATGCTTTGCGTCTAACTTTTCTAATCTCTCTAACTTAGCTGTAGTTTTAGTGTTTTCTTTTCCCTTTTGCTTCTTTATTATCGAAACCCTAAGTTCATCCATAAACTTATCTTGTCTTTCGACTAAAGCTTTTTCAACATCAGCTTCTATTTTATTTTGTACATATTTCTTAGCTATATTTTCTGATATCCAATAAACAACATCTTCTAAAGACTTTTCTAAATCTTCATCAGAAGGTACAACTTTAGCTCCATTTCCATCAGATGCTATAACATCTAATGCATATACTCTTTCATTTATATTTGTTGAATTAACATACTTTTGTAATTTAAATCTTATAGTTCTAGCTCTAATTGCACCTTCATCTAAAACATTTTTAAGCACATCAAATAGTACATTAACCTTTACTTCTATTGGCAAGTTTTCTTCTAAAATCTCTTCTAACCTTGCTCCTTTGTTATATAAATCCAATGTTAATCCTCCTTATTGTTTCGGAACAATATTAACCTTCATTTTTGTAGATACTTCTGGATATAGTTTAACTTCAACTTCGTATGTTCCAGCAACTTTTATAGTATTTACAACAATCTTCTTTTTATCTATTGATAAATTGAATTGGCTATTAATTACTTCAGCCACATCTTTGTTAGTTATTGCTCCAAATAATCTTCCATTATCGCCTGCTTTAGCATTTATAGTTACTTCCTTACCCTTTAATTCAGCAGCTAATTTTTGTGCTGCTTCTAATTCAGCAAGTTTTTTCTTTCTTTCATTTTCTTTTTTAGCATTTACAACATGTAATGCATTAGCAGTTGCTTCTTCTGCTAATTTCCTTGGAAATAAATAATTTCTTGCATATCCATCTGATGCTTCTATAACATCACCTTTCTTACCCATTTTTTTAACATCTTGTAGTAAAATTACTTTCATATTATACACCTATCCTTTAATGTTTTATTCCTTAAGCTCTAAATGCTTATTAATTGCCTCTTTTAACACATTAATTGCTTCATCTATTGTACCATCTACCTTAGCTCCAGCCATATTCATATGGCCTCCTCCTCCAAGCTCTTCTAATATAACTTGAACATTAACCTCACCAGTAGATCTACCACTAATATTAACTGAATCATTTATTTTACATAAAACAAAACACACATCTATTCCTGATATTCCTAATAGCTCATCTGCAGCCCTTGCTACTATAACAGTATTATTTACATTCTCAGGGCAAACTGCAATAGCTAAATTTTCATGCACTTCTGCACTTTTTATAGTATCAGATATAAGTAAGTAGTCTTCTAAACTATCAGTAAACATTTTTTTAACTTCAATAGTATCTGCACCTAAAGATCTTAAAAAGGCAGCTGCATCGAATGTTCTAACCCCTGATTTAAATTGGAATCCTTTTGTATCCATAAAAATTCCACCTAAAAGGCCTTCTGCTACTATTTTAGGTATTCTTGGCTTTTGTAGCATATATTGAATTAATTCTGTTACCATCTCTGAAGTAGACGATGCATATACTTCTATATAATTTAATAATGCTCCTTCTATTATGTCAGGGCTTCTTCTATGATGATCTATAATTATCTTTCTATTAATCTTTTCAGTAATACCAAAATTATTCACGTATCCTTTATTATGCACATCTACTATAATTAATAACGTTTTTTCATTAATATTTTTTTCTGCTTCATCACTAGATATGAATAAATTATCATATTTGTCACCTTTTTTAAGCTTTGTCATATAATAATCAATTGCAGTTGTATCATTATCAATTATAATATTACAATTTTTCCCTAATTGTCTTATAGCTGACCATAATCCAACAGATGCACCTAATGAATCCATATCAGGATTTTTATGACCCATAATAAATATATTACTGCTTTCAAATATTAGTTCTCTTACAGCTTGTGCAATTACTCTTGCTCTTACTCTAGTTCTTTTTTCTAATTCACGAGTATTTCCGCCAAAGAAACTTATTTTTTCATTATTTTTAATAACTACTTGATCTCCACCTCTACCTAATGCTAATTCCCTAGCTGTCATGGCGTTATTATAGTTTTCTTGTGGGTTATCTCCACCCCTACCTATTCCAATACTTAAAGTAACTTCTAACTTATTACCTCTATCTATGCTAGAAATCTTATCTAAAATATTAAACTTACAATTAATTTCATCATTTATATATTTATCTTGCACTGATAAACAATACTTATTATATTCGTACTTAACAATCATAGCTTTTAATTTTTTGCTATAAGAATTTATTTCTTTTTCAACTTCAGCAGCAAGCATAGGTCTATTTGTCTCATCTGTTCTCTCTAGAGCTTCTGATAGATTATCTACCTCAATTAACATTATACTTTCTCTTGTTGAATATAAGTCTCTCAAATTACTTACTTCATTAAAATAAACTAAATATTTTGATTCATTATACTTAATATTTTCATCACCTATATTGTTAGCGTATATACTATAAAAAGAATCCTTTATCTTTATTCTTTGGCTTAAATCCTTATCACACTTTAATAACTTATGTAAATCAAGATTTCTACCTATACTAAGTATATTTTGCTCCTGTAAATCTAACAAATTTAATTCTTCTTTTAATCTTTTATTAGCCCAAAGTATATTTCCCTCATTATCAATTAAAGCTATTGGATACGACATATTAGAAATATTATCATTTATATTAGCCTTAATTTTATCAGTTAAACTATTAAACTTATTATTGTTTAGTTCTCTATCAATATTTAAATACTCTTTAAAGGCTACATATATAGCTAATATAATAGTAGCTATATAAAAATATCCAAAATAATAAAGTATTATTGCAAAAATAATAACTATAATTGCTATTAATAAAGATCTATACATTTTGAGCTTTTGTTTCATAAAAGCCTCCTAAATTTTATATTAATAACGTCCTTTAATATGATTTTGAAGTTTTGTTAAACTTTTACCTTCTTTCTCATATTCATGTTCTTCCGCTATACCTAATTTTAATTTTTTTCTTAATTCATCATCTACTTCATTACAACTATATCCTAATTTTTGAGCTAAAACATATAAAATTAAAATAGCTCCTGCTATACAATTTAAGATAGAATCTTTTGCAACATTTGTTCCTCTTGTTAATAGTAAAAAGAATTCTCCTATAATACATAATAAGTTAGCTTTAAGCTCTTCTATTATTTTTATATTTGCCATAATATTCAATTCTTCTTTTTTCTTCACTAAATTCTCACCCCTATTCAATACCTTGTATTTATATTTTAATTATTTTTCTATATTATTGCAACTAAATAGGGGTGTTTATTACAAATTATGTAATTTTTTTCTTATATAAAAATAAAAGCCCCTGACAACCAGGGGCTAATAAACTAATTACTATTCAGTTGTGAATGGTAATAAAGCTATGTTTCTTGATCTCTTTATAGCATCAGTTAATTGTCTTTGATGCTTAGCGCAAGTACCAGAGATTCTTCTTGGAAGAATCTTACCTCTTTCTGTAACAAATTTTCTTAATTTGTTGATATCTTTGTAATCTATTGATTCAGCTTTATCTACACAGAAAGCGCATACTTTTCTCTTAGATCTTCTCATCTTTCCAGATCTTTTCATTTCTCTCATGATGTTCCCTCCTTATAAAATAATTAGACTTTTTTTAAAATGGCATATCGCCATCATCTACTGGAGTCATATCTCCAAATCCCATATCAGGACTTTCAGCTGGAGCACCCCATGTTGAATTATCAGAATTTCTTGAGTATGAATTGTTGCCACCTTCACCAGCAGAACCTATGAACTCGAAACTTTCTACAGCTACATCAGTAGTGTATCTTTTAGTTCCATCTTGAGCATCATAACTACCTGTTCTTATGCTTCCAGTAACAGCTATTTGTCTACCCTTTGTAAGATATTGTGTAATTGTTTCTCCAGTTTTGCCAAATGCTACACAATTTATAAAATCTGTTTCATCTTTTTTAAATTGTCTATTTATAGCAACAGTAAATCTACAAACTGCAGTACCGCTACCAGCCGCATATCTTAATTCTGGATCTTTTGTAAGTCTACCAATAAGTATAACTTTATTCATTCCAATACACCTCTTACGCTTCGTTTTTAACGATTATGTGTCTTATAACACCATCAGTAATTCTGAAAACTCTGTCTAATTCTTTTGGTAATTCAGGATTAGCTTCGAAGTTAATTAAAGTATAGTAACCTTCGTTAACTTTGTTTATTTCGTAAGCAAGTTTTCTCTTACCCCAGAAATCAACATTTTCAACTTTTCCTCCACCGTTTTCTATAACACCTTGGAATTTTTCAATGTTAGCCTTAACAGCTTCTTCATCAAATGATGGGTGTAATATAAATATAGTTTCGTACTTTCTCATCATTTTCACCTCCTTTGGACTTAACGGCTACATTCTTTATGTAGCAGGGATTTACAATTTTAAATTTTAACACTTTATTTTATACTTTTCAAGTGTTTTTATTTCAATTATTAGTTTTAACAACCTTTTTTGCATCTTTTTGGAATTTAAGGCGCGGAATCATAACTATTCTTCCACATCCTACACACTTAATTTTAATATCTGCTCCTAATCTTATTACCTCAAACTCTTTACTTCCGCAAGGATGTTGCTTTTTCATTTCAACAATATCGCCTAAATCAAATGTTTCTATCATTTTTTATACCCCCAGTTTTATTTAGTTAATAGTTTTGAGTTGAGAGTTAATAATTATTAATAAAACTCCTATGAGTTTTTTAATAATATATTTTTTAATTCAATTTTGTGAATTTATTCCTTAACCACAAACTATTAACTATTAACTATTAACTATTAACTATTAATTATTTCTTGTTTACTATAGCAGTTTTAGGATATGGAATTTCTATACCTGCTTCATCTAATGCCATTTTTATTTCTTTTCTTAATTCTCTTTCCATTTCCCATTGACTTAAAGGAACCGCTCTTCCAATTACTCTAATTGTAACTCCTGATGCATTTAAAGAAAGTACTCCTAATACTTGTATATCGCCTCTAAGCTTATCTGAATGCTTTTCCTGAAATCTTGTATTAACCTTTTTAATTAATTCTATAGTTTCATCTATATTTTCTTCATAAGCAATTTCAACATCGACAATAAATCTAATATCACCTCTAGAGTGATTCGTAACCTCTAAAACAGTACCATTTGGGATTAAATGTAAATCTCCCGTGAAATCTCTAAGAACTGTTGTTCTTATTCCTATACTTTCAACTATCCCTTCAAATTGTCCAATTGTTACATGATCACCTATTCCATATTGATCTTCAAATAAAATAAAAAATCCATTAATTAAATCTTTAACTAAACTTTGAGCTCCAATACCAATTGCAAATCCACCAGCACTTACTAATGCTACTGGTATTTTGGTTAAAATATCATATAACATTGATCCTACACCAATAATATATACTGTATATTTCAATACACTTTTAAGAACTTCTCCTATAGTTATAGCTTTCTGTGGCTCTAATGAAAAACTAGTTTTACTTCTTACTTGCCTATCAACAAATTTGTTAATTAACTTATTTCCTATTCTAATAGAAAAATACATTAGAACAGCTATAAAAATAATTGATATAATTTTTTCTATTATCAAATCCAAATCTATTCTTTTAACAAAAAAATTAACGATTTTATTTCCGTAATTAGCCCACTCTACAACTGCATACATTACGTCACCCCTTTTACTCTATTTTACTAAAGCATATTGAGACTCTTCTCTTTTATATACATTTTTAAACTCAACTATATTATTTTCAATTATATTATTTACATCTTCTTCACTTTCAACTCTTACACAAATTCCACAGCTTTGAGTTATTAATGTAGGTGTTGGCATAATTCTAAATTTATAATTTAACTCACTTAATTTTTTCTCAGCAGTCATTGCATCATGAGTATTTTTAAATACTATAATATAATAATTCATTATCTTTTCCTCCTTATATTAAAATACATTTAATTATATTATAACGTTTTTTTTATTTTTATAAATATTTAATATTCCATTTATTTCTTACATAATTTTCTAACTGTTGTTGCATTTTTATTTATTTATTCTATTATAATATGTAGATACATTTATTATAAATTTTCTTATAATTTACAATAATAAAAGTTTAAAGGAGTAGCATATGAAAGTTTATTTAGATAATGGTAGTACCTCTTTTCCTAAACCAAAAGTTGTTGCTGATTCAATATATAATTACTTAACTAACGTTGGTGGTAATCCTGGTCGATCTAATCATCCCAAATCATTAGCAGCAAATAGAGTATTATATGATACAAGAGAAAAAATCTGTAATTTTTTTAATTTTAACAAAGCCGAAAATGTAATTTTTACTAACAATATTACATCATCATTAAATATCTTACTTAACGGAATCATTAAACCTGGAGATCATGTTATTACTTCCTCTATGGAACATAATTCTGTAATTAGACCTTTATATAATCTATCTCAAAACTCTAATATTGAATTAGATATAGCCCAAGCAAACTCACAAGGAATAACCGATGTAGAAACTATAAGAAAACTTATTAAACCTAATACAAAACTAATAGTAATTACACATGCTTCGAATGTAACTGGTTCTATTCAACCAATAAAGCAAATAGGACAGCTCTGTAAAGAAAATAATATTTATTTCATATTAGATAGTGCTCAAAGTGCTGGTGTACTTAATATTGATTTTAATGAATTCTCATTAAATGCATTAGCTTTTACTGGACATAAAAGCCTTCTTGGTCCTCAAGGAATAGGTGGATTTATCATAGATGATAAACTAAATGAGATTTGTACTCCTACCATTTTAGGTGGTACAGGAAGCTTATCACATTCTTTATCTCAACCTGATTTTTTACCTGATAAATTTGAGTCTGGTACATTAAATATTCCTGGAATAATTGGATTATCTGAAGCAATCGAATTTATAAATAAAGAAGGCCTAAATACTATTTATGAACATAACAGTTATTTAAGATCATTTCTAATTTCCGGATTGTTAAATATTCCTAATTATAATATTAGCGGTGCTTTAGATAGAGGACTTGCTACATCTTGTGTTTCTATAACTCATTCAAAATTAGATGTAAGCGAATTATCCTATATCTTAGATTCAGACTTTAACATTAGTAATAGAAGCGGATTACATTGTGCTCCTTTAGCACATAAAACTATTGGTACTTTCCCTAATGGTACTGTTAGATTAAGTATTGGATACTTTAATACAGTTGAGGAAATAAAATATACTTTAGATTGTTTAAATGAAATTAATAATATCTATAAATAATTTTATATTAAGTGAATAGGTTATATTATTCCTGTCGATACTTTCAATAGGAGGGTTTATGATATGGATAATTGTTTCGAATTAGATTCACTATTACCTAATTCACATCATGAACTAGGTGAATATTTGTATATAAAATTAAAAAATATTATTGCAGAAAATCGTCCTATAATTTTTTTATGTATAGGTACAGATCGTGCAACAGGAGACTCATTAGGGCCTTTAATTGGTTATAAACTTAAAAATTTATCACAAAAAAATATT
Source organism: Clostridium saudiense (assembly GCF_000577815.1). Classification (GTDB taxonomy): domain Bacteria; phylum Bacillota; class Clostridia; order Clostridiales; family Clostridiaceae; genus Clostridium; species Clostridium saudiense. The sequence continues at coordinate 19,999 of NZ_CBYM010000010.1, read as the reverse complement.
TATATATACGGTTCTTTGGAATATCCTGTCCATTCCGTTAATTTAGTAGATGTTTTAAATAAAATTGATTCTAGTTTTAAAAATCCTTTTATTATTGGAATAGATGCCTCCCTAGGCAATGTGCAACAAATTGGCAAAATATTTATTGAAGACCTACCATTACATCCTGGTTTAGCATTAGATAAGGATTTGCCTACGGTAGGAGAAATGAGTATAAAAGGTGTTGTAAATATATCTGGTAATTTAGATTTTATGATGCTTCAAAATACTAGATTATTTGTGGTTATGTCTTTAGCAGATTGTATATCTAATGGAATTAGACATTTCATTAATAAAGCCCTTTCTAATAATACCTTGTTATCATATGATTAATTCCATTAATATAGATATAAAAAATAACATGGTTATAATAAAGAAATTTATTATAACCATGTTATTTTAATTTTTACTATTAATAGCTTCATTTAATACATGAATTTCTTCCTCTGATAAATCATATCTTGATATTCCCTTATCTATAGGCTTTGCATAAGTTGTACTATCATGTCTAGAATATATTCCTGTTATAATAACACCATCATTAAATGAATCTAATATCGCTACTGAGAAACTTAAGTCACTTCCAACATCCTCAAAAGCTTTATATCTCATAATAGCAATTTTATTTACGCAACCTTTCATTTCTTCAGAAATTGCTTTACATTCATTAATAGCTAGCTCTGATTGTTCAAGTGCTTTTCCAATATTATCTAAGTTATCATTTAAAGCTTCTTCTAAATTTTTATTATTGACACCACGCATCATCTTTCTATACTTTTTTTCAAGTTTATTTACAGATGATAATAATATCATTGTCATTATAAATAATAATAATGTGATTATTGATAATCCTATTATTATAAAGATTGAATATTGATTAATTATATTTATTATGCTGTCCATCTTCTGCATCTTCCCTTCAAATGTTTCACGTGAAACATTTATAAATTAATTATCTCTAGTATTCTTTGCAAATCCTCTTCAGAATAGTATTCAATCTCAATTTTCCCTTTATTATTTTTATTAGTTATATTAACCTTAGTTCCAAAATAATTTTCTAGTCTTTCAGTTAAATCTTTATAATAAGGATTATTTTCTTTTCGAGATTTACTTTTAGATCGACCAGAATTATCTTTTAACTTTCTAATCTGCATTTCTAATTCTCTTACTGATAGCTTATCATCAATAACATTTTGAGCTAATTCACATTGAAGCTTACTATCAGTAATAGCTAATAAAGCTCTTCCATGCCCTTCAGATATAACCCCTTCAATAATATATTGCTGAACATCATCACTTAAATTTAATAATCTTAATGTATTAGTTATAGCAACACGTGATTTTCCAATTCTTTTACTTAATTGCTCTTGAGTCAAACTAAAGTCATTTATCAATTTTTTATATGCAGTAGCTTCTTCTATAGAGTTTAAGTCTTCTCTTTGAATATTTTCAATTAAAGATATTTCTAATACTTGCTTTTCAGTTAATTCCATTACTACAGCAGGAACTTCTTTTACTCCTATTGTTTTAGCAGCTCTCCATCTTCTTTCCCCAGCAACAATTACATATTCACCCTTATCTTTTTTTAATATTAAAGGCTGTATTATTCCATTGCTTTTTATAGATTCCGCTAATTCCATAATTCTTTCGTCATCAAATCTTTTTCTTGGTTGACTATCATTATTTTTAATTAAATTAATATCAATTAATGTATATCCTTCATTTTTAACTTCTGTTTTAGGTTCTTTTTTATCTAAAATCATAGTATCTTCAGGTATAAGAGCATTTAGACCTTTACCCAACCCAAATTTTTTGCTCATGTTTCTCAACCCCTTTATTGCTTACTTAAAAACTCTTTCGCAAATTTTTTATATGCTGCAGCGCCTTTGCACTTTTCATCATAAAGCATAATAGGTAATCCAAAACTTGGTGCCTCTGCCAATCTTATATTTCTAGCAATAGTCGTTTCATATACCTTATCATTGAAGAATTTTTTTGCTTCCTCATATACTTCATTACTCAAATTAGTTCTATAGTCATACATAGTCATTACTACACCTTCTATATCAAGAGACTTATTTAATGATTTTTTAACTAATTGAACTGTATTAATTAATTGACCTACACCCTCTAATGCATAGAATTCACATTGTATTGGAATCAGTACTGAATCAACAGCAGTTAATGCATTTATTGTTAAAACACCTAATGATGGTGGGCAATCTATGAATATAAAATCATATTGATCTTGTATCTTAGATATTTCTCTTAAAAGAATAGTTTCCCTATCCTTTACTCCTATAATTTCAACTTCTGCACCTGCTAATTCCATAGTTGATGGTGCTATGTATAAATTAGGAATTAATTCACTCTTAATAATAACATTTTCTAAAGAAGTATCAGCAGTTAATACATCATACATAGAATATTCTAAGTTTCTCTTGTCTAATCCTAAACCGCTAGTTGTATTTCCCTGAGGATCAATATCTATTGTTAATACTCTATAGCCCTCCATTGCTAGAAAAGCACATAAATTTATATTAGTAGTAGTTTTTCCAACTCCACCCTTTTGATTAAAAATACAAATTTTTTTCATAAAAAGTCCTTATTAAGGACTTCACCCCCTTCCCATATGTATATTATATATATTTTCTTGTAATAGTTAAAGATAGTGTTATTAAAAATAAGATGAAATTTAAGTTAATTATTATTTCACGTGAAATATTTAATAAAAAATTTTTCTTAGTAAATGTTTCACGTGAAACATATTATAAAAAGGCACTCAAAATAAAGCTTGAGTGCCTTGAAAATCTTATTTGTTTTTAGGTATAGAAACTGTTATCTCAATACATTCTTCCTTATCTTGAAGTTTGTATTCAGCGGGAATATTAAACTTATTTAATACTTGCTTTATAGTATTAACATATAACTTCCCAGGTAAAACCCCTTTACCTTTTCTCTTTTTCATTTGTTCACCAGCTAATTTTAATAACTCAGTATTAATTAGCTCTTCAGTTTTCTTTACATTTAAAGAATTTGCTATTACTTTTTTCACAACCTTTAATTGTAATTCTTCATTTGGTAAACTTAATAACGCTCTTGCATGTCTTTCCGTTAGATTATTTTCAAGACATAAAATTCTTACTTTATCGCTTAGCTTTAATAATCTCAATTTATTAGCTATTGTTGATTGTTTTTTACCCATTCTTTTTGCTAATTCTTCTTGAGTAAACTTATGGTCATTAATTAAATTGTAATATGCTTCAGCTTCTTCCATGAAATTTAAATCTTCTCTTTGCAGGTTTTCTAATAATGCTAATTCTGCTGATTCTGTATCTGTAATATCAATTACATTACACGGTACAAATTCAAGTTCTGCCATTCTAGCGGCTCTCCATCTTCTTTCCCCTGCTACTAATTCAAATTTATCTCCCATTCTTCTAACTGTAATAGGTTGAATTATACCATGTTCTATAATCGATTGGCTTAATTCATTTAGTGCTTCTTCATTAAAAAACTTTCTTGGTTGATATGTATTTGGAAAAATACTCTCTACCTTTATGTTCATTATTTCTTTATTCATATTTGTACGACCATCCCTCACAATTTGTTAATCAACATTTAGTTCCATATTTTAACAATTCCGCTTTTTCTTTTTTATTTCCTTCTATATTCTTATAGTTTTGTAAGACAAATCATTATATTATTTTTTATTTCATATGGTACCCTACTATATATAATTTGTTTTATTCTATAATGGCTTTTTAGTAATTGTTCCTGCTTTTCTTGGATAAGTCTTAGGACATGGTTTTATTTTTTCAACCTCTACAATATTATGTTTTAAGTCAGTTTCTTCAATAGAAACTTCTATTATTCCCTTTAACTCTCCACCTAAAGTTTTTATTGCATTACCAGCATTTTTAAGTTCTTCATCTATAGAAGGCCCTTTTAAGGCTACAAAATATCCACCTTTTCTTACATATGGCATACAGAATTCAGATAAAACAGCCATATTAGCTACAGCTCTTGAAGTTGCAACATCAAATTTCTCTCTTAATTCTTGTTTTCTAGCCCCATCTTCAGCCCTTGAGTGAATAGTTGTAACATTTTTTAACCCAAGTTCTCTTACTACTATATTTAAATAATTAATTCTCTTATTTAATGAATCTAAAAGAGTTACTTCTACATTTGGATTCATTATTGCTATTGGTAATCCTGGAAAACCAGCTCCTGTTCCAACATCAATTATATTCCTAGCATTCTTAATTGCATCAGACTTAAATGCTTTAATACAGTCTATAAAATGCTTTTTTATAACTTCCTCATCTTCAGTTATAGCTGTTAAGTTAATTTTCTCATTCCATTCTTGAAGAAGTCTCATATATTTAATGAATTGCTCATATTGTACTTCTGTTAATTCTAATCCTACTTCATTAGCAGCTTCTTTCATTAAGTCAAAAAATTTCATTTTATTCCTCCACTTTATTCTTCTTATATTGATGTTCTAAATAAATAAGTAATACAGATATATCTGCTGGAGAAACTCCTGATATTCTTGAAGCCTGACCTATACTTACAGGTCTTATTGAACTTAATTTTTGAATAGCTTCAACTCTTAATCCCTTTATATCATTATAATCTATATTTTCTGGTAATAGCTTCTTTTCGAACTTCTTAAATTGCTTAACTTGATCCAATTGACTAGCTATATATCCTTCATATTTTGCTATTATATTTACTTGTTCCCCAATATCATCTGTATAATTAGGTCTTTCTAAATCTAATGGTGCTAACATGAAATAATCTAATTCAGGTCTCTTGATTAATTCATACATGCTAATAGGTTTCTTTAATTCTGTAGAATTAAGACTAACTAAGAATTCATTATTTTCTCTCTTATTAGTTATTTGTAAATTCTTTAATCTTTCAACTTCACTTTCTATATTAGCTTTTCTATTTAAGAATCTATTATATCTTTCGTCTGTTACTAACCCTACTCTTCTTCCTATTTCAGTTAATCTAAAATCTGCATTGTCTTGTCTTAATAACAATCTATATTCAGCCCTAGAAGTCATCATTCTATAAGGTTCGTTTGTACCTTTTGTAACTAAATCATCTATTAAAACTCCTGCATATGCATCAGAACGAGTTAATATCATTGGCTCTTCACCTTTAATCTTTAAAGCCGCATTAATACCTGCTACTATCCCTTGTGCAGCAGCCTCTTCATATCCTGAACTACCATTTAATTGCCCTGCTCCATATAATCCTTCTATTGTTTTAAACTCTAATGTTGGCTTTAATTGCATAGGATTAATTGAATCATATTCAATTGCATATGCAGTTCTTAAAAATTCAACATTTTCAAGTCCATCTAATGTTCTATACATCTTAATTTGAACATCTTCTGGTAATGATGAAGACATTCCACCTACATACATCTCTAATGTATCTTCACCTTCAGGTTCTATGAATATTTGATGTCTATTCTTATCAGGGAATTTCATAACCTTATCTTCTATAGATGGGCAATATCTTGGTCCTACCCCTTCAATACTTCCGTTATATAAAGGTGATCTACCTATATTTTCTCTTATAATATTATGAGTTTCCTCATTAGTGTAAGTTAACCAACAAGAAATTTGTTCTCTTTCAATATTATCATTCATGAATGAAAATGGTACTATCTTTTCATCACCTGGTTGTTCTATCATCTTAGAAAAATCTACGGACTTTCTATTTATTCTTGCTGGTGTACCAGTCTTAAATCTTCTCATTTCGATTCCAAGATCCATTAAATGTTGAGTTAATTCATTAGCTGGTGCTAAACCATTTGGTCCACTATTATAAATAACATCACCAATTATTACTTTTGCTCTTAAATATGTACCTGTTGTTAAAATTATTGCTTTACATTTAAAAAATGCTCCATTTTTAGTTAAAACACCAACAACTTTACCATCTTCTATATCAATATCAATAACTTCAAGTTGTCTAACCTCAAGATTCTCTTGATTTTCTAATACACTTTTCATTCTGTTTTGATATTTTTTTCTATCTGCTTGTGCTCTTAATGAGTGTACTGCCGGTCCTTTAGAAGTATTTAGCATTCTTGATTGAATAAATGTTTCATCTATATTAACTCCCATTTCTCCACCAAGTGCATCAATTTCTCTTACTAAATGTCCTTTAGCTGTACCTCCTATATTAGGATTACATGGCATTAATCCGATTGCATCAAGATTTATTGTGCATACTAATGTCTTTAATCCCATTCTAGCTGACGCAAGTCCTGCCTCACATCCTGCATGACCAGCACCAACTACAACTACGTCGTATTCTCCTGCATTATATCTCATTTCTATACTCCTACTTTCCTACACAGAAATCTCCAAATATTTTATTTACTAAGTCTTCTTCTAATTCATCACCAGTGATTTCATTTAAAGCTCTTAGTGCTGAAGTAACAAAAATAGATATTAAATCTAAATATTCGTTCATTCTTACTTTACTTAATGCCATTTCAGCATTTTCTAATGCTCTAAATAAAGCTTGCTTATGTCTTGAATTAGATATAATTAGACTTTCTGTATCAATTTTTCCACTAAAGAATAGTTCTTTTATGGTTTCTTTTAAATCACTTAATCCTATTTCTTCCTTAGCTGATATCTTGATTATGTTCTCAAAGTTGCTTATTACATTTTCATCTATCTTACATTCTAAGTCTATCTTATTTAATATAACAACACACTTCTTATCTCCAACAGAATCAATAATTTCTTTGTCCTCATCATCTAATTCTCTTGAAGAATCAAGTACTAATAATACTAAATCAGCTTCTTGAATTTTTTCTCTTGATCTTTCAACTCCAATTTTTTCTACAACATCTTCAGTTTCTCTAATCCCTGCTGTATCTATTATTTTGACAGGAATTCCATCTAAATTTATGTACTCTTCTATAATATCTCTTGTTGTTCCAGCAATATCAGTTACTATTGCTCTTTTTTGTCTTAATAAGGCATTTAATAGTGATGATTTACCTACATTAGGCTTACCTACAATCGCTAAGCTTAATCCTTCTCTTATTAGCTTTCCTTCATCTGCACTCTTTAAAAGTCCATTCATTTCACTTATAGCCTTTTCTAAACTTTCTCCAACCTTTAATGGTATACTTGGATCTATTTCTTCATCATCTTCTGTAAAGTCAACTGCAAACTCAACTAAAGCTAATATATTTAACATATACTCTCTTAATCTATTAATTTCTTTCGATAAATATCCATTACTCTGCATTAATGCTGATTTCATTGCTAAATCAGTTTTAGCAGTTATTATATCCATAACAGCTTCAGCTTGAGATAAATCAATTCTACCGTTTAAAAATGCTCTTTTTGTAAATTCTCCTGGTTCTGCAAGTCTTGCTCCAGCCTTTATTACTGTTTCTAAAACTTTATTAGTTGAAACAACTCCACCATGACAATTTATTTCTATTGTATCTTCTGCTGTAAAACTCTTAGGTCCTTTCATAAAACTAATTATCACTTCATCAATAAGCTCATTAGTTTCTCCATCATAAATATGTCCATACTTCATTGTATAAGATTTCATATTTCTAATATCATCATTGCTTTTAGGCTTAAATATCTTTGATGCTATATCTAATGCTTTATCTCCTGATATTCTAATAATTGCAATACCACCTTCACCTAAAGCAGTAGCTATAGCACATATTGTATCAAATTCTTTCATTCTTAATCCTCCGGATTTTCCGTTTTTAATTATTATGCCCTATTTTCGCTATTATTCATTTTACATAACTATTTTATATAAGTCAAAATTCTAAAAAAATAATAAGAGAAGACTTAAAAAAGTCTTCTCTTATTATTTTTTGAAACTTATTACTATTCTTCTAAAAGGCTCTTCACCTTCACTATATGTGTTAATATCATTATATTCTTGTAACGCTGAATGAATAATTCTTCTTTCATATGGGTTCATAGGTTCTAATTTGTAAGGTCTTTTAGATTTTCTTACTTTATAAGCAGCTTTTTGAGCAACTCTTACTAGAGTTTCTTCCCTTTTGCTTCTATAATTTTCTGCATCTAATACGACTCTCTTGTAAGGATTTTCATGATTCTTATTTATTACTAAAGAAACTAAATATTGAAGCGAATCTAATGTTTCACCTCTATACCCTATTACTAATCCCATCTTATCGCCACATAAATTAATATTTACAACATCATTTTCTTCTTTAATATTAATATCAGCCTTTATATTCATAGAATTTAATACATCAGTTAAAAACTTTTTTGCATTATCTATACTATCAGGCTTTTTAGTTACCCTAACCTTTGCTGGCTTAGCTCCTATTAGGTTAAATAAACCCTTACTACCCTCATCAATTATCTCAACATCTACATTTTCTTTTGTAAGCTTTAATTCATCTAATGCATTTTTTAAAGCTTCATCAACCGTTTTACCAGTCATTTCTATTGTTTTCATACCCTATTCACCACCTATAAAATATGATAATTATCTCTTTTTAGTTTTTGGTGTAGATTTTTTAGCTTTTTGAATTTTAGCTTGCGCCGCCTTTTCTTCTTCAACTTTTTTCTTTTTCATTGCTGGACGATAATTTAAGAAATATGTTTGAATTAATTGAATTATCCCACCAGTTATCCAATAAATTATTAATATTGGTTGGAATTGAAGAGACATGAATCCCATCATACCTGACATAACAATATTCATAGTACTCATATTCATTCCGCCTTCTTGCTGAGGCATTGATTTACTTAATAATAATGATGGTATATAAGTACTTAATGCTGCTAATATAGCTAGTATTATAGAAACAAATCCAATCCCTTTTGGATAAGCGAATATATCTGGTATGAATAAGAACGATGTATCAGCCCCAGGTGTTGCTGTTATAGTTCTAAATACCCCATATAAAGCAAATAATATAGGTAATGGTAATAATGTTGGTAGACATCCACCGAACATACTAACATTGTTTTCTTTCATTAATTTAGAAGTTTCTAATTGTAACTTCTGTGGGTCATTTGCATACTTCTTTTGAAGTTTTTGCATTTCTGGTTGTATTTCTTGCATTTTTGCATTCGATTTTGTTGCTTTAATATTAAGAGGTAATATTAATAATCTTATAATTGCTGTAAAAAGCACGATTGCTAATACATACGAAATCCCTTCTGCATGTTCTGGTACCCCTAATGCAATAATCATATTATGTAAAGCATCGAACATTTTCGTCATTACATTTACAATTGCATTCCACATTCTAATAGCCTCCTTATTTTACCGGATCATATCCCCCATTTTTGTTAAAAGGATTACACCTTAAAATTCTCATTATAGATAAAAATCCTCCTTTAAGTACACCATATTTAGTAATTGCCTCAACTGCATACTGTGAGCATGTAGGAACAAATATACATCTTCTAGGTCTCATAGGAGAATAATATTTTTGATATAGCTTTATAATATTTAAAAGCAATTTTTTCATTTTAAATATATTCCTGCCTTTTTCAATAAGTTTATCATAGCTGCTTCTACATCGCTATATTTTTTTTCATTAATAGCACTTCTAGCTACAAAAACAAAATCATATCCAGTCTTAATGTCTTTAACATTTAACCTATAGCTTTCATATATTAATCTTTTACTTCTACTTCTTACTACACTATTTCCAACTTTTTTACTTACAGAAATTCCTACCTTATTATATAATTCATTTTCTTCATTAATATTCTTCTTATTATTAAAAACATATAGAACTAATAATTTATTAGCATAAGACTTTCCTCTTCTGTAAACAAGTCTAAATTCTGTATTCTTTCTTAATTTGTATATCATAAGTTTTAATAAACTCTCCTTAAAATACCTGCATGTGCAGAAAAAAGGCCACAAAGTGCGGCCCTTATGCTGTTAATTTTTTTCTACCTTTTTGTCTTCTTCTCTTAAGAACAGTTCTTCCTGAAGCAGTGCTCATTCTCTTTCTGAAACCATGTTCTTTTTTTCTTTGTCTCTTTTTTGGTTGGTATGTCATGAACATTCGAAATACACCCCCTTTGAGTGATTTATTTATAGTAAAAACTATATTTCTCAATTTAAAGTTACCTTATCATTATATATATTTACCTTTTTACTGTCAATATGAATTAAATTCCGCAAAACTGTTGATAATTTTATTCACAGGTTAAAATTTGTGGATAACTTATTGATAACTTATGTAACTATATGATATTATTAAGTATAAGTGTGAATAAAAATGTGAATAACTTAACTTATCCACAATTGTGGATTAATCTGTGTATAACTTGTTCAATCTTTCTTATTAACTCTATAATTACGTAGTTATTATTATCAAAACTAGGGCTTTTATTCGCTGTTAATAATATCTATGTTTATAATATCTAAAATTGTGGATAACTATAATGTAATTATATTATCTACATAAATTGTTAACATGTTATTAATTTTATCAACTTTATCAACATAATCATTTTTTTGTTAATAACTTTGTTGATATCTTGTTAATAATTTTTTAAAATTTCTTTTTTTGGAGGATAGCTTAAATGGAAACTGAGCTTAAAGAATTGTGGGAAAAAACCCTAAACATAATAAAAGGCGAGTTAACTGAGGTTAGTTTTAACACTTGGATTAAAAGTTGCGAGCCAATATCCATGTCATCAAATACTATCATAATCAGTGTTCCGAATTCCTTCACTCAAGATATATTAGAAAAAAGGTATAAAGATTTAGTTATAAATTCAATCGAAGCTGCTTGTTCAAAAACATATAATTTAGATTTTGTTATAGCATCTGAAATACAAGAAGCGGAAGAAAAAAATGAAACAAATAAAAATACTAATAAAAATGATGGAATTGCTGTTACTGTAAATGACGAAATGTCTAGTACATTAAATCCAAAATATACTTTTGATTCATTTGTAATAGGTAATAGTAATAGATTTGCTCATGCTGCATCTCTTGCTGTTGCTGAATCTCCAGCTAAAGCTTATAATCCTCTTTTCATTTATGGAGGCGTGGGACTAGGGAAAACACACTTAATGCATGCAATTGGACATTATATTCTTCAAAATAATCCAAATGCAAAAGTTGTTTATGTTTCATCTGAGAAATTTACTAACGAACTGATAAATGCAATAAAAGATGATAAAAATGAAGAATTTAGAACTAAATACAGAAGCGTTGATGTCTTATTAATAGACGATATTCAATTTATCGCTGGCAAGGAAAGAACTCAAGAAGAGTTTTTCCACACTTTTAATACATTGCATGAAGCAAATAAACAAATAATTCTATCATCAGATAGGCCCCCTAAAGAAATTCCTACTTTAGAGGATAGATTACGTTCAAGATTTGAATGGGGTCTTATTGCTGATATTCAAGCACCTGACTTTGAAACAAGAATGGCTATTTTAAAGAAAAAGGCTGATGTAGAAAAGCTAAATGTTCCTAATGAAGTTATGGTATACATAGCTACTAAGATAAAGTCTAACATTAGAGAACTTGAAGGTGCATTAATTAGAATTGTAGCATATTCATCTTTAACAAATCGTGAAATTACTGTTGATTTAGCTACTGAAGCTTTAAAAGATATAATTTCAAATAAACAAAATAAAAGCATTACTATAGATCTTATTCAAGATGTTGTAGCTGCTTACTTTAATTTAAGAGTTGAGGACTTGAAATCACAGAGAAGAACAAGAAACGTAGCATATCCAAGACAGATAGCTATGTATTTAAGCAGAAAACTTACAGACATGTCATTACCTAAAATTGGCGAGGAATTTGGTGGACGTGACCATACTACTGTAATTCATGCTTATGAAAAAATATCAGAAAGCCTAAATAAAGACGAGAGCTTAGAACACACAATAAATGATATAACAAAAAAGTTAACTCAAAAATAATCAACAACTGTACATAATAACTAGTGAATAGTTTGTGGATAAGTCATTTATTCGTCTTTGGCTGTGAATACTGTGGATAAGAGTATGATTTTGTTACCGACTTATCCACAGTATTTTTTGCATGAATTTTATTGAAAAATAAGGGCTGGAGGTACTTATCCACATATCCACATCCCTTACTACTACTATTATTATATTTATTATATATATATTATCTATTTAAATTGCATAATTCTATGTGCATAACTGTGTATAACTTAGGAGGTAAGATTATGAACATAATATGCTCAAAGCAAAAATTACAAGATGGAATTTCTATCGTTACAAAAGCTATAACAGGAAAAACTACTATGCCTGTATTAGAAGGTATTTACATTCAAGCCACTAAAGAAGGTCTAACATTAATAGGATCTGATATGGATGTTAGTATCGAAACAAAAGTAGAAGCTGAAGTATTAACAGAAGGTAGTATTGTAATTGATTCTAAGATTTTCTCTGAAATAATAAGAAAATTACCAAATTCAGATGTAAAAATAGAAATAGCTGAAAATGATTTAGTTCAAATTACTTGTGAAAAGTCTGTTTTCAATGTTGTTTATATGAATGCAACTGATTATCCAGCGTTACCAAGCATCAATGAAGACCTTAATGTAGAAGTACCACAAAACTTATTAAAAAATATGATAAAAGGAACTTCTTTTGCAATAGCTCTAGATGAAGCTAGACCAATATTACAAGGGATACTTTTTGAAGTTAAAAATAAAGAGCTTAATTTAGTTGCATTAGATGGATATAGATTAGCTGTTAGAAGTGAATTGCTAGATGTTGATGATAACATCGAAGTTGTTATACCAGGAAAAACTTTAAATGAAGTTTCAAAAATATTAGAAGATAATGCTGATATTGTAAAAATCACTTTTACTAACAATCATATTTTATTTAATATTAATAATACAAAAATTATATCTAGATTATTAGATGGTAAATTTGTAAATTATATTTCTCTTTTACCTCAAGAATATAAATTATTAGTGAATGTTAAAAAACAAGAACTTCAACAAGGTATTGAAAGAGCATCACTAATGGCGAAAGACGGAAATAGCAATTTAATAAGATTAGATGTACAAGAAGATACTTTAGTTATCACTTCTAATTCTCAATTGGGAAAGGTAAGAGAAGAAGTTAACATAAATCTGCAAGGTGAAGGAATACAAATTGCATTTAATTCAAGATACTTATTAGATGTATTGAAGAATATGGAAGAAGATGATGTGGTTATTGAAATGACTTCAAGTGTTAGTCCATGTGTAATAAAAGGAAAAAATAGCAATAATGCTAAATACTTAGTTTTACCAGTAAGACTAGTAAGATAGGAGGAACTTGTATAAAACTTGAATAATTATACAAGAAGCGTTATGAATAAAATAGAAATTACAACAGAGTTTATTAAATTAGATTCATTTTTAAAATTTTCAGGTGCAGTATCTATGGGTTCAGAAGCTAAAATGTTAATTTTAGATGAGCTTGTTAAAGTTAATAATGAAATTTGCACTCAAAGAGGAAAAAAATTATATAAAGGTGACATAGTTGAATTTAATGGGGAAAGTTACGAAGTAGTCTAAAGACTATTTTTCCCAGAGTGCTTAACCTTATTAAGTTTAATATGTTATAATTAAAGGTGTTTAAGATGTTTATTAAAAGATTGCAAATGCTTAATTACAGAAATTATAATGTATTGGATATAAGCTTAGGTCCACATGTTAATGTTTTTATGGGCGATAATGCTCAAGGAAAAACTAATATATTAGAGGGTATATACTATTGTGCTTTTGCAAGGTCTCATAGGACATCAAAAGACAGGGAACTTATTAATTGGAATGCTGATAATGCACTTTTAAGTGTTTCTGTTGGTAGAGAGAGATTGGATAAGAGAATAGATATAAGCATTCTTAAGGACGGAAAAAAAGCAATACAAATTAACAAGATTAAAATTAAAAAGATCGGTGAATTATTCGGAAATTTTAATGTTGTTATGTTTTCTCCGGAAGATTTAAAGATAATTAAGGATTCTCCCGGTGTAAGAAGAAAATTCATAGATATGGAGTTGTGTCAATTAAATCCTAAATATTATTATAATCTTGTTCAATACAATAAAGTTTTGAATGAAAGAAACAGCATATTAAGAAATCGAAATATAAATAAAGATATTTTAGAGGTATATGATATGCAATTGGTTGAATTTGGATATAATATAATAATGGAGAGATTAGAATACATTAAAAAGCTAAATAAGTATTCTGAAAAAATACATTCAGACATAACTTCAGGAAAAGAAAAAATTGAATTTAGATATACTAGTACTATTAAAGATTTAGAAAATATAAAAGATAATTTTTATGCACTATTAGAAAAAAATAGAGTTAGAGATAGCGAGAGAGGAATTACCTCTGTAGGACCACATAGAGACGATTTTATAGTCTTAATTAATGATATTGACACAAAAAGCTATGGGTCTCAAGGACAACAAAGAACTGCTGTTTTAACTATTAAATTTGCATCTTTAAAAATCATTAAGGAGCTTACAGGAGAACACCCAGTTTTACTTTTAGATGATGTACTTTCTGAATTAGATTTTAGTAGGAAGAGATATATATTAAGTACAATAGGAGATATCCAAACAATTATTACATGTACTGGAATTGAAGATTTATATGAGTATTTGGATGATAAATCTAAAGTTTTTAAAGTTAAGGATGGAGAAATTCTTAACTAAAGGAGGAGTTCTTATGTTTTTACACTTAGGGGAAAATGTAGTAGTACCAATAAAAGATGTAATTGGTATATTTGACTTACAAACATCAATGTATAGTTCAGATACAATATCATTTTTGAGAATGGCTGAAGAAGACGGATTTGTTGAAAGAATTTCAAAGGAAAGTCCTAAATCATTTGTTATAGCGGAAGTTAATAAAATGAGTAAGGTGTATTTATCACCTATTTCATCATCTACTTTAACTAAGAGAACAAATATTGATTATAATCCATAAGTCCAATATTTAGCCTTCATAGTTAAAAAAATTAAAAGTATAAGGAGGAATTTATGTTGGAAGAGAATAAGCAAAGTTATGATGAAAGTCAGATTCAGGTTTTAGAAGGCTTAGAGGCTGTAAGAAAAAGACCTGGTATGTACATAGGTAGCACGAGTTCTAGGGGTCTTCATCATTTAGTATATGAAATAGTTGATAACAGTATAGATGAGGCATTAGCTGGATTCTGTAAAAATATAGAAGTTGCAATAAATGAAGATAATTCAATTACTGTAGTTGATGATGGTAGAGGTATGCCAGTTGGAATTCACCCTAAAATGGGTAAAGCTACAGTTGAAGTTATAATGACTGTTTTACATGCTGGAGGAAAATTTGGAGGCGGTGGATATAAAGTATCTGGTGGTCTTCATGGAGTTGGTGCTTCAGTAGTTAATGCATTATCTGAATACTGCGAAGTTACAGTTAAAAGAGAAGGTTTCATATGGCAACAAAAATACTCAAGAGGAAATGTTTTATGTGATTTAACGAAGATTGGTGAATCTGATGAACATGGAACTAAGGTATTATTTAAACCAGATCATGAAATTTTTGAAGACACTGTATTTGATTTTGAAGTATTAGCAAGTAGATTAAGAGAATTAGCATTTCTTAACAAAGGAATTGCAATTACTTTAACTGATAAAAGAGAAGGTGAAGAAAGAGTTGAAAAATTCCACTATGAAGGTGGGATAAAAGAATTCGTTTCTTACTTAAATAGAAATAAAGAAGTTTTACATGAGTCTCCTATTTATGTTGAAGGTGAAAAAGATGGAATAATAGCTGAAATTGCCCTTCAATATAACGATGGATATAATGAAAATCTATATTCTTTTGCTAACAATATAGATACTATTGAAGGGGGAACTCATTTAGCTGGATTTAAAAGTGCTTTAACAAGAGCAATAAACGATTATGCTAAGAGATTTGGTCATATTAAAGATAATGATAAGAATCTATCTGGTGATGATGCAAGAGAAGGTCTTACAGCTGTTGTTTCTGTTAAGATATCTGAGCCTCAATTTGAAGGTCAAACTAAAACTAAGTTAGGAAATTCAGAAGTTAGAGGTGTTGTTGATTCAATAGTTGCTGAAGGTGTAAGTATTTTCTTAGAAGAAAATCCTGCAGTAGGTAAGATTATAATAGATAAAGCATTAATGGCAGCAAGAGCTAGAGATGCAGCTAGAAAAGCTAGAGAACTTACAAGAAAATCAGTTCTTGAAAGATCTACACTTCCAGGTAAATTAGCAGATTGTTCATCTAAGGATCCAATGGAATGTGAAATTTATATAGTCGAAGGGGATTCAGCCGGGGGTTCAGCAAAGCAAGGAAGAAATAGAAAATTCCAAGCTATTTTACCTTTAAGAGGTAAAATATTAAATGTTGAAAAACAAAGATTAGATAGAATACTTAATTCAGACACAATCAGATCTATGATTACTGCATTTGGTGCAGGAATAGGAAAAGATTTTGATGAAGCAAAATTAAGATACAATAGAATAATAATAATGACCGATGCCGATGTTGATGGTGCTCATATAAGAACTTTATTATTAACATTCTTCTATAGATATATGAGACCACTTATAGATGGAGGTCATGTTTATATAGCACAACCACCATTATATAAAGTTAGCAAAGGTAAGAGAGAAGAGTATGCATATACGGATGAAGATCTTGATAAGATTTTAGAAGAGTTTGGTGGAAAAGATAACTCAATAAACATTCAAAGATACAAAGGTCTTGGAGAAATGAATGCTAATCAATTATGGGATACAACAATGGACCCAGAACATAGAATTCTTTTAAAAGCAACTGTAGAAGATGCTATTGCTGCTGATGAAATATTCACTATATTAATGGGAGATAAGGTTGAACCAAGAAGAGAATTTATTCAAAAGAATGCTAATAAAGTTAGCAATTTAGATATATAGTACTAAATATTTAGTATTAGTTGAGGTGAGTACATGAACTTAAACGAGGGAAAATTTATACATGTAGATATAAATAAAGAAATGAAAAGATGCTACATTGATTATGCGATGAGCGTAATTGTTGGGCGTGCTCTTCCAGACGTAAGAGATGGTCTTAAACCAGTTCATAGAAGAATTCTTTATGCAATGCAAGAGTTGGGCTTAGAGCCTAATAAGGGATACAGAAAATGTGCCAGAATAGTTGGTGAAGTTTTAGGTAAATATCATCCACATGGTGATTCATCAGTTTATGATGCATTAGTAAGAATGGCTCAAGATTTCTCAATGAGATATATGCTTGTTGACGGTCACGGTAACTTCGGTTCTGTTGATGGAGACAGTGCAGCGGCAATGAGATATACAGAAGCTAAAATGAATAAAATTGCAATTGAAATGCTTAGAGATATTAATAAGAATACTGTTGATTTCATGCCAAACTTTGATGGTGAGGAACAAGAACCAGTAGTGTTACCTTCAAGATATCCAAACCTTTTAGTTAATGGATCTTCAGGTATAGCAGTTGGTATGGCAACAAATATTCCTCCTCATAACTTAGGTGAAGTTATTGATGGAACTATAATGTTAATAGATAATCCTGAAGCTACAGGATTAGATATTATGACATGTATAAAGGGACCTGACTTCCCAACAGGTGGAATAATAATGGGTAAATCAGGTATAAGAGCTGCATATGAAACTGGAAAAGGGAAAATTGTAGTTAGATCTAAAACTGAAATTGAAGAGGAAAATGGAAGACATAGAATAATAGTTACAGAAATTCCATACCAAGTTAATAAGGCTAAACTTATAGAAAGCATTGCTGACTTAGTTAAAGATAAAAAGATTGTTGGAATTTCAGATTTAAGAGATGAATCTGACAGAGACGGTATGAGAATAGTAATAGAATTAAAGAAGGATGCAAATCCAAATGTTGTTTTAAATCTATTATTTAAGCATACAAAGATGCAGGATACTTTTGGTATCATTATGTTAGCTTTAGTAAATAATGAGCCTCAAGTCTTAAATTTAAAAGAAATATTAAGTAACTATATTAGTTTCCAAAAAGAAGTTGTTACTAGAAGAACAATATTTGAATTAGAAAAAGCACAAGCGAGAGCTCATATTCTTGAAGGATTAAGAATAGCTTTAGATAATATTGATGAAGTAATTAATATTATTAGAGGATCAAAAACTAGTGAAATAGCTAAGAATACATTAATCGAAAGATTTGGATTATCTGAAAAACAAGCTGTTGCTATCTTAGAAATGAGATTAAGAAGATTAACAGGCTTAGAAAGAGATAAAATTGAAGAAGAGTATGCTGAGTTAATGAAACTTATTGGCTATTTAAATTCAATTCTTGCAAGTGAAGAAAAATTATTAGGTGTAATTAAAGAAGAATTACTTGAAATAAAGGCAAGATATAACGATGAAAGAAGAACTCAAATAGAAAAAGTTGTTAATGACATTGATATAGAAGATTTAATTCAAGAAGAAGAAACTGTTATTACACTAACTAACTCAGGATATATTAAGAGAATATCAGCTGATACATATTCTGCTCAAAGAAGAGGGGGAAGAGGTATTCAAGCAATGTCTACAAAAGAAGATGATTTCGTAGAACATGTTTTAGTTACTTCGACTCATTCAGATGTATTATTCTTTACTAATAGAGGTAGAGTATATAAGAAGAGAGCATATGAAATTCCTGATGCTGGAAGAACAGCAAAAGGAACTAATATAATAAATCTTATTCAAATAGAACAAGATGAAAAAATAGAAACTGTATTAACTGTTAGAGATAATATTGATGAAGGATATTTATTCATGGCAACTAAGCATGGATTAGTTAAGAAAACACCTTTATCAGAATTTAAGAACTTAAGAAAGAGTGGACTAATAGCTATTAACTTAAGAGAAGGTGATGAACTTCTTAAGGTTAAGGTTACAAGAGGAGATGCTGATATTATAATAGTTTCTCAAGAGGGTAATGCAATTAAGTTCAATGAACAAGATGTAAGACCTATGGGAAGAACAGCATCAGGAGTTAAGTCTATGAACTTAAGAGAAAATGATATAGCTGTTTGTATGGATATAGCAGTTGATGAAGAAGATTTATTAGTAATTAGTGAGAATGGATTTGGTAAGAGAACTCCATTAACTGAATATAAGAGACAAAATAGAGGTGGAGTAGGTCTTATTACTTATAAGATAAGTGAAAAGACAGGTAAGGTTGTAGGTGCTACTGTTTGTAAGCCAGAAGATGAATTAATGCTTATAAATACAAGTGGAATTGCAATTAGAATAAATGTATCTGATATATCAGTAACCAGTAGATCTGCTATGGGAGTTACTTTAATGAGAACTACTGAAGAAGAAAAAGTAGTTGCTGTTGCTAAGATAGCAAGTAATGGAGAAGAAGAAAGTGATGAACAATTAACATTAGAAGCATGTGCAGATAATGAAGTGATTGAAGAAAACAATGATACTAGTTTAGATAGATTAGTAGAAGAAGCTCAAAAAGAAGATATAGAAGAATAAAATATTAAATATATTTAATTATGTTAAGTGATAAATTACAAATAATAGATTTGTAATTTATCACTTTTTTTATATAAAGTAGAACATAATGCAAAAAAATATATGTACTCTGTGCCTAGTGTATCAATAGTAGAAAAATAAAGTAAAATAAATAAAATAAGAGAAAAATAAATATAATTTAATTTAAATCAAAAAAAATAAAAGATTAATATTTATGTTAATGTTAAGATAAAACACGTCGCTGATGACAAATGAACAAAACAAACGAAAGTTGTTGAATGAGTTTATTTTGAAGTGACAATAAATAATTCATTACCCAATAAAATGTCAAAAAAACTTTTTTAAAAAAAGTTGTTGACAAGGAAAAAGAGTAGTGATAAGATAAAGAAGTCGCTTGAGG
>NZ_CBYM010000009.1 GCF_000577815.1 Clostridium saudiense | reverse complement strand
ATTTATCATTACCTTTTTTTATAGTGAAGTGATTTTGATATAGATAGAAAAATAAATTTTTATATGTAAAAATAGAAATTAAAGTATTATAATGGAAAATGTATAAAGATAAAGATTGGGGAGGAAATATTTATGAATAGTTATAGTGTATTTTTACCAAGTTATAGTGTAGGAGTTGATTCATATCAACAAATACCATATGTAACAAGAAGATATGGGAAAAAGGCAATAGTTATTGGGGGCAAAACAGCAATATCAAAATCAAAAGAAAGTATTTTAGAAGGAATAAAAGAATCTAACATAGAAGTTTTAGATTTTGTATGGTATGGGGGAAATGCTTCATATGAAAATGTAGAAGCATTACTTAATAATATAAAAGTTCAAAATGCAGATTTAATATTTGCAGTAGGTGGAGGAAGAGCTATTGATACATGTAAAGTTGTAGCAGATAAGTTAGACAAGCCAATGTTTTCATTTCCAACAATAGCATCTAACTGTGCTGCATGTACTGCTATTGCAGTAATGTATAATTCGGATGATACATTTAATGGATATTATTATCCAAAGGAACCAGCAGTTCATACTTTCATAAACACAAATATAATAGCAGAAGCACCAGATAATTTTTTATGGGCAGGCATTGGAGATGCATTATCAAAGCAATCTGAAGTACTGCTTGCAACAAAAGAAAAGAACCTTTCGCATACACCTTTATTAGGATCACAATTAAGTTGTGCTTGTGATGAACCATTGTTAAAATTTTCAGTTAAGGCATTAGAAGATTGTAAAAAGAATATTGCTTCATATGAGTTAGAGCAAATAGCTTTAGATATTATTATAAGTACAGGTTTGGTATCAAATTTAACTAGTGATGCTGAAAAATATTATTATAACAGTAGTTTAGCTCATTGTGTTTATTATGGTTCAACGGTTGTACCAGCATGTGCTAGTCATCTTCATGGTGAAATAGTATCATTTGGAGTTTTATGTTTATTAACTTATGATAAACAATTTGAAAAGCGTGATAGAATTTATGAATTCAATAAGAGTATTGGGTTACCAACATGCTTAGATGATATTGATGTTAAAAAAGAAGATGTTGCAAAAATGGTTAAGAAGATGAATGGAGTTACAGAGTGGTATTGTGCACCTTATGAAGTAACAGAAGAAAACTTTATTCAAGCAATTTTAGAAACTGATGAATATTCAAGGAATAAATAAATAATTATAAAATGTTAAAAGGAAAAAAGTATAAAAAAAGTTATTGACATACATTTATAAGAGGGTTATATTAATAACAACAACATTAAAATTAAATAAATATTCTTATCAAGAGTGGTTGAGGGACTGGCCCTATGAAACCCAGCAACCTGTTAATAGTTAGAAGTTAGCAGTTAGAAGTTAATAGTTTATATAAAAACAAAAATAGTTTTTATATTTTAGAAATTTGGTAGAATTTTAAAAATAACTAGTAACTAATAATTAAAAGCTCAAAACTATGGACGTGGTGCTAATTCCTGCAGCTTTTATAGCTGAGTGATAAGAGAGTAAATTAATAGGTGATTTTGCATGCACTAGAGTTTATTCTCTAGTGCTTTTTATTTTGCAAAAAATTATACATGTATATAAATTAAATTCTTATTTTAGAGTAGAGGAGGGTGAAGATCTAAGGAAAAATTCCTATTTAAAAATCAGTAATAATTAATAGCGCTATTAAAATTTAAGGTATTTAAAATTGGGGAATTAAAAAAGAATATTAAATTTTAAATAAATCAATAGGGGGTTATTCAATGTCAACACAAAAAATATCTAGCAAAAAACATAATATTAAAAACTTATTAAAATTTGAGGACTATTGGGCTATTATATTGGGGTTTACAATATTACTATGTACATTATTAGTATTTTCAATAAATTATACTAAGAGTATAAAAGCAGATTTAAACACTTATAACAGTATTCTGGAGGTAGAAGGAGAAAAGGCTCCATTTAAAACTATAGAATGGTACGAAGCAAATGATGAAAAAAGTTCGCTGAAATTTACTAGTATACCTTTCATATCTCAAATAAGTGAACTTTTCTCTAAACCATATTCTTGGAATGATGATCCATTAAAATCTATTTATTTAAGTAAAGAAGAGGCTTCTAAACTATCAGCTGAAAATGAAGCCAAATATGAACAAGCTATAGCTAATACAAGTGATGCAAAAGAAATAGCACAAGAATCTCAAAATGCTGCTGCAGAAGCAAATTATGAAGATAAAGATTTAAATGCAAAAGCTGAAGAAGATATAAATACTTGGTATGAATTAAAAGGAATTGAGGCTTCAGCTAAATCTGATAGTATTGTTGAACCTTATAATTTAATACCTGAATTAATAATTTTAGGAATTGTTCTTTGTATATTATTTTCAATTGGAATTCATTTTATGGGGAAATCAGTTAAGGAGTTTGCTCTTGGTTTTCCAGTAGTTTTTATAGTTGCAGTACTAGCATATATACTTGCAGCTCAAGTGAATTTAAAGGCTTGGGGACTTGAGTATGTTGTATGGGCATTATTAATTGGCTTTTTAGTAAGTAATACTATAGGAACACCTAAGATTGTACTAAAGGCTTCAGAAACTGAATTTTTCATTAAAACAGGATTAGTTTTATTAGGTTCAACAGTTTTGATTAATAAGATGCTTTTAATTGGTATTCCAGGTATATTTGTTACTTGGTGTGTAACTCCAGTTGTATTAATAACAACTTATTGGTTTGGACAAAAAATACTTAAGATAGAATCAAAATCTTTAAATATAACTATTTCAGCTGATATGTCAGTAAGTGGTGTATCTGCTGCAATAGCTGCTGCAAGTGCAAGTAAAGCTAAAAAAGAAGAGTTAACATTAGCTGTTGGAATATCTATTTTGTTTACTTCATTGATGATGGTAATAATGCCTTTAATAATAAAAAAGTTAGGGTTAAATCCAGTATTAGCAGGAGCGTGGATAGGAGGAACTGTAGACTCAACAGGGGCAGTTGTTGCTGCTGGTGAATTGCTTGGACCAGTAGCTCGTGATGTTGCTTCAACTATAAAAATGATACAAAACATTTTGATAGGGGTTATGGCTTTTGGAGTTGCTACTTATTGGAGTTTAAAAGTTGAAAGAAATCCTAGTAGTGAAAAGAATATTTCGGCAAAAGTATTGTTTAAAGAGATTTGGGTTAATTTTCCGAAATTTGTATTAGGTTTTCTATTTGCATCTATTTTATTTTCAGTTATTTATTTTATTCTTGGTAGCGATGTTGCTAATGTGTTTATTGATAAAGGTATGGTTAAATCTATAATTAGTCCATTGCAAGGATGGTTATTTTGTTTAGCATTTGCCAGTATTGGGTTATCTACTAACTTTAGAGATTTATTTAAGTATTTTAAAGGTGGAAAACCAATTATATTATACGTTTGTGGACAGGCATTAAATATATTATTAACTTTCTTAGCTGCTTATTTAATGTTTAATGTTGTATTTACAAATATAACAGAAAAGCTTTTGAAATAGTTAAATAAATGGGGAGGTTTTTATTATGATCTCAAAAGGGAAAAGTAAATTTTTAAGATGGTGTTATTTTATCGTAGGAAGTGGTTTATTATATTTATTTGCATTTGTATTTTTACCATATGCCTCTAAGGGATTGGGATTTGAAAATGCTCATAATAAAATTATAGAGGAAAAGATTGAAGCAGGGGCTTGGTATTATATATTTGTTGAAAAGGCTGAGCCTAGTGCTAATAATATTAAAAATAAATTGAGGTATTAATTATATAGATTTGTTTTGAAATAATATTATTTATAATTACTATAGTATAGATAGTAGATAATATAAGTATAAAAAAATAAGGGATGTCTATAATGACATGACTCACCTATAGTAGACAGTTAAAATAATAAAATTTTATATCATTTTAACTGTCTACTTGATAGGGGCAGTTTAGTTTCATATATTTTTATTGCATATTATAATACACTTGTTAATAAATCTTCAAATTAAATTTTTATAAACAAATTATTTAATATAGATTAATATTTACATAATATGGATAATATAAATAGATATAATAGTTTATTTAAGGAGAAGAAAGAAAAATATGATTTATAAGAAAATACTATTAGTTTTATCTATTTCAATTATTTCATTATCATTAATAAGTTGTAGTAAAAATGATTTATCTATTGATGCTACAGAAAATTCAAAGTCAATTGAAAGTAATGATTTAAAAGAAGAAGAGAATGAAGAAACTGTATCAATAGATAAGCAAGAAGTAATCAATAAGTTATGTTCATATGAATTTGAAGGTAGATGGATTGGAAGTGCAGGAAATGAGCTTGCTGAAGAATATATTAATGATTTATTTGGACAAATAGGATTAATTCCAATATTTAATGAAAGTTATAAGGAGGAATATACACAAGAAGTATATAAAAATTATGGATTGATTGCAGAAGATGACTATGGAGAAGTAAAGACGATTAATAATATTGTTGGGAAAATAGAAGGTAACTCTAATAATGCCGTAATAATTTCTGCCCATTTTGATCACATAGGAATACAAGATGGGAAAATAATAAGAGGAGCAATTGATAATGCATCAGGAGTATCCGTATTATTAGACTTAGCAGAAATTTTAAATAATAAATATTCAGTAAATGAACCAGCATTTGATATAATATTTTGTGCTTTTAATGGCGAAGAGTGCGGATTAACAGGAAGTGAAAAGTTTATTGAAGATATAAATGGAAAATATGATAATTTAATAAATATTAATATAGATTCTGTTGGATATAAAGATGGAGGGAAAGTAACTTTTTTAGATAGAAATACGGATACATCATTATATGAACCAATGAAAGAAGTTATAGAAAATAATGGGCTAGAAGTAGAGTTAAATACAGGCTTAAAAGGAACTGCTGATAGTGTTGAGTTTGACAGAGCAGGAATATCAGCAATATGTATAATTGATGAAAATGTAAAAGAGGTAATTCATACGGAAAATGATACACCTGAGTTAATAGATTATGATAGGTTAGATAAAGTAGTTAAATCAGTAGATGATTTTGTTAGTTCATTTAAATTTAATTAATATCTGTATAGTTAGATATAGAATTGTATTTACTATAATAAAGCGGATGTAATATATGATTTTATTTTAATTAGAAATTGAATTAGCAATTGTAGCTGTGGTTTTTATAAGTGTAGAGTATGTTTTAAAGAAAGGCTTTTATAAGAAAATAGATGACTAATAGGGTTGTTAATAATATTTTTGAATTGATCATAGAAAATAACGCATATTCAAAAATAGAATATGCGTTATTTTTAGTAAGTTATTATTTAAAATTGGTCTTCTATAATAGTATTCTTTTTAAAATAGAAAACTATTAGATAAAGAATTATGGATAATATAGTAGCTATAATATCATTAATATCAAAAGGGCTTTCTAGATACATGTCATGTATTATCTCTGATACTAAAGCTAATATAAAAATTATACTAGATGAAAAAATAGCTCTTTTAATTGTAAAGTTAAGCTTTTTAATATTAAGTGTAAATTCAGCCATCCAAATAAAGAACCATGTGGCAGATATATTTGGCATAATTCCTAATATAAAATTAATAATAGAATTATTAATTGATTGTTCTCTTAAAAATATTGTTATACTCCAAGTGATTATTCCAATAATTCCAAAAAAATAAGTTGTTGTTTTCTTGTTCATGATTCTCCTCTCATGTAGAAATTTTATCCTTCACTTTTAAGCATGATTTATTTCCCTTTTAATATTAATTATTTTTTCTTTCTCTATCAATTTCTTTAATTGCATCCTTTACTGCTTTCTTAATTGTAAAATATGCTACTAATGCAAATGCTCCAATAATTAACGTATATACAAATAATAATGCTAATAAGTCCATCTTTAAATTCCTACTATTACGTCAAGAATACTATATTACAATTATTCATAAGATCTATTTGATAAATTAAAACTTATCTAGTTAAATGAACTAAATATTCAGTAGTACCTTCTTCAAATTTTTTTTCACCAGTTAATTTGAATCCATGTTTTATATAAAAAGAAATTGCCTTTTCATTTTTTTCTAATGCCCAAAGATTATTAGCATCATAATCATTAATTACATATTCCATAAGTTCTTTTCCAATTCCTTTACTTTGAAAAAAAGTATCTACATATATTTTACAAATCTCTCTTTCTTTCATTTCAATAAATCCCTTTATTAAACCATCATCATAAACTAATATATTTTTTAATATTTCATCTTTTCCAAAATAATTATCAACCATAGTAACTACTTGTAATTCGCCAAAGGAAAATCCATCATCCTTAAAAATTGGCCAATAATTCATTCTATTATTAAAAACATATATTTCTGCTATTCTTGATAGATCTTTTTTGTTGCTTTTCTAATACTCATTTTTCCTATCTCTCTTTATAATCACCCATTAAATTACATAATAACATATTTTTTACAAACTATTTAATAGAATATTAACATGAATTAGAAAATAACTCCATTATTTTGTGTTCAGTAGTAAATTTTAAATTAAATAATAGAAAACAAAAAACATGTCAATGAAGAGTGCAATTTGTAATTCTATATTTAGAGTAATAATAATTAAGTGGCAAAATTAAGGGGATTTAATAATGACTAGCTTATTAAAAACATTAATAGTTTATTTATTTTTTATAAATAAACTGTATTTTACAAATAATATTTAAAAAGTAAAAGAATATGAAGGCGAGGGAAAATAAAATGAAGAATAATTTAGGTACGCAGCCAATAAATAAATTGTTAAGAAATTTTGCAGTTCCAAGTATAATAGCAATGCTTGTAAGTGCATTATACAATATAGTAGATCAATTTTTTATTGGAAGAAGTGTTGGAGAATTAGGGAATGCTGCAACTAACATAACATTTCCACTTACAACCTCATGTATTGCTTTAGCTTTATTATTAGGAATTGGAGCAGCATCAGCTTTTAATTTGACATTAGGTGAAGGAAAAAAGGAAAAGGCATTATATTATATAGGAAATTCTGCATTATTACTTTTTCTTTCAGGGATAGTTTTATGTATTATAATTCAGATATTTTTGGAACCTATGCTTAGATTTTTTGGATCACCTGATAATGTATTAGTTTATGCTAGGAATTATACAAGGGTAACTGCAATAGGTTTTCCATTTTTAATATTTTCTACAGGTGGGGGACATTTAATTAGAGCAGATGGTAGTCCTAAATATAGCATGTTATGTAATTTATCTGGAGCCATAATTAATATAATTTTAGACCCTATATTCATATTTGGATTTAATATGGGTATGGTAGGGGCAGGATTAGCAACAATTATAGGACAAATTTTTGCTGCATTTTTAGTATTAAGATATTTATTAAAATATAAAACAGGTAAAATAGAAAAGAAGCATTTAATACCGAAGTGGAATTTTGTAAGTAAAATAATTTCATTAGGTGCAGCACCATGCTTTAATCAGCTTGCAATGATGATTGTACAAATTGTAATGAATAAGTCTTTAACATAT
Organism: Clostridium saudiense; assembly: GCF_000577815.1. Classification (GTDB taxonomy): domain Bacteria; phylum Bacillota; class Clostridia; order Clostridiales; family Clostridiaceae; genus Clostridium; species Clostridium saudiense. The sequence continues at coordinate 103,424 of NZ_CBYM010000009.1, read as the reverse complement.
TATGGCGCATTATCTGTATATGGAGAGTCAATACCACTTGCATGTGCAGGAATTATAACAAAGGTAAATCAAATTTATATGTCAATAGTAATTGGGCTTTCTCAAGGGTTACAGCCTATTGTAAGCTTTAACTATGGAGCTAAGCTATATGATAGAGTTAAAAAGGCATATACTACAGCAATATCTTATGGTTTAGGTGTATCAGTAGTAGCTTTTCTTGCATTTCAGTTTTTGCCAAGGCAAATAGTATCTATATTTGGTTCAGGTTCTGAAGTTTATTATACTTTTGCAGTGAAGTATTTTAGGATATTTTTATTTTTTACATTTTTAAATTGTCTGCAACCTATATCATCTAATTTCTTTACTGCTATAGGAAAACCAAAGAAGGGTATATTTCTTTCTTTAACAAGACAGATTTTATTTTTGTTACCATTAATAGTTGTATTGCCTTTATTTATTGGAATTGATGGAATAATGTATTCTGGTCCTATTGCTGACTTTATTGCAGGAACTGTATCAATATTAATGATATATGTTGAGTTTAAGAATATAGGTACTAAGAGGGTTTCTCAAAAGAAGATTGTTTAATAATATTATTTTTATGAAACAGGGTTACCTATTATAAAGGTAGTAAAAGAAATGTTTAAAGTATTTCTTTTACTACCTTCAATCTTTGATAAACATTGTATGGAAGTAAACAACTTTATTTCTTGAAATAATAGATTGGAGCTCTAAATGATATTTAGTATTATCTGCTTGCATTTAAGACTCTAAGCTATCTCTTACACTTTAAAGCCATAATACAACATAATTCAACTTTGACTACAAATACTTATTAGATTATACTAAGGATACAAGTTAAGCAAGAGAGCTTATAAAACATAATATCGCGGGGTGGAGCAGTTGGCAGCTCGTTGGGCTCATAACCCAAAGGTCGTAGGTTCAAGTCCTGCCCCCGCAACCAAAAAATAAATCTTATATTTTTATAAGATTTATTTTTTTGCATAAATTATAAATAAAATTAAATTCGACTATGTAAGGAGATTAAGCTGTGAGAATAATACTAGAAAATAATCTATGTGAAAATAGACCATATATTAACCTAAAAAAACTATCACCAAAGACATCATTAAGAGTAGGTTCAATTGATGATCTTGGATTTAAAGGTACATATATAATAAATCAACATACACAAGCATTATCTAAAGATGAAAATTATACAGCAGAATATAGAAATGGAATTGAAAAAGTAACATTTTATACAGAAGATTTAAATGAAATGTTATTAGTTGATATAAATTACTCATTTAGAAGTGGTGATAGCTCTGCTAAATTTAAAGTATATTTGATTTTAAATAATATTAAATATGCATTACCATTTAATTATTTTGAAGATATTTATAGAAATTGTATGGATATATTATCAAAAGAACTAAATGGAACTGAAGAATTGTCTTACATAAAAAAAGCCTTTGATAATTTAAAAAAGGAAGAAATACCTGTAGATATAAACCTAAACTTAAAAAGGTTAGCAGAGTTTAAGGAAAGGGTAGATTATAAGAGAAATGTTGATTATTTTGTAATTAATAATATAGCTTCATCTATTTCAAAGTATGATATAAATAATAAAACTAATAAAATTAAAGTTACTGATAAAGTAAAGGTCTTAAGACATAATTATAAGACTAGACTTTATGAAGTTGTAACTCCTAATGATAATAATATTGTATCTTTAAAAGAAACAGATATTATCTGTAATTTAGGAGATGAAAATAATTTTCCAACAGTTGATATATATACTGAATATGGTCTTGGAAAGATATTAGACATTAATAATAATGTTATTCCAACTAATAACACTTTATCATTATTTGCTAATTTATTAGATTTAAAATTAGATGGTTTATTTAGAAATTAAAATAAAAATGGGGCTGTATCAGATTGAATTTATTAATTCAATCTGATACAGCCCTGTTATTTGGCGTTTATTAAGATAAATGTAAATTTATAGATTTTAAGACAGTACTGCTAGTTTCTTATTTTTAGATAAAGCTTTATTAATTCTAAGTACAGCATATGTTAAATAAACAACACTATAAACTAAAACATTTATAATATATTTAGTATTACCAGTTTTAGCTATAGGCATCATTATAAGCATTATGTGAAAATAAGTTAATCCATAAAAAGCATAAGCAAATCTTTGAAGGTTTTTCCAAGATTTGTACTTAATTTTTTTCCTTATGTTAGGGAAAGATGTAATCATAAGTGGAAGCATAATTGCAATTAACATTAAACTAACTATTGCAGCTAAAAGCATATTAAATGACATTGATTTTGGGTTAGTAAATAACGCAACAAAGTGATATCTACCAAAAATTATATTATGAGCAAGAGTAAGAATACATGCAATTATTGATAATTCAGCTCTTATAGGAAATAAAAGCTTCATAAGCTTACTACCATTTTTTAATGCACCAGTATACATAACTACTATAAATAATGATGTTGCAAAAGCACTATTTGTAAACAGTGGTAATATATAAAATCTTATGAATTCAGGGATATTAGCAATAGCACCAGTATATGAAATTGTAATTAGTATTATAGATATTATAGTAGCTAAAATATAACAAAATTTAGAGTGCTTTTTTATAAAAGCATGTCCAACTCCTATTATTAAAATAGTAAAAAATAAAGAAATTAATAAATTCATATAGTTCTCCTTTATAAAAGTATTTTTTTATTAAATTAAGTATATCTTAAGTAAAAAGTTCAATCAATAATAATTTTCAATTGATATATATTTTCAAATAAAACTTATGGAGAAATCAAATATAGAATTAAATTGAAATTTCAATATTGATATTAATAATATTCATTAAAAAACGTTATTTATAAATAAGAATTTCTTTATGTTTTAAATGATTTAAGTTGCAAATGAAAGTTCATAATTAAGGTTATAAAATTGTAAATGATTAAAAAATAAAAATAAGATATAAAAATAGTCAAAAGGGTTGAAATAGAATATGATTTTAGTAAAATAATAAAAGTAAAGATTGCGAAACTTGTCGAAAGAATATTATAGAAATGATAATAGTTAACAATATTATTAGTTGATTGGGTGATGAGAATGAATAAAAAAGGAATATTTATAATTGTTTCTATATTAATTATTATTTGTGGTATAAATTGTTTTTTTTATAAAGATACACATTTCATGTATATGAAGTCTAATTACAAAGAGAGAAAAATAAAGGTTGGATATTATTCATATTATCCCTATTATTATAAAGATAAAAAAGGGAATGTTCATGGATATTATCATGAATTATTAGATACTTTATGTTCTAATTTAAATATAGATTATGAATATGTAGATGTTAATATTAATACTGCAATAGAGATGTTAGAAAATGAAGAAATAGATATTTTAATGGGATTATATAATATACCAAATAAAAATTCTAAATTAATATATTCTGATAATCATATACAGTTTGATAATCGATACATATATATATATGGTGATATTAATGAAGTTAGATATGGAAATTTAAATTATTTAAATGGGAAAAAATTTACATATGTTGCTGGAGATATAAAAAGTGAATGGTTAATTCAACTGTTAAAGTATTATGGTATAAATGTTAAACCAGTAAAGGTTAAGACAAAGGATGAGTGTATAAAATTATTAAATTTAAAAGAAGCAGATGCACTATCTTCGAATAGAATTAATGAGGGGTTAGAAGCTTATAAAGAAACAATGAAGTATTATATAGGTGCTGTTTATATTGTTGGTAATGAGAAAAGTAAAGATGTCATAAAGTACTTTGATTTTTTCTTAAATAATAGTTTTACAAATAATAAAGTTGATAAACTTAGGTTTATATATAATAAATATTTTCGTAAAGATATAATTTTTAGGAATATTATATTAAGTACTCTTTCAATAGTAACAATTTTGGGTATTATATATATGATAATATATCCATTTATAAAAAAAATAATTATAAAACAAAGAGTTACTAAAAATATGAAAGCTGGAAACTTTTTATTATATTATCAGCCAATAGTAGATCCTTTTAAAAATATTGAGGTAGGATTTGAAGGTTTATTAAGATTAAAAGATAAAAACAATAAAATATTAACTCCTTTTACTTTTATTAAAGATATAGAAGCAGGAGATATGTTTTATGAACTAACACTTTGGATATTAGAAAAAGCAATTTGTGATTATAAAATAATAAGTAATTATGAAAATTACAAAAATAAAAATTTTTATATATCTATTAATTTATCATTTAGGGAGCTTGAAAATACAGAGTTTATAAATAAAGCAATTAAATTAGCAAAGGATTATAATATTAAAAAGGGAAGTATTTCTCTTGAAATTGTAGAGAAAGTTTATGCTAGAGATTTAGAAAAAATACAAATAGCAATATCTTTATTAAAAGAAAGTGGATATAAAATTGCAATAGATGACTTTGGAGTAGAATATTCTAATTTAAGTATTTTGGAAGAAATAGATTTTGATAGTATTAAATTAGATAAATGCTTTGCAGATAATATTTCAATATCAAAAATTACTAATGAGGTAATAGCATTTATATCTAAAATAACCTTAATAACAGATAAGATGCTTGTTATTGAAGGTGTTGAACAGAAATATCAAATTGAAGAAATAAAAAAAATAGTCAATAAAAATGTATATATACAAGGATATTATTATAGTAAGCCTATGAATATTGAAGAGTTAAAAGGGTTTTCAATAACTTTAAAGTAAGCAGCCTTCATGTAAGGTTGCTTTTTATTTTAGATAATTATATACACTTAGTATTTATTTAAAGGACATTTGTACAAAATATAATAAAACTTAACAATAATTAAGGGTACATAAGTACATTTTTTTAGTACCACAAAGCCTTAAATACAAAATTAATTAAAAATATAATAATTATATAAATAATTTATATTATATTAAAAAAGAGAGGAATTTTTATGGAAAGTTTCACGTTAAGAGAAGCAACAAAAGGAGACTCGAAAACTATTGCAGAGCTGGTTTATAAAACAGAAGATGATGCTGAGCACGTCTGGGGTTATGGAAATAAGGTTGAAATAATAAACAGAATAAAAATGTTAGTTGAATGCGAGGGTTCTAGGTATTCTTATAATAATGTGAAGGTGGCAGAAAAAGACGGAAAGGTTTGTGGAGCTATTATATTATTAAAAGGTAAAGACTTATCAAAGTTAGATCTAGCAACAAGTATAAAGTTAATTAAAAATATAAATGGAATAAAAAATAAGCTAAGATTTATTAAAGACCTTATTTTAGAGTTTAATTTTTTTGAATGTGAAGAAAATGAGCTTTATATTGCTAATTTAGCAACCTTTGAAGAGTATAGGGGAATGGGAATTGGAAAAGCTCTTATTAAATTGGCTGAAAATAATGCTAAGGAAGAAGGATATAAGATTTGCTCTTTACTAGCAAAGGATAAGAGTGTTAAAGGATTTTATGAAAAGTTAGATTTTGTTTTTGAAATGGAAGAGCCTTATTATTCACATGTTTTATATCGAATGGTTAAAGCTGTTTAAATATTAGGGTTTTATAATAAAATGTTATTTTTAAGATAAGAAGGAAAAACAGGTAAATGTGTAATAAGCATTTACCTGTTTTTTATATATATAGTATAGGTCAAATTTTATTATTGATTGGGGGGATAAAATATGGATATGAACTTTATACAAACTCACTATAAGTTATATGTAGAAGCTGGAATTTTAACTATAAAGATTGCAACAATAGGAATACTAGTATCATTAATTATAGGAATTATTTGTAGTTTAATTAATACTATGAAAATACCAGTACTTAAAACAATAGTTTCGATATATATTGAATTATCAAGAAATACTCCGTTATTAATTCAGTTATTTTTCTTGTATTTTGGATTGCCAAAGATAGGAATTGTCTTAAGTTCAGAAACTTGTGGAATTGTAGGACTAGCCTTTTTGGGGGGAAGTTATATGGCAGAAGCATTTAGATCAGGAATTGAAAATGTATCTGTAGTGCAACATGAATCAGCTTTAAGTTTAGGTATGACAAAATCACAAGTTTTTTGGCATATTATATTGCCACAGGCATTTGAAACTTCAGTTCCAGTTTTATGTGCAAATATTATTTTCTTAATAAAGGAAACTTCAGTATTTAGTGCTGTTGCTTTAGCAGATTTAATGTTTGTAGCTAAGGATTTAATAGGTATTTATTATAAAACAGATGAAGCATTATTTATGTTAGTTATAGCATATTTAATTATCTTGCTTCCTATTTCTTTAATTTGTACATTCATAGAAAGGAGGGTTCGTTATGCAGGATTTGGGGATTCGAGTGCTATTTGAGGGTAGTAATTTCTTAAGGTTATGCCAAGGTATTTGGGTATCTTTAAAAATTGCTTTAATTTCAATGATTCTTTCAGTAGGACTTGGAATTTTAATGGGAATAATAATGACCAGTAAAAATAAGGTTATTCGGGCAATTTGTAGAGTATATCTTGAAATTGTAAGAATAATGCCACAGCTTGTTTTATTATTCTTAGTATATTTTGGTGCAGCAAAACACATAGGAGCTAATTTTTCTGGTGGAATTGCTGCAATAATAGTATTTACTTTTTGGGGCACAGCAGAAATGGGGGACTTAGTAAGGAGTGCACTTATTGCAGTACCAAAACATCAATATGAAAGTGGATTTGCACTTGCAATGACAAAAACACAGGTATTTATACATATTATAATACCTCAAACTATTAGAAGGTTAATTCCATCAGCAGTGAATTTATTAACAAGAATGATTAAAACAACTTCTTTAGTAGTACTTATAGGTGTAGTTGAAGTTGTTAAAGTTGGAAAGCAAATAATAGATGCAAATCGTTATACTACACCAGATGCAGCACTTTGGGTATATGGGACAATTTTTATAATGTATTTTATAATTTGTTTTCCATTTTCAAAGTTGTCTGAAGTATTAGAGAGGAGGCTAAGGGATTAAAATGGGTGATAAAATATTAGAAGTTGAAAATTTAACTAAGTCATATGATAAATCAAAATTAGTTTTAAATAATCTTTCATTTTCATTAGAAAAAGGTGAGGTTGTAGTAATAGTAGGGCCTTCTGGGTGTGGTAAAAGTACTTTTTTAAGGTGTTTAAATAAGCTAGAAGAAATAGATTCAGGGAAAATTGTTTTAAATGGAAAGGAAATATCATCTGATAATAATAAGGTTCATGAAATTCGTGAAAAGATAGGTATGGTATTTCAAAGTTATGAGTTATTTCCAAACATGAATATAATGAAAAACTTAATTTTAGCACCAACTTTAGTACAAAAAAGAAATAAGGAAGAGGTTAAAGCAGAAGCTGAAAAACTTTTAGAAAGAGTAGGACTTTTAGATAGAAAAAATGATTATCCAAGGCAATTATCTGGAGGACAAAAGCAAAGGGTAGCTATTGTTAGAGCTTTAATAATGCATCCACAAATATTATTATTAGATGAAATAACTGCAGCATTAGACCCAGAAATGGTAAGGGAAGTTCTTCAAGTTGTATTAGAGCTTGCAAAGGATGGAATGACAATGTTAATTGTAACACATGAAATGGAATTTGCTAGAGCAGTAGCTGATAGAGTTATCTTTTTAGATAGTGGGAAAATTGTTGAAGAAGGATCACCAGAAGAATTCTTTACTAATCCAAAAACTGATAGGGCTAAGCAATTTCTTAATACATTTAGTTATGAAAGTGTATAAAGAATTAAAATTAATAAATTTAAAGGGGGATTTTTATCATGAAAAAATTCTTAGGAGTACTTTTATCAATCATGCTAGTTATGGGGCTTTTAGTTGGATGTGGTTCTAGTACAAATGGCTCAAGTAGTGCATCAAATGATGCGGGAAGTAGTGACACAAGTGGAAGTGCTAAGGCAAGAACTTTAGATGAAATTAAAGAGGATGGAAAAATTAAAATAGGCGTGTTTAGTGACAAAAATCCATTTGGGTATGTTGATTCTAATGGAGATGTTCAAGGTTATGATGTAGAGTTTGCAAAAAGAATAGGTAAAGATTTATTAGGTAGTGAAGATGAGGTAGAGTTTGTTTATGTTGAAGCGGCAAGCAGGGTTGAATATCTTAAGTCAGGTAAAGTTGATATAATATTAGCTAATTTTACAGTAACAGATGAACGTAAGGAAGCTGTTGATTTTGCACTTCCATATATGAAGGTTGCATTAGGTATAGTATCACCTGATAATGAATTAATTACTGATGTTGACCAATTAAAGGACAAGAAGCTAATTGTTGTTAAGGGAACAACTGCAGAAACATATTTCTCAGAAACTTATCCTGATTTGACTCTTGTTAAATATGATGAATATCAAGAAGCATATGATGCATTATTAGATGGAAGAGGAGATGCTTTTGCAACTGATAATACTGAAGCTTTAGCTTGGTCAAACCAAAATGAAGGCTTTACTACTGGTATAGAAAGCATAGGTAATATTGATACTATTGCACCAGCTGTACAAAAAGGAAATACAGAATTATTAAATTGGATTAATGATGAAATTAAAAGCTTAGCAGATGAAGAATTCTTCTTAAATGATTATAAAAAGACATTAGAACCTGTATATGGTGATGCTGTAAATCCTGAAGATATAGTAGTTGAAGGTGGAGAAGTAAATTAATATAAAGTTGATTGCGTAATGTAAAATTGCCTCTATGGAAAGTTTAACATTGTAGCTTTCTATAGGGGTAATTTTATGTTCAAATTGAAAAATTTGTAGAATGTAGTATAATAAAGAAAAGTTAGTAAATAAAATAGGAGATATACTATATAAAGTTTTAGGTTAAATTATATAGTATAAAGGATGAAAAGGAGAATAGTAGATATGATACAAGTAAAAGATTTAACTGTTGGTAGCTTCGAAGGAGCTATTACTCTTGTTTATGAAGATAAGCCAGCAAATAATGAAACTGTTGATATTTTAAAATCTAAGAAAGTTTTTGAAGGAAAAAGTGGCCAAGTATTTTATAAGACTACAAATGATTTAAATTATGAAATTTTTGTAGGTCTTGGAAAATATGAAGAGTTAGAAAGAACTGACTTAGTAAATGCAGTTATAAGAGGAATTAAACAAGCTGAAAAATTAAAGATAAATGAATTAAGTATTAATTTTATAAAAGCAAATGGATTATGCACTGGTGGAGTTACAAAATCTATAGCTCAAGGTGTAAAATTAGCAAGTTATAAATTTGATAAATATAAAGGAAATAATGAAGTTTATACTCCTAATGTAACTATAATAGGCGGGCCAAAAGAAAAGTTTGATAAGATGAGAGCAAAGATTGAAGAAGCAAGCAATGTTGCTGATGGAATTATTTTAGCTCGTGACTTAGTAAATGAACCAGCTAATATCTTATATCCTGAAACTTTAGCAGAAAGAGCTGTAGAAGCAGGAAAAGAAAGTGGATTTGAAGTAGAAGTATTTGATGAAAAGCAAATCGAAGCTTTAGGAATGAAAGCATTCTTAGAAGTAGCAAAGGGATCAGTTCATAAGCCAAGATTAATAGTTATGAGATACATGGGTAATGAAAATAGTGATGAAAGAGTTGGTCTTGTAGGAAAAGGTCTTACTTTTGACACTGGTGGATATTCACTTAAACCTTCAACATCTATGGATACAATGAAGAGTGATATGGGTGGAGCTGCAGCAGTTATAGGAACAATGCAAGCTCTTGCTAAAAATAAGGTGGAAAAAAATGTAGTTGCAGTAGTAGCAGCTTGTGAAAATGCTATTTCAGGTGGAAGCTACAAACCAGGTGATATTATAGGTTCTATGGCAGGTAAGACTATTGAAGTATTAAATACTGATGCAGAAGGTAGATTAACTTTAGTTGATGCTGTGACTTATATTATTGAAAAGGAAAAAGTAGATAAGGTAGTTGATGTTGCAACTCTTACTGGAGCTGTGTTAGTTGCACTTGGAACTGAAGTAACTGGAGTTGTAAGTAATAATGATGAGTTTTATGATGAACTAATTGTTGCTGCAAGAAGAAGTGGAGAAAAGTTCTGGAGATTACCTAATGATAAATGCTATAAAAAGTTATATAAAGGTGATTTTGCAGACCTTAAAAATACTGGTGGACGTTATGGTGGATCAATTACAGCAGGTATGTTCATTGGAGAATTTGTACAAGATAAGCCTTGGCTTCATTTAGATATAGCAGGAACTTCTTGGAGTGATAGTGGAAATGATACAACACCTAAGGGAGGAACTGGAGCACCAGTTTCTACTTTATATGAATTAGTTGTAAAGCATGAGTGTAAGCATAAATAATATATAGAAATTTATAAAGGGCAATCTTATATTTAGATTGTCCTTTATTTATAATAAGGAGCACAGTTTATGAGATTAAATAAGATACATCATATTGCAATTATTGCATCAAATTATGAAGTTTCAAAAAAGTTTTATACTGAGATTTTAGGCCTTGAGGTAATAAGGGAAGTTTATAGAAAGGAAAGAGATTCTTATAAGCTTGACTTAAAGCTTGGTGATAGTGAAATTGAGTTATTTTCATTTCCTAATGCACCAGTAAGACCAAGTTATCCTGAAGCAAGAGGGCTTAGACATTTAGCTTTTGAAGTAGATAATATTGATGAAGCTATAGCAGAGCTAAATTTACATGGTATCGAATGTGAACCAATTAGAATTGATGAATTTACAGGAAAAAGATTCACTTTCTTTGAGGATCCTGATAAATTACCGTTAGAATTATATGAAAGATAAATTTAAATATTATAATCATATAATATTTATTTTAGAAATTTAATATAGTATATTTTATAAATAATAAGTGTAATATTATAGTGGAACCATATTTTGGAGGAAGATCCATGTCATCAGACATTAAAGAAATAAGCAAGCTAAAAGAATTATTGTGTAGAAAAAAAGTTTCTAAAATAAAAAGTAAATACTACAAAGCTGAAAAGAAGATTTATAAAAAATATATAAGAGATAAAGAAGAGGATTCAGAGTTTTTACTAAAAAGTAGCTTTATTGAATTTAGAAAAAGATATTTTAACAATTTGTATACAACCATTAATAATATAGTTGATAATTCTATAGGTAACTTAGAAAGTGATATGCTTGAATATATTTCAGAACGAGATAGATATAGAACCTTTGAAGTTATATCATTAATAAAGAGCATATTTGATAGAAATCATATAATATGGGCACTTTATGATGAATATATTGAATGTAGAAAGGATGGGAAATGTCCTGAAACTATTATTATTGTTGTTGGACAAGAATATAGAAACATAGCTTTAAATATTTTCAATGTATTAGGGGAAAGAGTAAATAATGTAGTTTTTCTTATAAATAATATAAAAGTTCAACTTGCATTTACTTTTGAGATTGAAAATAATACTTATTATTTAACTAATAATAATATAAAATACTGCATTTTAGAAGATGAAAGAATACCTATATTAACACCATAAATAAAAATAATATAAGAAAGTGGAAATTGGACTTTCATTAGTTAAAGCTTTGGTTGAACTTCATAATGGATGTACTTATGTAAATACAGAAATTAAAGATGGGACAGAGTTTTGTGTTGAACTACCAATTAGAAAAATAAAAAATTCTCTTAATACTGATCTTAGAGAAAAAAGTATGGTTTCTAAGGTAGAAAAATTTAATATAGAATTTTCGGATATATACAATTAATAAAGGCATTCTTCATCATAATTAAATGATGATGGATGCTTTTATTATATTTTTTATACTATAAATAAGTTTTATTTTTAATAGAAAGATGAATATTTCTTTTTCTTATGTAAAATATTGTTTAATTGTACTGTGAAAGTTAAAATATTAATGTGGTAGGTAAAAATTTACATGTTAATTAGCTATAACTAAGATTTAAAATTTTAATTTAGTTAATGAAACTTGCTTTAAATATCAAATTTTAACCAATACTTTATATCAAAGACTTAGTAAAAGTTACATACTTAGTGATTTGGTTAGTTTAAAGTAAGCTATAGTGTACTCAGTGTGTGGAAGAATCAGAATTTTCTAGTTTAAATATAGTAAGGAGGCTAAATATGAGTAGTAGACAATATTCAGATTCATTAAGAGTAGGAATTTTGCTGGCATTAACAGGAGGATTTTTAGATGCATACACTTATATAAGTCGAGGCAATGTATTTGCTAATGCACAAACAGGAAATATGGTTATGCTTGGAATTAATTTTATGGAAGGTAATTTCAGAGGAATTATAAATTATATTATTCCTATTATTGCTTTTGCAATAGGAGTTTTGTTAGCTGAAGTAATAAGAACAAAATTATCAAAAAGTGAAAAGCTCCATTGGAGACAAGCTGTTTTAGCAATAGAAATAATATTATTAATATCTGTTGCTTTTATACCATTTGATTATGTGGCAAATACAATAATATCATTTATTTGTGCAATGCAAGTAGAAAGCTTTAGGAAGTTTCATGGAAATGCTTATGCAACAACAATGTGTACAGGAAATTTAAGAAGTGGTACAGAAAAGTTAGTTATATTTATAAGAAATAAAGATAAAAAACATTTAAAAATAGCATTTCAATATTATTTCATTATATTGATTTTTTGCTTAGGAGCAACAATAGGCGGTTTAATAACTTTAAATATGGGCTTAAAGGCTGTGTTAATTGCAATTATTCCATTAATATTAGCATTAATAGTAATGTCTTACGAATAAAATTATGAAGGGCATATAAAACTTTGAGTTTAGAATGTTTTGGATATTTAAGAGTTAATAAATTCCATAAAGTCCTTGACTTGGAGTTAACTTCAAGGAGTAACATTAATATAAAGGTTAAATTTTAACTAAAGAATAATTAAGGATAAAAGGAATTAGAGAAATTATTTTTTATATGAGGTGAAATTAATGGAATCAAAAAAGCTAGGATTTGGACTTATGAGACTACCGCTTACAGAAAAAGATAATCAAGAAAGTATTGATATGGAACAGTTAAATAAGATGGTGGATACTTTTATAGAAAGAGGATTTACTTACTTTGATACTGCATATATGTATCATAATTTTAAAAGTGAAATTGCTTTAAGAGAAGCAGTTGTTAAAAGACATAAAAGAGATACTTTTACTGTTACAACAAAAATGCCAACAATGTTTTTAAAAAAGGAAGAAGATTTAGAAAGAATTTTTAATGAGCAAATGGAAAAGTGTGGTGTAGATTACTTTGATTATTACTTGCTTCATAACTTAGGAGTAACTAATTATGAAATAGCTAAAAAGTTTAATGCATTTGATTTTGTTCAAAAGAAAAAAGATGAAGGAAAAGTTAAAAAGATAGGTTTTTCATTTCATGATACAGCAGATGTTTTAGAAACTATATTAACTGAACATCCAGAAGTTGATTTTGTACAATTACAAATTAATTATCTTGATTGGAATGATGGGGGAATTCAATCTGGTAAGTGCTATGAAGTGGCTAAAAAACATAACAAGCCAGTAATAGTAATGGAGCCAGTTAAAGGTGGAACATTAGCAAAAGTTCCAAAGGAAGCTGAAAAACTTTTTAAAGATTATAACAAGGATATGTCTATACCATCTTGGGCAATAAGATTTGTTGCTAGTTTAGATAATGTAATGATGGTTTTAAGTGGAATGTCTAATATGAATCAGCTTTTAGATAATACTGGGTATATGCAAAACTTTAAGCCATTTACAGAAGAGGAACATAAAATAGTAGATAAAGCAGTTGAAATTATTAATGAATCAATAGCTATTCCTTGTACAGCTTGTGAATATTGTGTTGCTGGATGTCCTAAAAATATAGCAATTCCAAATTATTTTGCATTATATAATGCTGAAAAACAAGCATTAAATTCAGGATTTTCAACTCAAAAGGTATATTATGATAATTATATAAAAACTAATGGAAAAGCTTCAGATTGTATAGTCTGTAGAAAGTGTGAAAAGAGTTGTCCTCAACACATAAAAATTACAGAAGAGTTAAAGAAGGTAGCTAAATTATTTGAATAATAATTTTAATATTATAGGGTAAAAGAAGGGCAATATGGAGGTAACTATGGAGACACGTGAGATATTAGAAAAAGTTAAAAACAAAGAAATTTCTATTGAAGAGGCTGAAGGATATTTTAAAAGAAAGCCTTTTGAGGAAATGGGATATGCAAAAATTGATACTCATCGTAAAGTAAGATCAGGATTTTCTGAAGTTATATTTTGTAGTGGAAAATCTGATGAGCATTTAATTAATATATTTAGCAAGCTATATGAAGCTGATGGTGAGGTATTTGGGACAAGAGCTAGTAGCCATCAATATGATTTAGTAAAAGCAAAATATCCAGAAGTAAATTATGATCCTATATCAAAAATATTAAAGATTGAAAAACAAGATAAAAAGCATGTTGGGAAAATAGTAGTATGTACAGCAGGCACTGCAGATATCCCTGTAGCTGAAGAAGCTGCGCAAACTGCAGAATATTTTGGTTCAAAGGTAAAACGTATTTATGATGTAGGAGTAAGTGGTCTTCATAGGTTACTTTCACAGTTAGAAGATATTCAAGATGCTAATTGTATAATTGCAGTTGCTGGAATGGAGGGTGCTATTGCAAGTGTAATAGGAGGATTGGTAGATAAGCCTGTTATTGCAGTACCAACATCTATTGGATATGGAGCAAATATGCATGGAATATCTGCATTATTAACTATGATTAACTCATGTGCAAATGGGATAGCTACAGTTAATATAGATAATGGATATGGTGCAGGTTATATTGCTACACAAATCAATAGATTGGGGGTAAGAAGTTATGAATAAGTTATACTTAGAATGTTACTCTGGAATTAGTGGAGATATGTTTGTAGCATCACTTATTGATTTAGGTGCAAGTGTTGAAGTTTTAGAAAATGCTTTAAAAAGTATACCAATACAGGGTTTTGAAACTAAAATAACTAGAGTTTCTAAAAGTGATATTGATGCTTGTGATTTTAATGTTATTTTAAATGAAGAATATAATAATCACGATCATGATATGAAGTATTTATATGGAGATAATAAACAAGAAAATTTAGGTGAAAATCATAATCATAATATAAATAATAATAGTAATAATGAGGAAAAAGAAATTTTAATTGAAGATCATAATATAAATAATCATTTGGATAATCATGAGGAAAAAGAAATAGCAGATTTAACAGCACATAATCATAGCCACCATGAACACAGAGGGTTAGAAGAAGTAATAGAAATTATAAATAATACTGACATTACTAAAAATGCTAAAGAAATTGCAATTAAGATTTTTAAAATCTTAGGTAAGGCAGAAGCAAAGGCGCATGGAGTTGAAATATCTAAAGTTCATTTTCATGAAGTTGGGGCTATAGATTCAATAGTTGATATTATAGCTGCAGCTGTTTGTTTGGATAATTTAAATATTTCAGAAGTTATTGTACCTGTTTTATATGAAGGAAGAGGATTTATAAGATGCCAGCATGGAGTAATTCCCGTACCAGTTCCAGCTGTAGTTAATATTGTTTCTGAATGTAAATTAAATATAAGTATAACGAATACAGAAGGAGAGCTAATAACTCCAACAGGAGCAGCAATAGTTGCAGCAATTAGTACTTCAAATAAACTTCCAGAAAAGTTTTCTATATCTAAAATAGGAATTGGTGCAGGTAAGCGTAATTATGAAAAAACAAGTATTTTACGTTCTATGATTATTGATGATATTTCTAATGAATATGAGGAATGTAACATTGAAAAAGATGATTATATTTATAAGTTAGAAAGTAATATTGATGATTGCAGTGGAGAAGCTTTAGGATTTGTAATGGAAAGGCTTTTTGAAGCTAAAGCAAGAGATGTATATTACACACCAGTTTTTATGAAGAAAAATCGTCCTGCATATAAAATTAGTGTGATTTGTAAAAAAGAAGATATAGAAAATATTGAAGAAATAATTTTTAAAGAAACTACTACTATTGGAATTAGAAAGCAAAAAGTAGAAAGAACTATATTAAAGCGTGAAATTATTAATATGAAAACATCATTAGGAGAAGTTCAAGTGAAAGTTTGTGAACTATCAAATGGAAAAAGAATTTATCCTGAGTATAGTTCTATAGTAGAAATATGTAAAAGTAGTGGTTTATCATATCAAGAAGTATATGACATTATAAGAAAAGAAGTAAATTTATAATTTTATAAAATAAATATGCCTCTAGAGTAATCTAATATTTAGATTGTTTCTAGAGGCAGTTTTTTATAAATCTAATGCCATATCACCATAATTAATCCATTGCTTCTTACGCATAAATTCAGAAATTATAAATGTAAGAAGAGCAGGAAGTACAAAGTGCATAACTATAATTTGTAATAATACTATTTTTGATGAAGCAGTTTGAGTCATAGTTTGATAAGCCATGATTTGTCCTACAAAACCGGCAGATCCCATTCCAGATCCAGTTGCATTATTGGTCATTTTTAAGAAGGTTGATGAAATAGGACCAAGAATAGCACTAGAAATTATTGCAGGAAGCCAAATAACTGGTTTTTTTATTATATTAGGAATTTGAAGCATAGATGTTCCAACACCTTGTGCAAGCAATCCACCAAATTTATTTTCTCTATAGCTTGCCACAGCAAATCCAACCATTTGACAACAGCAACCAATAACAGCAGCTCCTGCTGTAATTCCATCTAAATTTAATATTACACCAATTGCAGCAGAACTTATTGGTAAAGTCAATAATATACCCATAATTACAGAAACAAGCATTCCCATTATAAAAGGTTGTTGTTCCATTGCAAACATAATTATTGTTCCAAGCCAAGTCATAAATTCAGAAATTGGAGGGCTTAAAAGTAACCCAACTGTAGATCCAGCCCCTATACAAACAAGAGGAGTAATAATTATATCTATTTTTGTTTTACCAGCAATAAGATGTCCAATTTCTATTCCAACTAAAGCTGCAATAAATGCACCTAAAGGTTCACCAGGGCCAGCTAAAGTTATAACACCAGTATCAGTCATTATACTACCAGCAAGCAATTTTGTTGCAAATCCACCTACCATACCTGATACTGCAGCAGAAATTACTACTAAAGGAGTTTCTTTAAATTTATAAGCAACCCCAACACCTATTCCTGCACAAGTTGCAGCAGCAGCTATTTTACCTATTAAAAATATAGTTGACCCTAAATTACCAGAAATAAGATTTCCGATTTGTTGAAGAATTGTACCTATTATTAATGTTGAAAATAAGCCTAAAGCCATTCCACTTAAGCCATCTATAAATATGTGATGTAAATAATTCTTAAATTTTTGCATTTTGTTAATCCCCCTTTAACAAATCTGTGTATATACACATGTTTACATTAATTAAGTTTATCATAAATTTTACAATAAGGTCAAATACAATATGTTTTTATAAAAGGTGTTAAGTAATGTTATAAAAAGTGAAAATGTTGGTAAAACTTAATAAAAGTGAAAAGAAAATAAGTTTAAGGAATTGCAGAAGAGGAGAGAATATTAATGGTACAAAAATGTAATATATGTGGTAAAATTGCAAGTTATTTTGATGCTAATTTAGGAGAGTGGCTCTGTGAAGAGTGTTATAAGAAAAATTATAATAAAGTAAATTTAAATGATTATAGAAATAAAGTTAATTCTGAAAAATATGATGAAGAAATTCAAAATATGCTAAATGCTATGGAAAATATAATTGATGATATGATGAAAAATAAGATGGCAAAGCTAGATAAAAGATTTAATAGTACAAAATTTACTAATGATATAGAAGAAATATTAAAATCTATGCCTAGAAGTGATATAGAAAGTATAGCGGAAAGATTAAACTTTGCTAAAACTTATAAGTATAATAAAGATAAATTAATACATAACTTAATTAGTAGTTACAAAGAAAGAGTATTAGAAAAAATTTATCTTTTTAATGATAATGCATTAAAGGCGTTTAAATATTTTTCTAAAAATGATGGAATCACAATTTTAAATAATAGTGATCATAAATATATAAGATTTATGGAATATTTTATGTCTATAGGAATTTTATATCCAGCAAAAAATGAAGAAAAAAAAGCAGTATTAATAATGCCTTCTAATGTAAGGGATTTATTATCTGATTTAAATGATTTTAATTTTAGATTAAAAGTAAAAAACAATTCTAAAATTATTACTTTAGTTTCTGGAATGGCAAATGTTTATGGCGTATTAACTATAAATAATGTAGTAAATAAATTAAATAAATTTGGATTTGATAATATGGAATTTAAAGAAAAGTATGATGTTATTAATTCTGCCAGTAATTATAGTGTTTCTTACGTAATAAAAGATGGATATGTTTTTAATTGCAATATTAAGCATTATAAAAAATTATATGAAAAAATTGAAAGTGAAAGTAAATCAATTGAGTATAGAGAATATTCAGAAAAAGAATTATTAACATTTGGAAAAGATAATTGGCTAAGAAATAGTAAATATGGTAAAGAGTTTATTATAAATTTTACGAATTGCTTTGAACTTGATAATGAAGAAATAGATGAATTCTTAAATCAATTATATTATATAATTCAAGAAGATAGTTTAGATAATCTTCTTGATGAAGTTAGAGATATGATTGTTGAAGAAGATGGTAAAGAAGTTGGAGTAAATATTATAAAAGAATATGTATGTAACCTACCTATTTGGTACAAAAAGGGAAAAAGCATTAATGAAATAAAAGGTAAAAGTATTTAATTGTTAATAATAACAAGGTTTATTTTAATAAATTAATATAAAAACTAATAGTATTCCCTAAAATAGAAAATAAATTTCTTTTTTAGGGAAAATCTTTAAAAAAATATAGAAATATATATAAAGTGTGATATAATAAATTTGTAGAGGGAAAACGTATACAAATTTATGGGAGGGTTAAAAATGAAAGAGGATTTAAGAGTTGTAAAAAATGAAGAGGTAGTTAATGAAGAATTAAATAAAGATAAAGATGAAAATAAAAAAATTCTCAAAGAATATGAGGATGAATTAGGATACTAGAAATAACACACCAATTATTAGTATTAAAAAGATTTATTTAATTTTATTATTAACATATAAGAACTCATAAATGTAAGGTTATGGTATTGCGAAAATAAAAATTAGAGGGTAAATAATTTTTATAATTTCTATGGTATAAGGGTAATTTTTTAATTAGGTATAAAAGGGTATAAAGGGTATAAAGGGTTAAAAAGATAGTAATTAGGATAACTAAATTGCTATCTTTTTTTTGTTATAAAAGTGAAAAAAACTAGCAGTAAAAATATAAGAAAATATGTAAATATAACCTTTAAACTGATCTATAAATTAAATTAATTTTTTAAAAGAAAATAACTTGAAATATGATAATAATATCCAGCATAGTGGTGATTGTGGATTAAATTACCAACAAATCGATTGCAGGTTTCGACATAGGAAAATTAAAAGAAGCTATATAATAAGGTTGTAAACACTTTTGAAGTAAGTTCTAGGGGGATGGAATATGGGTAGACAAGAAAAGTTATTACAGGAATCAATAAAAGCTATAAATTTAATTAATGAAGTTAAAAATAGTACAAAAAAAGAAAATACATTAGTAGAAGTTACTGCTAATGAGTGTGGGGACACTATATTCTTTAAATTTAATAATGGGAAGATTGTAGAATATAGTTTAAGTGAAATTGGGTATATCTTTGAAGATGATTTAGAAGGGTTTGGGATATTTACTATTGAGGATTATAAGGATATATATGATAATCTTAAGTTAATTCAAAAGGAAATTGAAATTTTATAAAAGGTTACGGGTTTGTTTTAATAATTTAACTACTTATGTGTGATTATAAAAAGTTAGTACAGTATAAAATACAATAGTATTTTATATAGAAAGGGTGTACTGGCTTTTTATTTTTGTATTTCCTAGGAAATATTCCCAAATGTACAGGCGTTTTTAATTTGTGTTATACTTAATAGGTCATAGTAAAATTTATAGTATACAAGGAGAATTATATGTACTTAGTAGATTATCATTTACATTCTAATAATTCATTTGACAGTAATGCAACTATAGAATCAGTTTGTGAAGCTGCAATTGAAAATAAAATTAACGAAATTTGCTTCACAGAACATTTTTCAGTTAAAGAAGGAATAAAAAGTTATGGCTTTTTAAATTTAAAAAAATATAGTGAAGAAATAAGAGAATGTAGAGAAAAATACAAAGATAAATTAAGCATTAAAGTAGGAATAGAAGTATGTGAACCACATGAAAATGAAGAGGAGCTTAGAGAAGCAATAGAATATATTCCTTTTGATTTTATATTAGGCTCTGTACATAATTTTGATTATAACGTAGGGCTTAATACATATATGAGCAAAAATACAAAAGAAGAAAGTTATAGTAGATATTTTAAGGAAGTAAATAAGGTATGTACATCACCATATATTGATGTAGTAGCTCATTTAGATTTAATGAAAAGATATGCATTTAATACACATGGTAATTATGATTTTAATGAGTATGTTGATATGATTAAAGAAGTATTAACTAACATAATTAAAAGTGGAAAAGGTATTGAAGTAAACACTTCAACTTTAAGGTCAGTAGTAAATGAAACTATGCCATCAGTAGATATTTTAAAGTTATATCATGAGTTAGGTGGAACAATTATTACTGTAGGATCTGATGCTCACAAAAGTGAAGATGTTGGAGCTGGAATTAGAGAAAGTATTGAAGTTTTAAAGAATATTGGATTTAAGAATATATATAGATTTGAAAATAGAAAACCTATAGCAATAGAAATTTAATTAAAGCAAAAATAAAAGAATCAACAGCTTATTTAGCTGCTGATTCTTTTATTTTTATGTTTTTTGGTAAATTAGATTTAATTTGTCTTAATAAGCTTTTTGCATCATCACTTACTACGGTACAAATTAATAAATCAAATTTAGTAGTTACCTTTAATTCATAAAGATTTTCTTTACCTTTTTTTGATTTTTCTAAAACAACACTTTGTATTTCATTTAATTCAGCATAATTATTTTTTACTACAACGCAATCATTATAAATACCAAAAGTTGTGCAAGAAAGATGAATACAAGCAAATACAACTATATTAACTGCAACTAAGGCTATTAAATAGTAAGGTGATATATTATTTGCTATAGAGTATATTGCAAAAATAATACTAATAATAGCAAAAATAATTGAAGGTAGATAAGTTGTAATTGATGTTGTTTTAAAGCTAAATTTTAAATTGTTTTTATTTTTTAATATCTTTTTATAGTAAATAGAATAAACAACTGTTAAATAGTATACAGGTACTATTGTAAAGATTATTAAAAATATTGTGATCCAAATATTACTCATGGTTAGTCCCCCTAAAATATTTAATTATTACAAAAAAACGTATAAATAATATTTTAAACCAATAAATTTACATAATCAATATTATTATATGTTATAAATTTATGAATGTTTTATGAAATGAAAAAGATAAATATTTTAAGAGATAAATTAAAGTTATAAGTAAAAAATATTTATAACAAAAAAATATTTAAAGATTGAAAAATATATAAAAAGGTAAAATAAATAAATTTAATTTAAAAATAAAAAGACAGAATGTAGTATAAAAGTAGAAAATATAAAAAAAAGGTGCATGGAAAATATTTACAAATAATAATAAGAATAGTATACTAAACACATAGTAGTTCTTAGTTTTAAGTAATTCTTTATTATAAATTCTAACTACTAAATTTAAAGATTTTATAATGTATAAAGCTAAAGGGGTGATGCTTCTCAATGTCGTTATTAGAAGATGTTCAGTTCATGAACAAATATGATAGGGAGGGGGCTTGCGGAAAAATTAAAAACAGGCTTTTAATTAGTAATAAAATCAAGCCTTATAACGGGTGGAAAAAGGAGATGATCCGATTTATCTAATATACTTAGAAAGGAGGATAGACTTTTTTTATAATCATAAAGTAGATTTCGATTTTAATAAATAATTAAATAATGTATATATTAAGGAGCTACTTAAAAATAGCTCCTTTTATTTTTAAGTTTAAAAAGGTGGAAAGAATAAAAATGGAATATATTACTGCAATAGTTAAGAAAGTAAGACCTTTTGTAAGCATTTTAATTTTCTTTGGCGTATTTACAGTTGTGTTTATGCTTGTATCAGGAACTATAAAATATACTTTGCCATTTATTATTGGAATAATTGCAGCATCAATCTTAGAAAAGCCAACGGAAGCTCTTATTAAGAAGTTTAATATGCGAGGTGAAATAGCAGCGATTATTTCCACATTAGTTTTTTATGCTATTACAGTTACATTATTGGTGGTTGGGATTGTTTATTTTAGTTCTGAAATTAAGGATTTAGCTACAGATGGATATGAATATATTTATGATAATGGTTCTAAAATAGGAAATTTAGTTCAAAATTCACTATCAACATTTGAAAATATTGATGAGTCAGTTTTAGATACCTTAAGAAGTAATATTAATAAATTAATTTCAGATGCATCAAATTATATTTTAGAGCTTAGTGGAAGTGTAGTTAATTATATAATCAACATAATATCAGCACTACCTTATATTGTTTCGGTAATAATATTTGCTATATTATCAAGTTTTGTGTTTTTAAAGAAGTTTATCCAAAAGAGTTATTCACAAAATAAAGAAAATAAAATCAAAGAAGAAAGTGAATACGATAAATATATTAAAATAATCCTTGAAATTAAGGATGTTGTATTTAAGTATATTGGAACATATTCAATTTTAGTTTTTTGTACATTTATAATTACTTTTATAGGTTTTAGTATTTTAAAAATTCCATATACTTTACTGCTTAGTTTTATGTGTATGATTTTAGATTTGTTACCTATAGTAGGTATGATATTGGTCTTTTTACCTCTTATGGCTATTTACTTTTTTAGTGGTAAATATATAACTGTTATCTTCTTAATTATTTTATTTTCAGTAATAATGATAACTAGAAATATATTAGAGCCTAAATTATTATCAGCATCATTAGAATTATCACAATTAAGCGTATTAATTGCTATATTTGTTGGTTTAAATGCTGGTGGATTTAAAGGTATGATATATCTGATAGCATTATTTATTGGGTTTAATTTTTATAAGAAGTATGCAAATTTTGAGGGAAATTTTATAGAATGTAAAGATAAAATTAAAAATGAAGAACAGTAATAAAGTTGTAATGTTTTATTATAAAACAACTCTTCTAAGAATCATTATAGGTAGTAATATTAACTAATTTAAAGTTGGATTGAAAATTTTAATTTAGTTAATTTAAATTAATTGATATTCTAAGTCATAGATTTAGTTAGTATTAGTGTATGTTGTATATGGTATGCTAATTAAAACTATAAAGGAAAAAATTTAGATTAAATTAATTTTAAAAATAATTATGTAGTATATTATTTATTCAATATTACTATATATATAGTAGTATATAGATGAATTAATAATAAAGATTTATTTTAGTATTTGAAATTTAACTGTAGTAATTAATTATAAAAAGCAATAGTTTAGAACGAAAAAGATTTTAGGAAATATAGTTATACTGTAAGTCAAAATAAGAAGGTTAAGAAAGGAATACAGGGGGGAGTTGCTTTGGTTAAAATTTTAGTTGCTGATGATGAAGTTAAATATGGTGAGAAATTGCAATACAGTGTTGAAAAGGATATATTTTTAAAAGAGTGGATGCTAGGAAAAGTACAAAGTTGCGATTTAAAAAGGAAAATTAATAAGTTTGGTATAATATATACTAAATCTATGGCTTTAATTGTTATTAAGCCTTTAATAAGAAATGAATCATCTGATAAGATTGGTATTGAAACTGAAAGATTGAGTTTTGCAATTAGTAGTGTTGTTAAAGAAATAATGGGTAAATTTAAGGGGTTAAATATATTTGTTGATTCTAAAGACCAAGTGGTTGTTTTATGTGATGTAAATCCTATTAAGGAATGGCATTCGGTTGTAAATAACATTGAAAATGCAATTAATGCTAAATTAAATATTAATGTAGTTATTTGTGCATCATTTTTAAGAGAAGATCCTGTTCAAGTAAACATAGTATATAAATCTTTATGCAATAGATTAATAGACAAGAGTAAGAGACCAGATATGCTAATAGAGGTGCAAAAATATATTAATAGACATTATTTTAAAGAAGATTTGTCTATAGCCGAAATAGCAAATAAGATGGAAGTAAGTCAGACTTATTTAATAAGGCTCTTTAAGAGAAATTTGAAAATGACATTTGTTGAGTATTTAACAAATGTAAGAATAAAAAATGCTATAATTTTAATGAGGGATCCAACATTAACTTTAAGTGAAATTGCTGAATTAGTTGGCTATAACACACAACATTATTTTAACAATGTTTTTAGGAGACATGTTGGTATTTCACCTCAAGAGTATAGATTAGGTATAAGTAAAGAAAATAGATTATAATATAATTTAAATAATAAATAATGGAAAATAAAAATTTATAATGGATAATGGAAAAAGCAATTATGGTAAAACTATTACTATAGTTGCTTTTTATTTTGAAATAAATATCCAATAAATATATAAATGATAAATATAAAAAATTACTAATAATAACCATGAATTTTGTAAATACTAAATTTATTATCTTTATAGAGGTGAAATTATGGTTAAATGGAGAAACTTTTATTTAATGAAGATTTATGATTCTAAAAATAAATATATAGGAGTTGTAGATGATATTTCTATAGATTTTTATAATGGAGTTGTAAAGGGGTTTACAATTTCACCAGCATCTATATTTAAAAAACATACATATGTTTCTGTGGATTCAATTATTTCAGTTGATGAAATTATGAAAATTAAAAATACAAGTAGATTTGAAGGATTAAAGTTTAAGGAAATAAAATATATGGATATAATAAATAAAGAAAAGAAGCTTCTTGGAGTTCTTGAAGATTTAATTATAGATGAAAAAACTTTTGAAATAAAAGGTATGATTATAAGTTCAGGAATATTTGATAAAATGTTCAAGGGAAAGGAAGTTATAACTTTAAAACATTGTTCGCTTTGTGATGAGTATATTTTATATAATGGTAATTCAACTGTTAAGTTAAAGACTTTACCTCATAATTTAGGAGGAAATAAGGATGTTCAAAAAGTATAAAGGGTTAATTATAAAGTTAATAATTTTCATAATTATTGCTATTAGTATAGTAATGATATACGCTTTTGTTGAACCAATAAGGGCAGTTACTAATTTACTAATAATTTCAATAGTAATTGCTTATACACTAAAACCTTTAAGAAATTACTTTTGTGAAAAGCTCCATATTTCTTATAAAAAAAGTTCACTTTTAATTATATTATTACTTTTATTATCATTTGTAGGATTGATATATTGTATAGTTCCAACTATGTTAAATGAAAGCGGAAATTTTGGAGTTATGCTTGATAGTATTGAAGAATATATTTTAAGCTTAGCAGCAAGGTTTAAATTAGATAGGTTACCAATATTTGAAACAATTTATATACAAATTGGTGAAAAGATTAATATGATACTTAGCAATACATCTACTCATTTAGTAGATAATTTAATAGATATGGGAGAAAATTTAGTTACTCTTGCTATAGTACCTATTACAACTTATTATTTTTTAGCGGATTCAAAGCTTATTTATAATAAGCTATTATTAGTTCTTCCAACTGACAAAAGGGTAATAGTAAAAAATATAAATAAAAATATTGATAAAATATTAAGTAGATATATTTTAAGTCAATTATTGTTATGTTTAATAATAGGAGTTTTATCTTTCATTTTATTATTGATACTTAGAGTTAAGTTTCCTTTAGTTTTATCAATTATTAATGCAGTTGCTAATATTATTCCTTATTTTGGACCAATAATAGGGGGTGTACCTATTATATTTATAGCACTTACAGGGTCAGTTACTAAAGGAATAATTGCAGCTATTGGTGTTATTTTAATACAACAAGTTGAAGGTAATTTTTTGGCACCTAAGATTACTGGTGATAGCACTAATATGCATCCAATTATAATAATTATTTTGTTAGTTTTAGGTGATAAGATTGGAGGAGTAATTGGAATGGTATTAATAGTTCCAATTGCAGTAATAATAAAGGTAATTTATGACGATATAGACTATTACTTATTTTAAGTGTAAGACTGTTTATTGACATAAATGAATAAATGAAATATAATTTTGTCATAAATTAATAGCATAAAGCGATGAAAAGAATGAGTAAATATGATGTAAATATTAAGAGAGGAAGTGGGTGGTGAAAACTTCTTATTTAGCATATTGAAGCTATCTTGGAGCTTATTTTACTTTAAGTGATGTATTATTTTTATACATAATTAGGGTGGTACCGCGGAAATTATAAGTTTTCGTCCCTTTGTTTTTAGGGATGGAGACTTTTTTTATTAGTTGGATTCCTAAGAAACAAAAATTTGATTTAAGTTATTAATTAAATTACTAATAGAAAAAATGGAGGTAGTAAGAATCATGAAATTCATGGGAGCAAATGAATTAAGAGAAAGCTTTATTAGCTTTTTTGAATCTAAAGAACATTTAAGAATGGAGAGTTTTCCATTAGTACCTAAAAACGATAATAGTTTATTATTAATAAATGCAGGTATGGCACCACTTAAGCCATATTTCACAGGTATACAAAAACCACCAAAAACTAGAGTTACAACTTGTCAAAAGTGTATTAGAACTGGTGATATAGAAAACGTAGGAAAGACTTCAAGACATGGTACTTTCTTTGAAATGTTAGGTAACTTTTCATTTGGAGATTATTTTAAAAATGAAATTATTCCATGGTCATGGGAATATGTAACACAAGTTTTAAAATTACCTAAAGATAAATTATATGTAACAATTTATTTAGAAGATGATGAAGCATATGAAATTTGGACTACAAAAACAGATATAGATCCAAATAGAATATTTAGATTAGGTAAGGATGATAACTTCTGGGAAGTTGGAACAGTTGGTCCATGTGGTCCTTGTACAGAAATCCACTTTGATAGAGGTGTTGATGTAGCTCCTGTAACAAACGTAGATGATTTTGTTGCTGCATCTGATGCAGATAGAATAGTTGAATTCTGGAACTTAGTATTTATTCAATTTGATAAACAAGAAGATGGAAGCTATGCTCCATTAAAGAATAAAAACATTGATACAGGTATGGGACTTGAAAGAATTGCAACTATAATGCAAGGTGTTGATAACATATTTGAAATTGATACAGTTAAGAATATCTTAAATAAGGTATCTTCTTTATCGGGTGTAGAATATGGAAAAGATGCAAATTCAGATGTTTCATTAAGAATAGTAACAGACCATGTTAAAGCTGTAACTATGCTTATATCTGATGGAGTTCAACCAAGTAATGAAGGTAGAGGATATGTTTTAAGAAGACTTTTAAGAAGAGCTGCAAGACATGGTAGATTACTTGGAATAAAGGGATTATTCTTAAAGGATGTTGTAGAAGCTGTTGTTGAAAACTATGGTGGAAATTATCCAATATTAGTTGAAAATAAAGATTATATAACAAAGATAATCACTTTAGAAGAAGAAAGATTTAATGAAACTATTGATAGTGGAATGAACATCTTAAATGGATATATTAAAGAGTTAGAAGAAGCTAAATCTACAGTACTTTCTGGAGAAAAAGCATTTAAATTATATGATACTTATGGATTCCCATTAGAATTAACAGAAGAAATTCTTGAAGAAAAGAATATGACTGTTGACCACGAAGAATTTAAGAAGGAAATGGAAGCTCAAAGAGAAAGAGCTAGAAGTGCAAGAGGAGAAACTTCTTACATGGGAGCTGATGAAAACCCAATTAATAAAGTTAAAGCTGAAGTTGAAACTGAATTTGTTGGATATACAACTACAGAAGGAACTGGAAAAGTTGTAGTTCTTGCAACTGATGAAGCATTTGTAGAAGAATTAAATGAAGGAACTAAAGGTTATATCTTAACTGATAAGACTCCATTCTATGCTGAAATGGGTGGTCAAATTGGTGATACAGGTATAATAACTGGAGCTAATGGTTCTGCATATGTTTATAATACTAAGAAAAATGTTGGTGGTAAGACAATTCACTATGTTGAAGTTAAAAATGGAAGCATTAAAATAAATGAAGAAGTTACATTAACTGTTGATAAAGTGAGAAGAGCTTGCGTTTGTAAGAATCATACAGCAACTCATATGTTACAAGCTGCATTAAAAGAAGTTGTTGGAGCTCACGTTCACCAAGCAGGATCTTTTGTTGATAATGAAAGATTAAGATTTGACTTTACTCACTTCCAAGCTATGACAGCTGAAGAAATTCAAAAGGTTGAAGATTTAGTAAATGATAAAATAATGGAAGTTGATACTGTAGAAACTAAGCTTATGACAATTGAAGAAGCTAAAGAATCAGGAGCAACTGCACTTTTTGATGAAAAATACGGAGATAAGGTAAGAGTAGTTGCAGCTGGAGAGTTCTCTAAGGAACTTTGTGGTGGTACTCACGTATCTAACGTTGGAGAAATTGGATTATTTAAAATAGTTTCTGAAACAGGTGTAGCTGCTGGTATCAGAAGAATAGAAGCTTTAACAGGTAGAGCTGCTATAAAATATATGGAAGAAAAGCAAAGATTATTAAAGGAAGCTTGTGCAGCACTTAAATGTACTGAAAAAGATGTTTTAAAGAAAATATCTACTCAAGGTGCAGAAATTAAGGAAAAAGATAAGGAAATTGCAGAGCTTAAATCAAAACTTACAAGTGGAGCTTTAGATGATATCTTAAACAGTGCAAAAGATATTAACGGTGTTAAGACTATAGCTTATGGACTTGAAGGTGTTGATGGTAATGCATTAAGAGACTTAGCTGATAAGATAAGAAGCAAGATGGGTTCAGGAGTTGTTGTTTTAGTAAGTAACTTAGGTGATAAAGTTAACTTAATTACTATGGCAACTAAGGATGTATTAGATAAAGGAATACATTGTGGAAAGATAATTAAAGAAGTTGCAACTATTGTTGGCGGAGGCGGTGGTGGAAGACCAGATATGGCTCAAGCCGGTGGTAAAAAGCCAGAAAATATCCCTCAAGCTATAGAAGCAGCATTCCAAACAGTAGAAAATTTAGTAAAATAGTTAGTTGAAATAGTATACAATTATGTAAATTTAGGTTATAATATAGTTAGATAAAGTAATTAGTTAATATTTCAAATGATTAAAAATAAATAAAATACTTTCGTAAGGGGGTGAAGCTGCAAGTGTGCAGCCACGATATGGAAAATAATCTTGATAGAACAATGCAATTTGACTTAAACATTAACAAAGAGGATTTAACTAAATCAATTTTAAATGATGTATATACAGCATTGAAAGAAAAGGGATATAACCCAATAAACCAATTGGTAGGATATCTGATTTCAGGGGACCCTTCTTACATTACTAGTTATAACGGAGCAAGAGCTTTACTTAGAAAACTTGAAAGAGATGAAA
This sequence comes from Clostridium saudiense, assembly GCF_000577815.1. Lineage (GTDB taxonomy): Bacteria > Bacillota > Clostridia > Clostridiales > Clostridiaceae > Clostridium > Clostridium saudiense. The sequence goes on along the minus strand of NZ_CBYM010000009.1, from coordinate 73,758 downwards.
TACTTGAAGAGGTAATAAAATCTTATCTAGATATTAAATAAAAGGTGCCCGTTAACCGGGCACCTTTTGTTTATAAAAAAATTTAAAGTGTTATAAGTAAATAAAAGCTAGAAAAATAATTGGATAAAAGTTATTATAAATAAATACGTTACTTATTAAAAGAAATGCAAAGGAGTTTCTATGAGAATATTAGGACTTGATATGGGTTCAAAAACTATTGGAGTTGCTTTAAGTGATCCATTAGGATGGACAGCACAAGGTATAACAACTATTAGAAGAAGCAAAAAGGAACAAGATTTAGAAGAAGTTCATAAGATATGTAAGGAATACGGCGTTGAAACAATAGTAGTTGGATTACCTAAAAATATGAATGGAACTATTGGTGAAGCTGGAGAAAAGGCTTTAGAATTTTCAGAATTACTTAAAGAAAAAACAGGATTACCTATAGAGATGTGGGATGAAAGATTAACAACGGTTGCGGCACATAGAGCCATGTTAGAAGCCGATCTTTCTAGAAATAAAAGAAAGAAAATTGTTGATAAAATTGCAGCTACATATATATTACAAGGTTATTTAGATCGTATAAGATTAACATCTAAATAAGATAAAAAGTAATAGGTAAATATAAGTAAAAATAGATTTCCCAGGTGTTGGGTGAATTGGTTTTGATATAAAGTTATATAAATATCAAAAATTTTTTAAAAAGTTTTTATTGATAATTATTATTTATTAATTATTACCTTTTACTTAAAATTAACTGTTTGCAGTTTTAGTTTTTTATGTAATAATATAAGAAACAATTATGATGATAAAGAGGAGTTAAAATAATGGAAAAAGATTTAAAGACAATACAATTATTCGATGAAGATGGAAATGAAATAAACTTAAATGTGATAGCATTCTTTGATATGGTTAATCCAGAGACTGAAGAAAAAAGTGAATATGTTATAGTTCAAGAAGTTGGATATGAAGATGAAAATCCTTTTGCTTTAAAGGTAGTTAAAGATGAAGATAATGAAGATATGTTTGAATTAATTGATAACGAAGTTGAGTTAGCAGCTATAGAAGAAGCTTATAACACAATTTTCATGGATGAAGAATAAAAAAAAGAAATGAGGTGTTAAATATGAGCACTGTTAATGTGGATATTGAATTATTAAAAGAAAATTTAAAACAAAAGGGATATAAGTTAACGCCTCAAAGAAGAGCTATTGTTGATATAATCATCGAAAAAGAAGGAGAACACTTAACCGCAGAAGAGATATATGATGAAGTAAAGAAAGTATGTCCTGATATTGGTTTAGCTACAGTGTACAGAACGGTTTCGCTGTTAGAGGAAATAGGTGTTATTTTTAAATTAGATTTAAATGATGGTTGCAGCAGATATGAATTAGTGCATAGTGAAGAACAACATAGACATCATCATTTAGTATGTAATGAGTGTAAGGCTGTATATGAAGTTCAAGATGATCTTCTAGATGAATTAGAAGCAAGAATTGAAGGTACATATGGATTTAAAATTTTAGACCATAGTGTTAAGTTCTTTGGAATTTGTGCTGAATGCTGTAAAAAACATAAGGGTGAAAGTGAAGAGTAGTATTTAAATAGGTATTACTTGTAATTACATAAAAGAGAAAAGAAGGAGGGGACATATGAAGAATGAAAAAGCTAAGGTTAAGATTATACCTTTAGGTGGAGTTAATGAAATTGGGAAAAATTTAACTGCAATTGAATACAAGAATGATATTGTTGTAATTGATTGTGGATTAAAATTCCCTGATGAAGATATGTTCGGAATTGACTTAGTTATACCTGATATAACATACCTTATAAAAAATAAAGAAAAAGTATCTGGGATTTTCTTGACACATGGTCATGAAGATCACATTGGTGCATTACCATATGTATTAAAACAATTAAATGTTCCGGTTTATGGGACAAAATTAACATTAGGAATTGTTGAAACTAAATTAAAGGAGCATGGTTTATTAAGTGCTACTGAACTTGTTAGAGTAAAACCAAGAGATGTAATTAGATTAAACTCTGTTTCTGTTGAATTTATAAAGACAAACCACTCAATTGCAGATTCTGTTGCAATTGCTGTTCATACACCATTAGGAGTAGTGCTTCATACTGGTGACTTTAAGGTGGATTATACACCTATAGATGGAGAACCTATGGATTTTGCAAGATTTGCTGAATTAGGTAAAAAAGGTGTTTTAGCAATGATGGCTGATTCAACTAATGTTGAAAAGCCAGGATATACAAAATCAGAAAAAATTGTTGGAGAAAGTTTAATAAGAATATTTGGAAAAACTAAGGGAAGAATAATTATTGCAACATTTGCTTCTAATATTCATAGAATCCAACAAATAATACAGGCTGCTTCAGTATATGGCAGAAAAGTTGCTGTATCAGGAAGAAGTATGGAAAATATAATGAATGTTGCTATTGAATTAGGATATATTGAGGTTGATGATAATACATTAGTATCAATTGACCAAATTAATAAATATAATAACGATCAAGTTGTTATCATTACTACTGGAAGTCAAGGTGAGCCAATGTCTGCATTGTCTAGAATGGCTGCATCTGAGCACAGAAAGGTAAATATAGTTGAAGGAGATACAATAATTATTTCAGCTACACCTATTCCAGGAAATGAAAAGCTTGTATCAAAAGTTGTAAATCAATTATTTAAAAAGGGAGCAGAAGTTATTTATGATTCTGCAGAAAACATACATGTCTCTGGGCATGCATGTCAAGAAGAATTAAAGCTAATGCAAACTTTAGTAAAACCAAGACATTTTATACCTGTTCATGGTGAATACAGACATTTAAAACAACATGGTGAATTAGCGATTAAATTAGGATTAGATTCTAAAAATGTAGTTATTCCTGAAGTTGGAGATATTATAGAAGTTACTAGAAATGGTATTAAGAAAAATGGAACTGTTATTTCAGGACAAATATTTGTAGATGGCCTTGGAGTTGGAGACGTTGGAAATATAGTATTAAGAGATAGAAAGCATTTATCTCAAGATGGTATATTAACAGTAGTAGTTACTTTATCTAAAGAAACTAAAACTATAGTTGCTGGTCCAGATATTATATCTAGAGGTTTCGTATATGTTAGGGAATCTGAAGGATTAATTGATGAGGCAAGAGAAATAGTTAGAAATACTTTACTTGATTGTGAAGAAAAGAGCATTACTGATTGGGCAACATTAAAGTCCAATGTTAGAGATGAGCTTAGAAGCTATCTTTATGACAAGACAAAGAGAAAACCAATGATTTTACCTATTATAATGGAAATTTAAGTCGTAGTTGACAAGTTGCTGAGAAAATAGTAGAATAATTGATGGATTTGGAAATTGGATACGAGTGTATCCAATTTTCTTTTTGGGTAAAATATTTATAGGTTTACAAAGCTAAAAATCTAAATCTTAAGTACATAGTTGATTATCTTATTTCATTACATAATTTGATATTAATTATTTAGAGATTTAGTAATTTGAACTTTCATTAACTTAGCAAACCAAAAGCGATATGAACTTTGAATGCTTAGTTAAAAAAGAAAGATAAGCCTTTAAAATAAAAGCGATGAATTTAAATTTTATATTTAAGTTCAGAATTAAAGTTAATGGAGGAAATTAAATGGAATTAATAACTAGAGACGACATTAGAAATATAGCTATTATAGCTCACGTTGACCATGGTAAGACAACATTAGTTGATGCCATGTTTAAAGAAAGTCACGTATTTAGATCAAATGAAAAAATGGATGAAAGAGTAATGGACTCTAACGATTTAGAAAAAGAAAGAGGAATTACTATTCTTTCTAAAAACACTGCTGTAATGTACAATGGGACAAAAATCAATATAGTTGATACACCAGGGCATGCTGACTTTGGTGGAGAAGTTGAACGTGTACTTAAAATGGTTGACTCAGTTTTACTTGTTGTTGATTCTTACGAAGGACCAATGCCTCAAACTAAGTTCGTTTTAAAGAAAGCTTTAGAATTAAAATTAAAGCCAATCGTTGTTATAAATAAAATAGATAAACCAAATGCTAGACCAGAAGAAGTTATTGATGAAGTGTTTGACCTATTCTTAGAATTAGGTGCTGATGATGAACAATTAGACTTCCCAATAATTTATGCTTCAGCTAGAGAAGGATTTGCTAGATATAATGTTGAAGATACAAATGATGGTATGGAACCATTATTTAAAACAATAATCGATCATGTTGAACCACCAAAGGGATACATCGATGGACCATTCCAAATGCTTGTTACAACTTTAGATAGTAATGCTTTCGTTGGAAAGATTGCTATAGGTAAGGTACATAGAGGAACAGTTAAAAAGAACCAAAATGTTACTTTAGTAAGACAAGATGGGACAAAATCTAATTACAAAATCACAGCTGTATTTGGATACAATGGATTAAAGAGAGAAGAAGTTGAAGAAGCAGGACTTGGAGATATAATAGCAGTAAGTGGTATTATGGATGCTAATATTGGTGAAACAATTGCAGATGCTTCAAATCCAGAAGCTTTACCATTCGTTGAAATTGATGAACCAACACTTAACATGAACTTCATGGTAAATGATTCACCATTTGCAGGTAAAGAAGGAGAATTCGTTACATCTAGACATTTAAGAGATAGATTAATGAAAGAATTAGAAACTAACGTAAGTTTAAGAGTTAGAGAAATAACTCCAGATTGCTTCGAAGTATCAGGAAGAGGAGAACTTCACTTATCAGTTCTTATAGAAACAATGAGAAGAGAAGGATTTGAATTACAAGTTTCTAAGCCATCTGTTATATTCAAAGAAGAAAATGGTAAGAAGTTAGAACCAATGGAATACTTAACAATAGACGTTCCAGAAGAATTCATGGGTGCTGTTATGGAAAAAATGGGACCAAGAAAAGCTGAAATGGTTAATATGACATCTGCTGTTAATGGATATACAAGATTAGAGTTTATTATTCCTGCTAGAGGGCTTATCGGATTCAGAAATGAATTCATGACAGATACAAAGGGTAATGGTATCATGAACCACGTATTTGAAGGATATGCACCATACAAGGGTGAAATCGAAGCTAGAAGCAGAGGATCAATAGTTTCATTTGAACAAGGTGAAGCAATTGCTTATGGATTATTCAATGCTCAAGAAAGAGGTAGATTATTCATAACTCCAGGTACACCAGTATACCAAGGAATGGTAGTAGGAGAATGTGCTAGAGCTGAAGATTTAGATATCAATGTTTGTAAAGGTAAGAAGTTAACAAATACAAGAGCTTCAGGTTCTGATGATGCTGTTAAATTAGTACCAGTTACAACATTAACTTTAGAGCAATCAATTGAATTCATAGGAAATGATGAATTAGTTGAAGTTACTCCAGAAAGCATAAGAATCAGAAAGAGATACTTAGATGCTGCTGAAAGAAAGAGAATGATAAGCAGAAGCAAAAAATAATTATGTAAATTGTTTAAAATTTGATAGAAAAGTATTATAATAGTGAATAGCTAAGTGTTTTGGCTATTCACTTTTAAATACAGGGGGTATTTATGAAGAAAAGAGTTAAAAATACCAACAAATTAAAAAGAAGAAGAAAAAAGAGAAAAAGAAATTCTAACATAATTATTGGTTTGATATTGATTATTATTTTATTTTTAGGAATTTTTAAATTTACATCTACAATAAATAAACCACTTAAAATTTCTAATGAAGAAGTAGTTTTAGTTGAAGAGGGAGATAGCTTTTATAGTATTGTCTCAAAATTAAAAAGTGAAAATAAAATAAAAAGTCCATTGATTATAAAAATATATGCAAAATTAACTGGGCTAAATTTAGAAGTTGTTCCTGGTAGTCATACATTAGAAAAGGGAATGTCAGTAAAAGAAATTGCAGAAACTTTAAAGGATGCAAGTAACGCAAATGCAATAACTGTTACTATTCCAGAAGGTTTCAATATTGAAGATATTGCTACAAGACTACAAGAGCAGGAAGTATGTACTTCAGATGAATTTTTAAATGCAGTAAAGAGTTATCCATTGCCATCATACGTAAAGGATAATCCAGATAAAAGATATAATTTAGAGGGATTTTTATTTCCAGATACATATAGCTTTGAGATTGGCGTTGAACCACAGTACATAATTGAAACAATGATAAAGAGATTTGAAGAAGTATTTAAAGAAATTACTGCTAGTGATACTATCACTGAAGAGGAAGTTGAAAAAGTAGTTAATGTTGCATCTATTATAGAAAAAGAAGCAAGAGTTGATGAAGATAGACCATTAATTGCATCTGTTATTTATAATAGATTAAAGCAAAATATGCCACTTCAAATTGATGCAACTGTAATTTATGCACATGGATATTATATTGAAAGTGTCAGAAATAGACATTTAGCAATTGAATCAAAGTACAATACATATTTATACAAAGGTTTACCTGTAGGCCCAATATGTAATCCAGGTGTAGAATCACTTAAAGCAGCATTAAATCCTGCAAGTACAGATTATTTATTTTATCTGCTAGCATCTGATGATGAACATTATTTTACAAATAATTATGATGATTTCTTAAAGAAAAAAGAAGAATTAGGATATTAACATATACGGAGGTTTAGTATGAGTGGAGTTACCTACGACTATATGGAAGAATATATTAGAGGATTAATTCCTGAAAGTGAAGGAAAACTAAAAGAGTTAGAAGACTTTGCTAAGGAAAATGGAGTGCCTATAGCTCAAAAAGAAACAATAAAGTTTTTAGAGTTCATGGTAAGCATGAAAAAGCCACTTAGAATTTTAGAGCTTGGTACTGCTATTGGATATTCTGCAATTATAATGTATGAAGCAGCAGGATGTAATCCTCATATAACTACCATAGAGAGAAGCGAAGAAATGATAAAATATGCAAAAGAAAATATAAAAGCATATGGTTTAGAAAATAATATTACTATAGAGGCAGGAGATTGTCTTGAAGTATTAGAAAGATTAGAAGAACCTTATGATTTAATTTTCATGGATGCAGGAAAAGGTCACTATAATCACTTTTTACCACATTGTTTAAGATTATTAAAAGATGATGGAATAATAATTGCTGATAATGTGTTATTTAGAGGAATGGTTGCAAGTGATGATTTAGTTAAAAGAAGGAAAATTACAATAGTTAAGAGAATGAGAACTTACTTAGATTTAGTATCACAAGATAAGGACTTAATTACTTCTGTAATTCCAATGGGAGATGGAATTGCTATAACTAGAAGGAGGTAAATAAATGAGAAAACCTGAAATATTAGCTCCAGCTGGTAATTTAGAAAAGCTAAAAATAGCTATAGATTTTGGAGCAGACGCAGTATATATTGGTGGAGGCAAATTAAATCTTAGAGCATTTTCAAATAATTTTTCAAATGAAGAAATGATTGAAGGTATTAAATATTGTCACGATAGAGGTAAGAAAATTTATGTAACATTAAATGTTTTTGCTAGAAATCATGATTTGCCTTCAGCAGGAGAATACATAAAAGGTCTTTATGATATAGGTGTAGATGCAGTTATAGTTGCAGACCCATCATTAATTGCTATATGTAAAGAAGTAGCACCAGAATTAGAAATACATTTAAGTACACAAGCAAATACTGTTAACTGGATGGCAACTAAATTCTGGTATGATTTAGGAGTTAAGAGAATAGTATTAGCTAGAGAATTAACTTTTAAAGAAATAAATGAAATAACTGAAAATATTCCAAAAGGATGCGATATTGAAGCGTTTATTCATGGTTCAATGTGTGTAGCTTACTCTGGAAGATGTTTAATATCAAATTATATGATTAAAAGAGATGCTAATAAGGGAATATGCGGTAATGTATGCAGATATAAATATCACTTAGTTGAAGAAACTAGACCAGGTGAATATTATCCTGTAATAGAAGACGATAATGGAACATATATAATGAACTCAAAAGATTTATGTATGATTCATTATATTCCTGAACTTGTTAAGAGTGGTATTTATTCTTTCAAGATTGAAGGAAGAATGAAGAGTGAATTCTATGTTGCTTCTGTAGTAAAAGCATATAGAGAAGCGTTAGATAGTTACTGGGAAAATCCAAGCAACTATAAGTTTAAAGATGAATGGATGGATATGCTTAGAAAAGTAAGTCATAGACCATATCATACAGGATTCTACTTAGGTATTAATGGTGAGCAAAACTATGATGACGCTGGCTATGTTAGAGATTACGAAATAGTTGGTATGGTTAAATCATATGATCCGGAAACAAAGACAGCAACAGTTCTTCAAAAGAATAGAGTATTCGAAGGTGAAGAAGTTGAAGTTTTAAGACCAGAAGTTCCATACTTTAAAATTAAACTAGAAGATATGTATGATTTAGATAAAGATAAGAAAACTGATGTTGCTAATAGAGCACATATGATGTTTACTGTAAAGGTTGATGTTCCTTTAAAGGTAAATGATATGCTAGTAAAAGCAAATAACGTTATTAACATAAACAACAACTAAGGAGGAAATGCAGTAATGTCTAAACCAATATTAATAGGAATTACTGGAGGAACAGGCTCTGGTAAAAGTACAATTGCTGATGCGTTATATTCTAATTTTTCAAATGATTGTATTGCAATGATACAACAAGATATGTATTATAAGGATCAAAGCCATTTATCAATGGAAGAAAGAGTTAAAACAAATTATGATCATCCTATGGCTTTTGATAATGATTTATTAGTAGAGCATTTAAAAGCTTTAATAAATGGAGAGTCTATAGAAAAACCAAGTTACGACTTTACTGTACATAATAGAGCAAAAGAAACTACAACAGTTGAAGCAAGAGATATAATTTTAGTTGAAGGTATATTAATTCTTGAAGATCCAAGAATAAGAGAACTTTTAGATATTAAAGTTTATGTTGATACAGATGCTGATATTAGAATTCTAAGAAGACTTGTAAGAGATATTAACGAAAGAGGAAGAACTGTTGAATCAGTTGTAGATCAATATCTTAATATTGTAAGACCAATGCACTTACAATTTACTGAGCCTTCAAAAAAATATGCAGATATAATTATTCCTGAAGGTGGACATAATTATGTTGCTATAGATTTATTAATGGCAAAAATCAGAGATATATTAAAGTAACTTGAATAAAACACCTTTTCTTAGGCTAGAATTTAGCTAAGGAGGTGTTTTTTTTGTATGGTTTTAAAATTAATAATAAAAAATCACTTGCAGTGGGGATAGTATTTTTTAGCATTTTTATTGCTTTAACTATAAGATTATTTTTTCTAATGATAAAGCCAACTAGTACAGTTCAAGGAGAACTTGAAAATCATCAAGTTGAATATACTAGTGATAAGAATTATAAGATTTTTGATACTAATGGAGAAAGTTTAATAAATTATAAAAATAAATATGTAATGGTTCTTGATACAAAGCCTTTTAAGTTAAACAATTATGAAGAAACATTACAAGATTTATTAGCTTTGAATTTTATTATGAAATCTGAAGATGAATCTTTTAATTTTTCTGATATTATGCAACAAAGTGGAAAAATTTATTATAATATCACTAAAGAAACATACGATAAAATAAATAAACTTAATGATATAAAGGGAATATATACTTATGTTTATGATGAATTAGATTTAAAAGAAAGTTGGAGAGTTGAGAATATTATAGCATCAATTGATAAAGATAATGTTGAAGAAGGATCTTTTGAAAGTGAAGTTGTTAGTATAATACAAGATAATAAGAGACCAACTACTGGGTTTTATTTAGATGATAAATCTATTTATAGAACTAATGAAACAAATTCAGGTGTAAATAATAAGAATATAAGACTTACAATAGATAGTTCAATGTCAGATAAAATTAGAGATGTTTTAAAAGATGATTCATTTAGTAATTTAGATAATGTTGGTGTTGTTTTATTAGAAGCAAATACGGGTAAAATAAGAGCAATGGTTCAAAAAGATGAATCAGAAGCTAATGTAAATTTAGGAATAGGTCAATTAGGATTTGAACCAGGATCTATATTTAAAATTTTAACTGAGGCTATTGCATTAAATGAAGGGTTGGTAAATGTAACTGATACTTTTACTTGTAATGGAAATATTTGCACGAATTCAGGAAAGTCTTATGCTCATGGAACTTTAACAGTTAATAAAGCATTTGAGGTATCTTGTAATGATATATTTGCAAAATTAGGTCAATTAATAGGATATGAAAATTTGTTAAAGTATACAACTAATTTAGGATTATATAACAAAGTACTAGGTTTAGCAGGTGAAAATAGAGAAGAGGCAGTAGGGGTAATGCCAAAGCTAACTGATGGAGTAAGCAATTTTGCTATTGGGCAATGTGTAACTGTAACTCCACTTCAAATTGCTGGTGCTGTTAATGCTATAGTTAATGATGGTATTTATATTAAGCCATCACTTATCGAAGCAATTGTAGATGATGATAATAATGTTATAGAAAATATTCAAAATGAAGAAAATAGGATATTTACATCAACAACATCAAAATTAGTTAAAAATAGTATGAGTAATGTTATAACAAATGGTACTGGTACTGCAGCTAAGGTAGATGGTATAATACAAGGTGGTAAGACAGGTACAGCTACAGGTGAAGGTGGTGCAACAACTCACGGTTGGTTTGCTGGTTATTTTGAACTTGACAATAAATTATATACATTAGTAATTGTTGCTCCAAATATAAATGGTGTAGATGAAAATGGAACAGAACTTGCTGGAGGAAATACAGCAGCACCAATATATAGAGAAATAATAAAAGCATTAATAAGTGAATAAAATTTGGGAATAAAATTAATTTGCAATCTTCAAGCAATATTTTTAGAAAATATCATATTATATAATAAGCACTACTAGGAGGAAGCTTAGTGATATTTTTTAGTAATATTTTGGAGTTGTTCTGTACGAATTTTTTCCTTACAGGATATATTTCAGGTAACAACACTTTTCCACAGCCTTTGGATGAAAAAGAAGAAGAAAAATATCTTGAACTATTAAAATCAGGTGATAAGAAGGCTAAAGGAGTATTGATAGAAAGAAACCTTAGGTTGGTTGCACATATTGTGAAAAAGTATCAAATACCGAATAAAGATATAGATGAACTTATATCAATCGGTACAGTAGGGTTAATTAAAGCAATTGATTCATTTGATGCATCAAAGGGAACAAGATTAGCTACATATGCATCTAGATGCATTGAAAATGAAATTTTAATGCTCTTTAGAAGTAGTAAAAAACAAAAAGGAGAAACATTTTTACATGATCCGATAGGCGTTGATAAAGAAGGTAATGAAATAAGTTTAATTGATGTTTTAAGTAGTGATAAAGATTCTGTGGTTGATAAAGTTGAAACCAATATACAAATAAAAGCTCTTTATTCTAAAATTAATACAGCGCTAAGTGAAAGGGAAGGAGAAATTATAAGGATGAGATATGGATTGGTAGATGGTAAATGCAAAACTCAAAGAGAAATAGCAAGTCTACTTGGGATATCAAGATCTTATGTTTCGCGGATAGAAAAGAAAGCTTTAAAGAAATTAAAGAAAGAACTTACAACAAAATGACAAAAAAGGTAAAAAGTTTACAATGTTAGTTGTGATTTTTGGATTATTTTACTAAACTATAAATAGAGATAAAAATATGATATACGATTAGAGATTAGATTAGGGAGAAAATAATATGTATGTATTACAAGAACTTTTAAGAAAAACGATAGAAATGAAGGCATCAGATTTACATTTAACTGTTGGGTTGCCACCAACTATAAGATGCAATGGAAAACTTATCCACTTAGGAGATAAGAAATTATTACCAAATGATGTTGAAGAGTTTTCTAAAGAAATATTGCAAGAAAAATATGAGGAATATTTAAGTATTGGAGAGTTTGATACATCTTATTCTGCACAAGGAATCGGAAGATTTAGAGTAAATGTTTTTAAACAAAGAAATAGTGATGCTATAGCAATAAGAGTTATTGCACTAAAAATACCAACATTAGATGAATTAAAGCATCCAGCAGTTCTTAAAGATATTGTAACTAAAAAAAGAGGGCTTGTTTTAGTTACAGGACCTACAGGTAGTGGTAAAAGTACAACATTAGCAGCTATGATCAATGAAATAAATAATACAAGACAAGCACATATAATAACTTTAGAAGATCCTATAGAATACTTACACAAGCATAATAACTGCATCGTTAATCAAAGAGAAATTGGTAAGGATAGTAAGAGTTACGGAAATGCATTAAAAGCTATATTAAGAGAAGATCCAGATGTGATTTTAGTTGGAGAAATGAGAGATTTAGAAACTATATCAATTGCAATTACAGCTGCTGAAACTGGACATTTAGTATTTTCTACATTACACACAATTGGAGCAGCAAAAACTATAGATAGAATAATAGATGTATTCCCACCACATCAACAACAACAAGTTAAGATACAATTATCATCAGTATTACAAGCAGTTGTATCTCAACAACTATTACCTAATATTGAAGGCAATGGTCGTGTTGCAGCTTTAGAAGTAATGGTGAGTACTCCAGGAATACAAAACTTAATTAGAGAAGGTAAAACACATCAAATTGAATCAGCTGTTCAAACAGGTAATAAATATGGTATGAAAACTATGGATATGGCTATAGCTGAGTTATATAAAAAGGGTGTTATATCAATGGACACAGCAATGACATATGCAGTAGATAGAGAAACTTTAAAAAGATTAATGATTTTATAAAAATTTAAGGGCGTAAGAAATTACGTCCTTTTGTTATAAGTAAATTCAAACTTTAAGTTTAATAAATTAAATTTATTAAAATGAAGGGGATTTTAGAGTTTTCATAAATAAAATCCAATTATAATTTAGTGAATGAAAGTAGCTTATAAGAATAAATGTGAATATATATTTTCAATAAAAATAAAAAAATGTTAAAAGTTAGAGGAATTTTTAAAGTTTTGTTGAATATATTATATGATGAATTAAAATATAGTATTTTAAAATTAGCAATTATTATTATATAGAATAAAGATATAGAAGTAAATTATAGTACATTATAGGATAAAAGCAACATTTTTTGATCATTTTTTTATGAAATCTAAAAAAATCATTACAATTTTCTTCAATAGTTAGCATTTTACTATTGTTAACATATATGTAATGATGTAAAATTAGAGTACGGAATAATTTATGTTTAATACTATAATTAAGCTAATTAAGAAGAACTAATAAAGTAATATTATGAAAGTATTTTAATTACTAATAGAGAGAGTTTTAAGGAGGAGTTATTTTGTTAGATTTCGAGTTAGATATGCAGGAATTAACTAATATAAAGGTAATTGGATGCGGTGGTGGCGGTGGTAACGCCGTTAATAGAATGATCATTGAGGGGTTAAGAAATGTTGAGTTTATAGTTGTTAATACTGATAAACAAGCATTATTGCTTTCACAAGCTAATACAAAGATTCAAATAGGTGAAAAACTTACAAAAGGTCTTGGAGCTGGAGCAAATCCTGAAATCGGGAAAAAAGCTGCAGAAGAAAGTAGAGAAGAAATAGCAGAAGCAATAAAAGGTGCTAACATGGTATTCATTACTGCTGGTATGGGCGGAGGAACTGGTACAGGTGCTGCTCCAGTAGTTGCAGAAATTGCAAAATCTATGAATATTTTAACTGTTGGTGTTGTTACTAAACCTTTCCCATTTGAAGGAAAGAGAAGAATGAGACATGCTGAAATGGGATTAGAAAATTTAAAGCAACATGTTGATACATTAGTTATAATACCAAATGAAAAACTTCTTGCTATGGCAGATAAGAAAACAACATTATTAGATTCATTTAAATTAGCAGATGGTGTGTTAAGACAAGGGGTACAAGCTATTTCTGACCTTATTACTATACCAGGGGTAGTTAATGCCGACTTTGCTGATATTGAAACAGTAATGAAGGATAAAGGGTTAGCACACATGGGTGTTGGCTATGGAAAAGGCGATAATAAAGCACAAGATGCTGTTAGACAAGCAATTTCATCTCCTTTATTAGAAACTTCAATAGATGGAGCTACTGGAGTTATAATAAACTTTACTGGTGGAGTTGACTTAGGAGCAATTGAAGTTTATGAAGCTGCAGAAATAGTAAGAGAAGCAGCTGATATAGATGCTAATATCATCTTTGGTGCAGTTATAGATGAAACTTTAAATGATGAAATAAGATTAACAGTTATTGCAACAGGATTTGAAGAAGATAATGGTAAAGTAACTACTTCAGCACCTGAAGCAAAAATTGACCCAAAGCCTGTAGCAGAAACTATTAAGAAAGAAGAAGAACCTATTAAGGCAACTCATAATGATCCATTATTAGATTTAGATAGAGAAAGCGTTAATATACCAAGCTTCTTAAGATCAAGAAAGTAAAATTTAATAATTATAATATAAAATAAATAGAAATTGTAATAATTACAATTTCTATTTATTTTTTTGTTTTTAATTAAGGGTATAATTATATTATAAAAGTGATTAAAAATGAAATAAAAGATTTAATATTATATATAAGAATAATTGGGAAAAATATGTAAAAAAACTGTGTTTAAAAAATAAATTTACCTCCGTTAAAATGACAAAAAAAATTTAGAGATAAGGCTATAATTTATATATTGAGGTGATAGAAATATGGAAGTATATATTGATATTTATATATTTGAAAATGTAGTAATCAATTTATTCTTGCTATTACTTACTTTCAAATTATTAAGGTTTAGTTTTAATAAGAAGAATATATGCATTGCAGCGGTTTTAGGAGGCTTATACGGGTTAGTTATTTTTTGTAATGTAAATTTATTAAATTCCATAGCATTTAAATTATTGATACCTGCAATTATGATATATATTTCTTTAGAAAGTAAAAAATTTAAATATGTATTAAAATCGATATTGGTCTTTTTTATGTTAGCTTTTATGCTAGGAGGAATATGCTTTGGAGCTTTACAAATGCAAAACACATATATGATTGGACAGGCGTTTGTAGTTGAAAACAATTCAATAAAATATATAGTGTTATCTGTGGCGATTGTATTTATTTTTATAAATAGAATTATTGATTTACTTAAAGATAGAGCCTTAGTTAAAAATTTCTTATATGATATATATATTACCGAAGGAACAAGAACAGTACTAGTAAAAGGATTTTTAGATACAGGAAATGAATTAAGAGAGCCGGTAACAAATTTACCATGTGTTATTGTTGAGAATAACTATTTTAATCAATTTGATATTCCAGATGATAAAAAATTTATTATTAAATATGATACTATAAACGAAGTTGGAGAAGTTAAAGGTTTTAAAGGGAATATAATGATAAAAAATGAAGATAGTAATAGCTGGACAAGGGTTGATGCAATAGTATGCGGATGTGAGAGAAAGTTGAGCAAAGAAGATGAGTTCCAAGCTTTGTTATCAAGGGGTATAGTATAAGGAGGATATATGGGAAAATTAATTTTATTATTAAATAAGTTTTTATCTAAATTTAATATTTTCAGAAAAAGAGTAGATTATATAGGTGGAAATGATGCACTTCCACCACCACTAAAAAAGGATGAAGAAGAACAGTTAGTTGGAAAATTAGCAAGTGGTGATGAGGAAGTAAGAAATACTCTTATAGAAAGAAACTTAAGATTAGTAGTTTATATTGCAAGAAAATTTGAAAATACAGGAGTTGGAGTAGAGGACTTAATTTCTGTTGGAACAATAGGTCTTATAAAGGCAGTTAATACATTTAATCCTGAAAAGAAAATCAAATTAGCAACCTATGCATCAAGATGTATTGAAAACGAAATTTTAATGTATTTAAGAAGAAATACAAAAGTTAAGGCAGAAGTATCATTTTATGAGCCTTTAAATATAGATTGGGATGGAAATGAATTATTGCTATCAGATATATTAGGTACTGAAAATGATACAGTATACAATTTAATTGAAGACGAAGTTGACAAGCAATTATTATTTTTAGCATTAAAAAATTTAAATGAAAGAGAAAAAGAAATTGTGAAGTTAAGATTTGGTCTTTCAGGCAATACGGAAAAGACTCAAAAAGAAGTGGCAGATATGCTTGGTATATCTCAATCTTATATTTCAAGATTAGAAAAGAAAATAATAAATAGATTAAAGAAAGAAATAAATAAAATGATTTAAGGTTGTCTTTAGTATAAAACAATCCTCTAACGGAAATAATTTTAAATGCAGTATGTTATTACTTCTGAAGGAGTGATTGACTTTGATTATCAACAAAGTTGAAATTTGTGGGGTAAATACTTCCAAATTACCAGTACTAAAGGAAAAGGAAAAAAGAGAACTCCTATTAAAGATGAGAAACGGAGATACACAAGCAAGAGAAACTTTTATTAAGGGTAATTTAAGATTAGTTCTAAGTGTTATTCAAAGATTTAATAATAGAGGAGAAAATGTAGATGATTTATTTCAAGTTGGCTGCATTGGATTAATGAAATCAATAGACAATTTTGATTTATCTCAAAATGTAAAATTTTCTACATATGCTGTACCGATGATAATAGGAGAAATAAGAAGGTATTTGAGAGATAATAATTCTATTAGGGTAAGTAGATCTTTAAGGGATGTAGCTTATAAAGCTTTATTAGTAAGAGATAAATTGATAAAGGATAATAATAAGGAGCCAACAGTGTCCCAAATAGCAAAAGAATTAAATATACCTAGAGAAGAGGTTGTTTTTGCTTTAGATGCAATTCAAGATCCAGTTTCATTATTTGAGCCAATATATCATGATGGAGGAGATGCCATTTATGTAATGGATCAAATTAGTGATTCTAAGAATAGCGATGATAGTTGGCTAGAGAATATTTCAATCAAAGAAGCTATGAAAAAATTAAATGACAGAGAAAAATTAATTTTAACATTAAGATTTTTTAATGGAAGAACACAAATGGAAGTTGCAGATGAGATTGGAATTTCACAAGCGCAAGTTTCAAGATTAGAAAAAACAGCATTAAAGCATATGAGGAAGTATGTATAGGACTCTTTGAGTCCTATTTTTTTTGCTAAAAAGATGATATAATCTAAGATTATGAGGGGTGGACAAGTATTGATATTTTAAATACTTCTTAAGGTATAAACAAAGTATAAATAATTTAATAAAATGAAAGGTCACATCATATATATAAATATGGTAAAAGAAAATACATATTTAAGGTGGAGGAGATAATTATGGAGAGTGACTTAATTTTATATTCTGTAAATGCTATAAGAAGTATGGAGGTAGTTGATATATCAACAGGAAGTAAGCTTGGTTATATTAGAGATTTTAAAGTAGATTTAGAAACTAATAAAATAGTATCAATATTTTTACCTTCTAACAATAATAAAGGTTGGTTTTCTAAAGAGGATGATATAGAGATACCATGGGAAAAAATAGTTAAAGTGGGAGTTGACGTAATAATTGTAGATGCAACAGGTATAGAAATCAATCAAGATGAAAATAAAATATAGTATTAATTACAAAAAAAATGTATAATACAAATATAACTATAAGGGAAAGGCGTGATTTGTTTGAAGTGTCCTTTTTGTTTTTATGATGAAAGTAAAGTTGTAGATTCTAGATCAACTGATGATAACACAACAATAAGAAGAAGAAGGGAATGTAGTAGTTGTGGCAGAAGATACACAACTTATGAAAAAATTGAAGATATTCCGATTTTAGTTGTTAAAAGAGATTCTACAAGAGAAAACTTTAATAGAGAAAAAATAGTAAATGGACTTATTATTGCATGTCAAAAGAGACCTATATCTAGAAAGCAAATTGAAGAATTAGCAGAAGATATTGAAAAGAATATTTCTAATAATATGTTAACTGAAGTTGAATCAAGTGTAATTGGTGAAATGGTAATGGATAGGTTAAAAAATCTTGATGAGGTTTCATATGTAAGATTTGCATCTGTATATAGGGAATTTAAGGATATAACTACATTTATTGAAGAGATAAATGTATTAAGAACAAATAATAAATAAAATGGGCTACCTATGGGTAGTCTTTTTTATAGATATAATAAATCAATCAATCAAGGCAAATTACCTTGTTATTTAAGATTAGATAAGGATTTAATATACAATAATGATTATATATTTAAAAATATAAATCATAGAATGTTATTTCAAAGTTAAAATCATGTTAAAAGTTATATAGATTAATTGGTAAATGGATATCTAAAATGTTAAAATACACATATAGAAATATAGAGGTGGATTATGAATTATTTAAATGTTAATGATTTTAAGGTTTTTAAAGATTTTTGGGTTTTAGAAGGTGAAAAGATTAATTTAGTATTTTCTAATGCAGAAATGAATAGAAGCTTTAACAGACATACTGAAGAGGGAATAAATAACCTTTTATCATTAAAGGAAGACTTTAATGTTAATGAAGTGCAGTATATTAGACAAATACATAGTGACAAGGTTTTTGTTTATAAAGGTAATGACGAAGAATTTATTGAAAATGAAGGCGATGGAATAATAACAAATGAAAAGTCTGTTATAGTTGGTGCATTTACAGCTGATTGTGTACCAGTACTATTAGTGGATGAAGTAAAGTGTGTAGTTGGGGCTGTTCATAGTGGTTGGAAGGGAACCTTTAATGACATAAGCAAGAAGGCTGTAGAAAAAATGATTAAAGAATATGGTTCAAATGTTGAAGATATAAGAGCATATATTGGACCACATATAAGACAATGCTGCTATGAAGTATCTGAAGAACTAAAAGAAAAATTTATTGAAAAATTTAATATGATTCCTGAAGAAAATCTTTTTAATGGAAGAAATTTAAGCATGGAGCTTTGTATAGAAAGTGATTTAAAAACTATTGGATTAAAAGATGAAAATATATATTCATTAAAACTTTGTACACATTGTGAAAAAGAAAGTAAATTATTTTCTTATAGAGCTAGTAATGGTACTTACGGAAGGTTATTTTCATTTATTTATATTAAATAAAATTTTGGGGTGATAGAAAATGGCAAATGAAAAAATATTAGTGGTAGATGATGAAGAACATATTTTAGAACTTATAAGCTTTAATTTAACTAATAATGGATATAAAGTAATTAAAGCTAATAATGGAATTGATGCAGTAAGGCTAGCAATTGAAGAAAAGCCAAAGTTAATTTTATTAGATTTAATGATTCCTGGTAAAGATGGATATGATGTTTGCAGGGAAGTTAGAAGTAATAGTGAAATAAGAAATATTCCAATAATAATGCTTACTGCTAAAAGTGAGGAACTTGATAAAATATTAGGATTAGAATTAGGTGCAGATGATTATATCACTAAACCATTTTCTGTAAGAGAATTGCTTGCAAGGGTAAAAGCTGTGTTAAGAAGATTTTCAGTGGTTGAACCAGAAAGTAGTGTTTTGGTATTTGGAAATCTAAAAGCTGATTTTGAAAAAAGAGAAATACATGTTAAAGATAAAAAACTTGATTTAACACTTAAAGAATTTGAACTTCTTGAAATTTTAATTAGGAATAAAGGAAAAATACTAACTAGAGATACCTTACTTGATAAGATATGGGGATATGAATACATAGGAGAAACGAGAACAGTAGATGTTCATATAAGATATTTAAGAAAAAAAGTTGAAGAGGATGATAAAAATCCTAAGCTAATCGAAACTATAAGAGGAGTGGGATATAGATTTAATCCCAATTGTTAAAACATGAAAAAAAGAATTATAACATCAGTAATTATTACTGTAATTTTTGCTTTAATAATTGTAACTAGCTCGTTTATAGCATTAGTTAATATTAGTACAATAAATGATGCAAAAGAAACTCTAGCACTATATAATTCGATTTTAGCAAAGGAAGAAACTTTTAGTGAGGTAGATTTATCTTTATATAAATTTAAAGGAAATTTAGTGCGTTTTACTGTTATAAATAAAGATGGTGATGTAACGTTTGATAATGAAGTTAGTGGCCTTGATAATCATAATAATAGGCAAGAAATTATAGATGCTTTTGAAAATGGGACTGGCAGTAGTGTGAGATATAGTGAGAGTTTAGGAACTAATCTTGTTTATTATGCAACTAAAATTGATGACAATACGGTACTAAGAAGTTCAGTGTCAATAAGTGCAATTAAGGTATTTACATCAGGAGCTTTAAAGTATTATATTGCAATAGTAATTGCTGTGTTTATATTATCTTTAATATTTGCAATAAAACTTGTAAGAATAATAGTATACCCTATTAAAGAACTTGAAAAAGTTACAACGAAAATAGCAAATGGAAATTTAAATAAAAGAGCAATTGTTTATAATTATGATGAAATTGGGTTTTTAGCACAAACTTTTAACAATATGGCAGATCAGCTTGAAATAAAAATAAAGGATTCTTTAGATAAACAAAATAAACTTGAAGCTATTTTAGAAAGTATGGAAAGTGGCGTAATTGCTATTGATAATAATGAAAAAATAATTTTGATAAATCCATATTCTAAAAAGTTATTTGCTCTAAAGGAAGATATTATAGGAAAAAATTTATCAGATTGTATTATAGATTATGATTTAATAAACTTTATTAGAGAAATGCCTGAAATAGGTGCAAGAGAAATTAAATTATTTCATCCAGTGGAAAGAGAGTTAAGGGTTAAAAAGGCGCCAATTATTAGTGGTTCAAAAAATACAATGGGAGTTGTAATTTCTGTACTTGATATTACTGATATTAAAAGATTAGAAAACATGAGAAGTGAATTTGTAGCAAATGTTTCACATGAATTAAAAACTCCATTAACTTCAATAAAGGGATTTTCAGAAACGTTAAGATATGTAGAGGATAATGAAACTAAAAATAAGTTTTTAGATATTATTGATAAGGAATCGGAAAGATTAACTAATTTAATAAATGATATTTTAGTGTTATCTAACATAGAAAATCTTCATAAAATGGATCATGAATGTTTTAAACCAGGAGAAGTGGTTGAAAATGTTTTAGAAATAGTAAAAAGTCAAGCCTTAAAGAAAAATATATCTATTGAGTATAAAGATGAATTTAATAATAAAATCATAGGTAGTAAAGATAAATTTCATCAGTTAGCACTTAACTTAATTGAAAATTCAATAAAATATTCTAATGATGGGGCAATTGTTAAAATTAATTTAACTTTAGAGGGTGAATATTTTATATTTAAGGTCAGTGATAATGGTATAGGAATTCCTAAAAATGATATTCCAAGAATATTTGAAAGATTTTATAGAGTGGATAAATCTAGGTCTACAAGGGGAACTGGGCTTGGATTAGCTATAGTTAAGCATATTGTAAAATTGTTTAATGGAGATATAAGTGTAGAATCAGAACTTGGAGTAGGAAGTACATTTACTGTTAAAATTAAAAAATAATTATTATAAAAAATAATAAAAATGCAAATAAAGATAATGTAGTGAAATATTTTTATATTTCCTGCTTATCTTTATTTTTTTATTATTACAGAATAAGACAAAAATATACCAGTTTAACATTCTCTTAACATTTCTCTAACCCTATTTAACATTTTAGTAATATTAGTTTAACTTTAGAGGAATAATATTATTTGTGTAAGGTATATGAATAAAAAATTCATTTATGAAAGTGGAGGAATAAAAATGAGAAGTAAAAAATTGAAATTAATGGTAGGGGCATTATTAGTTACTATGGTTGGAGCTACATTTGTAGGATGTGGATCTAATGAATCAGCAGAAGGAGATAAAGCTGGTTCTGGAGCAGTAACTATTTCAATTTCAGGTTCAACTTCAGTAGGTCCATTAATGGAAAAAGTTCAAGAAATTTATGAAGAAGAAAATAGTAATGTTACATTAGAAATACAACAAAATGGTTCTGGAGCAGGAATTAAAGATGTTATTGGAGGAGTTTCAGAAATTGGAATGTCTTCAAGAGAATTAAAGGATGAAGAAAAAGGTTCAGTAGAGGGAACTACTATAGCATATGATGGAATTGCTTTATTAGTAAATCCAAATAATACTGTTAAAAACATATCTTTAGAAGATGTTAAAAAGATATATACTGGTGAAATAACAAATTGGAAAGACTTAGGGGGAGAAGATGCACCAATCGTAGTTGTTTCAAGAGAAGAAGGTTCAGGAACTAGAGATGCATTCCAAGAAATTGTTGGATATGAATCAGAAGAATTAACAAAAGATGCATCAATCTCAGATGGTAGCGGAGCTGTTAAAACTACAGTAGCTGGAAATAAAAATGCAATTGGATTTGCTTCTTTTGAATATATTGATGATACAGTTTCAGCTTTAAGTGTTAATGATGTTGAGCCAACAGCTGAAAATGTTAAAGCTGGAGATTATAAAATTTCTAGACCGTTCTTATTAGTAACTTCAAAAGATACTTTAACTGACGAAGGACAAAAATTAATTGACTTTGTATTAAGTTCAGAAGGTCAACAAATAGTAAAAGATAACAAATTAATAACTATAGAATAACAAAAATATATTGTAAAAATGCCTCTCATGAAGAGGTGTTTTTACAACATGAATCAATATTAGTGTGTTATTACCATTAGGAGGACTAAAATGGTAGAGGAAAATAAAAAAAATAAAAGTAAATACATCGTAGATAAAGTTACAAGAGCAATATTTTTAATATGTGCACTTATAGCGGTTGTAAGTTTAGTTTTAATAATAGGATTTGTATTTTATAAAGGATTAAGACCATTTTTTGCAGAAGGTAAATCATTTATTCAATTTATTTTTGGTACTGAATGGTATCCAACATCAGAAAATCAAAAGTATGGTATATTACCAATGATAATTGCATCTATTTATGGTACGATAGGGGCTTTAATAATAGGAGTGCCAATAGGCTTGTTAACAGCAATATTTATTTCAGAAGTAGCACCAAAAGGTGTATCAAAAATTATTATTCCGGCAGTTGAACTTTTAGCTGGAATTCCATCTGTATTATACGGATTATTTGGTTTGGCAGTAATTGTTCCATGGATACAGAATACCTTTAATTTACCACAAGGACAAAGTTTATTAGCAGTAATTATAGTTTTAGCAGTTATGATGCTTCCAACAATAATTTCAGTTTCTACTACTGCAATAAAGGCTGTTCCAAAAAGTTATAAAGAAGGATCTCTTGCGCTTGGAGCTTCACATATAGAAACAACATTCAAAGTTGTTGTACCTGCAGCAAAGTCAGGTATACTTGCAGCAATAGTTTTAGGTTGCGGTAGAGCAATTGGGGAAACAATGGCTATTATATTAGTTGGAGGAAATTCAGTTCAAATACCTACATCTATTTTTGATAAGGTTAGACCTCTTACAAGTAATATAGCTTTAGAAATGGGATATGCAACTCAATCACACCAAGAGTTATTATTTGCTACAGGTGTTGTATTATTTGCATTCATATTAATATTAAATTTAGTTATTTCTAAACTTTCTAATAAGGAAGGTAAGTAAAAATGAGAAAATTTAAAGAAAATATCTTAAAGATATTATTATATTTATCAGCATTAATAACTGTTGGGATTTTAGTATTTATAATAGGATTTATATTTTTAAAAGGATATAAACTTATAAACTTTAATTATTTATTTGGTGAATATAAACCATCAGGTGGTGGTGGAATTAAACCATTTATAATTTCAACTTTATATACTATTGGATTATCATTAGTTATTGCTACACCAATAGGTGTATTAGCAGCAGTTTATTTACAAGAATATGCTAAGCAAGGAAGATTAGTTAGAATAATTAGATATTCAACTGAAGCTCTTGCAGGTATACCGTCAATCGTATATGGATTATTTGGTGCAGCATTTTTTGTAACAACATTAAAGTTTGGGTATTCGCTTATAGCAGGATCTTTAACTCTTGCAATAATAATTTTACCAGTAATTATTCGTACAACAGAAGAAGCTTTAAAGGTAGTTCCTCCATCATATAGGGAAGCATCACTTGGACTTGGAGCAACAAGATTTCAAACTTTATACAAAGTTATACTTCCAAGTGCAATCCCAGGTATTCTTTCAGGGGTAATACTATCAATGGGGCGTGTAATTGGAGAATCAGCAGCACTTTTCTTAACAGCAGGTACAGTTTATAAAATACCTACAAGTATAATGTCAAGTGGTAGAACTTTAACAGTTCATGCATTCCTTGAAACTAAGGAAAAAGGTGATATTGCATCAGCAGCTGCTGCTGGAATAGTTTTAATTGTAATGATTTTTATTTTAAATCTTTTAGCTAAGTTTGTTAGCAAGAAATTTAATAAAGCAAATTATTAATATTTAATTTTAAGTATAGTGAAGTAATGAATAGTTTTTAATTATGATATGAAACTATTTTAATGAAAGAAAATCATAAGATTTTGAGGTGTAAATATGTCAAATATAATTAAGCCTGAGATTCAGGTTAAAAATTTAGAACTGTTTTATGGTGATAATAAAGCATTAAAAAATATAAATTTAGATATAGAATCGAAAAAGGTTACAGCATTAATAGGTCCTTCAGGATGTGGTAAATCAACATTTTTAAGAACTTTAAATAGAATGAATGATTTAATTGAAGGTGTAAAGATTAACGGTCAAATATTAATTGATGGAAAAGATATATATAAGGAATATGATGAAATAGATTTAAGAAAAAAGGTTGGTATGGTATTCCAAAAGCCAAATCCATTTCCTATGTCTATTTATGATAATATAGCTTATGGTCCAAGAATCCATGGAATTAAAGATAAAAAGAAATTAGATGAAATAGTAGAAACAAGTTTAAGAGGTGCAGCTCTTTTTGATGAAGTTAAAGATAGATTAAAAAAATCTGCTTTAGGCCTTTCTGGTGGGCAACAACAAAGATTATGTATTGCTAGGACTATAGCGGTTTCACCAGAAATAATATTAATGGATGAGCCTACATCAGCATTAGATCCTATTTCAACTAATAAAATGGAAGAACTTATGGATCAATTAAAAAAACAATATACTGTAGTAATTGTTACTCATAATATGCAACAAGCAGGAAGAATTGCTGATAAAACTGCATTTTTCTTATCAGGTGAAGTAATTGAATATGGTAAGACAGAAGATATATTCTACAGACCAAAGGATAAGAGAACAGAGGATTATATCACAGGAAGATTCGGATAAAATTTAAATTGGATAAAGTTAAGTATTGCTAAGTATATATTAAAATTTAAATATAAATATGATTTCAATGCAATTAAGTGAGTAGGGAGTGAGATAATGACAAGAAATCTTTTAGATAAAAGAATGAAACTTCTAAAGTCTGAGCTTGCTGAAATGGGAAGTTTAGTAGAAAAGCAAATATATAATAGTATAGAAGCTTTTAAAAATAAAGATATGGTCCTTGCAAAGCAAGTAATGGATAATGATGATAAGGTTGATGAATTAAATAGAAAAATTGAAGAGCAATGCTTAAAGCTT
Organism: Clostridium saudiense; assembly: GCF_000577815.1. Taxonomy (GTDB): domain Bacteria; phylum Bacillota; class Clostridia; order Clostridiales; family Clostridiaceae; genus Clostridium; species Clostridium saudiense. The sequence goes on along the minus strand of NZ_CBYM010000009.1, from coordinate 48,225 downwards.
ATGGCTATGGAATCTCCTGTAGCAACTGATTTAAGAAAGATATTTACTACTTCAAAGATAGTTACAGATTTAGAAAGAATGGCTGATTATGCAGTTGATATTTGTAAAATAGCTCAAAGAGTAGAACTTGATGTACTAGGTGAAGAATGCGAACCAATTTGGCAAATGGTTGATATTTTAAGAAAAATGATTAAAAAATCAATAGAAGCATTTGTTGCAAATGATGTAGAAGCTGCTTATGAAATTTGCAAAATGGATGATGAAGTTGATATTTTATATCGTGGATTATTCAATGATATGCTAAAGAAGATGGCAAAAGATGAATCAATCATAAATAAAGGAGCACAAATGTTATTTGCATCTAAGTACCTAGAGAGAGTTGGAGACCATGTTACAAATATTTGTGAATGGATAATTTTTTCGTCAAAAGGTGATTATGTAGACTTAAATGAGTAATAATAAAGAATATGGGGGAAACCTATATTCTTTTTTTGTTAGTTGACAAAAATAAAAATATTAGGTTAATATATCATAGAGATGGTAGGTAATTATAGGAGTGGACATTATGAAAAATGTAATAACAAGTGTAATGCCTGATAGTATTGCTGAAGAAGTCGGCATTGAGGAAAATGATATTTTATTATCAGTAAATGGAGAAAAGATAGTTGATATTATAGACTACAGGTTTTTAACGAACGATGAAGAAATAGTTTTAGAAATACAAAAACCAAATGGAGAGATCTGGGATTACGAAATAGAAAAAGACTATGGCGAAGAATTAGGTCTAGAATTTGGTGGCGGTATTATGGATAAGGCAAAAAGATGCAGTAATAAATGTATGTTTTGCTTTATAGATCAAAATCCTAAAGGTATGAGAGAAAGCTTATATTTTAAAGATGATGATTCGCGTCTTTCTTTCCTTCAAGGTAACTTTGTTACTTTAACTAATATGAAAGAGGAAGATATAGATAGAATTATTAAATATAGAATAAGCCCTATAAATATTTCAGTGCATACAACAAATCCAGAACTAAGAGTAAAAATGCTTGGGAATAGATTTGCAGGATCTGTTTATGATAGAATAAAAAGACTAGCAGAGGCTGGAATTGAAATGCATTGTCAAATAGTTCTTATACCAGAAGTAAATAATGGTGAAGAACTTAAGAGGACTATTACTGAATTATATGAACTATATCCTTCAGTTGCCAATGTTGCAGTAGTACCTATAGGAGTTACGAAGTATAGAGAAGGATTAGTTAAAGTAAAAACATTTAACGAAGAAACTTCAAGAAAAGAATTAGAAATGATTATGGAATTCCAAAAAAGATTTATGGAAGAAATAAATGATCCATTTGTAAGATTTTCTGATGAGTTTTATTTAGTTGCAGGCATAGATGTGCCTGAAGAAGATTTTTATAACGGATATGAGCAAATAGAAGATGGAATTGGAATGATTAGATGTTTCAGAGAAGCCATAAATTATACTGCTCAAGATTTAAATAAAAATATAAAAGGAACTTTTTCAGTACCAACAGGTAAACTTGCTTATGAAGAAGTAAAAAGTGGAATGAAAAAGTTAATGGACGTTAACCCTAATATTAAGATAGATACATATAAAATTATTAATAATTTCTTTGGTGAAACAATAACTGTTGCAGGACTTCTTACTGGAACTGATATTATTGGGCAATTAAAAGGAAAAATTAATAGTGAGTACTTAATCATGCCAAACAACATGTTTAGAAAAGGATATGAATTAGGCCCAGCTGAATATATCATGCTAGATGATACAAGAGTAGAAGATATAGAAAGAGAGTTAGGGGTTAAGGTTCTTGTATGTGATCATACAGGAGAAGATATAGTAAGCATAATAAACGATGCGTGTCAGGAGGAAATAAAATAATGGCAAAACCAATAGTTGCTATAGTTGGAAGACCTAATGTAGGTAAGTCTACATTATTCAATAAATTAGCAGGAAAAAGAATTTCAATAGTTCAAGATACACCAGGTGTAACAAGAGATAGAGTATATGCAGAGGCTGAATGGCTTAATCATACTTTCACAATGATTGATACTGGTGGTATAGAACCAGAAAACCAAGATATAATAGTTAAACAAATGAGAAGACAAGCAAATATTGCTATAGAAACTGCGGACGTAATAATGTTTGTAGTTGATGGTAAAGAAGGAATGACTGCTGCTGATAATGAAGTTGCAACAATGCTAAGAAAGTCTAAGAAGCCAGTAGTTTTAGTTGTTAATAAAATTGATAACTTAAAAGATGAAGAAAATGCTTGGGAATTCTACAATTTAGGTATTGGAGATCCAGTAGCTGTATCTGCAGGACAAGGAAAAGGACTTGGAGATATGCTTGATATGGTAGTTGAGCATTTTGATTCAATTGCTGCAAAAGAAGAAGAAGAAGATGACATAAAGATTGCTATGATAGGTAAACCTAATGTAGGAAAATCATCTTTAATAAACAGATTATTAGGAGAAGATAGATTAATAGTATCTGATATAGCAGGTACTACAAGAGATGCTATCGATAGTAAGATTGAATGTGAATTTGGTAAATTTACATTAATTGATACTGCTGGTCTTAGAAGAAAGAGCAAAGTTAAAGAAGAAATCGAAAGATATTCTGTAATTAGAACACTTGCCGCTGTTGAAAGAGCTGATGTATGTATTTTAATGATAGATGCTACAGAAGGTGTTACTGAGCAAGATGAAAAGATAGTAGGCTTTGCACATGAATTAAATAAGGCTATAATGGTTATAGTAAACAAATGGGATCTTATTGAAAAAGACGATAAGACTATGGATAACTATAAAAAAGACTTACAAAGCAAGCTTAAATTTATAAAATATGCTAAGTTCTTATTTATATCAGCATTAACTGGCCAAAGAGCACATAAAGTTTTAGAAGTTGCTAGAGAATGTTATGATAATTATGATAAGAGAGTTGGTACTGGTGTATTAAATGATGTTATAAGTAAAGCAATATTAATGAAAGAACCACCAGTAGTTGCATTAAAGAGATTAAAAATATACTATGCAACTCAAGTAGCAACAAAACCACCAAAGTTTGTATTCTTTGTTAATGATTCTAGCTGCAGACACTTCTCTTATGAAAGATACTTAGAAAATCAATTAAGAGATAATTTTGATTTCAGTGGTACTGGAATACAAATAGAATATAGGGAGAGAAAGGATAATTAATTATGAGTAAGGTGACTTTTTTAGGCGGAGGAAGTTTCGGAATTTCTTTAGCTATCTTATTAGCAAACAAAGGAAATATTGTATCAGTATATGATAGAGATAGTAGTGTTGTTGAGGATATCAATGTTAATAGACGAAATGATAAGTTCATTAAAGGATTAGATGTACCTAAAAATGTTACAGCTTATAATAATTTAGAGGAAGCAATACAAGATACAAATTATGTTGTATTAGCAGTTCCATCTCATGTAATTAGAAGTGCATCAAGAAGTATTAAAGGATTAATAAAAGAAGATGTACCGGTTATTTGTATTGCAAAAGGAATAGAAGAGGGAAGTAATAAAACATTAGTTGAGGTTATTGAAGAAGAACTTAATAATCCTGTAGTTGTTTTATCAGGACCAAGTCATGCTGAAGAAGTTTCTTTTGATATTCCAACAACAGTACTTACATCTTCTAAAAATATGAAGGTTGCTGAAGAAGTTCAAGATTTATTTATGACTAAAACATTTAGGGTATATACTAATGATGATTTAGTTGGTGTTGAAATTGGAGGAGCTGTAAAGAATATTATAGCATTAGCAGCTGGAGTTTGTGATGGATTAGGATATGGAGATAATACAAAGGCAGCTCTTATGACTAGAGGGATGGCTGAGATAGTTAGAATAGGAACTAAGCTTGGCGGAAGAGTAGAGACATTCTTAGGACTTACTGGAATGGGTGATTTAATTGTAACTTGTACTAGTATACATTCTAGAAATAGAAGGGCAGGATATTTAATAGGAACAGGTAAGACAAGAGAAGAAGCTGTTGAAGAAGTTGGAATGATTGTTGAAGGTATTAAGGCATGTCATGCATTTTATGATTTAAAAGAAAAGTTAGATGTTGAAATGCCTATAACAGATGCTTTATATAAAGTTCTTTTTGAAGGTAAGGATGCTAAAGAAATGGTAAGTGAATTACTACAAAGAGATAAAAAAGCAGAAAATTATTAATTATTAAAGAAGCTACAAGTTAATTTGTAGCTTCTTTTTTTAGAGTAAAATTTATTTTTTATTTATTATGTAAAAATATCATATTTACTTTTCCAACTACATATTTTTAACTATATAGATAATGAAAAAGATAAAGAAAAAACAAATGCATTTGAAGTTTATGAATTTTCATTAATTTATTAAAATTAAAAAAGTAGTATACTTTTTTTGACTATGGAATATATATATAGTGTTAAAAATAAATAGGAGGGTGTACTTATGGGTGATTTCAATATATATAAAGATATTGCGGAAAGGACTCAAGGGGACATATACTTAGGTGTTGTAGGTCCAGTTAGAACAGGGAAATCTACATTTATCAAAAAATTTATGGACCTTATGGTTATACCAAAGATTGAAAATACTTATAAAAAAGAAAGAGCTAAAGATGAATTACCACAAAGTGGTTCAGGAAAAACTATCCATACTACAGAGCCAAAATTCGTTCCGAATGAAGCTGTAGAAATTACAATTGATGATGATGTAAAATTAAAGGTTAGATTAGTAGATTGTGTGGGGTATATAGTTAAGGGGGCTTTAGGATATTTAGAAAACGAAGAGCCTAAAATGGTTAATACTCCATGGTATGAATATGAAATACCTTTTGAAGATGCAGCAGAAATTGGGACAAGAAAAGTTATTACAGATCATTCGACTGTAGGACTTGTAATTACAACAGATGGAAGTATAACAGGAATAGATAGAGAAGAATACGTTGAAGCTGAAGAAAGGGTTGTAGAAGAGCTTAAAGCTATAAATAAACCTTTTATAATTGTACTTAATACCAAGAACATAAACTCTCCAGAAACTGATACATTAAAGGATGAACTTGAAAAGAAATATGATGTAGAAGTTCAAGTTATGGATGTTTCAAATATGACTGAAAAAGATGTGGAAAAACTTTTTAAACATGTACTTAAAGAGTTCCCTGTAAAGGAAATAAATATTGATATGCCAACATGGGTAGAAAGCTTAGATCCTGATCATTGGTTAAAGAAAGAATTCTTTAAAATAATTAAGGGAATGTGTGATAGTGTAGATAAGATTAGGGACATAAAACCAGCATTTTATGATGCTAAACAAAATGAAAATTTAAGTGCATCTGATTTAAAACAAATAAAACTTGGTGAAGGAACAGCTAATATACTACTAAAGCCAAGTGAAACCATTTTTTATAAAGTACTTAGTGAAAATTGTGATGTTGATATTGAAAGCGAAAGTGATTTAATTGCGCTTGTAAAAGATTTAAATATAGCAAAGAGAGAATATGATAAAATCAAGGATGCATTAGTTGATGTTAGAGAAACAGGATATGGATTAGTTGCGCCACAATTAAGTGAAATGAAATTTGAGGAGCCTGAAATTGTAAAACAAGGAACAAAATTTGGTGTTAAATTAAAAGCAAGTGCACCATCTCTTCACTTTATAAAGGCTGATATTAAAACTGAAATTAGCCCAATCATGGGTTCAGAAAAAGAAAGTGAAGAGCTTGTTACAGCACTTATGGAGCAATATGAAAAAGATCCAGCATCATTATGGCAAAGTAATATGTTTGGTAAGTCGTTAGAAGTTTTAGTAAAAGAAGGCTTGCAAAATAAGTTATATAAGATGCCGGAAGATGTACAAGTTAAAATCCAAAAGACACTTCAAAAAATTATTAATGAAGGTAATGGCGGTTTAATTTGTATAATACTATAACATAGGGATAATCTGCTGCTAAATATTTATAATTTAGTAGTAGATTATTTTTTTATGTAAAAACACGAATATTAAAGAAAAAAATATAAAATATTTTCATTTTTTAGTGTAAACTGTCCATTTACTAGAATAGAATATATTAAGCAGATAGTATTATGCTTAATATATTATAGTGAAGAGGGATAGTATGGAGAGCAGATTTTGTACCTATAAAAGAGTAGGATATTTAAGGCAAAAGATAGCTAATGAGTTAGGTATAGAGTTTACTGGAGTGATATATGCCTCCCCAGGAGTGCTAAAGCATATTATGAAAAGACATGGAAAACAATTAGATAGGAAAACCAAGGCAAGCATTCTTGATTGGATGAAAAAAATTCTAGATGACCCTGACTATATTGGAATTTATAAAAATGGAGAGGGACAGACTGCTGTAGAATTTATTAAGAGGGTTTATACTAATTTGCTTTTAGGAGTTGAAGTTGATGAAGAAAAAGAATATATCTATGTAACAACTATGTATCCTATAACTGATAAAAAAATTGAAAATAGAGTTTATAGTGGTAAGTTAATTAATATTAAAGAAAATAAATAATTTATTTGCTATAAATAATTTGAAAATGTATAATATGAAATTGTGTATATAAATGATTATTGAGGTGAGAAAGGGCTCCTCATGCGCTGAGAATTTCAGTAACTAGAGATGCAGGAAGTGTCGACCTGCCAATAATTATTTAGTGAGTTAAGAGTGATAAGAGTTTGAAGTTAGAGTATATAAATAGAATGTTTAGGGTTAGGCCATTAATAATTTTTGAAAAAGAAATATAATTTATTAAATTTTACATGAATTAAATATTTTTGTAACTTAATACTTGTCATTTGTAACTTGAAAATTAAAACTAAAAAAGCCTTTATGTAGTTTAAAACTAAAAAGGTGAAATGGATAAAACGTATATTAGTTAAAGCGTAAAAAGTTGGGAGGATGAAAATGAAGAAAATAGCGGTAATTTTTAATGGCGGAACTATATCTATGAAGGTTGATGAAAGAATTAAAGCAGCAGTGCCTAGTTTAACTGGAGAAGAGATAATGTCAATGGTAACAGGTATAGAGGAATATGCAGAAATAGAGTCTTATAGCTTTTCAAGTATGCCGTCACCACATATGACTTTTGAGATGATGTTAAAGTTAAGTGAATTTTCAAAAGAGTTATTAAATAGAGAAGATATAGATGGTGTTGTTATTACACATGGTACAGATACATTAGAAGAAACAGCATATCTTTTAGATTTAACAATAAATAGTGACAAGCCTGTTGTAATTACAGGAGCAATGAGAAGTGGCTCAGAGTTAGGGTATGATGGACCTTCTAACTTAGCAGCGTCAATTTGTACGGCTATTTCTGAAGATGCAAAGGGTAGAGGAGTACTTGTATGTTTTAATGGTGAATTAAACTCTGCATCAGAAGTAATAAAAGCAAATTCTATGGCTTTAAATGCTTTTAGAACTCCTAATTTTGGACCTATTGGAATAGTTGATAATAATAAGGTAATGTTTTATAGAGAAGCTAAAAAATCTGAAAAGTATGAAGTGAAAGAAATAAATAAAGATGTAGCCGTTATTAAATGTGTTGCTGATATGGACTCTACATTAATTGATTTTGTAGTTGAAAAAGGTTTTGGTGGAATTGTTATTGAAGCTTTAGGAAGAGGAAATGTACCGCCTAGAATGGTTGAAGGTATAAAAAAAGCACTAGATAAGGAAATTCCGGTTGTTATTGTTTCAAGATGCTTTGAAGGAAGAGTACATGAATCTTATGGATATGAAGGTGGAGGAAAAATGCTTAAAGATTTAGGTGTAATCTTTGGGGATACTTTACCAGGACAAAAGGCAAGAATAAAGCTTGCATTAGCAATTAATAGTAATATAAAAAAGGAAGAAATTGAAAAACAATTTTAAATTACGAATATTACATAATTAAAATCAAACAACATACGTAAAAATGTTGACTTACAGGTAAGTATACCGTATAATTTAATTGTAAGGTAGCTTGTACATTCGTGTTTTAGTGTTGTTTGTTTGAAATTTAATATAATACGAATAATATTAGTGTTAATTTAGCTACAAAGTATATCTTATAACTTTGTAGCTTTTTTATTGTTAAAGCATGACTACTAAAATGAAACTAGCAATAGTTTTATAAATATAAAGTATAAGGGGAAATTATAATGGAAAATTTAACGATGAAGGAAAAACTTCTTCCTATTTTATCAAACAAAAAAGTTGATATGAAAAAGGAAATGATCGGTGGATTAACAACATTCTTAACTATGGCATATATTATCGCAGTTAATCCAAATATCTTATCTACAACGGGAATGCCAGCAGGTGCATTAGTAACTTCTACATGTTTAGCAGCTGGTATTGCATGTATTCTTATGGGTGTGTTTGCTAATTTACCATTTGCTTTAGCTTCAGGAATGGGATTAAATGCATACTTTGCATATACTGTTGTTGGACAAATGGGAGTTTCGTGGGAAATAGCATTATCTGCAGTGTTTATTGAAGGTATTATTTTTATTATATTATCATTATTTAAAGTAAGAGAAGCTGTTGTAAATGCAATTCCTAAAAATATGAAGTTAGCTGTAACTGGAGGTATTGGATTATTTATTGCTTTCATAGGTATGGTTAATGCAGGATTAGTTGTAGCAAATGAATCTACAATGGTTGAATTAGGACATTTTTCACCAGCAGTAATAATTACAGTAATAGGTTTAATTATAATTGCAGTTTTAGATAAAAAGAAAGTAAAAGGATCTATCCTTTGGGGAATTTTAATTTCATCATTAATTGCATGGGGATATGCTTTAATCAATACTGAGGCTGCAGCTGCACTTGGAATTTATTTACCAACAGGGGTATTTAAGTTTGAAGGAATAGGTGAAATTGCAGGTAAAGTAGATTTAGTGCATGCATTTAGTCCAGAAAATATTAAGATGTTTATTACAGTAATATTTACATTCTTATTTGTTGATTTCTTTGATACAGTTGGAACTTTAGTAGGTGTTTGTTCTAAGGCAAAAATGCTTGATAAAGATGGAAAAGTTCCTAATGCAGGAAAAGCCTTATTAGTAGATGCAGTTGGTACAACAGCAGGATCTTTATTAGGTGTTTCTACAGTAACTACTTATGTTGAAAGCTCAACAGGTGTTGCAGCAGGTGGAAGAACAGGATTTACAGCAATAACTACTGGAGTATTGTTTTTAATAGCAATGTTCTTCTCTCCAATATTTATAGCTATTCCAGGTTGTGCAACAGCACCAGCACTAATTTATGTTGGTTATTTAATGCTTGGAGCAGTTAAAGAAATTGACTTTGATAATATTACAGAAGGTGTTCCAGCATTCTTAACTATTGCAGCTATGCCATTAACATACAGTATTGGTGATGGTTTAACATTAGGAATATTATCATATGTAATTATTAATTTCTTATACAATATATTTTCTAAGAAAGAAGAGAAACATAACGTTTCTTGGATAATGTACGTATTAGCAATTATATTTATATTCAAGTTGATATTACTATAAGTGAGAGTCCAAATTTTAATTTGGCTACTCGAACTTACTCAGCGACGGTTAGGAGCAGAGTTTCCTTAAATAATTGACGAAAATATTAATATTTTATAACAAAAAGAAGTTAGAATTTATCTAGCTTCTTTTTCTTTGGAAAAAATAATTGTGAACAATTTGTTAACAAAATATTGACACTAAAGTACCTTAGGTTATAAACTAAATTTGTTATTAAGAACGCAATAAAATTTTATTGAAAGATAAAAAATAATAAGCGGTGAGGAGAATAATATGATAAGGAGTATGACTAGCTTTGGTAGAAGCAGTAGTGAAGAAGGCAAAAAAAGAATCTTTACTGTTGAAATGAAAAGTGTAAATAGTAGATACTTAGATGTAAATATAAGAATGCCTAAAAGTATAATTTCTTTAGAAGAAGAAATTAGAAAAATGATTAGCAATTCTCTTAGTAGAGGAAAAGTTGATGTATTTATTAACTTAAAAAGTTATAACGAAGGTAGTGGAATTCCTAAATTAGATATTAATTTAGCTCAAGAATATTTAAAATGTCTTAAGGAAATTGAAAATAACTTAGATGTTAAAAATGATATATCAGTAATGCAAATTGCACGATTCCCTGAAGTAATTACTATGGTTGAAGAAGAAGATAAAGTTGATGAAATGTGGGAAGAACTAAAGCCTTTAATAAGTGCTTCATTAGATATGATGATTGGTATGAGAGAAGTTGAAGGTAATAAATTAAAAGAAGATATATTAGTTAAAGTTAAGCAAATTGAAGAATTAGTAGTAAAGGTTGAAGAATTTGCAGACAGTATTCCAAAAGCATTTAAACAAAAACTAGAAGATAGATTAAAGGAATTATTAGGAGCAGTTGAAGTAGATGAAAATAGAGTAGCTACTGAAGTTTGTATATTAGCAGATAAGGCAACTGTTGATGAAGAAATAATAAGATTAAAAAGCCATATTAATCAAGTAAGAGAAACCTTAAAGTTAAACGAACCTATTGGAAGAAAGCTTGACTTTATTGTTCAAGAAATGAATAGAGAAACTAATACAATTGGTTCAAAATCTAGCGATATCCAAATGACTAATATAGTTATTGATATAAAAAATATACTTGAAAAAATTAGAGAACAAGTGCAGAACATAGAATAGTAGGAGGAGAAGAATGGGAATAAAATTAATTAATATTGGTTTTGGTAACATTGTATCAGCTAATAGATTAGTTGCAATAGTTAGTCCAGAATCAGCGCCGATTAAGAGAATAATCCAAGAAGCTAGAGATAGAGGCATGCTTATTGATGCTACTTATGGAAGAAGAACAAGAGCTGTTATAATTACTGATAGTGATCATGTTATTTTATCAGCAGTTCAACCTGAAACTGTTGCACATAGATTAGTAGTTAAAGATGAAGCTGTAGATGAGGTTGATGAATAATGCATAATAGAGGACTATTGATTGTAATTTCCGGTCCATCAGGTGCTGGAAAGGGAACCATTTGTAAGGCGCTTTTAGAAAAAAGAGATGATTTATTTATTTCTGTTTCAGCAACTACAAGAAGTCCAAGAGCAGGCGAAGTTGATGGTGTAAATTATCACTTCCTTACTAAAGAAGACTTTATTGCAAGAGTGGAAAAAAATGACTTTTTAGAGTATGCTAATGTTCATGGTAACATGTATGGAACTCCAAAGTTTAAAGTTGAGGAAATGTTAGCAGAAGGTAAAAATGTAATATTAGAAATAGATATTCAAGGTGCACTAAAGGTAAAAGAAAACTTTAGTGAAGGAGTATTTATTTTTATACTTCCTCCATCTATGGAAGAATTAAAGCATAGAATAATAAAAAGAGGAAGTGAAACTGAAGAATCATTAATGACAAGATTTAAAAATGCATATCAAGAAATAAACTATGTTTCTAAATATAATTATGCAGTAGTTAATGATGAAGTTGATACGGCAGTTACAAAAATAGAAGGAATAATTGCCGCAGAAAAATGTAGAGTAGATAGAATAAAAGATACAATATTAGATTCTAAGGAGGGCTTAATTCATGAACAACTCTATGATTAATCCATCAGTGGTGGACTTACTAAAAAAGGTAGAAGACAGATATTCACTAGTTATAGTGACATCAAGAAGAGCAAGACAAATAATAGATGGTGCTAAACCATTAACTTCAGTTTCTTCAAAGAAACCATTAACATTAGCAATAAATGAAGTAAATGAAGGTGAAATTTCTTATCATAAATGTGATGAAGGAAATAAATAGTTATGAGTAAATGTGTTGTTATTGGCGTTACTGGAGGAATTGCAGTATATAAAGCATTAGATGTAATTAGTGCTTTAAGAAAAAAAGATATTGAAGTTCATGTAATAATGACTGAAAGTGCATCAAAGTTTGTAAATCCATTAACATTTCAATCTATAAGTCAAAATATGGTTGTTACTGATATGTTTGCAGAACCTAAAGCATGGGAAATACAACACATATCATTAGCACAAAAGGCTGATTTAATGTTAGTTGCTCCTGCAACTGCAAATATTATTGGTAAGATTTCTAATGGAATTGCAGATGATATGTTATCAACAACTATAATGGCAACAAAGGCTAAGGTTCTTATAGCACCAGCTATGAATACAAATATGTATGAAAATAAAATAGTTCAAAATAATATTTCTAAATTGAAGGATTTTGGCTATAAATTTATTGAGCCAGCTAGTGGTAGATTAGCTTGTGGTGATGTTGGAATTGGTAAATTAGCAGATGTTAATACAATAGTTGAAAGAGTATTAGAAGAACTAGAAGAAAAAGAGCAGGATTTGTTAGGAAAGAAAGTACTGATTAGTGCTGGTCCAACTATTGCACCTATTGACCCAGTAAGATATATTACAAATAGATCAACTGGAAAGATGGGATATGCGATTGCTCAAGAAGCAAGAGAAAGAGGAGCAGAAGTTGTTTTAGTATCAGGTCCTACAAATTTAAATCCGCCTAAAGACGTAAAAATAATTAACATAAAAACTAATGAAGAAATGAAAAATGAAATTTTACAGTATTTTGAATGGGCAGATATAGTTATTAAATCAGCAGCTGTTGCTGATTATAAACCAAAAGAATACAGTGAAGAAAAGATTAAAAAGGGTGATGGTGACCTTAATCTTTGTTTAACTAGAGACAATGACATATTAAAATCTCTAGGAGAGATAAAAACACATCAAATTTTAGTTGGATTTGCAGCAGAAAGTAATAATGTACTTGAAAATGCAAATAAAAAGCTAAAAAATAAGAACTTAGATTTTATAGTAGCAAATGATATTACATCTTCTGATACAGGTTTTGGAAGTGAAGATAATAAAGTCGTCATTTTATCTAAAAATGATGAAAAGCTTGAACTTGAAAAAATGAGTAAAAAAGAAGTTGCAAGTAATATATTTGATATGATTTTAGAAAAGCGCTAATTGCGCTTTTCTTTATATAGTATTCAATTTTAAATATTAAATATGTGATTATATTATTTTGTAGCTTAAAGTAAGAAGGTGATAAGTTGAATTTATATGCTGAAATAATTGTAAATTCTGAAGCATTAGAAATAGATAGACCTTTTACATATAAAGTACCAGAAGAGTTTAAAAGTGATATTAAAGTAGGACAGATAGTAAAGGTTCCTTTTGGAAAAGGAAATAAAACATCTGAAGGCTTTGTATTAACAGTAAAAAATGAAGAAGAAGTTGACATAAAGTTTAGAACTAAAAATATCTCAACTATTTTAGTGAAAGAACCTGTAATTGATGCTGACAATATTAAGCTTATCGATTTTTTGAGGAAAAAGACATTATGTAAATATATAGATGCTTTTAGACTATTGATTCCTGTTGGTATAATGAAAGGTGCAAAGAATAAAAGTAAAAAGGTTATAGTATTAAAAAGTGAAGATTTAAGTAGTATACAAAAACCAGATGGGTATAAAGATATTATTGAATTTTTAAAAAATAATTCTGGAAAATATACTAAGAGTGAACTTATAAATCATTATTCAATTTCTCAATATAAATTAAATAAACTAATTGAAAAAGATATTTTAGCAGTAGAAGAAGAAACTGTTTTTAGATATAATAATAGAAAATATAATGATGATAATGCGAAGCAATTGACTATTGAACAGCAAAAGGTAATAAATCAGTACAATAGCTCTAGTAGTAATTTATTTTTACTTAAAGGTGTAACAGGTTCTGGTAAAACAGAAGTTTATATGAGACTTGTTGAAAAGGCTTTATTAGAAAATAAATCATCAATTATATTAGTACCAGAAATTGCACTAACTCCACAAATGATTGAAAGATTTAAAGGAAGGTTTGGAGTAAATGTTGCTTTATTTCACAGCAAGTTGTCTGATGGGGAAAGATTTGATGAATGGTTTAGGGTCAAAGAAGGAAAAGCAAAAGTTATAGTGGGGGCTAGAAGCGCTATATTTTTACCGGCACAAAACTTAGGGCTTATTATTATAGATGAGGAACATGAAAATACATATAAATCTGAACAAAATCCAAAATATCAAACAAAGGAAATAGCGGAATTTATAAGTGAATTAAAGAATTGTAAAGTAATTTTAGGTTCAGCAACACCAACTATTGAAACATACTACAGGGCATTAATTGGAGAGATTGAATTGTTAGAGCTTAATTCTAGAGTTGATGGTAAAGCAATGCCGCCAATGAATACTGTTGATATGAGAAATGAGCTTAGAAGTGGAAATAAATCATTATTTAGTAGAGAGTTATTTAACGCAATTGAAGATAGGTTGCAAAAAAGAGAACAAGTGATTTTGTTTTTAAATAGAAGAGGATTTTCTACCTTTGTTTCTTGTAGAAGCTGTGGGTATGTTTTTAAATGTGAAGAGTGTGATATTTCCATGACTTATCATAAAAATGGATTATTGGTATGTCATTATTGTGGGAAAACGCAAAGAGAACCTAAAGAGTGTCCAAAGTGCAAAAGTAAATATGTTAAGTTTTTTGGCGCAGGTACTCAAAGAGTTGAAGAAGAAGTAAAAAAATACTTTAAAAATGCAAGAGTAATAAGAATGGATGTTGATACTACAAGAGACAAAAATTCTTATGAAAGAATTTATAATAGCTTTAAAAATGGTGAAGCAGATATTTTAATTGGAACTCAAATGATTTCTAAAGGATTAGATTTTAAAAATGTTACATTAGTTGGTATTTTAGCTGCAGATATGTCTATAAATATACCAGATTATAGAGCAGCAGAAAGAACTTTTCAAATAATTACACAAGTAGCAGGGAGAGCAGGTAGAGGTGATAAACAAGGAGAAGTTATAATTCAAACTTATACTCCAGATCATTACAGTTTACAATATGCTATAAATTATGATTATGAAGGGTTTTATGATAAGGAGTTTACTATTAGAGCTATGATGAAATATCCGCCTTTTGGTAAATTATTGTTAATAAATGGTACAGCTAAAAAAGAGGATTTATTAAAGAATTTTATGCATAAAATATCTAATGTGATTAAACCTTTAGTAGAAAAGGAATTTGATGTTGAACTTTTAGGACCAATTCCATGTATGATTTCTAAAGTTAAGGATAATTATAGATGGCAAATTGTTATAAAAGGTGAATTTAATTCAGATTTTGCAAAAAAAATTAAAGAATTACTTTATGATGAGAACAAGAACGTATATAATGATATACGAATAAGTATAGATATAAATCCAAATAATTTATTCTAGGAGGACAAAAAGATGGCAATAAGAAAAGTTAGAACTGTTGGTGATGATGTTTTAAGAAAAAAATGTAAAGAGGTAGTTGAAATAACAAATAGAGAACTTACTCTTATTGAAGATATGGTAGACACTATGTATGAAGAAAATGGAGTTGGATTAGCAGCACCACAAGTAGGTATACTTAAAAGAATATTTGTTATAGATATTGGTGATGAAAATGGAGTTATGGTATTTATAAATCCAGAAATTTTAGAAACTAGTGGTACTCAATGTGATGACGAAGGGTGCTTAAGTATACCAGGAGAAACAAAGCAAGTTGAAAGACCTAATTATGTTAAAGTAAGAGCATTTAATGAAAAAGGTGAACAATTTGTTTTAGAAGGAGAAGAATTATTAGCGAGAGCTATACTTCATGAAAATGACCATTTAGATGGTATATTATATATTGATCATGTAAAATAGGAGGAAAGTTAATGAAAATAGTATTTATGGGAACTCCTGATTTTGCTGTTCCGTCATTAGAAGCTTTAATAGAAAAGTTTGGTGTAGAAGCTGTGTTTACACAGCCAGATAGACCAAGAGGAAGAGGAAAGAAAATGGTCTTTTCTCCAGTGAAAGAAGTAGCTGTAAAGCATGATATTAAGGTGTTTCAACCTGAAAAGTTGAAAGATGATAGAGAAGCAGTAGAATATTTAAAGGAATTAAAGCCAGATTTTATAATAGTAGTAGCATTTGGCCAAATATTAACTAAAGAAGTGTTAGATATACCTAAGTATGGATGTATAAATTTACATGCTTCATTATTACCAATGTATAGAGGTGCAGCACCATTAAATTGGGTTATAATTAATGGTGAAAAGAAGAGTGGTAATACAACAATGCTTATGGATGTTGGTTTAGACACAGGAGATATGTTATTGAAAGATGAAGTAGAAATTACAGATAATATGACATCTGGAGAACTACATGATATTTTAATGAACAGAGGTGGAGAACTTTTAATAAAGACTATTGAAGGATTAGCTGATGGTTCAATTAAAGGTGAAAAGCAAGAAGGAGAAACTTGCTATGCAAAAATGCTTTCTAAAGAAACTGGTAAAATAAATTGGAATAATTCAGCAGAATCTATCCATAATTTAATTAGAGGGCTTAATCCAAGACCTATAGCACATACTACTTATAAAGATGAAAATATGAAGATTTATGAATCAGAAGTTTTAGCTGAAAGTAGTAATAAAGAAGCAGGAACTATAATAGAAGTAAGCAAAAAAGGTATGAAAGTTTCTTGTGGAAAAGGTATATTATTAGTTAAAAAAATACAATTTCCAAATGGAAAACCACTTACGATTGAGCAATATATAAATGGTAAAGATATTGAGGTTGGATGTAAATTAGTATAATATGAAAGGAGAGGTGTATGATGTATCCTGGATTTTATTTTGATAGAACTATGATTTTATTGCTTCCTGCAGTTATAATTGCTTTTTGGGCACAAACGAAGGTTAGTAGTACTTATAAAAAGTATAAGTCTGTAAGAACAATAAATGGGTATACTGGCGAGAATATTGCAAGAATGATACTTGATTCAGCAGGTCTTTATGATGTGCCGGTTGTAGAGGTTAGAGGTGAGTTAACTGATCACTATGACCCTGTAAGTAGGCAAATTAGATTATCTACTGAAGTTTTTCATAGGGCTAGTATAGCATCAGCAGGAGTAGCAGCACATGAAGTTGGTCATGCAATTCAACATGCGCAAGCATATAAACCTTTAGTATTAAGAACATCTATAGCAAAAGCTGTTAATTTTAGCAGTCAAGCGTCAATAATAATCTTTATGCTTGGATTATTATTTAGTATCCCAATGTTAACAAACCTAGGGATTATATTTTTCACTGTAGCCGTATTTTATCAATTAGTTACATTACCAGTAGAATTTAATGCATCTAAGAGAGCTTTAAATATACTAGAAAATAAAAATATTCTATATGGTGATGAAATTAAAGGAGCTAAAAGTGTTTTAAGTGCAGCAGCTATGACTTATGTAGCAGCAGCATTAATGTCAATATTACAACTAATAAGATTAATTGCAATTAGCAATAGAAATAATGATTAAGAGGTAACGTATGAATAGTAGAGAAGTAGCATTAAACATAATTAATAGAGTTTTAATTGAAGGAGCTTATTCTAACTTAGTTTTATCTAATGAATTAAATGAAGTAGATTTAAACGAAAAAGATAGAGCTTTAGTAACGGAACTTGTTTATGGAACTATAAGAAGAAAAAAGACATTAGATATGATAATATCAAATTACATTAAAGATATATCATTAATGGATGAAAGAGTTTTAAATATATTAAGAATGGCAATTTATCAAATGCATTTCTTAGATAAGGTTCCTGAGTTTGCAGCTTGTAATGAAGCTGTTGAATTAGCAAAACAAATTTCAGTTCAAGATTCTAAATTAGTAAATGGAATACTAAGAAGTTATACTAAGAATCCTGATGATATGGATATTAAGGATAAGATTGATAGATTAGTATATCAATATTCTTATGAACCATGGTTTATTAGAATGATCTATAAACAATATGGTGAAGAAAATGGAAGAAAAATATTAGCGGGATTAAATGCTACACCTAAAGTAACTGTAAGAGTTAATACAAGCAAAGCTGATTATGATGAAGTATATGAAAGACTTGAAGAAATGGGATACGATGTAGAAGAAGGATATGCTTGTCCAGAAGCTATAATAATAAAGGGTGGTAGTTCTATAGAAAATAATGAATTGTTTAACGAAGGATTAATAACAGTTCAAGATGAAAGTGCTATGATTGTAACACCGCTTTTAGATTTAGAAAAAGGAGATATAGCATTAGATCTTTGTGCAGCTCCAGGTGGAAAGACTACTCATATGGCTGAACTTTTAGAAGGCGAAGGAAAAGTATACGCTTTTGATTTACATGAAAATAAGTTATCTTTAATTAAGGAAAACTTAGAGAGATTAGGATTAGATAATGTTGAAGTAGAAGCAATGGATGCAACAAAATTAGATTCTAGATATGTTTCATTTGCAGATAAGGTTTTAATAGATGTTCCTTGTTCAGGGCTTGGAATAATAAGAAAGAAACCAGAAATTAAATGGAATAAATCAAGAAAGTCTCTTAAGGATTTAGTTCCAACTCAAAGAGCTATTATGGAAAATGCTTGGACTTATTTAAAAACAGGAGGAACTATGCTTTATTCAACTTGTACTTTAAATGTTGAAGAAAACCAAGAAAATATTGAATGGTTCTTAAATAAGTACAAAGATGCTAAGGTAGAAAAAATATTCTTAGGTAACATGGATAACTTTATATACAATAATGATGGTTCATTAACAATATTACCAAATGAATATATGGATGGTTTCTTTGTTGCTAAAATAAGTAAGAAATAATAGTTTCTTAGTTACAAAGATAAGTAAGAAATAGTAGGTGAACAAATGTATAATGTTTTAGATTTCACATTAGAAGAATTACAAAGCTGGATGAAGGAAAATGGAGAAAGTGCTTTTAGAGCAAAACAAGTTTTTTCATGGATATATAAAAATATATGGAATTTTGATGATATGAAAAATATTCCTGTAAGTTTAAAGGAAAAATTAAAGGAAAACTTCATTATAGATATTCCTAAAATAGTTGAAGTATATGAATCTAGTGTAGATGATACGAAGAAAATATTATTATCTATGAAGGATAATAATTTAATAGAATGCGTACTTATGAAATACAAACATGGAAATTCAATATGTATATCTACTCAAGTTGGTTGTAGAATGGGGTGCAAATTTTGCGCCTCTACAATTGGCGGTAGAATAAGGGATTTAAGTGCAGGAGAAATTTTAGCAGAAATTATTGTTGCACAAAAATACTTAGGAGAAAGAATTTCTAATGTAGTATTAATGGGAAGTGGAGAACCGCTTGATAACTTTGATAATGTTGTGAAGTTTTTAAAATTAGTTAATGCAGAATATGGATTAAATATAGGTCAAAGACATATCACTTTATCAACTTGTGGAATTGTACCAAAAATAATTGAATTAGCAGATTTAGATTTAAGCATTACTTTGGCAATTTCTTTACATGCATTTAGCGATGAAAAAAGAAAGGTTATAATGCCTATTGCCAATAAATATACTATAGCAGAGATATTAGATGCTTGTAGGTATTATATGAATAAAACAGGCCGTAGAATTACATATGAGTATTCACTGGTATCAGGAGTTAATGATAGTAAAGAAGATGCAAAATCTTTATCTAAGCTTTTAAAGGATATGAATGGTCACGTGAATTTAATTCCAGTAAATGAAATAAAGGAAAATACATTAAAAAGACCATCTAAAAAAACTATTGAAGATTTTGAAGAAATATTAAAAGCACATGGAATTGAAGTAACAGTTAGAAGAGAAATGGGTACAGATATTAATGCTGCATGTGGGCAACTTAGAAGAAGTTATTTAGAAACACAAAAATAAAGGGGCGAAGAACAAAATGGTGGGTATAAAAAGTGATGTAGGTGTAGTTAGGTCGTTAAACGAAGATTATGCTGGATACATTGAAGAGCCTAGATACAGATTATATGTAGTAGCTGATGGTATGGGTGGTCATAATGCTGGTGAAGTAGCTAGCAAAATAGCTGTTGATACTGTTAAGGCTTATGTTAGAGATAATTATGAGAATGAAGGAAGTTCGGTCCTTGAAAATGCTGTAAGTTTTGCTAATTCTAAAATTTATGAAAGTGCAACAAGTGGTAGTGAGTATAGAGGAATGGGTACTACTTTAGTAGCAGCTTTGATTAGTAATGGAGAAATTATTATTGCTAATGTTGGAGATAGTAGTTGTTTTGGAATAAAGGATAGTACAATAGTGAAAATTACTAAGGATCATTCTTTAGTTCAAGAATTAATTGATTCTGGAACAATAACAGAAGAAGAAGGAAGAAATCACCCAAAGAAAAATGTTATTACACGTGCGTTAGGCACAAACAATATAGTAAAGATTGACATATTTAAATATGATTTGAGTTCTTATGATAAATATTTATTGTGTACAGATGGATTATCAAATGAAGTATTAAATGAAGAAATTTTGGAAGAGATAAATAAAGTTAATGACTACAATCATGCCTGTGACAAGTTGGTTTTATTAGCGAAAAGTCGAGGGGGAAGAGATAATATTACGGTCTTGCTATTTGGAGGAGAGGTGTAGAGATGATCGGTGAAGTATTAGGGAATAGATATGAGCTGATGGAAAAGATTGGCGAAGGTGGAATGGCTATTGTTTATAAAGCTAGAGATAATAAGCTAAGTAGATTAGTTGCCGTGAAAATATTAAAAAAAGAATTTGCCAATAACAAAGATATATCAGATAAGTTTAAAAAAGAAGCTACAGCGGTAGCCAATTTCTCAGATGCTAATATTGTAAATGTATTAGATGTTGGACATGAAGAAGAAGAAGATATTGATTACTTTGTTATGGAATATGTTAATGGTAAAACTTTGAAGGATTTAATTATTAGCAGTGGAAAACTGAATTATACTACAGCTATAAGTATTGCAATTCAAATAGCAAAGGCATTAGAATGTGCACATAAAAACAATATTATTCATAGAGATGTTAAACCACAAAATATTTTGGTTACAGAGAATGGATTAGTTAAGGTTACTGATTTTGGAATAGCTAAAAGCTCAACTTCAGCAACGATAACAAATACAACTACAATTATGGGGTCTGCTCATTATTTATCACCAGAACAAGCTAAAGGAGCATTTGTAGACTCAAGATCAGATATTTATTCTTTAGGTATTGTGTTATATGAAATGGTAACAGGTATACTTCCTTTTGATGGGGAATCGCCAGTTACAATAGCATTAAAACATATTCAATCTGAGCCTATTGAACCTAAAAAACAGAATCCAGCCATACCAGATAGTTTAAATAATTTAATTATGAAGTGTATGAGTAAGGAAAGTGTTAATAGATATCAAAATTGTAGAGAATTAATAAATGATTTACAAAAAATAAAGGAAAATCCTAGTGTGAATATTGGTACTAGAGATAATTATGATGATGGAAGAACTATTATAATGGAACCTATAAGAAGTGAGGATTTATTAAATAATCAACCTTCTAATGTAGCTTCTAAACAAAATAATAATACTAATAATAATCTTTATACTAAGTCTGATTTTGAAAATGATTATGATGACGAAGATGAGGATGAAGATGAAGACTCTTTCAATGATAAGAGAAATTCAAAAAAAGGAAATAGAAATAGAAATATTGGAATTATAGTAGGTATAGTTGTTATAGTTTTAGCTTTAATGCTTGGAATTACCTTTGGAAGTGGGTTAATTGGTGGTTCTAAGGTTCAAAGTGTAACAATTCCTAATATTGTAGGGATGCTAACTGAAGATGCTAAAAAAGAACTAGAAAAATTAGGGTTAAAATTAAATGTTATAGAAACTGTTGAGAGTGATAAAGAGGAAGGTACAATACTAGAAATGTCACCAGAAGCTGATGGAACTGCAAAAAAAGGTGATACAATTAATGTTAAGGTTTCAGGTGGCTTAGAAAAAATTACTGTACCTGATTTAAGAGATAGAGAAATTAATTATATTAAGGACTTTTTAGACCAAAAGGGTTTAAAATATAATATTACTGAAGAATATAATGATAGTGTAGAATATGGATATTTAATTAGACAATCACCAGATAAGGGCACTGAAGTACCGAAAGGATCAATAATAGAACTTACTATTAGTAAAGGACCAGAAGTAAAGTATGTTTCAGTTTCAAATTATTTAGGGCAAAATGTTGATAGTGCTAAGAGTGAGTTAGAAGGTTTAGGATTAGTTGTAAAATTAAAAGAGCAACAAACAGATAATGAATCAGAAAATGGCTTAGTATTAAATCAAACTATTGAAGCAGGTACTAAAGTATCAAGTGGATCTGCTATTACACTTACTTATGGAAAGTATACAGAAACTTCAATAGATGTTAGCCAATATATTAGTGTTGGAATGAGATTAGATGAAGCAGTAAGTAGTTTAAGCGCTGCAGGAATATCGTATACTATCTCAGGTGGAACACCTCAGGATGGAGATATGAGTTCATATGTTGTAAAAGGATTTAATAGCAAAATAAAAAAAGGTGAAAGCGTTAAAATCCAAATATCAAAAATTACTTCATCTGATAATAATGGTAATAATGGTAATAATGGTAATAATGGTAGTGATGTTAATGATGGGGAAGAAGATCAACCAACTAACACAAAACCAAATACAGATCTAGATAATACAGATAATACAACAAATAGTACTTATGATACTGGAATGGCAACTGATTCAGTAAGTTAAAGGTGCAAATAAAATATTCAGATTAAAAATATTTAAACTAAAAAATATATATAGTGGGATTACCATAGTGTAATCTCATTTTTTTTTTTAAATTTTATTAAATAAAATATTGCAATTGTTTTATAATAGTGTTTATTATAATTAAGAAGAGTAAAAAGTTTGGAGGTACTATGAAAGGAAAAATAATCAAAGGAATTGGTGGCTTTTATTATGTAAAAACTGCTGATGGACTAATAGAGTGTAAAGCAAGAGGAAAGTTTAGACATAGGGATATGAAACCACTTGTTGGAGATGATGTAGAAATAGTAGTAGAGAATGGGAAAGGTGTTATTTCTGAAATACATGAAAGAACATCTGAACTTATTAGACCAACAGTTGCTAATGTAACTCAAGCATTTGTTGTTTTTGCAATTAAGAATCCAGATATTAATTATGATTTATTAAATAGATTTTTAGTATTATGTGAACATAATAATATAAAAGCCATTGTTTGTTTAAACAAAGTAGATTTAGTATCTGATGAAGAAAGAGAAGTTGTAAAAGAAAAAATTAACTCCATAGGTTATGAGGTATTATATATTAATGCTAAGAAGGGATTAGGTGTTGAAGTTTTAAAAGAAAAGTTAGATGGTAATGTAACTGTGTTATGTGGACCATCTGGAGCAGGAAAATCAACATTAATTAATACATTGACTGAAAAATATCATATGGAAACTGGTGAAGTTTCAAATAAACTAGGAAGAGGAAAACATACTACAAGACATAGTGAGCTTATTGATGTACAAGATGGATACATAGTTGATACACCAGGATTTTCAACATTAGAAGTTACTTTTATAGAGAAAGATGATTTAAAATATTGCTTCCCAGAATTTGAAGAGTATAATAATAAATGTAAGTTTAGGGGTTGTTCACATTATAAGGAGCCTAACTGTGCAGTTAAAAATGCAGTAGAAGAAGGGAAAATTAATAAGGTTAGATATGATTTTTATATAAAAACACTACAAGAAATAATGGATGGGAGGAAATATTAATGGTTAAAATAGCACCGTCAATATTATCAGCAGATTTTTCAAAATTAGGAGAAGAAGTAATAAAGCTTCATGATGCAGGAGCAGACTTTATTCATATAGATGTAATGGATGGAGAGTTTGTACCTAATATATCATTTGGTATGCCTGTAATTAAAGCAATAAGAAATAAAACAGATAAAGTTTTTGATGTTCATTTAATGATTAATAATCCACAAAGGTACATAGATGATTTTATAGAAGCAGGAGCTGATATAATAACTTTACATTATGAATCAGAAAAACATTTAGATAGAGCTATTCAATATATTAAATCTAAAGGGATTAAAGCTGCAGTAGCATTAAATCCTGCAACTCCTACTGTTGTATTAAAAAACATTATTGGAAGCTTAGATATGGTTTTAATAATGTCTGTTAATCCAGGATTTGGAGGACAAAGCTTTATTCCTTACTCTTTAGATAAAATTAGAGAAGTAAAACAAATGGCAATTGAAGCAAATAACGAAGATATATTAATTCAAGTTGATGGCGGAATAGATAGCAATAATGTTAAAGATGTTGTTGAAGCAGGGGCAAATGTAATTGTTGCTGGATCAGCTGTATTTAAAAATGGAAATATAGAAGAAAATATTAAAGCATTAAGAGGCTAATAATGAAGTGTTTAATAATGTCTGGAGGTGTAAAACCAAAAGATGAAATTATAAAGCAATATGCAGATTTTTGCGATTTAATTATTGGAGTTGATAAAGGGTGTAATTATCTTTATGACTTAGATATAAAGCCTAATTATATAGTAGGGGATTTTGATTCTTCTAATATAGAAGTTATAGAAGCCTTAGAAAAAAGGGGATCTGTAAAATATAAATATAAATGTGAGAAGGATTTTACTGATTCTGAAGAGGCTTTTGAGCTTGCTATTTCTAGTGAAGTCACTGAGATATACTTTTTAGGAGCTACAGGGCAAAGATTTGATCATACATTAGGAAATTTAGGACTATTATTAAAGGCTTTAAAATATAATGTTAGAGCAGAAATTATTGATGATAGAAATAAAATATTATTAGTAAATTCTAATACAAGCATAAAAAATGAAAAAGAGTATAAATATATATCGTTTTTAGCATATAATGAAACTATAAGGGAATTTTCTATTAAGAAAGCAAAATATGAATTGAATAAATATAATTTAGAAGTTGGAGATTCACGAACTGTTTCAAATGAATTTATTTCAGATGAGATAGAAATAGAGCTTTCTAATGGAAATATACTTATAATATTTTCAAAAGATTAAAAAAACATGCACCATTTCACATTTTACTGCATACAATTAGTAGTAAGGAATGGTGTTTTTTATTTTATAAAGAGTAAATAGCACAAAGTTAGTTAAAGGGTAAATGAATGGAGGGAGAAAAATGAAAATTGTAGCAATTAAATTACCTAAATTTATATCATCAATTATTAAATTTTTTACTAGAAAAAAATAAGTACATATGAGAAAAATAACATATGTTATTAAGGATAGTATGCCTTTTATTTAAAAAAGTTTTAAAATAAGCAAATAAAAAATGCAATTGATTATATCAATTGCATTTTCTATTTGAACTTATATTGCTCTTTCAACCTTACCAGATCTAAGACATCTTGTACAAACGTGAACAGTTTTTGGTGTTCCGTTAACTAAAGCCTTTACTCTCTTTATGTTAGGAGCCCAAGTTCTCTTAGATTGACGATGTGAGTGTGAGTATTGAGTTCCAGATACTACACCTTTATTACAAACTTCGCATCTTCTTGCCACTTGAAAACACCTCCTTGTTATATGAAGATAATTTCTCTTCAATAGGACAAAATTGATTTTAACATAAGTTATATAAAAAAAGCAAGGCTATTTAAAAAAAATATTAAAAAAAATTATAAAATGACGGTAAATGAAGAATGAAAAGGATAAATTCTCTTGAATTAATATGGTAACTAATATACAATGTTTTATATGGAAAGATAAAAAGGAGGATTTTGTATGGTAGGATATTCAAATGACCTTGGAAGTATACATTACTCTGAAGAAGTATTAGCAAAAATAGTAGGATTATCAACAATGGAATGTTATGGTGTTGTTGGTATGGTATCTAAGAATGCTACAGAAGGCTTATGGGAGTTAATGAGAATTGAGAATTTAAGTAAAGGTGTTAAATTAAATTTTAACGATGAAGATAAATTAGTAATTGAATTATCTATAATGGTTGAATACGGAACTAAAATTTCTGTAATAGCTAATAATATTATTCAAAAGGTACGTTATAGTGTTGAAAATTATACTGGACTAAAGGTTGCTTCAGTTACGGTTAATGTTCAAGCGGTTAGAGTCTAGGAGGGAACAGGATGAAATATGATAGAATAAACGGCCATGATTTTTATAATATGGTTGTTAATGCTAGTAATAGATTGTTAGAGGAAAGTGACTTTGTTAATGCTTTAAATGTATTCCCAGTACCAGATGGTGATACTGGAACAAATATGTCAATGACATTTAAAGCTGCAGTTAAAGAAATTGAAAACTTAAACTCAGAATCTATTGGTGAAACTTCTAAAAAGTTAGCTAAGGGTGCTTTAATGGGAGCAAGAGGAAACTCAGGGGTTATCTTATCTCAAATACTTAGAGGTATTTCTAAGGGATTAGAAGGTAAAACAAGTGTAGATAGTGCTGAGTTAGCTAATGCTTTTGTTGAAGGAAGTAAGGCTGCTTATAAGGCTGTTATGAAGCCAACAGAAGGTACTATACTTTCTGTTATAAGAGCAGCCTCAGAAGGTGCTATAAAAAGTGATAAAACTGATATAGTTGAACTTTTAAATGAAGTGGTTAAAGAAGCAAAAGTAATGCTTGACAGAACTCCAGATCTTTTACCAGCTCTTAAAAAAGCTAAAGTTGTTGACTCAGGTGGTATGGGATTATATATCATATTACAAGGTATGCATGATGCATTAAAAGACGATATAAAGGCTGAAATAAAAGATATAGTGGCTAATGGTTCAACAGGAACAAATGCACAAGGAACTGAAGAAATAGACATAAAGTTCGGTTATTGTACAGAATTTATAATATTAGGAGATGCTTCAAAGGCAAAAGCATTCCAAGATGAAATAGAACCATTAGGAGATTCTATGATCGTAGTTGGATATGATGATGTTATCAAGGTACATATCCATACAAATGATCCAGGATTAGTTTTATCTAAAGCTGTAACTGTTGGTGAATTATCTAAGATTAAAATAGATAACATGAGAGAAGAGCATAGAGAACTTTTAACTTCTAAAGAAGAACAAGAAGCTGCAAAGCAAGTTGAAGCTGAAGTTGCAGCAGAAAAGAAGAAATATGCATTTATTTCAGTAGCTATGGGTGAAGGAATAACTCATGTGTTAAAAGATTTAGGAGTTGACTATGTTATTGAGGGTGGTCAAACAATGAACCCATCTACTCAAGATATGATGGAATGTATTTCAAAGTTAAATGCAGATCACATATTTATTTTACCTAATAATAAAAATATAATTATGGCAGCTACTCAAGCTTCTGAA
This sequence comes from Clostridium saudiense, assembly GCF_000577815.1. Classification (GTDB taxonomy): domain Bacteria; phylum Bacillota; class Clostridia; order Clostridiales; family Clostridiaceae; genus Clostridium; species Clostridium saudiense. Next base: position 20,938 of record NZ_CBYM010000009.1, on the reverse strand, counting down.
ATCTCTGAAAAGGACGTAAGAGTTATACCAACTAAGAGTATTCCACAAGGAATAACTTGTATTACAATGTTCAATGCTGAACATGAAGTAGATGAAAATGAAGCTGCATTAATGGAAGCATTAGAACTTGTTAAGACAGGCTCTGTTACTTATGCTGTTAGAGATACTGAAATGGATGGTATTGAAATCAAAGAAGGTAATATGTTAGGACTTGTTGAAGGTAAGATCAATAAGGTTGGTAATGATTACTTTGAAGTAGCAGAAGAAGTTCTTGAATCTATGGTTGATGAAGATAGTGAACTTATAACTATTTTCTATGGTAAAGATGTAGATGAAAGTAAAATAGAAGAATTCACAGAAAAATTAGAAGAAAAATATGAAGATTGTGATGTACAATTCTACAAAGGAGATCAACCTTTATATTACTTCATAATGGCTGTAGAATAATTATTTAAAGTACAGGAAGATTATCTTCTTGTACTTTATTTTTTTATTATACTATTATAAAATTATATTTAAGATTTTATAAGAAATTGTATTATTATTATTATTATTATTATATTACAGTTTCGTAAAATATATTTGTAATTTTACAGATTAGGAGAAGTTTTATGGATATATCACAAGATGTAAAATGTTTAAAGGGAGTTGGACCAAAGCTTTTAGAAAAATTAAATAAATGTGGAATTTTTTCTGTGTTAGATTTACTTTTGTATTTTCCTAGGGATTATGAATTTTTAAGAAGTAATATTCCTTTTAACGAAATTGATGAAGAAGATAAGCAAGTTTTATCTTGTGTTTGTGTTGGAATAGATAGAGATGTTAGAACTAAAACAGGAAAAACTTTAACAACTATTAGATTTAATTATTTAGGACATTTAGTTTTGGGGAAATGGTTTAATCAGGGATTTATAAAAAATACTTTTAAAATAGGTCAAAGTTATGATTTAATGGGAAAGTTCAAAAAGGTAACTAATAGATTAGAAGTTATTAACCCTATTATTGGAGTTAAAATGGCAAAGGAAAACGAAATAGTACCTAAATATAGTTTAAAAGGTGATTTAAGCGATAAGATTTTAATTAAGCTTATAGGGAATTGTTTGGAACAAATAACAATTAGGGATAACTTACCTAAATATCTATTAGATAAATATAAAATGACTAATTTAGATTTTGCTATTAAAAATATACATTTTCCTAAAGGGAGAAGGGAACTTGAATTAGCAATAAACAGATTGAAATTTCAAGAGCTATTTACTTATTCAATGAAACTTTTAATGTTAAAAAAGAATCTTAGGACTAAGAATGGAATTACATTTCAATTAGTTGATGAATTAAGAGATTTAAAAGCTGCACTTCCCTATAGTTTAACAGATGCACAAACAAGGGTTGTGCGAGAAATATTAAGAGATCAAAAAAGTCCCTGGCCGATGAATAGATTAGTTCAAGGGGATGTTGGTAGTGGAAAAACAGTAGTTGCATTAATTGCAATGTTTAATGTAGTTAAAAACGGATATCAAGCTACATTAATGGTGCCAACAGAAATATTAGCAAATCAGCATTATTTAGAGGCGAAGAAATTATTAGAACCATTTAATATACATATAGAATTATTAACTGGAAGTACATCAATGAAAGAAAAAAGACGTATTAAGGAACTTATTACAACGGATGAGCCGCTTATTGTAATTGGTACTCATGCATTAATACAAGAAGATGTTGATTTTAAAAATTTAGGAATGGTAATTACGGATGAACAACATAGATTTGGGGTTGAGCAAAGAAGCAGATTGATTAATAAGGGTAGAAGACCTGATGTAATGGTAATGACAGCTACACCAATTCCAAGAACTTTAGCTTTATATGTTTATTCGGATTTAGATATTTCTGCTATAGATCAGCTTCCACCTGGAAGAAAACCTATAGATACAAGATTTTTTAATGAAAATGAAAGAAATTCCGCTTATGATTTAGCTTTGGATGAAATAGAGAAGGGTAGACAGGTTTACATAGTATGTCCACTAATTGAAGAAGATGAAGATATGAAATTAAATTCTGTAGAAAAACTTTATAATGAATTAAGTGATGGTATGTTTAGGGGTATACCAATAGAAATTCTTCATGGAAAAATGAAGCCAAAAGAAAAGGATGAGATAATAGGAAGATTTAAAAATAATGAAACAAAAGCTATTATTTCAACAACGGTTATTGAAGTTGGAGTTAATGTACCTAATGCATCTGTAATGATAATTGAAAATGCTGAAAGATTTGGTCTTGCACAATTACATCAATTGAGAGGAAGAGTTGGTAGAGGTAGCTATGAATCCTATTGTTTTTTAATTGCAAAAGCAAAAAGTGAAAATACCAAAAAGAGAATGGAAATAATGACGACTTCAACTGATGGTTTTTATATATCAGAAGAGGACTTAAAGTTAAGAGGTTCAGGTGAAATGTTTGGTAGAAGGCAAAGTGGAGATGAAGAATTTATTTTAGCTAATATATATGATGATTTAAATATATTAAAATGTGCTAAAAGCGAAGCAAGGTTATTACTTGATTCAGATGAACCAGAAAAGGTAAAGTTCTGTAACGAAGTTAAAAATTCATTAGAAAGATGGAGTAAATATATCTGTTTTAATTAAGTGAACCTCCAAATTTTAATTTGGTTAGGTGAACTTACTCATCCGACTGAAAGGAGGAAGAGTTTCATATAAATTAGCTCCAAATTTTAATTTGGTTAGGTGAACTTACTCCTATGAGCAAAAGTAAAGAGTGAATTTCCATTAATAAAAAAATTGTTAATAAATTAATTATATGTTAGAATTATTATGTTAATGACAAAGGAGGAAATTAAATGAGAATTATAGCAGGAAAAGCAAGAGGACGTAAGTTAATACCTCCAGCAACTATGGAAACTAGGCCGACTTTAGATAGAGTTAAAGAAGCTATGTTTAGTACTATACAAAATCATTTATTAGATGCGATAGTAATTGATGTATTTGCTGGAACTGGTAGCTTGGGTTTAGAAGCAGCAAGTAGAGGTGCTAAAGAAGTATATTTAGTAGATAAGAGTGCTGTAACATTTCCATTATTAAAAGAAAATGTTGATAATTTAAAATTTAGTGATTTTTGTTTTCCTTTAAATAAGGATTCGTATGATGTGTTAAGGGATTTAGCTAAAAAAGGAAAGGTAATGGATGTTATTTTTATAGATCCACCTTATTGTAAAGAGATGATTCCTGAGGCAATGAAAATTATAGAAGAAAATAAAATGTTAAATGAAGATGGTATTATAGTTACTAAAATAGATTCTATAGAAGAAATATATGAAGGTTATGGTAGCATAAAGTTATACAAATCTAAGAAATATGGTAATACAACAGTTTGTTATTATAAAATTAATTAACTTAGGGAGAAGAATATGAGAGTAGCAATTTATCCGGGAAGTTTTGATCCTATTACTAATGGGCATTTAGATATTATTACAAGAGGGTCTAAAGTTTTTGATAAACTTATAGTTGGTGTATTGGTTAATATCGACAAGGTAGGATTGTTTTCTATTGAAGAGAGGGTAGAATTAATAAAAAGAGTAACATCACATTTACCTAATGTAGAGGTTGTTAGTTTTAATGGGCTTTTAGTAGACTTAGCAAGAAAATATGATGCAAAGGTTATACTTAAAGGATTAAGGGCTGTAACAGATTTTGAATATGAATTTCAAATGGCGCTTATGAATAACCAGTTAGATTGTGAGATTGAAACATTGTTTATGACTACAGCTGCTGCGAATTCATTTTTAAGTTCATCATCAGTAAAGCAGGTTGCAAAGTTTGGTGGCAAAATTAATGGATTAGTTCCAGATGAAATAGTTGAAGATGTTGTTAAGAAAATTAAGGGATAGAAGTTAGGGGGAATATTTTTGGAGAATATGGATTCGAGTGTATATGAATTGTTAGAATACCTACAAGATATGGTGGAAAATTCCGCGAAAATGCCTATTACAGGTAAAACAATAATTGATAAAAAGGAATTTAATGAAGTAATTGAACAAATCATGAATTGTCTTCCAGATCAATTTAAAAAGGCGCAATGGATTGTTAGTGAGAAGGATAGAATTCTTGCTGATGCGCAAAAAGAATATGATAGTGTAAAAAAAGAAACAATTGAAATCATGAAGCAAAATGTTGAAAGTCATGATATTGTAAGAGAAGCAAAGTTAAGAGCTAATGAAATAATAGCTTTAGCACAAAGAGATGCTAAAGCTATTAGAATAGGATCTAGAGAATATTCAAATGAAATATTAACACAATTAGATGCAGAAATTGAAAAGCAAAAAGTTGCATTAATAAAATCTATGCAAGATTCATTTGAAAAAGTGGCAAAGGATATAGATGATAACTTAACACAAACAGGCACTATAATTAAAGAAAATATAGCAGAATTAAGAACGATGTAATTTCTTTGATATTGCAATAATTAAAGTACATATCAGTGATAGTAATATAAATAAGTAAATTATTATTGTAATATTGTAGTTATCAGGAATAAATGTTGATGTATAAGCAGTGTATTTAAGTGTAAATACACTGCTTATTACAAATGTAATAAAGAAGCTAATTATTCCTTGAATCAATTTATAAAAGCTATATTTTGCTAAAGATACATTGTATTTTGATACAAATGAGCTTATTTGAGCTATTACTGATAATCCGGAAAAAGAACAAATAAAGCTAATTATAGATAACTTAAAGGGGATTGTTAAAGGTAATGTAGTTATAAGTTTACAACCATTTGTAAATTCTACACTACCTAAAAATATACCATAAAGTGAATACTGAGGAAGATTTAAAAAATTTTCTATATTACTAAAAATAATGCTTATATAAGCATTATTTTTTATTATGCTTATAATTATAGAAAATAAAACTACAAAAGAGCCAACTTGTAAAGTTGTATTTACACCATTATCAAGTGCAGATTTTAATGCAGTTCCAAAATTAATATTGGATGTATTTGCTGGAACTTCCTTCATATTTGATAGATTTTTACTTTGTTTAATTGTTAAAATACCTACAATCATTGGAGCTAAATAATTACCTATAAGTAAAATAAATCCTAATTTTATATCTCCGAGCATTGTGGCTCCGATAGATCCTATTAAAAACATAGGGCTTGCATTACTTGCAATATTTAATAATCTTTCAAATTCTTTTCTGTCTATGTAACCTAAAGAGTAAAGATCGCAACAATATTTGCAACCAAGGGGGTAACCACTTAATATACTTGCTACTATTGGAAAAGATGATGATTTTGAAAGTTTTAATGGTTTGCAAAACAAAGGTCCTAGAATTTTAGAATATAGACTGACACCGTCATAGGAAATTAGTAAATTACATATAACTGAAAAAGGAAAAATTGTTGGAACTATAGTCTTAACTACTAGATTTACCCCTACTAAGGCAGCGTCAATACAACTTTGAAGATTAGAAACAAATAAAAAAATAAATACTGTAATTAAGATACACATAAAATAATTTTTGTTAACTTTTAATAATTTGAATAAAAGTAACAGTAGTAAAAATATGATTATTAGTAAAAAAATAATACTATACATGGTCATCCCTCCCATCTATAGTATTTATATGCTGTATATATTGTAATATTAATATTTTATTATAGGACTTTTAAGATAATCATTATAAGGATTAACTTTATTATTTAATATTGAATAAGCAGCTGTTGCTTGTAAATCAAATTTTAATAATGGATTATCTGAAAATCTTGGTACTTTAGTTATTAAAGGAATAGAAGAATTACTTTTAATTAATGAAAGAATTTCTCTTCCTTTTTTATTGAAGCCTAAAACTCTAGCATATAAGTTGTTAGTATCTTCTATATTTTTAAAACAATCATTATCAAGTCCTAGATATATGTGTGTAAGTAATCTTGAAATCTTACTATATGTATATCTTTTGCTTTTTATTTTTAATATAAATTCATCGTATGAATTAGATGAAGATATTTCTTTAATTATTTTATTTTCTAAACCTTCTGTTATTTCATAAAGATTGTTAAAATTTATACAGTTAGTTTGGATTTTGTACTTAATATACTTGAACATTTCTTCATCGAAGATAAAATCATAATTCTCTTCTTGCAATTTACTAAAAATTTCATAAGACTCTAATGGAATCAAATTTTTAATATTTTCAATAGGGGATGAAGATTTTAAAACTTCTCTAATTGAAGTTGCAGAAGAGAAAGAAGTAGATATCTCTTTATCGTTATAATTTGAACCTTCACGCCTTAAGGTTACAGGATTAATGGAACTTCCTAGTTTTAAAATAGCTTTTATATATTCAATACCTAAAATGTTATTTGATGAAGTGACGATATTATTTATATCTTCATCATTTAAATATTCTATTAAGCTTTTTTCTCGAGATTTTGCAAAAGTAAGACCTAATGATAAATTTCTTTTCAATAAATTTTGAAAATCAGAATCTTCGCTTACAAGGACCTTAGCAATTTCTAATAGTTTTTTGCTGTCCCCGCACTCGGAGCCAAAGAAAATATTATCAACTACTCCTAAAGAGTTTAATATTGAAACAGCACCTTTTGCAAAAAATTCTGCAGAAGAGACAGCATAAAAAGTTGGAAGTTCTATTATTAAATCAACTCCATTATTTAAAGCCATTTCAGTTCTTTGCCACTTGTCTACTATGGCAGGGCCGCCTCTTTGTACAAAGTTTCCACTCATAATGCATATTACACCATCACAGTTTGTTTGTTTCTTTGCTTCTTCTAAATGGAATTTATGACCATTATGAAATGGATTATATTCAGTAATTATTCCTGTTATATTCATATTTTAACTCCTTTTTGGGAAATATAAAAATATTATAGCATAGAGGAGGAAAAGTGAAAGGTTTTATATAATATAAATATTATATAAGATTTAAACGTGTATAAAATTCAGAAAATTTATAATATAAAGAATTAATTTTTTGCGCAATTTAGGTATTGAAATATATGCATACATGGGAGTATATTAGTATTGTTGATGAGACCGTATAAATTCGAAAGGGGAAATTAGATATGGAACTTATGGATAAATTATGGAACGCTGCTAAAGAAAATAAGCAAAGAATTGTTTTACCTGAAGGTGATGAGGAAAGAACAATTGTTGCAACAGAAAAAATCCACAAATTAGGTTTAGCATTTCCAATCTTAATCGGTAACGAAGAAAAAATATTACAAAAGGCTAAAGAGCTTGGAGTTGATTTAACAGGAGTTGAAATTATAAATCCTGAAAAATCAGATAGACTACAAGATTATATAAATGCATTTTATGAGTCAAGAAAAAATAAAGGTATGACTATAGAAAAAGCAGATAAAATCGTTAGAGATCCATTATACTTTGGAACAATGATGGTAAAGTTAGATGATGCTGATGGAATGGTTTCAGGTGCTGTTCATACAACAGGTGATTTATTAAGACCAGGTTTACAAATTATAAAAACTGCACCAGGGGTTTCAGTAGTATCAAGTTTCTTTATTATGATGGTACCAGGATCTAAGTATGGAGAAAATGGAATGTTATTATTCTCTGACTGTGCTGTTAATCCAAATCCTAATTATGAACAATTAGCTGCAATTGCAATTGCAACAGCTGATACAGCACGTAACCTTTGTAAGGTTGAACCAAGAGTTGCTATGTTATCATTCTCAACTATGGGAAGTGCAGACCATGAAATGGTTGACAAGGTTAGAAAGGCAACAGAACTTGCAAAAGAGTTAAGACCTGATTTATTAATTGATGGTGAGCTTCAATTAGATGCAGCTATAGTTGAAAGTGTTGCAGCTCAAAAGGCTCCAAATAGTAAAGTTGCAGGTAAGGCAAATGTATTAATATTCCCAGATTTACAATCAGGAAATATTGGATATAAGCTTGTTCAAAGATTTGCAGGAGCTGAAGCTATAGGACCAATGTGTCAAGGATTTGCAAAGCCAATTAATGACTTATCTAGAGGATGTAACTCAGAAGATATCGTTAATGTTGTTGTTTTAACAGCAGTTCAAGCACAAGCTCAAAATACAAAATAGACAAAAATTAAATAGTTTTAAGAGGTGTTCAAAAATGAAAGTATTAGTTATAAACTGTGGAAGTTCTTCACTTAAATATCAATTAATCGATATGTCGACAGAAGAATCATTAGCTCAAGGATTAGTTGAGAGAATAGGAATTGAAGGCTCTGTTTTAACTCAAAAGGTTGAAGGTAGAGATAAATACATTATAAAACAACCAATGGCAGATCATAAGGATGCAATAAAGCTAGTTTTAGAAGCTTTAGTTGATGAGAAAAATGGAGTTATTTCATCTATGGATGAAATCTCAGCAGTAGGACATAGAGTTGTTCACGGTGGTGAAAAATACAATCAATCAGTTGTAATAAACGATGAAGTTAAGGCATACATAGAAGAATGCTTTAAATTAGCACCACTTCACAACCCAGCTAATATGATAGGAATTAATGCTTGTGAAGAATTAATGCCAAATACACCAATGGTAGCTGTATTTGATACTGCTTTCCATGGAACTATGCCAGAAGAAGCATACATTTATGCTTTACCATATGAATTATATCAAAAACATGGAATAAGAAAATATGGATTCCACGGTACTTCTCATAAATATGTTTCTCAAAAAGTAGCAGAAGTTATGGGAAGAGATATTAAAGATTTAAAAATAATCACTTGTCATTTAGGAAACGGTGCAAGTGTATGTGCTGTTAAAAATGGTGTTTCTGTAGATACTTCAATGGGATTCACACCACTTGAAGGAGTTGCTATGGGAACTAGATGTGGTAACATTGATCCAGCAATAGTTACTTTCTTAATGAAAGAAGAAGGTTTATCAGCTGATGAAGTAAATGATTTAATGAACAAAAAATCAGGTGTTCTTGGAATTTCAGGAATAAGCTCAGATTTCAGAGATATTGAAGATGGAGCATTCAAAGATAAAGATCCAAGAGCTATATTAGCACTTAAAGTATTTGAATATAAAGTAAGAGCTACAATAGGATCTTATGCTGCAATTATGGGCGGAGTTGATGCTATAGTATTTACTGCTGGTGTTGGAGAAAATGGTCCAGAAACTAGAGAAGAGTGCTTAAAGGGATTAGAATTCTTAGGAGTAGAAGTAGATAGAGAAGCTAACAATGTTAGAGGTAAGGTAAGAGAAATATCAAAACCAGGATGCAAAGTTAAAGCATTTGTTATACCTACAAACGAAGAATTAATGATTGCAAGAGACACTTTAGAATTAATACAAAAGTAATTATGTAAATAAGCTTGACTTTTATGTCTTAGCTTTATATAATAAATTGTGTTTGAATTCAGTAAATTTTGGCGAGGAGTGAAAAATCGCTTGGCTCGAGCTATACATAAAGTATAATATACCTTTAAAGGTATGAGGAAATCTTCCAGAGCATAAGATATGATTATTAATTTTTCAGATTTATTGTCTAAAAAAAATAGGAAAAAAGAAATATCTTTATCATTCGAGTTAGAACCTTTTGAATTCGAAGGAGAAGAAATTAGAGCAATTGAAAAAGTTGATGTTAAAGGGGTTGCAATATCTGAAAAAGATGTTATATTAATAGAGGCTTCGATAAAAACAAAACTAAAGTTAAATTGTTCGAGATGCTTAGATACCTTTATCTATCCAATAGATATTGATATAGAAGAAAGGTTTACAAACGATCCAGATCTTGAAGATGATGGAATAATGTTTGTAGATGGTGATACAATTGATATTACCGAAATTATTGAAAATTGTATTATTTCAACCTTACCTATCAAAAGACTTTGCAAAGAGGACTGTAAAGGACTATGTTCTGTATGCGGTGCGAATAAAAATGTTGAAAATTGTAGTTGTTTAGATTATGATGTAGATGTTAGGCTTGCAAAGCTTAGAGAGTTGTTTGGGGAATAAGGAGGTGTAATAATGGGAAATCCAGCTAGAAAGACATATAGAGCAAAGAGAGATTCTAGAAGAGCTCAAACTTTTAAGTTAAGCTTACCAGGAATAGTTGAATGTCCACAATGCCACGAAATGAAGATGGCTCACAGAGTTTGTAAGAACTGTGGATTCTACAAAGGTAAAGAAGTAGTTGCTTCAACTGAAGAATAAAAGAAAGTCATTTGACTTTCTTTTCTTTGTATATAAAGAAATAAGGGGTGAAAGAAATGAGAATTGCTATAGACGGTATGGGTGGAGATAATGCACCACAAGCAGTTATTAATGGTGTTATTCAAGCTTTAAATGAATATAACGATTTGGAATTTTATATTACAGGCCCAGAAGAGGTTATTAAGGAGCAGTTAGCAAAGGAAGGTTACAATGGTGACAAAATTAACATAGTTGATGCTAAAGAAGTTATAAGTACTAATGAGCATCCAGTTATGGCTATACGAAAGAAAAAAGATTCAAGTCTTTGTAAAGCTTTAAGTCTTGTTAAAGAGAAAAAGTGTGATGCAGTATTATCTGCAGGAAGCACTGGAGCTTTTTTAGCTGGCTGTAATTTTATAGTTGGAAGAATTAAGGGGGTTAAAAGACCAGCCTTAGCACCTATTATGCCAGGAAAGAATGCACCATTTATGATTGTTGATGCTGGAGCAAATGTAGATTGTAAACCGGAATATTTAGTTCAATTTGCACATATGGGAAAAGAATATTATAAAGGTGTGCTAAATGGTGAGAATCCTAGCATTGGATTAGTTAATATTGGAGCAGAAGAAGAAAAAGGAAATGATTTAACAAAGAATACATACCAATTATTAAAGAATGAAGAAACTCTTAATTTTATTGGTAATGTTGAGCCTAGAGATGTTACTTTAGGGGATACAAATGTACTTGTTTGTGATGGCTTTGCAGGGAATACTATATTAAAGATGTATGAGGGTACGGCATCAACAGTATTAAATATTGTTAAGGACGGTATGTTATCTTCAGGGATAACTGCAAAAATTGGTGCACTTTTATTGAAACCTGTTTTTAAAGATATAAAGAAAAGATTTGATTATAAGGAATATGGAGGGGCTCCTTTCTTAGGTGTTGATGGTATATGCATTAAAGCACATGGAAGTTCAGATGGGAAGGCCTTTAAAAATGCTATAAGACAAAGTAAACAATTTTATGATAATAAAGTGTTAGATAAAATTAAAGTTGAATTAGAATTAAAAGCATAAAAAGTTTATTTAATATTATGTATTTAGAAATTTATAATCTTTAAATTTATTTTCATAATAAATATAAGTAATGCATATTGACTGTATTAAAAATATATAATATTATCTAAATGGGTGTGTTTAGGAGGTGAAAGAATGTTTGAGAAAGTTAGAGAAATCATTGCTGATAAGTTAAGCATTAGTGAAGATGAAATTACTATGGATTCATCATTTTTAGAAGACTTAAATGCAGATTCTTTAGATATCGTTGAGTTAATAATGGCTTTAGAAGATGAGTTAGATATGGAAATACCAGACGAAGATGCTGAAGGTTTTGTAACTGTTGGCGATGTAGTTAAATATGTAAAGTCACATGTTGAGGAATAAATAAGATCCCGCAGAATTTGCGGGATTTTATGTTATAAATTACTTTAAGTAAAATTTATCAAATAGTTTATTCTTGAATTTGTTTTTGTAAGCAAGTTGAAGAATAAACTTGAAGGAGTGTAAAAAATGAATAATTTCTATCAGAAAGAAGCGGAAGAAATAATAGGGATTAAATTTAATGAACCTAAATTATTGCTTACGGCTTTAACACATTCATCTTATGCAAATCAGCATAGAGATGAAGAGTATAATGAAAGATTTGAATTTTTAGGAGATGCTATTCTTCAAGTATGCATAACTGAATACTTATTTTTAAATTATAAAGATAAAAGCGAAGGTGAATTAACAAAAATTCGTAGTTTGATTGTTTGTGAAAATTCATTATATGAAATAGGTAAATCTCTTAATTTAGGATATCTTTTAAGAATGAGTAAAGGTGAAGAGTTAACAGGAGGGCGTGAAAGAGTTTCATTAATTGCCGATGCAGTTGAAGCTTTAATTGCAGCTATATACTTAGATAAGGGATTAGAATTTACTAAGGATTATATTATAGGTAGATTTGAAGAAATAATTAAAAAAGCGATAAATAATGATATTATTTTAGATTATAAGACTAGATTGCAAGAATATCTTCAAAAAAATGGTGAAATATCGATAGTTTATGAGCTTATTAAGTTTGAAGGACCACCACATAGAAGAAAATTCTACACAAAACTAATTATTGATAATAAAGAATTAACATGTGGAGAAGGATATAGTAAAAAAGAATCTGAACAAAATGCAGCAAAGGCAGCATTAGAAATTTTGGAGGAAAAAAATGAGTAAGAATTATTATATAATTCCTATTTTTATTTCACATCAAGGATGTCCTCATCAATGTGTTTTTTGTAATCAAGATAGAATTGCAGGGAAATATGAAGAAGTATTTGCTGAAGATGTAAGAAATACAATTGAAGAGTATTTAAGCACAATTAACAAAGGTGCTACAGTAGAAGTATCATTCTTTGGTGGAACATTTACAGCTATTAGTGTGGCTAAACAAAAAGAATTGCTAGAAGTAGCTAGGGAATATAAACAAAAAGGGTTAATTAACAAAATAAGGTTATCTACAAGACCAGATGCCATATCTCCATATATTTTAAGTTATTTAAAGGAATACTGTGTAGATATAATTGAGTTAGGAGTGCAATCCTTAAATGATGAAGTATTAAGAAAATCAGGAAGAGGTCATTCTGTAGAGCATGTTGAAAAAGCATCAAAATTAATAAAGGAAGCTGGGTTCACTTTAGGGCATCAAATAATGCCAGGATTACCAGGTGATAATTTTGAAATAGATATTGAAAGTGCTAAAAAATCTATAGCAATGAAGCCAGATATTTGTAGAATATATCCATCATTAGTCATTAAGGATACTCCAATGGAAGATATGTATAATAGAGGAGATTATAAGCCTTATTCATTAGATGAAGCTGTATATATTTCAGCAGAAATGTTAAAATTATATAATGAAGCTAAAGTAAAAGTAATAAGAATTGGCCTTCAGCCAACAGATACTATTACTACAGGAAAAGATATAGTTGATGGTCCTTTCCACCCTGCATTTAGGGAACTTGTTGAAGGGTATTTAATTTGTGAAAGTCTAAAGGAAAAAGCGCCACAAGAAAAAGATATAATTATAGAAATAAATGAAAAAGATATTAGTAAATTATATACTAATAGAAAGTATTATTTTAATAAATTTTTAAATAGCAGAAATAGCAAGACATATGTACATACAAATAATAAAATAAAAAAGGGTAGGCTAAAATTAACTGTTATTGAAAAAGTAGAAGAATTTAAAATATAAACTGAATTTTAAGCTTAAGATAGAGTTTTAATTTCTCATTAAGATTAAAATTTCATATTTAGGGCTGTGCCAGTTGTTATCTCTATACTAAAGAAGTGAGAGTGTTACAGATAGCTAGCCATGAGATAAATTTGACTTATATGACAAGGGCAAGGGGTACAAAATAAGGAATTAAGCAATCTTTATTTACACCTTTTGAATCTTGTCATTGCTTTATTGATATTTCTTTAGCTTTAATATAAACTAAAGGAAGAATGGAGTGTGTTATTTATGAAGGCAAAGACAAGACAAAAAATGCTTTATGTTATTACAGTGTTTATGCTAATTGCATTTATACTTGGGTTAGTACCAGCAATTTTCTAAATTAGATAAGGAGTGTATTTATGTTTTTAAGGTCGCTTGAGATACGTGGATTTAAATCTTTTGCAGATAAAACAGAGCTAAGGTTTAAAAAAGGTGTAACAGCAGTAGTTGGACCTAATGGTAGCGGTAAGAGTAACGTATCTGACTCTGTAAGATGGGTTTTAGGAGAGCAAAGTGTTAAGAGTCTTAGAGGGGGGAAGATGGAAGATGTAATTTTCTCTGGGACTCAATTTAGAAAACCTCTAGGACTTGCACAAGTATCTCTTACATTAGATAATTCAGATGGTGAATTAGCAACTGAATATAATGAGGTAACTGTTACAAGAAGAATATTTAGATCAGGTGAAACAGAATATTTAATTAATAATCAAAAATGTAGATTAAAGGATATTACTGAATTATTTATGGACACAGGAATAGGTAAAGAGGGATATTCTATAATTGGACAAGGTAAAATAGATGCTATATTAAGTGGTAAACCAGAAGAGAGAAGAGCTCTTCTTGAAGAGGCAGCAGGAATTGTAAAATATAAGTCTAGAAAAGAAGAAGCAGAAAAAAGGCTTGATAATACAGATAATAATCTTGTTAGAATTAGAGATATTATTGCTACATATGAAGAAAGACTAGAGCCATTAAGAGTTGAAAAAGAGAAGGCTCTAAAATATAAAGAGTTGGCTGAGCAGTTAAACGTTAAAGAGGTTTCTGTTTTAGTAAACTATATTGATAAAGTATCTATAGATATTGAAGGATTAAGTTCTGAAATAGAAAAGAGACAAGAAGTTGTAGATAAAAAGAGGGAAGAACTTAGAAGATTTAAAGAAGAACTTGATAAACTACAAGAAAAAGTCGAAGGCTTAGAGAGAAAAAATAAGTTAGAAAAAGAAGAATATTATAATAAAAAAGAAGAACATTCTAATCATAATAGAGATATTGAACTTTTTAATGAAAGAATTAATAATTTTACTTCATTAATTGAAAAAGAAGAAAATGAAATAAAAGGACTTAAAGATTCTTTAGATAGATTATATATTGAAAAAAGAGAGTTAGAAGAAAGTTTAAATGCTAAGGCTCAGGAAAATAAAGATAAAACTACTGAAATAAGAGAGATAGAATCTTTAATTAATGAAATTACTATAAAAATAGATAAAACACAAAGAGAGTTATCAACTCTTAAAAATAATGAGTATGAAATTATTTCTAAGAATTCGAATATTAATAATAGTATTCAATTATTAGAAAAAGATATTAAAGATAAAAATGAAATTGAAGAGTCTTTAGAAAGTTCTATAGTAACTTTAGAAGGTAATTTAGCTATAAATGTAGGAACTATTGAAGAATTTAAGCAAAAGCTTAAAAATACAAGAGATGATATTTCAAGTATTGAAGAGGAAGTAGTTTCTATAAGAAAAGAATTATCTAAGACGCATTCTAATTTAAATAATAAAGATAATAAGCTAAAGATGTTATCTAAGAAAATAAATGAATCAGAAGCAACTCATACAACTTTATCTAATTTAGAAAAGCATTATGAGGGATATAATAGGACTGTTAAGAATTTAATGGATCATATTGAAAAAGGGCGAGTACAAGGAATAAAAGATATTAAGGTTCTTGGAGAAGTTTTTGAAGTAGAAAAGCAATATGAAACAGCTATTGAAATTGCATTAGGTGGATCAATTTCTAATGTTATTACGGTTACTGAAAATGATGCGAAAAATTTAATATCTTATTTAAAATCAAGAGGTCTTGGAAGAGCTACATTCTTGCCACTTAATATAATTAAGGGGAAAAGATTAGATGTACCTGTAGAAATTCAAAAAGCTAAAGGATACTTAGGGATTGCATCAGATATTTTAAAGTATGATGTAAAATATAAAGGTGTAATTGACTACAACTTAGGTAGAACTATTATTGCTGAAGATATGGATTGTGCTCTTAATATTTCTAAAATAGGAAGACATAATTATAAGATTGTAACTTTAACTGGTGAGGTAATTAATCCAGGGGGAGCACTAACTGGAGGAAGTATTCAGGGGAAGAATGCAAATCTTCTTGGTAGAAAAAGAGAAATTGAAGAGCTTGCTTCAAATATTTTAAAGTTAAAAGAAACTTATAATAATGAAGTTAATGTGTTTAATGAAATAAAACGTACTATTAAAGAGTTAGACGAGGAAATATTAAATAAAAGAGAAGAAATACACAGTAAAAACATCGAATTAACAGTTTTAGATGGAGATATAAAAGCGCTTGTTAATGATGGAGATAAGCTAAGTAAAGGTATAGAAAAAGCAAAAAAAGATATAGAAGAAAATAAACGTAATATTAAGTATTTAATTGAAAAACTTGAAATTAAGAAAGAAGAGTTAAATAAATTAGATGCAAAAAGAGAAGAACGTAAAGAAAGATTAAAAGTTATAGAAGAGGAATTAGTTAATAATACTAAAGAAAGAGAAAGACAAAAGGAATTATTAGTTAATTTAAAGGTTAATAGTGCTACATTAGAAGAAAGTCTTCAAGGTCAAAGAATGCAATTATCATCTAAAAATTTAGAGATAAGAGAAAAAGAAGTAAAAATGAAGCAATTATTAGTAGGTATAGCTAATAACAAAGACAATATAAAAGCTTTAGGTGAAGATGTTAATAATAAGAAAAATGTATTAAAGGAAATTGAAGTAAGAGTAATAGAACTTGAAAATATTTTTAAGGAAGATGAAATTTTAAAAGTCAAAATTAAAGATGAATATAAAGTTAAAGAAAGTTCTACTAATGAAATAATTGAAGCTATAAGGATAGATGAAGGTGAGCTTAATAAAAGGGCAATACAATTTGCTAGAATAGAAAGCGAACAGGAGTCATTATATAATAGATTGAATACAGAATTAAATTTAACTCTTGCAGAAGCAAAAGAAATTGCTATAGAAGTTGAAAGTGTTAATGATTTAAAAGAAGAAATTTCAATACTTAAATCAAAGATAGCTTCTTTAGGAACTGTAAATTTATCAGCAATTGTTGAATATGATGAAGTTTGTGAAAAATATGAATTTATGTCATCTCAAGAATTAGATTTACAAAAGGCTAAAGAAGAGCTTATTGGGGTTATTGAAGAAATGACAATCCAAATGCAGGAGTTATTCAAAGAAAACTTTAAGATTTTAAACGAAAACTTTGGAGAAACTTTTAGAGAATTATTTAAAGGTGGTAGTGCAGAGCTTATTTTAGGTGGAGATGATATATTAAATTCTAATATAATTATTAATGTTGAACCACCAGGGAAGAAGCTTCAAAACATTAATTTAATGTCAGGGGGAGAAAAGGTTCTTTCTGCAATTGCATTATTATTTGCAATATTGAAAATGAAACCTACGCCATTCTGTATTCTTGATGAAATAGAGGCTGCTTTAGACGATGCAAATGTTTATAGATATGCAGAATTCTTAAAAGCATTTTCTGAAAATATTCAATTTATAGTAATAACACATAGAAAAGGAACAATGGAAGCTAGTGATGTAATGTATGGTATAACTATGGAAGAAAAGGGAATATCAAAAGTAGTATCAGTAGACTTATCTAATAATTAGGAGGAGTTAAGATTATGTTTGGAAAATTATTTAACAATCTTAAAAATGGATTAACTAAAACAAGAAATGCGTTAACAGATAAAATAAATGAAGCTTTAAATTTAGCTGTAACTATTGATGATGATTTATATGAGGAATTAGAAGAAATACTTATAATGGCTGATATAGGTATGGATACTACTATGGAAATTATCGATAGATTAAAAGATAAAATAAGAAAAGAAAAAATTAATGATGTTGAATTAGTTAGACCTGCATTAAAGAGTGTAATAGCTGATATGATGAAGGATAATAATGAAGAAAGTGAAGAAAGTATTACTGGAAAAGAAGTAATTTTGGTAATAGGTGTAAATGGTGTTGGTAAAACTACTAGTATAGGTAAACTTGCGGCAATGAATAAAGCTGAAGGGAAAAAAGTTTTACTTGCAGCAGCAGATACTTTTAGAGCTGGAGCTATTGATCAATTAGTTGTTTGGAGTGAAAGAGCAAAAGTTGATATAGTTAAGCATGAAGAAGGATCAGATCCTGCAGCTGTAGTATTTGATGCTATTAATGCTTCTAAATCAAGAGGTGTTGATTTGCTAATTTGTGATACAGCAGGTAGATTACACAACAAGAAGAACTTAATGGATGAGTTAGGTAAAATTAATAGAGTAATAGATAGAGAGTTATCTGGCGCTCATAAGCAAACTTTATTAGTTTTAGATGGAACAACAGGTCAAAATGCTGTAATTCAAGCTAAGCAATTTATGGATGTTTGTCCGATAGATGGAATAATATTAACTAAACTTGATGGAACAGCTAAAGGTGGAGTTGTAATTTCAATTAAAAATACTTTAAACATACCTGTTAAGTATATAGGTGTAGGAGAGGGTATTGATGATTTACAAGTTTTCGATCCAGAAAGCTTTGTAGAAGCACTATTTTAGTTAAAAGTTAAGAGTTAAGGGTTAAATTTAGCTGGTGCTAAATTTATAAAATATATAAAACTTCTTAAAGAAGTTTTAATCCTAACTATTAACTATAAACTCAAAACTATTAACTAAAAAAATTTGTTGCTAAAAATTATTTTACTAATTAAAATAACTATAGATACCAATAGGTATAAAATCATAGGAATAGCAGTAGTTTAGCACTTTATATTGAGATTTAAAAAAAATAATTAAGTGTTAAGTAAAAATACTTGACACCTAATTATTATTCTGTTAGAATCTCATATGTGGGTAAGGTGATATGCATGGAAGATAGAGTTGAGATTTCCTTATTAATGGATTTTTATGGTCCATTACTTACGGAAAAGCAAAAAGGTATCATGGAGCTATATTACAATGAGGATTTATCATTAGCTGAGATTGCTGAATTAAACAACACGAGTCGCCAAGCGATTCATGACCTTATAAAAAGATGCTATAAACAATTTCTAGCCTATGAAAGTAAATTAAATTTACTACAAAAGTCTTTTGAAAAAGAAAAGAAAATTATTAATTTATTAGAAAAAATTAATGAGAAATATTCTTTATCAAATGAAGATTATACGAGTTATAAAGAAGCACTAGAAAATTTATAGGCATAGGAGGGTTACCATGGCTTTTGAAGGTTTAGCTGATAAGTTACAAGAAACGTTTAAGAAACTTAGAGGCAAAGGTAAATTAAGTGAAAAAGATATAAAAGAAGCCATGAGAGAAGTAAAACTTGCATTATTAGAAGCTGATGTTAACTTTAAAGTTGTAAAAACTTTTGTTAAAAATGTTAGTGAAAAATGTGTAGGTAGTGAAGTTTTAGAAAGCTTAACACCTGCTCAGCAAGTCATCAAGATTGTTAATGATGAACTTACAGATCTTATGGGTGGTAGTGAAAGTAAAATTAACTTCTCAAGTGTAGGACCAACTGTTATTATGTTAGTTGGGCTACAAGGAGCGGGTAAAACCACAATGGCTGGTAAACTTGCACTACAATTAAGAAAAGACAAGAACAAGAAACCTCTTTTAGTTGCATGTGATATATATAGACCAGCAGCTATTAAACAATTAGAGGTAGTAGGAAAGCAAATTGACATTCCAGTTTTCCAAATGGGTGATAAAATTAGCCCTGTACAAATTGCCAAAGAAGGTATAAAATACGGTAGGGAAAACGGAAATAATGTTGTAATTATAGATACAGCTGGTAGACTTCATATAGATGAAGAGCTGATGACTGAACTTAAAGATGTAAAGGCTGAAGTTAATCCTTCAGAAATCTTACTTGTTGTTGACTCAATGACAGGGCAAGATGCTGTGAATGTTGCAGAAACCTTTAACGAAGCACTTGATATCTCAGGAGTTATATTAACAAAGCTTGATGGAGATACAAGAGGTGGAGCTGCTTTATCAATTAGACATATGACTCAAAAACCAATTAAATTTATTGGTGTTGGGGAAAAGATGAACGATTTTGAAGTATTCCATCCAGATAGAATGGCTAATAGAATATTAGGTATGGGTGATGTACTTTCATTAATCGAAAAGGCTCAAGAAGCTATTGATGAAAAAGAAGCTAAAGAGTTAGGTCAAAAAATGATGGAAAATGACTTTACTTATGATGACTATTTAACTGCTATGGAGCAGATGAAAAAATTAGGATCATTGAGTAAAATCATGGAGATGATACCAGGGGTTCCTAAGGAAATGAAGGAAATTGACTTTGATGCTGGTGAAAAGCAATTAGCTAGAGTAAAAGCAATAATACATTCAATGACTCCAAAGGAAAGAAGAAACCCAAAACTTATAGTAGGATCTTCTTCAAGAAAGAAGAGAATAGCTATGGGGTCTGGTACATCATTACAAGAAGTTAACAAACTCATAAAAGGACACGAAATGATGAGAAAGCAAATGAAGCAAATGAAGTCATTGACTAAAAAGTCCAAGAAAGGTCTATTTGGTAAATTACCTTTTTAAGAGTTTATATATATAACCCTTTGAAGGAGGTGAAATTAATGGCAGTAAAAATCAGATTAAGAAGAATGGGTGCTAAGAAAGCTCCTTTCTACAGAGTTGTTGTTGCTGATTCAAGAAGCCCAAGAGATGGTAGATTCATCGAAGAAATCGGGTACTACAATCCAATAACAGAACCTGCAGAAATCAAAATCGATGAAGAAAAAGCTACAAAGTGGATCAACAATGGTGCACAACCTACAGATGTAGTTAAGAGATTATTCAACACAGTAGGTCTTAACAAGTAATTTTTGGGAGGTGAACTCTGCATAGTACATAATGTATTTGCAGACTCTTATGAAAGATTTAGTTGAAATAATTGCTAAATCCCTAGTGGATAATCCTGATGAAGTTCGTGTAAATGAAGTTCAAGGAGAGCAAGACTTAATTCTTGAATTAAGGGTTGCTCCTGAAGATATGGGTAAGGTAATCGGTAAACAAGGTAGAGTAGCGAAAGCTATTAGAACCGTAGTAAAAGCCGCAGCACTAAACGAAGATCGAAAAGCAGTAGTTGAAATTATCGATGTAAAGAGTTAGGATTTTCCTAACTCTTTTTTTATTAT
>NZ_CBYM010000008.1 GCF_000577815.1 Clostridium saudiense | reverse complement strand
ATATAATAAAAATTATTTATCTTCATCAATAGCAGCTTCATTCATCTCTTCTGCTACTTCCTCTTCTATATTATTTTCATTATCATTATTTTCAAAATCATCAACTTCTGGTTCCATATCTTCAATTGCTTTATTTAATAAATCAATTGAACTTTGAGTTTCTTCATCACTATATAAATCTAATGATGGTAATTCCTTTATTGTTTTTAAACCAAATTGTCTTAAAAATTCATCTGTTGTTCCATAAAGTATTGGTCTTCCTGGAACTTCTAATCTACCTATATCTTTAATTAATCCTCTTTCAATTAATCTTGCAATAGCAGATTCAGATTTAACACCTCTTATTTCATCTATATCTATACGTGTTATTGGCTGTTTATATGCAATTATTGCTAAACTTTCTATAGAAGCTTGTGATAGAGAATGTTTTTTATTTTTCTTTAATAGCTTTTGAACAAAATCTGAATTTTCACTTTTAGTTACTAATTGATATGCTCCATTTATGCTAATTAATCTTATTCCTCTACTTTTATCTTCATATTCATTTGCCATTTCACTCAGGATTTCTTCAACATTCTTTTCTTTAAGTTCTAAATTATTGCTTAATTCCCTTAATGCTAAAGGTTCACCACTTACAAATAGCATTGATTCTATGGCTGATTTTATATCTGACTTTCTTGATAGTTCATTAAATTCATATTGCTTAACATCAATGTTACTCAATATCTCTCCTCCTCTTAATAAGTATATTTGAAAAACTCTCATCTTGGAAAACTTGAATAGTTCTTATCTTTATAAGCTCTAATAATGCTAAAAATGTTACTACAGTTTCAAGCTTACATGTACTTTCTTTCATTAAGTTATTGAATTCAATAACTTCACTAGAATTAAACCTTTCTAAAAGTTCTTCCATCTTATCTTCAACCTTATACTTATCTACATATATCTTCTTTTGTACTACATTAACCTTATTTTGTTTCTCTCTATAGGTTTCTAATATTTTATTATAAATATTATATAAATCTAAAAGTGTAAGATTTTTAAATATATCATCATTATCGATTTTTTCTGGTTTTATTTCTTCAATAATTTCAGGCTTTTTACTAAAAACTTCACCAGCATTTATATATTTATTCTTAAAGAATTCTGAAACGTTCTTTATCTTCTTATATTCAATTAGTCGTTCCATTAATCTTTTTTCAATATCTTCTTCACTTTCCTCTTCTTCATCAACCTTTACTTTTGGTAAAAGATTTTTTGATTTTATCTCTATTAAAGTAGCTGCTACTACTATAAATTCAGATGTAATTTCAAGGTCCATTACTTTTCTAGTATTAAGATATTCTAAATATTGATTTGTAACTTTATATATCTCGATATTATATATATTCATCTTATTCTTTTTAATAAGATGTAGTAATAAATCAAAAGGTCCTTCAAAATCTGCCACTTTAACCTTTGGCAATTCCATTAATTCATCCCGCCTTTATATTTTTATTAAACTTCCCTATTAATCTTATAGGGTCTCATAACTTATATAATATCAATTTTCTAATAAAAGAACAACCCTAAAGGTGCTCATGATAATATATATCCGTTGGTTCATTTTGAAGCTTATATTCATTAGCTAATATAAAGAACTTTTCATCAAAGCAAATTTCTCCGCTTATACTTATCCATTGCCCATCTTCAAAATCATTATCAATACCTTTTACTCTTATTTGTATTTTTTCTTTATCTGCCTGACAGCATTTCACTGCTATTCTTGAAATAATAATGCAATCAGGATTTTCTTCACTTTTATCTACATACCCTAAAAAAATCATCTTTTTTCCTTCGAACTTTTCTTTATTGTCATTTATGTCATTTAAAATTTCATAATTTTCGCTATTTATAATTATAGCATCATCGTTTTTATTAAGGCCCAAATCACTATTTATATTATTAGTTTTTAATAATGGAAATATAAAAAGCAAAATAAAACCTATACATAATGTGAAAGTTAATGGAATAAATTTATTTGTTATTTCAACCCTTCTTTTAATAGTAAATATTCTTCCAAACTGAGCAATTGTAAACACACCTAAAATAACTATACTTAAGTAAAAGTATTTTATCATGTCTACTCCTACAAAGTTAGTAATATTTCCACTTCTTATTAAAAAAACAATCGAAACTTCCATTAATATTAAAATAATAAACCATATTAATTCATCAACATTGAATTTTTTCATAGCTCCCCCATATATTAATTAAACTACAACTAAACAAATCAGAAATACTACAACAGAAATCATTGCTAAAAGCTTAAGGACAAACTTCTTTTTAAAGAATCCAAAGGCTAAAATTAAATTTTTAAGATCCATCATTGGACCTAATATTAAAAAGGCAATTACTCCTGCAACCCCAAAGTTGTCCATAAACCCTTTTGCAACAAATGCATCTGCTTCTGAGCATAAAGAAAGTAAAAAGCCCAAACACATCATTATTATAATTCCTATGGTTTTTCCTGAGGTCATATTATTTATTAAGCTATCTTGCATAAAAACAACAAAAATACTTGAAAGGAATGCACCAAAAATAAAATAAATACTTATATTTAAAAATTCATTAGAAGCATTTAATATTAAATTCTTTATCTTACCTTTCAATGAAATATAATAATTATTACTATAAGTACAACAATCACAATAAAGTCCAACATTATCATCTTTAACAACTTCATTTTTCTTCTTTTTGTCATACATTATACCAGTCAATAAACCAACTATTAATGCACCTACTACTCCTCCAATAGTTCTATAGATAACAACACTTATGTTATCTGGAAATGCATAATATGTAGACATAATTACAACGGGATTAACTATAGGTACAGCTAACATAAATGTAATTCCAACACCTACAGGTAATCCTTTCTTTATTAAGCTTCTTGCAATAGGAACAATTGCACATTCACAAACTGGAAAAAATATTCCTGCAATTGCAGCTATAAAATATCCTATAATACTGTTTTTAGGTATTATTTTTTTTATAAAATCATCAGAAACATAAATTTGAATTATTGCTGATAAAACTGCACCTATTAGTAAAAAAGGTAGTGCTTCAACAATAATTCCAAGGTAACTCCACATCCAAGATTCAAATTTACTTATACTCACTTTCTCACCTGCTAACTCACTTTCTCATATAATCAATTATCTTAACCCTCATGTTTCTTAAAAAATTATTTTCAAGCAACTTACTTTCATCTAATGCTTTTTCGAAATCCTCATTATTATTTGACTTTATAATTTGTGCTTTATGATTTAATGTACCAAGAAGATCTATATCTTCCTCTATTTTTTCTTCACTTAACTTATAACAATTATTTATTACTAAAACATCACTACTTTGAATAAAAGGAAGTAAAAGTTCTCCCATATTCTTAATATAAAAATCTAAGCTATCTCCGTCACATACAAAATACATTGTATTTAATTTTATGAGTTTTCCTGTTTCATTATCAAAAATGCATCTGTATAAATGTTCTAAAGTTTCTGTACCGTTATACTCAATTATTATCCTATGTGGCTTATATTCCTTAACAATCTTATAAATTTCTCCGTTTAACTCTGAGTTATCCTCTATAAAATCAATATGTTTAACAGTAATATCATTTTCTTCTAACTCTTTAATTTTTACATTTCCGCTTTCACATGTTAAGACTATTATTTTTTCACCAACTGCCTTAGTTTTATTGATTAATGAATTAATAAAGGCTGACTTTCCAGCCCCTAAAAATCCAGTAACTACTTCTATGCCAACCTTCATAATACCACCACCTAAAGAAAGAAATTTTTTATTTTATCTCTATTTAAGTTTGTCCCAATAAAGGAAATAACAGATTCTCCTCTATAAGCTATCTTTTCCATATTTATTTCAGATAAAGTATAGTCAAACTGTTCCTTACCATTATTAGTGTCAACTATTCCTTTTGCTCTAATTATTTCTCCAAATTCAAAGCTATTTTTAATAAAATTAAATTTACTTAAAAGTTCTTCCTTAGAAACTTTTCTATTAACCTTAAGTGCAAAGCTTTCAAATTGGTCTTCTTCATTATTTTCTTTTTTAAGTATTCCTTTAGAAAAACTGCTTTTCTTTAATGATGTTTTTCCACTTTTTGTACCTTTATTCCTTATAATAAAATTCTTTGGTATTAAGTCTTCAGCTTTAGTATTTTTCCATTCCTTACTAACGATGATTGCATTTTTATTTATTTTTCCTATTTCATCATGTAATTTCTTAACCTCTTCACTACTTATATTTTGAGTTCTACTTAATATCACAATATCAGCATTTCTTATTTGGTTATCAAAGAAGCTTTTAAAATTAGATAAATATAAATTAAATTTTTCTGCATCAACAACTGTTATTGCCTTTTCAACATAAGCAACATCTTTCAATTCTTTCTCTTCAAATACTTTTTTTATGTCACTTAGCTTTGCTACTCCTGTAGGTTCTACTAACAGCCTGTCTACATTGCAATTTTCAACAACATCTAAAATTGATTCCTTAAAATCACCGGTTACCTGACAGCAAATACATCCTGCATTAATTTCTTTTACTAATGTATTTGTTCTTTTTAATATTGTTCCATCAATACTTACTTCACCAAATTCATTTTCAATAATAGCTATATTTTCATTATAATAGCCTTCTTCTATTAGCTTCTTTATTAATTGTGTTTTTCCCGCTCCAAGAAACCCTGAAAATAATTCTACTTTAACACTCATTCTAAACTTTCCCTATATTATTGTTCTCAAAAAATTCTATGAAAACTTTCTTACTTTTATGCTTATTTTACTTTCAATAATGTTTATCATATATTTTTTTATTTTTTGTATATAATAATATTGTAGATGTATCATTTTATATGAACGTTATACACAAATAAAAAAATAGAGTTGCCATTATGCAACTCTATTTTTTATACATCAAAAACTATACCTATACGATTTAGTAATTTCTTTATTAAATTTTTATTTATGCAATGCATCTAATACTAATTGGGCTGTTGAAACATTTGTCGCAAGAGGTATTTCATAAACATCACAAAGTCTTAGTAATGCATTTATATCTGGTTCATGTGGTTGTGATGTTAAAGGATCTCTTAAGAATATTACTAAATCAAGCTTTTGTTCAGAAACTAAAGCTCCGATTTGTTGATCTCCACCAAGAGGTCCACTCTTTAATCTATGCACTTCTAAATTTGTATTTTCCATAATTCTTAAACCAGTTGTTCCTGTTGCATAAAGTTCTAAATGAGATAATCTTTCCTCATTTATTTTTGCGAAATTAACCATTTCCTCTTTTTTCTTATCATGTGCAATTAATGCTACTCTCATCTTTATCTCTCCCTTTTACTTTTCTGCACCTTGAAGATTCAGAAATTACATTTGTTATTTTTTTGATACAAAATCATTATCTTTTATATAAAATCTCCATAAAAAATCTTTAGCCTCTTCTGCATAGTCTATTCCAATTCTTTTTGTTTTAACTATTTCAAAATCATTTTCCTCAGATTCTTCAAGATAGATTTTCCCTTGTTCATATAGTTTATCCCCATTTAAATCTTTATCTATTAAATAAGCTAAACATAATTTAGATGGACCATTAGTTAAGTTTTTAATTTGAGTTTTACTTAATTCTTTAAATTGTTTTTTATATCTAACTTGTGAAATATAATCAAATTCATTTAAAGGTTCAATTGCTCTTATTAAAACTGCTTCTGCCACATCTTTTTCATTAGTAACAACATTAAAACAGTGGTATAAGCCATATATAAAGTAAACATAAGCTACTCCGCAATCACTATATAATATTTCAGTTCTTTTTGTTCTTCTACCATTATAAGCATGACAAGCTTTATCTATAGCTCCTATATAGCTTTCTGTTTCAACTATTTTTCCTTTTAAGATTCTACCATCAACTTCTCTAACTAATACCTTTCCAAGTAAATCATTAGCAACATCTATTGCACTTCTGTTATAAAACTCTTTATCGATAATCATAATGTACTCCTTAAATGTTTTTCTTAAGTTTAGGTATTTCCTATTTCAAAATTATAATTCTTTTTAATTTACTTTACAGCCACACTCTCCACAGAACTTAGCACCTTCTGCTACTTGTGCCCCACACTCGCTACAAAACTTCTTCTTTGTTTTAGTAACTTCTTCTTGAACATTTTTCGTTCCACAATTAGGGCAGAATTTAGCATTTGCACTTAAAGGTTCTCCACAACTCTTACAAGTTGTACTAGAATTATTTCCGCCAGCATTATGTGATGAATTAGATGATGAACTATTTTCCATGTTTTTCTTCATTTCATTCATCATATTCATTCCCATTTGCATACCCATTCCTGCTTGAGCCATATTAGCCATTGAGTTATTAGGATTTTTCTCCATAGCCTCTACCATAGAAACATTTTGGTAATGACCTATATTACCTACCATTCCATAAGCTGCATTTTTATCTATCATTTTTTGAACTGACTCAGGATAACTGAAGTTTTCTATATTAAATGATGTTATAGTAAGACCTATTTTAATCATTTCCATATCTAAATCAGTCTTTATACCATTTGCTATATCAAAGGAATTTGCTTGTAAATTAAACATATCCTTTCCTTCTCTAACTATCCATTTCATTAAAAGCTGATCTACAACAGCTAAAGCTCTCATTTTTACATCATCAACAGTAAATTGACTTTTAATACCTGCAATCTTATCTATTAATGTCATATGATCATCTATCTTAACATTAAATGATCCAAAAGCTCTTATAGGCATTCCACCTGGCATTCCTGGTGCTGGAATATTTACTGGGCTCTTAGTACCCCATTTAACTTGAAATTCTTTTGTATTTATAAATAGTACTTCTGCTTTAAGTCCAGACTTAAATCCAAATTTAAACCCTTTTAAAGTTGACAATAAAGGTATTATTTCTGTTTCTATTTCATAATTACCTTCTTCAGTAAATACACCTTCAACTTTGCCATTATGCATAAATATAGCATCTTGACCTGGTCTTATTATTAATCTACTATTCTTTTTAATTTCGCTATTTTTCCATTTCCAGAACAAAACATCATTTCTCGTTTCATTCCATTCTATTACGTCTAACAGTTGATTACTAAACAACCCCATACTATTTGCCTCCTATATTATCCATGCCATTAAAATATTCTATATATTATTTTTCTTCTTTAAGTTTTGCTAACTCATCGTCAATTGCAGAAGCATTATTATTTCCCTTTAAAGCTGCTAGTTCATCTTCTACATCACTATTAGAAGTTTTATCATATTTACTCATTAAATCATCTATTCCATCACTTGGCTTTGAATTTAATTCTGCCATAGCATTTGCTTCATCTAACATTCTATTTGCCTTTTCTTCCATTCTGCTAAATGAATCTAAACTTGATTTTGAATTATTTATAGATGAGCCCATTTTATTAATTCTTTCTTGCATCTTTGCAGTTGCAACTTTAGCTTTAATTGTGCTTCTTCTTTCATTAAGCTCTTCAATTTGACTTGTTAATTTATTATACATTTCTTTCATCTTAACTGAATTATTATGTGCAGCTTCATACTTTGTGTTAAGTGCACTTAACTTTTCAGATAATGATACCTTCTTTGTTAAAAACGCTCTTGCATCATCATCATTTCCTGCATCTACAGCCCTTTTTGCATACTCTAACATTTTATTTACATCTCTTTGGCATTCATCTAATTCTCTTTTAGCTCTAGTCTCTTCCGCCATTACTGAAGCTGTTTCTGCTTTAACTTTATTTAAATCATCATTTAAGTTTCTCATTAATTGATCTATCATTTTAATAGGATCTTCTGCCTTGTCTAATAACGCATTAATATTTGATGACATTATATCACTAAATCTTTTTAAAATTGACATTTTTAATCCTCCTATATTTAAAATATTACTATTTATATTTTACCATTATTTAGCTTAAATAAAAATATTAATTCCTTTTAATTTCATATTTCGCTTTATAAAAAACTAATTATATATTACTTTAAACTATTGAAGCATATAACTTATCATCTTTTGTATAAACCGTAACAGTAAATGTTCCAAGTGGTCTATAATTACCATCAGTTGCAGATAAGTAGCCTCTTAATTCTAATTCAACAATACTATCATTTTCATTTTTACTTTGTAGTATAACCTTATCTAACTTAAAATAAACAGGATCTTCATTTGATAGGCCAAATTGTTCCCCTAGAAAGTTTGCATTTTCCATAACTCTTTCTTTTTCTTCATCCGCTATCAATACAACGTCTTCACTATTACTATCCCAATCACTAACAATATAATTATATGCTTCTGAGTTTTTATGTAGATATTCCGTTAATAAATCTATTGCAAAATCTATTTCCTTATATTCACCTTGCACGTGAGGATAACCATTCATGTCATCATATATCTTATCCCCTTCATTTAATTCATATATATTTTTACTTGATTCATAGCTTTTTCCTAAAGCATTAAACACAGTATATTCCATAGTTTCTTCTTCAATATTTTCTTCAATAATAGTATTATTATTCTCACCATTTGTTACAGTATCATTATTTGCTGAACATCCCGTTAATAAACCCACTATTACCATTACATATATTAATTTTCTCTTCACTAAAGTTCACCTTCCTACATTTACATTGTAGTATAAAAAAAGGGATTAATCCATTTTTTTATGAATTAATCCCTTAACATAACTTTTATATTTTATTTTAGTGACTAACTCAACATATTGTCTATCCAATCACTAAATATACTATTTATACTCCCTTTTTAAATAGATTTTTCATATTATATTTTAAGTTATCAATAAATCCGCCTTTTTCAACATCTCTATCACAATATAACTCTACTTCTCCAACCTTTTGACCATCTAGATATACTTCACATTTTCCTACTATTTCACCTTCAGTATAACTATCTTTTGGCTCATTTAATATAATCTTATTTTGTGGTTCTCCTTCACTGCCTTTTAAGAATACTATAGATAAGTCATCTTTAGCTTTTGCTACATAATATCTATCTTCACTCTTTCCTAAATATACAGTTTCAACATCATCATCTTTATTAAATAGCTTTTTACCTTGATATTTTGAGAAACCATAATTCATAAGCATACTAGCATCTCTATTTCTAATCTTATATGTAGGTGCTCCCATAATTACAGCAAGCATTCTTACTCCATCTCTTACAGCTGTTGCACTTATACAATACTTAGCTTCTTGAGTAAATCCAGTTTTTAAACCATCGCATCCATCAAAGAAACGAACTAATTTATTGTGATTTACTAACTCAATAGGACTCTTTCTTCCTTCAGATATTGTTTCCATATATGTACCGCTATATTTTAATATTGTTGGATGCTTTAGTAATTCTAATGACATTATAGAAATATCTCTTGCTGTTGTTAAATGCCCTTCAACTGGTAAACCATTACAATTTTTAAATGTTGTATTAGTCATTCCTAGTTCTTGAGCACGTTCATTCATTAATTTAACAAATTCATCAGTAGAACCACTTAAGAATTCTGCCATAGCAACTGCTGCATCATTACCTGATGCTATTGCTATTCCTTTTAATATTTCTTCAACAGTTCTTACCTCTCCAGTGTCTAGAAGCATTGTGCTTCCACCCATACTCTTAGCATTTTCACTACAAGTTATCTTATCATCTAATGAAATTTTACCACTATCAATAGCTTCCATTGCTAATAACATTGTCATTATTTTAGTTACAGAAGCTGGGGCAAATTTTTCATCTGGATTTTTTTCATACAGTACTGTACCACTTACAGGCTCAATAAGAATTGCAGATTTTGCATCTACATTCATACCTTCTTCTAAACATGCTGTATAAATATCCTGTGGATATTCATTTTCCCATTCATTTCTTTCAGACGCCATTGGAATAACTGTATTTAAACATAATAAACATAAAAGAATAATAGAGATTTTTTTAAATAATTTTTTCTTCATTTGTTCTCCTCCTTTTAAGCTTATTATTGCCCAAAAAAAATAAAAATATGATAAAAAGAATTTTACTTTCTATTTATCATATTTTCCTCTTAGGCTACACCCCTAATCATTGAAAGTGACAAGCGACAAGCTTGTCACTGATTAAGTTTGTTAACTTTATTTTATAATGTCATAAATTAGCGGAATATTTAAGTCATATTTATCTTCAATAGTTATATTATTTAAGATACTTTCTCTAGCCTTTTCTATATTCCCTTCGTTATTTGAGTGTATGTACGCTAGAACATCACCCTTGTTAACTTTATCGCCTCTCTTTTTATTTAAAACAAGTCCTACAGCTAAATCTATTTCACTTTCTTTAGTTGCACGTCCTGCTCCAAGTTCCATGGCAATTAGTCCAAAAGCTTCTGCTTTAATCTTAGTAATATAACCATCTCTTGGTGCAATAACTTCTTCTATATACTTAGCCTTAGGGAATTTACTAAAATCATCTATTGGTGAAATATCTCCACCTTGTGCTTTTATAAATTCTTTAAGTTTTTCTAAGCCTTTTCCATTAGCTATATTTTCTTGTAACATTTTTCTAGCTTCTTCTTCGCTTTCCGCTTTTTTAGCACAAAGTAACATATTTGAGCCTATAGTTAATGTAAGTTCTAAAAGGTCTTTAGGGCCATTTCCTTTTAATAATTCAATAGCTTCCATAACCTCTAAGCTATTTCCTATTGCATATCCTAATGGCTGATCCATATCAGAAATTACTCCAATAGTTTGTCTTCCAAGATGATTTCCGATATCAACCATTTCTCTTGCAAGTTCTTTAGCTGTTTCTGGTGTTTTCATAAATGCACCATCTCCAACCTTAACATCTAAAACTATAGCATCAGCTCCTGAAGCTATTTTCTTACTCATAATACTTGATGCTATTAAAGACATGTTATCAACAGTTGCTGTAACATCTCTTAATGCATATAACTTCTTATCAGCAGGAACTAAGTTTCCACTTTGCCCCATAATAGCAATATTAATATTATTAACATTTTCCATGAATTGTTCTTCTGTTAATTCAACAGAAAATCCCTTAAATGTTTCAAGTTTATCTATAGTACCACCAGTATGACCTAAACCTCTTCCTGACATCTTAGCAACTGGTATTCCAAGTGATGCAACTAAAGGAGTTAAACAAATAGATGTTTTATCTCCAACACCACCAGTAGAATGCTTATCTACCTTTATTCCATTAATATTACTTAAATCAATTTTATCTCCAGATTCAACCATAGCATTAGTTAATTCTGCAGTTTCTCTCTTATTCATCTTATTGAAAAATATAGCCATAAGCATTGCTGATGCTTGATAGTCTGGTATACTTCCATTTGTAAACCCTTCTACAAAAAAGTTTATTTCTTCTTTTGTTAATTCTTCGCCTTTTCTCTTTTTCATTATAAGGTCATACATTCTCATAAGTTTAATTCCTCCAACTATTCCATTATTTCATTTAAGAAGCTTTTTCCAACTAATTCATTCTTAACATTAAAGAAATCTAATATTGTTTTTCCTATATCAGCGAATGTTTCTCTTGTTCCAATATTAACTCCTGGTTTTACATGTTTTCCATAAACTATTACAGGTATATGCTCTCTTGAGTGATCTGTACTGCTAGTTGTAGGATCACAGCCGTGGTCAGCTGTTATTATAAGGATATCCTCATCAGTCATTTTTGAATAAATTTCTTGTAGTCTATTATCGAACTCTTCTAAAGCTTTTCCGTATCCACTTGGATCATTTCTATGTCCATATAACATGTCAAAGTCAACAAGATTTGTAAAGATAAGACCTTCTTTTATAGTATCCATATAATCTAAAGTTTTATCTACACCATCCATATTGCTTTTTGTATGAACTGCACAAGTAATACCCTTTCCATTGTAGATATCTTCAATTTTACCAACGGCTGCAACTTCTAAATTTTCTTCTTTTAAATATTCAAGCATAGTCTTATTAAAAGGATCTAATGCATAATCTCTTCTATTAGAAGTTCTCTTGAAGTTTGGAGCTTCTCCTATAAAAGGTCTTGCAATAACTCTTCCTACTGCCCATTCATTTACAAGCATATCTCTTGCTATTTGGCACATTTCATATAATTTCTCAACTGGAATAATATCTTCATGAGCCGCAATTTGGAATACACTATCTGCAGATGTATATATAATCGGATATCCAGTTTTAACATGTTCTTCTCCCAAATCTTCAATTATTTGAGTTCCTGAAGCAACAACATTACCTAATATTCCTTTTATATTTGCTCTCTTTATAAATTCATCTATTATTTCCTTAGAGAAACCTTGTGGGTAAGTATTTAAAGGTTTTTCTAAAATTACACCACTAATTTCCCAGTGCCCTGTAACAGTATCCTTTCCTTTTGATGCCTCTTTGCTTCTACCATAAGCACCTATAGCATTTTCACATTTCTTAGGAGCATTAACACCTTCTATGTTACCTATTCCTAACTTTTCTAGTTCTTTTATTTCAAGACCATTACAAGATTTATATACATGATCTAAAGTATGACTTCCTTCATCACCATAGCTCTTTGCATCCTCTAATTCTCCAACTCCTACACTGTCTAATACAATTAATATAGCTCTTTTCATATTTTTTCTCCTTTCGTATATAAAGCCCCTTTTTAAAAGCCTTAAGCTCTCGGATGGGAGTTTTTATAAACCAAGTTTATTTTATCATTATTTATTATCTCATAGTAAGTGTCCATGTAAGTTAATACTTGATTTCCTAAAAGTTTTTGTACCGCTCTTACATTTGCTCCATTTTGAAGTAGGTGTACTGCAAAGGAATGTCTAAATGTATTTAAATTAACATCTTTATTTATTCCTGCTTTGTGAGAATATTCTTTTACTATTCTCCAAACTCCTTGTCTTGTTAATTGGTTACCATTTAAATTAACAAACAAATTGTGTACTCCTGCTGAAGCTATTATATCCCTTATAGATAAATATTCCCTTAAAGCCGCTTCTGCGCTTCTTCCAATAGGGATAAGTCTTTCATAATTTTTATTATCATGACATCTAACATATAGTAAATCTAAATTTACATCTTCAACAGATAGATTAATTATTTCAGAAACTTTCATTCCTGTAGCATACATAAGTTCTAATAATGCATTGTCTCTAATTCCCTTATTACAATCCTTATCTACTACTTTAATAATCTTATCTACTTCTTCAACGGTTAATATTTCTGGAAGCTTCTTTGATTGATCTGTACTCTTATAATATATCTTCGGTATATCTCTTATTATCTTTTGATCTTTTAAATAATTATAAAAGCTTCTTAAGCTAATAACAATTCTACTTATTGATCTTTCAGATTTTCCTTCTTCCAACAAATGGTCGATATAATTTTTAACTGTAACATTGTCAGTTTCATCTAAATATATATCTTTACTATTTAGATACTTGATATACAAATTCACATCAGTTACGTAAGCATAAACAGTGTTATCACTTTTATGACTTTCAAGTAATGACTCACGATATTCATTTACTATTTCTTTCATAATTCTCCCCATTCCCACCTTAATTATTATTATTCGACAACAGCTTTAGAATTTCCTTTTATAATCATCTATTAATTAACCAACTTTATAAACATTTGTAACTACAAACTTAATAATATTTGGACCAAGATATGCTTCAATTAGAGTTCCGATAATGAATACACATGCCAATACCCCAATCTTTAAAATTAGTTCTCTCTCTACTATTGTATTTACTTTACCTTTATTAAAGAACTTATCTTTAAGTTTTGTTGAAGAAAATTCAATTCCAACTATACTTAATGCTATAAAGCAAGGAATATAAATAATATTCTGTGGTATTGTTGAAGCTAACGCTAACCATAATCCTTTACCGTCGAAGGTTGAAATTAAAAAGCTAAAGGTATATCCTAATGTAAATCCTTTAACTAAATCCAATAAAAGAATTATTGGCGTCCCAAATACTGTAAAGGACAATGCTATAATTATTGTTATAAGCATTAAATTTTTCTTTAGTATATTAAATAATAAAACTTTATTATTCACTGCTTCTTTTGCTATACTTTCAGTAAATGTAGAAAAATAGCTCGTAAGATCTGTTGCATCTCTTGCACTCATATATTTGACTATATATGTACCTAATGCTATACCTACGCAAAAGAATATAAAAACCATAAAATAATAAAACTTATTTTCTTTTTTATTTAAGTTTAATTTACTTATAATCTCCAAAGAAACCACCCCCATATTGTTATATCTTAATAATATGATAGTAATTTCTAGTATATTCATAAGTGAATATATGTAACTTAAATTTTATATAATTTTTTCTATTTTTTTCACTTTTTCCTTTATATTTTTTAAATCCAAATTGTAGTTTTCTTCTAAAATTGATATAACTTTTTTTATATCTTCTATTTCTTTTGCTTTTTTATTATCTTCTAATTGCCCTCTTCCTAATCTGTCACTTATAAATAGTAAAATCATATCATTTAAATCTACATCTTTTATCATTTCTTTTGTTTTTGCAAAAGGTAAATCTTGAATTATATAAAGATGATGCATATGATATTTTATTAAATTTAATATTTTACTTTTTTCATCATTTTCATAATTATAATAATCTAATATTTTTTCTGCTAATTTTACTCCTTCTACATCATGATTATACGAAATCCATCTTCCTTGTTTATTTTTCTTTGTTGTTGGGCCTTTTCCTACATCATGTAATAATGCACCCATCATTAAACTTTCTTTATCATTTGCAAATTCTTTTACTTTAGCTGCTGTATCTATCACTTGCATAACATGATTCCAGACATTTCCCTCTGGATGATATTTAAGGTTTTGTTCTGTATTTTGAAGTATAAGTAATGCATCCAAAGGTGTATTTCTTAACGAATCTTTAATTTCTTCTAAATAGCTTGATGGTTTTTCACAAATTATTAATTCTTTTTGTATTTCCCTTAATTTATTTTTTTCCATCCTTTTCTCCTTTACATATAGTTTCGTACATATTTAGTTTTCCTACATTCTTTCAAAATATTTAATACACATATGTTTTATTCTAATAATTATTTATAAGTTTATTACTATATTCGTATTATTTTTTAAGCTTTGGGTAACCTAAAGATATTATCAATTTGAGGTGTATACATTTTGGAAGAATTATTTAACAAATATTTACCTATTCTTATTCATATTTTTGAGCTTATGGGAATTTTGATTTTAACTCTTGGAGTCTTTACAGCTTTTTATCACTATATTTTAAAAAGATTTTTCAAAAGAGATGTTGATATTAAATATGAATTTGCAGATGTTATGGTTACAACTTTAGATTTTAAGTTAGCAGCAGAAATATTGAAGACTGTTATCATTAAAAATATGGATGAATTAATTATTTTAGCTTCAGTATTTATTATAAGAATAATCATGACTTTTGTATTAGAAAAAGAAATGAAAATAGAAAAATCTAAAAAAGACAGTAACTGATTTTAAAATCCGTTACTGTCTTTATATATATTAAGACACTTTATTCTTTAATCTTAGCTTGTCTGCAATGATAGCTATGAATTCTGAATTTGTTGGCTTACCTTTTTCATTGTGTACAGTATAACCAAATAACTTATTGATAGCTTCTACTTGTCCTCTACCCCAAGCAACTTCAATAGCATGTCTGATAGCTCTTTCAACTCTTGAAGCTGTTGTATTATATTTCTTAGCGATTGAAGGATATAATTCCTTAGTTACAGCTGATAATAATTCCATATCATTAACAACCATAGTAATAGCTTCTCTTAAATACATATATCCCTTAATATGTGCAGGTACACCTATTTCATGAATTATGTTTGTAATTTCAGTTTCTAAATCAACAGGACCCCTGTTGTTACTTGTACTAATCATTTCAGTAGCAGTCATAGCAACTTGCTTTTTAACTGGCTCATTATTTCCGATTGTATCATTAAACATATCTCTAATACGTTTAGTGAATATGTCCATATCAAAAGGTTTTACTACATAATAATCAGCACCTAAAGTTATAGCTCTTTGAGTTATTTTATCTTGTCCTACTGCAGATAAAACAACTATTCTTGGGAATTTATCTAAATCCATAGAATTTAATCTTTCTAAAACCCCTAAACCATCTAAATGTGGCATAATTATGTCTAAAACAACTAAATCAGGTTTCTTCTCCTCAATTAGTGTTAATGCCTCTTTTCCATCCTTCGCAATCCCTGTTACAACTATATCTTTTTGATTTAAAAGATAGTCATTCAAAATACTACAGAATTCTTTATTATCATCAGCAATAATTACAGATATTTTATTTCCATCCATCGTTTTCTCTCCCTTTCTACCCATCATAATAGTATTTTTTTTAAATTTAAAACTTAAAATAACATTAAAACTTAAATTAGTTTATTTTCTAAAACTTCTAATTCAGTTATATTTACATGCTTTTTAACTCCATTGATTGTATTATAACATAAAATTTAAAAATATAATAGGGGTTTTGACATTATTTTGAAATTTTTTTATAAAAATGTTGTAGTTTTTTTGTAAAATAATATATTAATCTTAAAATCGTAAGATATAGTATAATTCTTTAAAAATACTATATCTTACGATTGCATTTTTCAACTTTATTTATTCTATAATCCCTGCTTCTTCAAGCATCCATTCTATATATATACCATATCCTATATCTGGCTTATTAATAAGTACATGAGTTACAGCACCTACAATTTTATCATTTTGTATTATTGGACTTCCACTCATTCCTTGAACTATTCCACCAGTTTTACTTAATAACTCTTCATCAGTTACTCTTATTATCATACTCTTTGGTCCACTCTTATCTTGTTGGAGTAACTTAACTATTTCAATATCATATTCTTTTGGTCCTTCATCATCAATTGTAGTTATTATTGTAGCTGGACCTTCAACCACTTCATTTCTAAAACCAACTGACATTGGTTCACTAAATTTAGGATTTATTAATGGTTCATATGAATTTCCAAAAATCCCTGAAGTAGAATTATTTTTTATTTCTCCTATAGAATTCTTTTCATTTACAAATAATCCTCTTAATTCTCCTGGTACTCCTTTTTCACCTTTTCTAACACTTAAAATTGATGCTGATAAAAGATCTCCATCTTTAATTGTAAATGTAGTATTAGTATCACCATCTGTTATAGGATGACCTAAAGCACCAAAAGTTTCACTATCTTCATGATAGAAAGTTAATGTTCCTATACCAGCTGTAGAATCTCTGACCCACAAGCCTAATTTGTAGTCTTCTCCTTCTTTCACTAATTCAATATCTTTATTGAATTTACAACCTTCACGGATAAATTCTACATTAACAGTACTAGAATTTGCTTCTTTAATTAAAGTGATCAATTGCTTTGAACTTTCAACATCTTTTCCATTTACCTTTAATAAAACATCTCCTAATTGTATTCCTGCTGCTTTTGCTGGACTTAATTCATTTCCATCTCTAGTATCTACATCTGAAAAACCTACTACTAATACACCTTCTGTTGATAATTTTATACCTACACTTGTTCCTCCAGGATATAATTTAATATCCTCTAATTTTTGTACTGCCACTGATTTTATTGGAATAAGACCAAGGAAATCAATATTAACTTTATCTTTAGTTAATTTAACAGTATTTAATACACCTTGGTTATGTACAGAAATATCTGACACTTCGGTACTATCATTAATGTATATTTTTTCTGGCAGTTGCGAAACACTTAAATATGCTACTAATGCCAAAATAGCTATTGGAGCAGTAATTATACTAAAATACTTTAATATTTTTTTAATCATTTTATCTCCTCCTTGCCTTCTGACATTAATTTTCCCGCTATACTATCTTTATATGCTGTAATAACTCTGTTAACATAGTTAAAAATTTATATTTAAATACATTTTATATAAAAAAAATAAAACCATGATAAATTACCATGATTTTATTGTTTGCAGTATTTCAAAGCCTTATGTATATAAAAGCTAATTATTTTTCATCTCTTTCTTTTTTATTTCGGCAAATTTCACCATTTCTGATGCATTTTCGATAGTAACATCACTAATTTCATCTCCACCAACCATTTTAGCAATTTCCCTAATTTTATCATCTCTATTTAGCATTCTAATTCCAGTAAATGTTTTTCCATTTAATACTTCCTTAGAAACAAAGTAATGATTATCTGAAAGTGCTGCAATTTGTGGTAAATGTGTAATACATAAAACTTGGTGTTTTATTGATACTTCGTACATTTTTTCACCAACACGTTTTCCTATAGTTCCACTTATACCAGTATCTATTTCGTCAAAAATTAATGTAGGAATTTTATCCTTATCTACAAAAACACATTTTAAAGCTAACATTATTCTTGAAAGCTCACCACCAGATAGTACTTTCTCTAATGGCTTTAATGGTTCTCCTGGATTTGCAGAAACTAAAAATTGTACTTCATCATATCCTCTACTATTCATATTTTCAGTTAAAAGAACTTCTATTTTAATTATAGCTTTTTCAAGCCCAACATAAGACAATTCTTTTTTTATGTTAACTTCTAATATTTCACTTGCTTCAACTCTTAAATTATGAAGTTTTTCACCTATAACCTTCATTTTTTCTTCAAGTTTTCTTTGCTCTTCTTTTAATTTGTTAATTATTTCTTCACTATTAACTAATTCATTATATTTTTCTTTTAAATTTTTTAAATTTTCTAGGATTTCTCTTATTGAATTTCCATATTTCTTTTTATAAATTCCTATACTATAAATTCTTTCATTTATTTGTGCTAATCTATCTTCGTCATAAGTTATTTCACTACCAATATCACGAATTTCTCTTGTTACTTCTTCTAAATTATAAAATGCTTCTTCAATTTGATTTTTCTTTTCTTTAATTACTTCTGAAACATTTTCTACTAATGATAATTCCGATATAACCTTTGATAGTCCTTCTAATACAGAAATTCCATCATTAGATGAATTTAAATACCCATATGATTTAACTAAGCTATTAGAAATTTTTTCAGCATTTGAAAGCATATTGAATTCATCTTTAAGATCCTCTTCTTCATTAATTTTTAGATTAGCTTTTTCTATATCTTCAATTTGGAACTTAATATAGT
This sequence comes from Clostridium saudiense, assembly GCF_000577815.1. Classification (GTDB taxonomy): domain Bacteria; phylum Bacillota; class Clostridia; order Clostridiales; family Clostridiaceae; genus Clostridium; species Clostridium saudiense. Next base: position 92,305 of record NZ_CBYM010000008.1, on the reverse strand, counting down.
CTGCTAATTTTTCTCTATCTTCATTACCTTTTAACTCGTTTATCTTTTCAATATTTTCTATATATACATGTCTTAACTCTTCAAATTCACTAAGTAAATCTTTTATTTTTTCATGATAAAATTCATCTACATATAGAATATGAGTTCCTCTATTAAGTAAATTTTGATTTTGATGCTGGCCATGGATATCTAAAAGTTTTTCTCTAATCCTTTTTAATTGAGATAAAACAATACTTCTATTGTTAACTTTAATAATGCTTTTACCATTTAGAGTTGTTTCTCTTCTAATAATAAGCATTTCATCTCTATCTATAGATAATTCATCTAATACTTCATAAACTTCATCATTTTCTATAGAAAAAACAGCTTCAACAATTGTTTTATCTTCACCATATCTTATTTGATCTTTAGAAAACTTTCCACCTAATACATAATCTATAGTATCAATAAGAATTGATTTACCTGCACCGGTTTCTCCTGATAATATATTGAATCCCGCACCAAACTCTACCGATAACTCTTGAATTAACGCGAAATTTTTAATATTTAATTCAACTAGCATTATACCCCACCTTTAAATAATTAAGAAATCATCTTTCTTATCTTAGAAATAAGTTCTAAAGCCTTTTCATCAGTTCTTACTAAAACAAAAATTGTATTATCTCCTGCAATAGTACCAGCAACATCGTTAGTATATAAACTATCTATAGCTTCTGCTGCTGCTGATGCTGCACCTGTTAAAGTTTTTACAACAACAAACTTATCAACTTGTTCTGCAGAAATTGCAGCATTTTTTAATATGCTATATAATTTATCATTTATACCTCTTTCCTCTTTTGTTGGTGCACTATATTTATATTTACCATTTTCACTTTGCATCTTAACAAGCTTTAATAATTTTATATCTCTTGATACTGTTGCTTGTGTTACATCATATCCAGATTTCTTAAGTGCTTCTGCTAACTCTTCTTGTGTTTCTATATCATTATTATTAATAATATCTAAAATTTGATTGTGTCTTTTGGACTTCAAATTAATCACCTTCTCCATCTGTAATTCTTTTCTTTTTTTAATTATCTAATATTTTTTGTCTTAAAACATTAAAATAATCATAGTTATCAAATAACATAATTTTTGCTAAATAATCAGATTTTTTTATTATTATGGATGTATTATCATTAATTTGTTTAGCTTCTTGTCCATCAAAGGTTAAATAAATTTCTCCATTATAATTTTCTGCTTTTATAAGTATTTCACTACTACTTTTTAAAACTATAGGTTGCATTCCCCTTGTATGTGGACAAATAGGAGTCAATGTAATTACATCTACATCAGGATAAATAAATGGTCCTCCTGCTGAAAATGAATATCCAGTTGATCCAGTAGGAGTTGCAATTATTATTCCATCACCTTTAAATCTATAATAAAGCTTATTATCGATAAACACTTCAAATTTAACCATTCTTGATAATGTACCTCTTGCAATAACTACATCATTTAAAGCTTTACCTTTTTCATTATTTTCATCATTTAACATTGTACATTCTAAAAGGATTCTATTTTGAATAGTATAGTGTCCATTTTTTATCTTATTTAAAGCTTCGCCAAAATCCTGTATTTCTATACTAGATAAAAAACCTAAATTTCCAATATTCACTCCTAAGATTGGTACATCATATCTTCCATTTATATCTCTAGCTATACCTAGTAATGTACCGTCTCCCCCTAAAACTATTAGCAAATCAAGTTTATTATCAAATTTATATTTACTCATCTCATAACTATTTAATACAGTAATTTTTGAATATTTAAACACCTTTGTAATTTCCTCTATAACTAAAGATAATATCTTACCATCTTTATCTTTTGAAGGATTTAATGCTACTATAATATTTTTCATATTAACTCCTTTTATTATTTGCTATATACCTATAGCCAGCATTTATAGCTGGCTATGTGATTCTCTTACTACATCATCAATTTGACTTAGTTCAAAAGTGCCTTCTTTTTCTTTATCTTTTGTAAAGTAAACTAAATATTCCCTATTACCTTCTGGCCCTTTAATTGGTGAGAAACTTAATCCTAAAACATTAAAGTCATTTTCAATTAAGAAGTTTACAATTTTATTTACAACCTCTAAATGAACTTCTATGTCTCTTACAACACCTTTTTTCCCTACCTTTTCTCTTCCAGCTTCAAACTGTGGTTTTATTAGTGCAACAACTTCACCTTTGTCACCTAAAAGATTTTTAACTGCAGGCATTATTGTTCTTAATGAAATAAATGATACATCTATTGATGCAAAATCTAATGGCACACCAATATCTTCTGGAGTTACATATCTTATATTTGTTCTCTCCATGCAAACAACTCTTTCATCTGTTCTTAACTTCCAAGCAAACTGTCCATAACCAACATCTACTGAAAATACTTTACTTGCATGATTTTGAAGCATACAATCTGTAAATCCTCCTGTTGAAGCACCTATATCCATACATACTTTATTAGTAAGATCTATTCCAAAAGTATTCATTGCTTTTTCTAATTTTAATCCACCACGGCTTACGTACTTAAGTTCTTCACCCTTAAAAACTATATCTGCATCAACACTTACTTTTTCTCCAGCCTTATCAACTCTCTGTCCATCAACAAATATAAGTCCTGCCATAATATTAGTTTTTGCTCTTTCTCTCGATGTACAAATACCTTTGTCAACTAATAATACATCTAATCTTTCTTTTTTTGATGCCATATTCTTCTCCTTTATTTCATAACGTTTATAACGCACTTTTCTATTGATTCTGGATCTAACTCCGCATCCCTATATAATAACTCCACATCTCCATGTGGAACAAAACTATCACCATATCCTAAAGCTTTAAACTTACCTTTAAAATCAAGTTTGCTTAATTCCATTAAAACATAGCTTCCAAAACCGCCATTTATAGCATTGTCTTCAATTGTGATAATATCATATCCTTGAGTAGACAATTCTTTTAACATTTCTGTATCTATCGGTTTAACGAAAGTAGCTCCTATTACTGTTGGATTTATTCCTTTATCCTTTAATGAATCTGAAGCTATCATTGCATGTTGAACCATTTTACCAACAGCAATTATTGCAATTTTATCACCGCTTATTATTTTTTCCCATTTTCCATATTTTATTTCAGTTATAGGATTAATATCTTTAACACAATCAGCACCTCTTGGATATCTTATTGCTATTGGACTGTTTTGATTTAATGCCCATTTAAGCATTAAAGGTAACTCCTCTAAATGTTTTGGTGCTAAAATTGTCATATTAGGTATAGCAGATAAATATGATAAATCAAAAACTCCTTGATGAGTTTCACCATCATCTCCTACAATACCGGCTCTATCAATTGCAAATACTACAGGTAAATTTTGAATACACACATCATGAACTATTTGATCATAGCCCCTTTGTAAAAATGTTGAGTACACTGCAAAAACTGGTCTTAAACCTGCAGATGCCATACCTGCAGCAAGTGTAACTGCATGTTGCTCTGCTATTCCTACATCAAAAAATCTATCCTTATATTCTTTTGCAAACTCTTTTAAGCCTGTACCATCAGGCATGGCTGCAGTAATTGCAACTATATCACTATTACTTTTTGCAAGCTCTATCATTGTATCTCCAAATACTTTTGAATATGTCTTTTTTGAAGGCATAAATGCTTCTCCACTTTCTAAATCAAAAGGAGAAACTCCATGAAATTTATTTGGATTTTGTTCAGCATACTCATAACCTTTACCTTTTTGGGTAATAGTATGAATTATAACTGGACCTTTTATTTGCTTTGCTTTAGTAAATACATCATTCATTAATTCTATATTATGCCCATCTATAGGTCCAATATATTTAACTCCCATATTTTCAAATAACATTGGTGGAACTAATAAATGTTTAATACTATCTTTAACTCTATGTAAACACTCAACTACAGTTTTTCCTGCATCACTATGGCTAAGTGTACTATTAATATCTTCTTTTAGCTTATTATATCCTGGGCCTACTCTAAGTTTATTTAAATGATCTGAAAGACCACCTACATTTTTAGAAATAGACATTTGATTATCATTTAGAACTATAATAATATTTGTTTTATTAAATCCAACATCATCAAGGGCTTCTAATGCCATTCCTCCAGTTAATGCACCATCGCCAATAACTGCAATAACATTGAAGTTTTCTTTTTTTATATCTCTAGCTCTTGCTATTCCTAAAGCTGCTGAAATTGAAGTACTACTATGCCCAACTCCAAATGCATCGTATTTGCTTTCACTAATTTTAGGGAATCCACAAAGACCTTTATATTTTCTTAATGTATCAAATTTATCTTTTCTTCCTGTTAATATTTTATGCACATAACTTTGATGTCCAACATCCCATACTATTTTATCTTCTTCAAAATTAAAGCTCTTATATAAACTAAGCGTTAACTCTACTACACCTAAATTTGAAGATAAATGTCCTCCAGTTTTTGATACCTTATCTATTAAAAAGCTTCTTATTTCATTACTAAGCTCATATAACTCTTTATCAGTCAAGGCATGAACATCTGTTGGTGAATTTATATCCTCTAATAGTTTTGACATAATTACCATTCCTTTGTTTAGTTTTCTCTATCCAAAAGTTCCTTAGTTAAAATTTTTAAAGCTTCCGTATTTACAGATAAGCTATCTAGTATATTAATACTTTCATTAGTTAGTCTTTCGCATTCCTTAATACAATAATCCAAACCATGCATACTTATGAAATTAGTCTTATCATTTTCTTCATCACTTAAAACTTTTTTGCCTAGTTTTTCAGTATTACCAATAACATCTAATATATCATCTTTAATTTGAAATGCTAAACCTAAATTTTCCCCGAACTTTTCTAATAATTCAATTTCTTCTTCTGATGCATTACCAAGTATTGCACCAGCTACTATTGAAACTTTAATAAGTGCGCCTGTCTTTTTCATATGCATATATCTAAGCTCTTCTTCACTTATCTTTTTTCCTTCGTTTATTATATCAACGACTTGACCACCAATCATTCCTTCTGCACCCGCAGCTTCTGCTATCTTTTGAGATGCCACTAATGCCTCTCTACCATGATTTAATGAAAATTTCATCATTACATTCATTGCTTCATTCAATAAAGCATCTCCTGCTAATACAGCAATATCCTCACCATATACCTTATGATTGGTTGGCTTTCCTCTTCTTAAATCATCATTATCCATACAAGGTAAATCATCATGAATTAATGAATATGTATGAATCATTTCTATTGCACTAGAGAATTCTAATATTTCTCTCCAATTTTCTTTATACATATTATAAGTTAGCAACATAAGTAAAGGTCTGATTCTTTTTCCACCAATATTAAGACTATAACTAGCTGAATCATAAATTACTTTATTAAAACTACCTTTATTTTCAAAATAATTTAATAGAAAAGTATTAACTTCCTTTTTCATTTCACTAAACATCATTTTCCCTCACAACTTCAGAATTTTCTTTAATAGTTAGAAATTTCCCTTCTAAAGTATCTAGGGTTTTATATAGTTTATTTACTATTTTGCTTCCTTTTTCATATTCCTTCATAGCTTCTTCTAAACTTAATTCATCATTTTCTAAAGTTGATAAAATGCCTTCTAAGTTTTCTAGCATCTCATTATAACTTTCCTTCTTGGCCATGACAATTTCCCCCTTTTTCTATTGGAACAAAATTCCCTATAACGTATCCATCTTCCATAGAAATTTTAATTTCTTTATCTTCACTAAAGAAATCTTTACTTTTTATTATCTTTCCATTTTCATCTTCTATTATAGCATATCCTTTTCTTAATATATTTATTGGATTATGAGCATTTAATACATTATTAAGTGAAAATATTTTTTCTTTATTGCTCTTTATTTTAAATGCTATAATTTTTTCTATTTTTTCTTTTAAATTATCTATTTCTATATATGCATTAGCTATTTTGCTACTTGGTGAATTTAAACTTAAAACTTTTTCTAAATTCATAAGTTTTCTTTTTTCACTAGATAATTTACTATCTATAATAAAGTTTAATTTATTTTCAAATTCATTAATTTCCCTATATAATTCTCTTTCTAAAGGTACAACTACCTCTGCTGCTTGTGAAGGTGTAGCAGCTCTAAAATCTGATACAAAATCAGATATTGTAAAATCTACCTCATGACCTACTGCTGAAACTATGGGTAAATTTGATTTATGGATTGCATAAGCTAAGGCTTCTTCATTGAAATTCCATAATTCTTCAAGCGATCCTCCGCCTCTTCCTATGATTATAACTTCTACACTCTTAGTCTTATTAAAATATTCAATCCCATCAATTACAGTTTTATAAGCCCCTTCTCCTTGCACTAATGCTGGATAAAGAACAATATCTACTTTACTATTTCTTCTTCGTATAACATTTATTATATCACATATAGCTGCACCAGTTTCTGATGTAACTACTCCGATTCTATAAGGATTTTTAGGAAGGGGTTTTTTAAGTTCTTCATCAAAATACCCCTCCCTACTTAATTTTTCTTTTAGCTTTTCAAACTTTATGTGAAGCTCACCTAGTCCTTCTTGTTCAATTCTATCACAGTATAACTGAAAAGTTCCATTAGCAGAGTAAACAGAAGCTCTACCAGAAACTATTACAGCCATACCTTCTTTAAGAACAAAATCTAAATCATAGCTTTTGCTTTTGAACATAATACAGTTAATTTTGCTATTATCATCTTTTAATGAAAAATAAATATGACCACTTGAGTGATATTTTAAATTAGAAATTTCTCCCCTAACTGAAAGATTATTTAATATAAAATCATTATCTAATATTTTTTTTATATAATTATTAACTTCAGATACCGTTAAGGTTTTAATCTTCATACTTTTCTATAGCCTCACATGCATTTTTCATAAGTAAGGTAGTAGTAAGCGCGCCTACACCGCCAGGAACTGGAGTAACAAATGAAGCTACATCAATAACTTTATCAAAATCTACATCCCCTGTAATCTTTCCTTCAACAGAGTTTGTTCCTACGTCTATTACTATAGCTCCATCTTTTACAAAGCTTTCATCTACAAACTTTGCCTTTCCAATTGCAACAACTAAAATGTCTGCTCTTTTACATACTTCCCTTAAATTTTTAGTTCTTGAATGGCACATTGTTACTGTACAATTTTCCTTAAGTAATAATGCTCCAGCTGGCTTACCAACAATATTACTTCTTCCAATAACAACAACTTCCATACCTTCTAAATTAATATTTAAGCTTTTTAAAATTGTTAATACCGATTTAGGCGTACATGGCATAAAAGTATCTTCTCCCATATATAGCTTTCCTTGATTAACAAATGTTAAACAATCAACATCCTTCTTAGGAGATATAGCTGATATAACTTTCTTTTCATCTATATGTTTTGGTAATGGTAATTGAAGAATTATTCCACTAACAGTATTATCATTATTTAATTTATCTATCTTATTAATTAATTCTTCTTCTGTTACTTCTTCATTTAAATGAACTTTTTCAAATTCCATTCCTAATGATGTTGCTACCTTTTCTTGATTATTTAAATAAAATAAAGATCCTCCATCATTTCCAACTAATATAGATGCTACCTTAGGAACATTTAAATTGTTTTCTTTTCTCTTATTTACAAACTCTTTAATTTCCTCTTTTATTTCTAAAGCTATTTCTTTGCCATCTATTCTTTTACCCATTTTTGCCCCTCCAGTTTATTAATTATTACTCTAAAGTTTTTAATACTTTATCTAAAACTCCATTTACGAAAGATGTACTCTTTTCATCTGAATACTTTTTAGTTAATTCTACAGCTTCGTTAATTGCTACACTACCTGGTACATCGTCAACAAATAACATTTCACCTACAGCTAATCTTAATATTGTTAAATTAACTTTTGAAACTCTATCTAATTTCCAGTTCACTAACGCATTAACTATTCTGCTATCAATATCTTCTAAATTGTCAGTAACAACTTTTACAACATTTTTTATGTAATCAACATCTATAGTTTTTAAATCCATTTCATAATCTTCTATGAATGTTTCTATTGTTTCCTCGTAAGTATTTTTACTTAATTCCATACTAAAAAGCAGTTCCATTGCTTTTTCTCTTGATTTTTGTCTTTTCATAACTTCCTCCTAGGTATATATAATATACATAATCTTCTTATCTGTATTATAAGCTTATATTACATTAATTAAACATATGTATATTACAATATTATCTTATTTCTGTCTAGAAAAATAATACTTTCATACTTCATTTTTTTTTATTTTTAATAAATAATTTAATATTTTTTATTATTATATCACATGTTTTTTTGTAATACTTCTTCCATAAAGTAAAATTCAAATTTTACTTTTTAATTGAACTTAATCATCTACTGAAAGATATAATATTTCCTTATACATTGAGAAACCCTCTGAATATCAGAGGGTTTTTTTAACTATACTTCTTTTTCAGCTTCTGGTTGTTCTTGTTTTGGAACATATATGTTTTGAACATTAACATTAACTTTGTCAACTTTCAATCCAGTCATAGCTTCAACAGTTCTTTTAACATTTTCTTGAACTGATGCAACTACTTCAGGAATTCTCATTCCATATTCTACAGCTACATTTATTTCAATTGTAGCTTTATCTTCTTCTAATGTAACTTTTACGCTTTTACCACTAGAAGCTTTTTTTCCTTTTAAAATTTGTGATATGTTACTTGAAACCCCATGTGGAATTTCAACGATTCCTTTAATTTCATCAGCCGCTATTTCTGCTATAACACTTACAACCTCGTCAGAAATTTTAACAATTCCTATTGCAGATTCATTGTTTACATTTTCCATTCCCTAACCTCCTAAAGGTTTATCTTGTTAAACCTACTTTTACTTATGTTCATTATAACAAAAGAGTTATTACTTTACAATGCATTATTTCATTGATGTTATATCTACATCACTTAATGTAGTGATATCTTCTACTATCTTTTTAATTGTTGCAGCATCTTCTTCTGCTAAAACATCATCAACTTTTACATATACTTTAACAGTTCCATTATCATTAATCATACATAATGAATCTTCATACCCTTTATTTCTTATTTCAGATTCTACTCTGCTTTCTTGGTCTTTCATCTTAGCTTTGGCAACTAAAGCATTATTTGCAACATCTTTAGATTCTTGAGAAGCATTAGCATCTTCAGTAATAGCCTTCATATCATCAACATACTTATCGTCTTGTTGCTCTTTAGTTAATCTCATGCTATAGAAATATTCAGATGTACTTAATGTTTCTTCTGTTGAAGCCTCACTTTCATTAGTTTTATCTGTATTTTGTTTTAATACAGCTTCTAAACTTGTTGGATCATTTAATCCATTTTCATTTAATTTCATTGATAGAACTCCTACACATACTATCAAAGCCATTAGAGTAAAGATAATCCCAAATTGTTTTTTTGTCATTTTTAATTCCTCCCATATATTTTATATAACATTTATATGCTAGTTATTCATTGGATATACGTTAACTTGATCTAAACTTAAATTATATAAATTTGAAACTGCCTTTTGTATATTATATTTAACCTCACTGCTATTTGCGCCTTCTGCAACTATTAATACTCCTGTAATCGTTGGTTTATATGTTTTAGTTATAAATGGTTCACTTGTGCTAGAATCACTTTTCATAACCACAGTTGTACCTTCTGTCTCTTGCTTTGTAACTCTTGTACCTCCATTTGTATCCTCTTCTTGCGTCTCAGATGTTTGAGTACTTGAATTTGTTGCTGGCACTTGTATTTCTCCACTTTCAAAGTAAATATTAACTATTACTTCTCCTACTCCACTCATCTTAGAAAGTATTTTTTCTAGCTCTGCCTTTTGTTGATCTTCATAATTTAGTAATTCCTTAGATGTCATAAGTCCATCATCTGTAGATACTTCTTGTGCTCCTTGTGGCGTATCACTTCCTTTCGATATTCCAATATCATCTCCTAAAAAATTACTTACTGCCAACCATAGAAATATAATAGCTAATAAAACAATTAAACAATTAACAAACTTTTTATTTTGAAACATTTTGTTAATTTCTTTATTAAACTTATCTTTATCCATACTCTTTATCCTCCCATACTGTATAATTTTATTTTTTCTACTGGTATTTTAAATACTTCTGATAAATATTTTTTTATTTCTTCTTCATTTTCAATATTTTCTTCATTAGATACAGTTTCTTCACTTTCATCATTTATGTTAATTTTAATTTTATCTACAATTTTAATACCACTTTCTTTTACTCCTACCTCTAAACCATCTATACTGTATGTCATATCTTCTAAATTTATAGTACACTCTACATTTGATTTAAAATCCATATCTGAAAACTCTTCCTTCAGCATACTATCACAATTGCTATTTAAATTTTTTTTAAAAGATTCCTTTTGCGTTTCGCTTATATCCTCTGAAGTACTTTCACTAGTCATACCTTGTGTAAGCATATTTTCATAATTTTTGATTATTTTAACTACCTCTTGCTCCCCACCAGTAAAGAATTTAATTATTGGATTAATCATTACTGAAATTAATATTAATCCTAAAACAAATTTTATATATTTTTTCATTGAATTATCAGGGGCAATTATCTCTACAGCTGTCATAAAAATTATTGTTGCAACTAATGTAATAACAAAATTATTTAAATATTCCATTTCTCTATCCTCCTACAACAAACTTTCCAGCTGATATCATTATTGCTATAAGTACAAAAAACATTAAGCTTACACATAATACGCATGACATTATTAAGATTAATGATTCACCTGCTGCTGCAATTGAAGATGTAATTCTTTTATCAGTTATCGGCTCTAATAATGCGGCTGAAAGCTTAAATATAAGTGATGATAATACTATTTTTATTATTGGATATATAATTATTAAAATAATTACTATAAGTCCAATAGAGCCAATTGCATTTTTAATTATCAATGAATATCCAGCTACGGAAGATATAGCATCCGATAAGGATTTACCTACAATTGGGATAAAATTATCTATTGTAAATTTTGTAGTTTTTAATGTAACTGCATCTATTGTTGAAGAACTTATTCCTCTTATAGTTAAAACTCCAATAAATACTGTGATAATAAATCCTTGTATCCATACAGTAGACTTTTTAATAAGACCACATAAGTTAGATAACTTTGGTTCCGTAGAAATATTATTAGCAAATTGCAACACAAATGTAATTAATATTAAAGGTATAATTATATTTAAATAAATTTTAGGTATTAATATTGTTGCTCCTAAAATTATTGGATCCATTGTTGCCGCTTGTGTTAATCCTCCTGATGCAATTAGTAGTGCTGCTAATAATGGTAATACTTTATCCATGAATGTAGCTATTTGTACTATTACATCCTTAGCAAGCGATAAAGAAATAATAAATGTCTTTGATAGCAATATAATTAATATTGCATAACATGCAAAAAATGCTATCTGTGAAATTCCTTCACTTGAAAAAGAGGATTGTAAATTTTTAAACAATGAGCATATTATTCCAATTACTACAATTGAAAAAGCTAATGATAATACTGTTTTTACCTCTTTAAAAAACAAACTCACTACAGCGCTTATTACCGTTGAAACAGACAAATTTCCTTCTCCATTTTCAATATAACTTTGTATATATGAAACTGGATCTAATTCATTCATTAGTTCAACATCACTTTTCATCGTATTTATATAGTCATATAAATTATTTAATTTCGATTCTGTTTCTTCATCATTAATTAATGTTGTTGTAGTTTGATCTTCAGCATAAACTTCATTTTCTGTTGTAATAAAAAAACTACTTAAACTTAATACAAATGCACAAACAAAAATTAAAACTATCTTTAAAATATTGCTTTTCATTTTCTCACCTACAATATCTGAAGTATTGAATCTAATACAGCCATCAGTATTGGTATCGCTAATCCTAAAATCATTATTTTACCTGCAAACTCTACCTTACTTCCTATGCTACCTGCTCCTGAATCCTTACAAATCTCACTACAAAATGAGGTTATATATGCAATGGCTAAAATTTTAAGTACAATTCCTATATATACAGTATCTATATTAGCTTTATTTGCAATGTCATTTATAAAATCTATTACCTCTCCGAGCTGCCCTATCATATATAGAAAAATACCAGCCCCAGCTACAAGTATTACAAGTGGTCCTAAATCAGATTTAGTTTGTTTTAATAAAAGATATATAAATAATGCAGTAAAAGCAAAAAATGCAACTTTAATAATATCCATATAAGTCACCTAAAGACTGAACATAGTTCTAACAGTATCAAATAAATTTGAAATCATTCCAATTACAGTAATCAATATAATGACTATTCCTGCTAAATTTGCTAATACTGCTATTTCTCCCTTACCATTGTCCTTTAATATTTTCTCTATAACCATAAGCAAAACTCCCATTGCACCTATTTTAAATAACAAACTTACATCAAACATCCCTAAGCCTCTCCCCTTTTAGATAAAAAATATTGCTAACATAGCACCTATAGATAATCCCAACGTTCTATATAATTTAATATTTTCTTTTTCTAACTTTTTAGCTTCCTTATAATTAATATCTATATTATCTAAAGCTAAGCTGAAAATTCTTTCTTGACCCGTTACTCCGCTATTACCTAATGTCTTAAAGAAATCATTTATGATTTTATAATCATCTTTATTTAAACTTATATTATCCTTATTTTTTTCATAAGCTATTTCAAAACTTTCATATACACTACTAATATTGCCTTCCTCTAATATGGAAGCCATTTCAATAAATATAAAAGAAATAGGCTCTGAAACTTTGTTTCCAATTTCAAATAAGGCATTTGGCAATGGTGTATTGGAATATAGTATTTCATTATTTAAAAGCAATAATGCCTTTTGCATTTCCTTTAAATGAATACTTCTTCTTTTGTAATTTTCTCCTATAAAATAACCTATAAAGGTACATATTAGAAACATTAAAAATATCATTATATTTCTAAGCATTGTAATCCCCTTTCTCTACTGACCTTATATACTTTTTCTATAGTTCCAGCCCCCTTCCTATTACTTAGTAATATAATTCTCTCTAATATGCAATTATCAATTAAATCCTTAAATACAGCCCTTCCATAAACATCAGCAATATCATATCCATGAACTGTTACTATTACATTCACTCCTGAATTAAATGCCATGTTTAAAGCTTCTAAATCTCCCTTTGTTCCAATTTCATCGCAAATTAAAACTTCAGGTGATAAACTTCTTATTGCCATAATCATTCCTGACTTCTTTAAACAATTATCTAAAATATCAGTTCTTATCCCGACGTTCATTTGTGGTACACCATTATAACAAGCTGCTATTTCACTTCTTTCATCTACAATCGTTACTTTTTTACCAGATAAATTTATCTTGTACATTCCATTTGATATATTCTTTGCTATGTCTCGTAAGATTGTTGTTTTCCCACACTTAGGTGGTGAAACAATTAACGTATTATATACTCTATTATTGTTAGTTATTAAATTCATTATCTTGTTAGAAGAACCTATTATTTCTCTACAAATTCTTATATTTAAAGATGAAATATTTTTAATAGTCCTAACTTCTCCATTTGATATAACACACTCTCCTGCTAATCCAACTCTATGTCCACCCTTTAAAGTAATATATCCTTGCTTTATCTCCTCTTCAAAAGCATATAAAGAGTAATTCGATACCTTAGCCATCATAAACTTCAAATCTTCACTAGTTGTCCTATAATCAAGCACCTTTTCTCCATATGATAAATTTAATATTACTGGCTTTCCGCTTTTAATTCGTATTTCCTGTACGGCATCTTCTTGTAAATATTGCTTTACTATATTACTAATCTCTTTGGGAAGTATTTTGTAAATCTCATCATATTCCATAAACTCACTTCCTTAATTATCTTTCTCTTTAATTTTTATTTCACATAATAGATAATTATTCATACTATAAAAAAATATGTAAAATATTTATTTTATAACTATATAATTTACAAATTTTAATACTATGTAAAATAACTCCCTCTTTAAAATATATTTAGTTATTATCATATAAATGCTTTTAAATAGAAAAAAAAGCATAGACTATTGCAAATTTAATTGCATTAGTCTATGCTTTCACTTTAATATGTATAAAATAATTATTTATCACTCTCTTGCCTTTCCTCCACAGAATGGACAAGGAATACTAGAATTATTATTTAAAGCTTGTTGTTCAACAAAAAGTGGTTTATCACAATTGTCGCATTTAATCTCTACATATTCATCTTCAATAGAATTTAAATCATCAAATGAAACCTCTTCAAAAAGTTCATCTTGAATATCAGTTAAATCATTGTCAATATACTCAATATTCTCTTCTAAGTAATCTTGCTTTAATGATATTTCTTCAATCTTAGAAGATAAATCACTTAAAATATCACTTACAGAATCAAATAACTCTTTATATTGTTCTTCTTTGATACCTTCTATTTTTTCTTTAAGATTATTTATCTTATTATTTATATCTTTCATACTTTCACTTCCTTCGAAGAAATACTTTACTTATTACTAATTATACCCATTTTTGCTTTTTTTAAATAAAACAAATGCTAAGTTTTTAAACCTAGCATTTACTTTTAAATATTAAACTCTTTCCATGTATTCGCCAGTTCTAGTGTCAACTCTGATAGTGTCACCTTCATTAACGAACATTGGTACGTTAACAACAGCTCCTGTTTCTAATGTAGCTGGTTTCATAGCGTTTGTAGCTGTGTTTCCTTTTACTCCTGGATCTGCTTGAGTGATTAATAATTCAACAAAGTTTGGTGCTTCAACTGAGAATGCATCACCTTTGTAGAACTTAATTACAGCAAACATGTTTTCTTTTATGAACTTTATAGCATCTTCTACTTTTTCGTAGTTTAATGGAATTTGCTCATAAGTTTCTTGATCCATGAAGTAGTATAATTCTCCATCAGAATAAAGGTATTGCATTTCTTTTCTTTCAATTACAGCTTCTTGTAATTTAGTTGTTGGGTTGAAAGTTGTATCTGTAACTCCACCAGAAATAACGTTTCTTAGCTTAGTTCTAACGAAAGCAGCTCCCTTACCTGGTTTAACGTGTAGGAAGTCTATAACTGTATACACTTGTCCTTCATACTCAAAAGTTGTACCTTTTCTTAAATCTCCTGCTGATATCATAAAAAAATTCCCTCCAAATAACTTGAATTCATTGTTATTATGACCTTTATTAATTACAAATAGTCATAACTTCTTTTGTTGTTTAATGACACAACAAAAACATTCTATCAAAATTACTAAAGAAATGCAATTATTTAAGGAAGAACATCTAAAATTTTAATCAATTTATCTATATAACTCCAAGTTTGCTAACAAAACTCCATCTTTTCCAATGATATTATAAGATTTTATATCAAAAAATTCTAGTTTATCTAACACTTCAACTATATTCTCTTCATTCCCACTTATCTCTATTTTTATATTCCACTTTTCTGCTCTTTCTTCCATTTCTAAAATATTGATATTTTTTATAGTTTTTAACTCATTAAAAACATCACTATAAAGTAAATTTACTTTTGTCATAACAACCGGCATTTCTTTAATATCTTTTTCCTCTTTTATTGTACTACAAAATAAAAAAAGTAAAACTTGTAAAAACGTTAGTAAAATAATTACACTTTCTTTATTATCATGCATATATAATTTAAATTTATTCATAAAAAATTTTCACAACCTTTAAATCATCTTTGTTTGTTATCTTTTTTATTACAATACCACGTTCTTCTAAATAACTAATATCTTCATCAATATTATAAGTGATATCAGCTTCATTATTTTCTACATGTAATTCTACAATTTTATTATCATACAACCCTAACCATTTACTTACCTCTTCAGGTTTAATATAACTATCATCAATTTCATAATTATTATTAGTTTTTATTTCTTCCTTAAATAAAGGTTTTAAATTAAAACTTAATAATATTAAGTTAAGTAATATTAATGCTTGATATCCTTTTTTATTTTCTTTACTTTCTTTAAGCTTCTTTTTTTCTATATAATCTAAAGGAAGAAAATTTTTATACCTCAAATATTTTTTCATTAATTTTATCTCCAATATTTAATCTTATAAAAGTCCTTTTTTCCTTAAATTGTTCCATAAGCTCATTATCTATATTTTTGTCTATAACAAAAGTTTTTCCTTCATTAATATCTTTATAATTAAAATTTTTAACAAAATTTTCTTTATTATCTACAATACTTTTTGTAATTAAATTATTGGTAATCTCTAAATAATAAATGTGATCCTTTATTTTTGTTAAAACTCTATACTGCGATGGTTTTTTAATTTTTTTCATTGTTATTTCTCTAATATAAAATTGTATAGGTAAAATAGTTACCTCACTTAAACCCTCACATAAAAACTGTATTCTTTCAACATCTCCAATTGAATATAAAAATAGTTTTTTTCTTTTTTTATCATATTCATAATGCATCAAAACATTATGATTAACTCCATATTCATCATTAATTATGTCACAAATAACATTTTCCTTTACACTTTTTATTCCATCATAAGATTTTATTAATAAATTTTCTTCTATTATATATAAATTAACCTCTTTATTTATTATTTTTTTAATAGATATATCATCATATATTTTTCCTTTGTGAATATATTTATTTTTATTAGCAATTACAATATCTCTCATACTTTCTCCTTGCTTTCTTAGATAAAGATTTTATATAAGCTTGGAACAAAAATAATATCTATACTTTCTTCATTTTCTATAAAAATACAATCTATTTTTCTAATTAATTGTGATGTTTCACTTTTAACATCATTCAAAAAACAGTTTCCATTAGATATTATAAGTTTTATATTTTCATTTTCGCTAAAACAATATTCAAAGCTTATGCTATTATCATCTTTATAGCTTTCAAATTTATTTAATATTTCTTGATCATTAAATATAACTTCCTTAACTTCTTCTATTAATTTATTTTCTTCATTTGTTAATGTTAAAACATCTTCTCCTATTTCATATAATGAATATTTACTGCTATTTGCAACTATTGTTTTGCTACTTAAAACTATTAATACTATTAATATATTTAACAAAATTAACACTTCTAACATTATAACTCCATGCTTTTTAACTATATACATCTTATTCTTACTCCTGAATTTTCACTACTTATGCAGTAATATATAAGCTTTCCCTTTTTTATAACAGTAAAATCATTGATATTATCAATTATAGTGTTATTACCAACTTTAATTTTTCCATCTTCACTACTTATAGTTTTTAACATTAATTTTCCATTACTTAAATGAATTATTTTAGTTTTTTCATTACCACTTATTTCTTTAAATTTAACTACTATATTATCCCCAGTTATCTCACTTGTATATACATCATCAAAACTGCTGTTTATTTCTATAGCTACAATAGCTGAACTTTTCCATAAAGACTCTATATTTAATAAAGCATTATCAAATTTATCTTCATAATAACAATTATATAAACTAATATAGTAGTCTTTTACTCCTTCAAAAGATAAACCTATAGTTATACCCCCTAAAATAAAAACAATTGCTATTACAACAATACTTTCAATTAATGTATAACCTCTTTTATTTTTACTCATAATACTCCATCCATTTATACTTTAAAAAGCTCTTTTCTAATTTATCAATATCATTTTCAAGATAAACTTCTATTTTAACCTCTAAGATTTCTTCATTATCACTTTTTTTATTGATAAAAATAAATATATCACTTCCAAAATCCATACTAGTTAATGATTTTGTAGTCAAATTTTTCAAAATATCCTCATCATATCTTAACGAAAGATATTCTATTTCATTTTCATCTATTATTTCATTCATTGATATATTATATTTTATTTCTTGCATGATACAATATACTACTCTACTTGCTTCTTCTATCTTTCTCCTTTTATAATAATTAGCTCTATTGCTTGCAATTAACATGGTAACAACTAAAAACATCATCATTATAATATTCACTGCAACAATAGTTTCTATTAATGTACTACCCTTTTTCTTGCTCATTATCTAATTACCCTCATATATATTTACTGTATCAACTCCAGTTGCTATTGCTATTTTATGAATATTACCGTTACCATCTAAAATTTGAATTGTATCAGAATCTATATGTCCTAAATTGTTAATCTTCAAAATATATACAGTTAAAAATTTACACTTACTATTTAAATATATACTTTTTATTATTTTTCCCCCTTGTTTTTTATCTTTAAAATTTACAGTACCAACACTCTTATTAATTTCAATTTCACCATAACTAGCATTTTTAACACAGTAAAACTTTGCATAACTTATCATATTGCTTAGTTCATTACAAAAACCAATTGCTTCAGCCCTATTTATTGTGCTATTAATAGAATTGGCTATATTTATAGTTGGTAGTAACAATACTGAAATTATTGCTATTACAATTATTAATTCTATTAATGTATAACCCTTTTTCATAAAAAAACTCCTTAAATTAAAACAATATCTAAGAGGGGAACTACAAATTTTATAATAAAACTTAATATGATTATTCCTATAGTTAATATTAATAAAGGCTGGACTAATACAGTTATTTTACTAATTTTATCGTTTAAGTTATTAAATATTTCTGTTTCTAATATAATAAGCCTCTTATCTAAAGAACCACATTCTTCCCCTAATTTTATATGAGCTAATGTATATTTAGAAAACATCATCGTTTCATTCATAGATTCTGATAATACTTTTCCATTTTTTATATCATCATTTATCTTTCTTAAGACTTTAGTTATCTTTTCATTTAACTCTCCTTCACAACAATATTCCAAACCTATAGCGATATTAATACCACTATTAATAACTACTGACATAAGAACAATAGTTATATATTCATTAAACAAATTATAAACCTGAATTTTCTCTATATAATAATAAAAACTCTTTCTAAGAAAAATATTAAATATGAATATTGGTGCGATTATCCCCCAAATCATTACTTGAAGTATTATTAAAATTGGATTCCTAAAAACAAATTTCTTCATAGAAATTATTTTTAAATAAATATCTGGTATATCTTTCCCCATAGCACCATAGATATTAGCCATACTAGGAATAAAGAAAAACAAAACAAAAAAACCTAATATAATTAAAGCAATCATTAAAATTAAGGGATATGTTATTGAATTTATAATTGTTTTATTTATATATTGTAGCTTATTGTAGTACATTTCTAATCCCTTCAACACATAAACAATTCTCCCAGTTCTTTCTCCTATCCCAACCATAGAAAGAAAAAATATTGGTATTAAGCCTTCCCCTTTACTAAAAGCTTTTCTTAAGGTTCCTCCATCTCTTATTATGATTTCCATTTCCTTAAGAAGCATCTTATATTCTTTCTTTAGTGGTAATTCATCTAATAATGAAAATATATGTAATAGCTGAATACCTTCTTCGTATAATTTAGAAATATTACCTGCAATTAATGCTAAATCTTTATAGCTTACTTTCTTTTTTGAATTCAAAACTTAATCCCTCCACTTCAATAAAGTTTTCATAATCTAACAATGAAATATTCCCATTAATCAATAGAGCTTTTAAGTTTTTAATCATTTCTAAATTCGAAAGAAGACTATTATCATTATTTATATTTTTTATTTTCTCTTTCATCTCATTATCAATGACATGTATTGCAG
The DNA here is from genome assembly GCF_000577815.1 of Clostridium saudiense. GTDB lineage: Bacteria > Bacillota > Clostridia > Clostridiales > Clostridiaceae > Clostridium > Clostridium saudiense. The sequence goes on along the minus strand of NZ_CBYM010000008.1, from coordinate 72,436 downwards.
CAACTAATGATCGACCTTTATATCCAGTAAAATTACATTCATTACATCCACACTTTTCATAAAGTTTAATTACTTTTCCATCAATATTTTTTTCATCAATTATAGTTTTACAATTATCACATAATAACCTAATAAGTCTTTGAGATACTATTCCAACTAATGAATCCCTTATTAAATATTTTTCAACCTTCATATCTTCAAGTCTAAAATAAACTTCTCTTGGATCCCGTGTATGTATTGTAGAATAAACCTTATGTCCTGTTAAAGATGCCCTAACAGCCATTTCCGCAGTTTCCTCATCTCTTATTTCACCTATCATGATAATATCTGGATCCTGTCTTAAAAAACACCTTAAACCTTCTGCAAAGCCAATATTTAAAGTTTTATTTAAATTCATTTGATTTATTCCTGGAATAATTGCTTCTATAGGATCTTCTAAGCTTGATATATTAACTTCATCTTTATTTAACTCCTGCAATATACTATATAAAGTTGTTGATTTACCTGAACCCGTAGGTCCATTAACAATAATAAGGCCTGAATTAACTTTCATAATATATTTTAACTTATCTTTTTGTTCAGCCGTTAAGTTAAGCTTATCTATTGAATAATTAAATCCATTTCCATATAAAATTCTTATGACAACCTTTTCACCAAAAACAGCTGGCATTGTACTAATTCTTAAATCATAACTTTTCTTATTGTACTCAAATGAAATTTTACCATCCTGTGGTTTTCTTTTTTCAGTTATATCAATATTAGAATTCAACTTTATTTTTGATAAAATTAATTGATATTCTTCTTTATTAAAAATATACATAGACCTCAATAATCCATCAATTCTAAATCTTACTACTACATAATCCTTATATGGTTCATAATGTATATCAGATACATTAAGTTTAATGGCTTCTTTAATAATTATGTCATATGCTTCTTTTTTCTGGCCTAAATATGCTATTTTAATAAGATACTGAATTTCTTCCTTCTTAATTAAAATTAAAATAACTTTTTTTCTAAAAATGAAAAGCATATCCTCTTCAACCTTTTTATTTACCTCACTACAATAAACATAAACCTCCTTTTCATTTTCTTTAAAGGGAATTGCATTAAAGATTTTAGCTTTTTGTTCATTAATTTTTCTAGCAACTGTAATATTAATATTTTTTAATAAATTATTATAGATTGTTTCTTTCATCCTTTATAAAACTCACCATGAATGCTTTTTATATACCAAAAATTCATTTCTTTGTTTATTTCAACAAAAATTTTGTGATTTTTCACAAAAAAATAAGAATTTAGAATAACTCTAAACTCTTATTTACTCAATATTTATAAAATCACATGTTTTAAGACTATCGTCAACTAAAGTAACAGTTCCTTCTGCATATTTATAAAGATGCTCATTTTTACTTGTTCCACTTCCACCTACAAATAAAATTTCTCCTTTATCATTAACGGATAATCCTTTTTCTACATATAATGTATTTGGAAAATCAAATACAAGTCTTTTTAATTCATCATTATTGATTTCATAAATAGAAAAATTATTATTTTTTACTCTTCCTAATAAATATATGTTTCCATTAACCTCTTCAATATCATTAACATCTATAACTTCATCAGAAACCTCACTTATAGTCCCATCGATATTAACTATCTTAAGCATTGTACTTTCTTCATAATGTTCTTCTACAAGTGCAACTCCATCTTTAATATGTTTTAAAAACTTTACAAATCCATTATTAATTTTATAAAGATTTTCTTCAGAATTGCTTTCAATATCATATGTAAATATCCCTGACAATTTATTTACTGTATCTACTCCATAAAAAGCTAATTTTTTATCAGTGATCCAATCAATAAACTGACCAGAAATAACAGCATTATTTTCTAATAAAATTTCTTTTTTATCATTAAGCCTCATAACTGCAGGAACAAGATATTCATCATTAATAAAATAAAAAACATAGTTTCCATCTGGCGATATTTTCAAACCTAAAATATTATCATGTTCAATCTTAATATCTTCTGAATTATAATTAACATAAAAACTATTATCCTTGAAGAAAGTATAAGTATTAGATGATAAATTATAGTTATTAATTATTTTACCTTCAGTATCAATTAGCTCATATTTTCCTTCATCATTTATATTAAAGGTTTCATAATCATTTCCTTCATCAACAAATGCCCCTTTATTTATTATAATGCTTTCTTTATTTTCTTCTTCGTTTTTATTGCAACCAATAAGTATAAAACCTAATACTACAACTTGAAATACTACTAATAATTTTATATATATTTTTTTAGTCATTTATTTTTCCTCATTTTTTAATACACTATTCCATCACAAATAAAGTTTGCATCTCCAATCATATAAATTGAATTGCCTTCAATTTCTATTCTTAACTCACCTCCAGGTACTTTTACATTTACTTTTTCTTTTGTTAAATTTAATTTATTACATACAACAACTGATGCTGAACATCCTGTTCCACAAGAATAAGTTGCTCCAGCACCTCTTTCCCATGTTCTTACTATTATATTTTCATCGTCTACAACTTTAACGAAATTTACGTTTGTTCCTTCTTCAAAAAGTTCAAACTTTTCAATATATTTCCCTTCACTAACATCATAGTTTTCATCATCTTCAAATATGACAGTATGTGGTACGCCTACTAAAAGAGCTGATGCATTATATTTTTTACCGTTAACATTTATTTCTTCATTTATTAATTGTGATTTATTCTTTAACGGAACTAATGAACCATCAAAAGATATTTCACCCATATATACTTTAACACCATCTACAGTGCCATTATTTATTGTAAGATTCAGTTTTTTAACTCCATCTCCAGTTTCAACAGATATTAAATCTTTTGATACAATATTTCTTTCATAAACATATTTTCCAAAGCATCTTATAGCATTTCCACACATATTTGCCCATGAACCATCACTATTTATTATTACCATTTTTATATCAGCAATATCAGATTTTCTTACAAGAACTACTCCATCTGCTCCTATACCAAATCTTCTATGACAAAGTTTTTTTGCTAAACTTTCTTCTTGTCCAATATACTTATTATCTAAATCTAATAAAAATATAAAATCATTGCCTGTTCCGTGCATTTTTGTAAACTTCATAATATCTGCCTCCTTTATTTAACCGTTTTACTATTACAAAAAATAATGATATACTTACTTTAATTAATACTAAAGAAAGGATGAAATTTATGGCAATAGACGGTATCTACTTATATAGTTTAGTTGAAGATTTAAAAAAATCAATATTAAATTCTAAAATTGATAAAATTAATCAGCCTGAAAAAGATGAAATTATAATAACTTTACGAAAAGAAAGAAAGAATCTTAAACTTTTAGTATCTGCTTCACCAAAATATCCAAGGTTTAACTTAACAGAAGTTATAAAAGCTAACCCTTTGCAGGCTCCTATGTTTACAATGGTTCTTAGAAAATATTTAATCGGTGGTAAAATAATTGATATTGTCCAACTTGAAGGTGATAGAATTGTAAAATTCCTTATTGAATCATCTGATGAACTTGGTTTTAATAGTATCTACACATTAATAGTAGAAATAATGGGTAGACATAGTAATATTACTTTAGTAAGAGAAAGAGATAATAAAATTATGGAGTGTATAAAACATATTTCTCCTTCAATGAATAGTTTTAGAGTTTTGTATCCAGGAATAACTTACAAACTTCCTCCAAAATCAACTAAAATTAATCCTTTCTCTTATAATAATACCACTTTGCAAGAGTTTGTGAATAATAATTCTATAACTTTTAACAAAAATTTCTTTGTTTCTTGCTTTACTGGTATTAGCAAACCATTATCTGAGCATTTATTTATGGAATATAATAAAACTTATAATGATTTTTCAATAGAAAATATAAGCATATTTTTATCTAAATTCTTAAAAGATTTGATTGATAACGAAGTCTTTACTATATACAAAGATAAAGATGGCAATTATGTAGACTTTTATATGCTTCCATTAGATCAACTTGAGGATAATTTTACACCGCAAGTATTTGATAATATTCATGAATTAATGGATAAATACTATTTAGAAAAGGATAAACAAGAAAGAATTAAAGGACGTTCTGTAAATCTTCAAAAATTAGTAACTACTAATATTGAAAGATGTTTAAAGAAAGAAAATAAATTAAATAGTGTCTTAGAAAAATGTAATGATAAAGAAGATTTCAAAATAAAAGGCGATTTATTAACTTCCTATATCTATAGTATTAAAAAAGGTGATAGTTCATTCACTACTGTTAATTTCTTTAGTGAAGATGGTGAAGAGGTAACTATACCACTTGATGAAAACAAAACACCATCTGAAAATGTTCAAAGCTATTATAAAAAGTATAATAAGTTAAAAAAATCAGAGGAATCAGCTATTGAACAATTAGAAAAAAATAGTGATGAATTAGAGTATCTTAACTCAGTATTAACTAACATTGAAAATTGCGAAAGCTATACTGAAATTGATGATATTAAAGAGGAACTTATTTCAACTGGTTATGTAAGAAAAAGAAAAGCTAATGGTAAAAATAATAAAAAAGCAAAACCATCAAAACCGCTTCACTATATCTCATCAGACGGAATTGACATTTTTGTAGGTAAAAATAATATTCAAAATGATAATTTATCATTAAAGTTTGCAAACAAAAATCATATGTGGCTTCACACTAAAAATATTCCTGGATCACATGTAATTGTTTGTTCTAACGATGTTCCTGATAATACTTTAGTAGAAGCTGCAACTTTAGCTGCATATTACAGTAAAGCAAAAGAATCTTCAAAAGTAGATGTTGATTACACATTAGTAAAAAATTTAAAAAAGCCTAATGGTGCTAAACCTGGAATGGTTATATACCATACAAACTATACAATGACTGTTGATCCTTCTGATATTAAAAGTTTGAATCTAGAAAAGAAATAGATTAAAAAGGTTAAATTGCTTTACAATTTAACCTTTTTCATTCTCTTTATTCTAACTCTAACTACCTTAAATATGGTTTACAACCATATCTCCATTGTTCTTTATCTTTTCATTATCAAAGTATTGATAGTAGTAACATTTTAATTTACCATTATAAAGCTTTCTATTTTTCGTAGCTTTTCTACCAAATGGTACTTCAAAACCTTCATAAGAAGTTAGTATATTGAAATCCCAAGTATCAAGCTTTCTCTTATTCATACCTAAATACTTATAAAGCTCTTCTACTTCTTTTTTCTCTCCTAGTCTTTCACCATATGGAGGATTTGTTATAATAAATGCATTTTTCTCACTACTTGAGAATTGTTTGAAATCTCTCTTTTGGAATTCAATGTATTTAGCAACTCCAGCTTTTTGTGAATTGCTTCTAGCAATCTTAAGCATTCTTCCATCTATATCATAACCTATAAGTTTTATATCCTTATTTTTAATAGATCTTTCTGCACCTTCTTTTACTTGTTCAAATACCTCTGAACCTATAGTTGGCCAAGTTTCTGCTACGAAGTTTCTAAATAAACCTGGTGCTATATTTTGCATTATCATTGCTGCTTCTATTAAAATAGTTCCTGAACCACAAAATGGATCAACTAAAGTATAATCTTCTTTCCATCTTGATATTAAAACTAATGCAGCTGCTAATGTTTCTTTTAATGGAGCAATACCAGCTTCTTCTCTATAACCTCTTTTGTGAAGACCTACACCACTTGTATCAATAGATAAAGTTACAACATCCTTTAAAATTGATACTTCTATCTTATAAACTGGTCCATCTTCAGAAAAATGAGATACTCCATATGATTCGCTCATACTTGTTACTATAGCTTTTTTAACAATTGATTGACAATCTGGAACACTAAAAAGTGTAGACTTAACAGATTTACCTACAACGTGCATAACACCATTTGCAGGTATAATATCACTCCATTTTACAGCTTTAGTTCCTTGGAATAATTCTTCAAAACTTCTTGCTTCGAATTCTGCCATTTTAATAAAAATTCTATCTGCAGTTCTTAAATGAACATTAGCTATTGCAATATCCATTTCATCCCCTTCAAAATGAACCTTTCCATTTTCAACTGTTAAATCTTCATATCCTAATGCCTTTAACTCTTTTGCTGTTATTCCTTCCAGCCCAAAAGTTGTTGTTGCTACTAAATTATATTCCATTATTTATGTCTCCTTTTAAGATTCATATATTTTAACTGAATCTTCTCCATCTATTTCGTTTATTTCAACTGCAACTATTTCAGTTTTTGATGTTGGTATATTTTTTCCTACGTAATCTGCTCTTATTGGCAACTCCTTATGTCCTCTATCTATTAGTACAGCTAATTGAATTGATAATGGTCTTCCGCCATCAATTATAGCCTCTATAGCTGCTCTTACAGTTCTACAAGTAAATAAAACATCATCAACTAATATTACTTTTTTACCCTTTACTTCAACTCCTAAATCAACTGAATTTATTTTAGGTGCTTCTGTAACTTCAGTTATGTCATCTCTATAAAGAGTTATATCAACATATCCAACTTCTACAGATACTCCTTCTATTTTTTCAATATTTTCAGCAATTCTCTTAGCTAAAGGATATCCTCTTCTTTTTATCCCAATTAATACAATATCTTCTACACCTTTATTTTTTTCGATTATTTCATGAGAAATTCTAATTAAACTTCTTCTAACTGCATTTGCATCTAATAAATTTGCCTTTAATTTCATAAAAATAACTCCTTACTTTATATATTTTCAGATATTAAATTTTAACTTCAATTTAAAGCTAAAACTTTCTTTATAAATTTAAGAATTCAGTTTATTTAATAATTCTTTAAAATACTCTGGCAACTCTGATGTAAATTCCATATATTCATTAGTTCTTGGATGAATAAACCCTAAAGTTTTAGCATGTAATACTTGACCTTCAACATTAAATTTTTGTCTTTTATATCCATACACTAAATCACCTACTAATGGATGACCTATAGAAGCCATATGAACTCTTATTTGATGTGTTCTCCCCGTTTCTAGCGTACATTTTACTAATGATATCCCCTTATCATATTGCTCTAAAACCTCATAATGAGTAACAGCTCTTTTACCATCTTCATTAATAGCCATTTTTATTCTGTCTTTTTTATCTCTTCCTAAAGGCTTATTAATAGTTCCAGTAGTACTACTAAACTTTCCTTCTACTAAAGCATAATACTCTCTCTTAATAGAATGATCCTTAAATTGAACTGCTAATTTATTATGAGCCTCATCATTTTTAGCTATAACAAGTATTCCTGATGTATCTTTATCAATTCTATGTACAATACCAGGTCTTATTATACCGTTAATTCCTGATAAATCACTGCAATGATGTAATATTCCATTAACTAAAGTTCCAGTATAATTTCCTGGAGCAGGATGAACAACAACCCCTTTTGCCTTATTTACTATTATAACATCTTCATCTTCATAAATAATATCTAAATCCATTTCTTCTGGTTCAACATTTAGTTCTATCGGATCCGGCATTTCTACAGTAATCTCATCATTATTTTTTAACTTATAGTTGCTTTTTATAACCTTTCCATTAGCCATAACTTTCTTATCATCTATTAAACCTTGAATGAATGATCTAGATTTTCCTTCTATCATCAATGATAAATACTTATCTATTCTTTGTCCCTGTTCTTCATTACTTATTGAATAATTTAATTTTTCCATATAATTTTACTCCGTCTATTTGTATTCTTAAGACATTATAATATATAAACTTATGTTACTCAATAGTAGTATGAATTATAAACTAAATTCTTAACTTAAAATAATAATGAATAAATTAACTAAAGGAGACCGAATATCGGCCTCCTATATGTATTAGTTATTAGCATAGAAGCTCTTAACCTCATTTATATCATCATTAAGATCTTCTACATTAAATTCTTCTTTTTCATCATTAGTAAAAGTTTCAGCTTCTTTTTCATGAAGCTCATACTTGTCTATAGGTTGAGCAACATTGTAATTCTTTGTTAAATCTTTTTCTAATTCATCGAATGTCTGAAGCTGTGTATTCATAAATCCTCTAAATTTAGCTCTAAACTTTATAAACTCTTGCTTAACTCTTTCATACTCATCGTTAATTGCAATAACATCACCATGAGCTTTATCTAAAATTCTTTGTGCTGTTTCATTTGCATTTCCAATTATTAATTCTGCTTGCTTTTCAGAACTTTCCTTAGCTTGATCAGCTGCATTTTGAGCTAATAAAAGTGTATTTTGTATTGTAACTTCTAATTTTTCATAATGTTCAAGTTTCTCATTAACTCTGCTTAAGCTTTCCTTTAATCTAGAATTTTCTTTATATACTTCCTCATAGTTTTCAACAACTTCATCTAAGAACTCATCTACTTCTTCAACTGAATATCCTCTTATTCCTTTTTTAAATTCTTTGTTGTTTATATCCATAGGAGTTAATTTCATTCCATCCACCTCTTCTATACAAATTTGTTTATTTTAACTTTATATTTTCCACTTTTTGTGCTTCCTACAATTTCCCCTATTATGAACTTTCCTGTTCCTCCAATAGTAATCCTTTGATTAGTTTTTATATCTTTACTCTTTTGTGAACTCTTAGAATAATCAACTAATACTTTTCCACTATCAATCAAATCAATTGCTTTTCCTCTTGATAATTTAGCAAGTTTTGCAACTATACTATCTAATCTAAGAGATGAAACTATTATAATTTCCTCTACATAATTGCACTTAGGTAAATTATCTTCAAATACTTCTTCAACAATTACAGGAGCTCTTCCTACGCTACTTAATTCACTTATAACATAATCAGCAACCTCATCATAAATAGGGACTATTGCAAAATCATCGATTACTCTTAAATCACCTAGCTTTTCTCTTTCTAATCCTAAAGCCATAATAGCTCCTAAATAATCTTTATGACATAAATTGTTAAATTTAGATTTATTAATAATTTTTACAATCCTATAAGGCATAGGAATATCATAAATATTATTAAATGCTAGTATTCTTCTATCACATTCATCAAAGGCACCCTTAGCTTCTACTTTGAAATTATTCGAATTAAATTTATTAATAAAGAAAAGCCATATATTAGGTTTACAAAAGAATTTAGTAAACATAGGAATACCTTTGCTATAGGCTAAACTCATGCATTCATAAACCTTTAAAACATCTTCAGTATCTTCTTTTAAAAAATTTTTTAAAATATCTTCTTTAGAAATCATTATTATAACAACATCCCACTAATTAAATTTAATACAACAATTGCCATAAGAGGCGCAAAATCAATCATCATATTTTCAAAAAATTTTTCTTGAATTCTTCTAAAAGGTTATAATATAGGATAATTCAATGAAATTAAAATTCTATAAAAATTACTTTCAGTAATACTAGGTATATATGATAAAATTACCTCAGCTAAAATTGTTATATTCAAAACTGAAAATAGTAAATATAAAAAACTACCTATGATTCCTATTGGAATCACCTCCTACTTATTCCAATTGAAAAGTGCTTTTGAGCTTATTTCAGTTCTTAATTCATTACTAACTTCAACATTTGATGGTGAAAGTAAATATACTCTTTGTTCAACTTCTTGAAGCTGAGCTCCTAATACACAACAAGCACCACTAATAAAGTCAACTAATCTTTGTGCTATTTTAGTTTCCATAGCTGTAGTGTTAACAACTACAATTTTTCTATTTTTTATTGCTTCCGCAATTTCTCTAGCTTCATCATAAGAAGCAGGCTTAACAACCATAACCTTAGCTGATGCTGAATTATGAATATTAACAACCTTATTACCCCTTTGTTTAGAGATTATTGGTTCAACTTCTTCAACTTCTTCTTCCTCTTCTTCAACTTCATCTATATCATCGAAGTCTTCATCATAATCTCCGCCACCTATTATTTCTTTAAATTTTTCAAACATACTCATTTACTCCATCCTCCTACTTTTCTCTTAATCCAAATATTCCAGAACCAACTCTTATCATTGTAGCTCCTTCTTGGATTGCAATTTTATAATCATTTGTCATTCCCATTGATAAAACTTGCATAGATATATTTTTAAGCTTTCTATCTTTTAAGTTATCAAATATTTTTTTAGTTTTATTAAAATAATATCTATTTTCCTCATCAGTACCTTTCGGTATTATAACCATAAGGCCTTTGACATTAACATGATTGCAATTTTCAACAGCTTTGATCATATCTTCAAGCTCTTCTTCATAAATACCACTTTTGCTTTCTTCTCTTCCAATATTTATTTGAATAAGTACATCTGCAGATAAATTATTTTTTCCAAATTCACTTTCTATTTTTTCCAATAGCTTTATACTAGATAAAGAATGTATTAAGTGAACATTATTTACTAAATACTTCACTTTATTTGTTTGTAATTTACCTATAAAATGCCACCTTATATCTTTAGGTAATACTTCTTTTTTAGCAATTAAATCTTGAACCTTATTTTCTCCAAAATCTCTTTGACCAATATCATAACATTCCATTATCATTTCTATGGGTTTAGTTTTAGATACAGCTACTAAAGTAACGTCCTTAGGTATTTCATTTAAAATTGCCATATTTTTCTCTGCAATACTAATATTTATCCCTCCCTTGAAAGAGCATAATATCTTCCATACATTTATATTCTTCAAAAGTATAAAATTCCCTTCTATACTACTATATAATTATAACATTTTTCTTTATAATTTTTAATACTTTTTTTAATTTAATTATCGGCTCTTTCCATAAATTTGGGTGAAATTGATTTAACTGCCTTTGGTAATTCCATTTCATCATATTTGTCAATGGTAATCTTCAATTTTCTTATTAATAATTCATTGATATGACTACCTTCTGCTAGTAATGCTGCTTCTAATTGATCTGGATCTCCTATTGCATAAAATTTAAAAGGAGCTCCTTCCATATCATTACCATTTTCCTCGAATCTTATAAATGCCCATGCACATACAAGTCCAGTTGTATTTAAAACTCTATAATTATTTATTGCAATAGCTTCAGCTCCTGCGGTTCTTAATTCATTTAATATTAATGCTGCATCTGCTGAATGTAAAGTTTTTCTATTTACTTCATCTTGAGAATCAGTATTGATATTGTAATCTCCATCATTAATTGTCAATATAATACCTGACCCCTTTGTTGCATCTACTCCCGAAAGTAAAGAATATATATCTAATTGTTCTTTCATATGCTCTACTACTTTTTCACTATTTCCGTCATCATCAACATCAAGTAATGCAATTCTTTTAATTAACTCATAATTGTCTTCACTTAATGCTGTTATATCATAATATAGCTTATTTCTTTCTTCAATTGCATCCTTATATTCAATTGAATTCATATTAAAGAATCCATTAATACTATTCTTTCCTACATTAACTACAATTAAAAAACCTATTAAAATCGAGGCTAGTAAAATAAAAAATTTACTTGTATTTTTTATCACTTAATCACCTCTTTGTTTATTTTTAAACTTTTCTAATAAAATTCTTCTAATTGATCCAAAATTATCAAATATTCTACCACCGAATACTATTACTGCTGCGATATATATTGGAATCCCTAATTTATCTCCTAAATATGCTAATCCTGCAGCAAGTAAAGCATTTCCAAAAAAACCTGATATAAATATATCTGGCTTAAAATTATTATTTAATGATGCCCTAAAAGCTCCAAATACAGAATCTAAACATGCTAAAATTGCAACTGACATATAAGGAGAAAAATTCTCTGGTATATTTACATCAAAAATTAATCCTAAAAACACGCCTAATAATAAACCTATAACTGCTATCATAAACTTCCTCCTTTATTGTACCGGTTTTATATACTCATACCTTAATGATTGAGTTGTCTTTACTATTGTTATATCATCACTTTGTTTAACATCACTACTATAACTTTTTAATGCTCCATAATCTAAAACTCCTGGAAAATTAACAGCAAGATTTAATTTATTTTTATCTCCAATAGCTTTTATAGTAATTTCACTATTAGGATCAATTCTACCTGCAGAACCTATAGAAATTGAACTACCAGCAGTCTTTATACCTGTTTGAGGCGTAATTCTCATTTCATTTATAGAAATTGCTTCCGCTCCTGCATACCATAAAGAGTTAATTAAATTTACAATTTCTTCTTCACTAACAGTATTTACATTTTGAGTTCCATTAGTTCCAAATACTGAATTTTTTAAAGCTAATGTAACAACTAATCCTGGTCCTTTTACATCTAATAGTCCAAGTTGCATTCTTGCATTATCCAGTTGCTTTTTAATTTCTCCTTCAACTTCCCCTTCTTTTGCTGCTGCATCTTCTAATTGTTTTAACTCTTCTGAAAGTATTTCATTATTTTTTTGCAAATCTTCTTTTTCTTTTTTTAAGTTTTCTATTTCTGATAAAATATCCGAACTATTATAATCAATATTACCACTATTAGCTGAATTTAATTCCTTAAACTGATAAGTTAATAAAAAACCTAATAATGCACAAACAGCTGCCACAACTACCTGAGATACTGCTCTATTCATTTTATTCCTCCTACTCTAACCCCTGAATAATTACATCCTGCTCAAATTCATCTGTAACTTGATTTTCTTCATTACTTTCTGCTTCATCTTCTTCAACTGGTTCATTTTTTATTACTGGTGAACCATTTATACTAACATTAATATATCCTTTTTTCATATTTATACCATCATTTAGAATTATTCTATACACATTTTCCATTTTATTGTATAAATCACTATCATCGCCAAAGAATATTTCAATATCGCCTATATATCCAATTATGTTTACAATATTGCTTATATCTAAACTTGAAAGATGAATTTCTTCTTTATTTTGAGAAATAAATGGATAAAAATTAGCTAAAATATTCTTGTATGTATGCAAATCATCTACACGACTTTTATCATTAACTATACTTAAATCCAATCCCTTTATCTCAACTAAATTTCTTCCTTCAAGATTATCAACTTCTTCTATTACATCTAAGTTTTCATTAATAATTGAAATTTTAGTTCTATCGTTTATGTAATAAACTGGAGCTTCCTCTGTTATTTGTATCACTAATCCATTAAGGCCTTTTCTTTTTACACTAATAGAACTAACATATCTGTTCTTTAAAATTTCCTCTTTTATGCTTTTCTGATTTACAGTAAAAATATTTAACCCTATTCTATCCTCTACTTCACTATATAAAACCTCTTTTGCTATAGTAACATTTCCCTTAAAGGTAATAGACTTAATATTAAAAATTGGTGCTTTAGTAAAGAAAATAAATAAAGCTACTACTATTACTATCGTCATTAAAGTTACCTTTTTTATTAACTTTTTTCTTTTTTTTGCTTTTATAAACTTTTTTGCGTCTTTCATCACTTACCTTATCCCTCATTATTTCAATCTTTTACTATAATTTTAACATAAAACCTGTAATTTTTTATAATTATTTTATATTATTCTTGGATTATTGTACATAAAAATTTAAGAGCCTCTAAAATTAGAAGCTCTTACCAACCTATATTATACTATTTTCCTTTCAACTTGCCTTGAAATGTTAAGTAAAATCCCCATTGCCGTTAAATTAATTACTAGTGACGTACCACCATAACTAATGAATGGCATCGGTACTCCAGTAACAGGCATAGAACCAGTTACAACTGCTATATTTATTATAGCTTGAACTGCTATAATTGAAGTTATACCCATTGCTAATAATTTACCATAAGTATCTCTTGCATTCATAGCAACTTTAACACCTCTCCATATAAATATCAAAAACAACCCTATTATAAATAAGCATCCTATTAATCCTACTTCTTCACCTATTATGGAAAAAATAAAATCATTATGGGGTTCAGGCATATATAAGGTTTTTTGTCTTGATTGACCTAACCCTAATCCTGTTAATCCTCCAGAACCTAATGCTAAAAATGATTGTATTAATTGATATCCAGCATCTGCTGCATCTTTCCATGGATCTATAAAGTTTAACATTCTTTCTCTTCTGTAGTCCGAACTAAATATAAAAAATATAGCTAATGTAAATAGTGCAGGTAAAATAATTCCAAAAAGATGTTTTATTTTTCCTCCTGCTACAAAAAGCATTATAAATGTAACTATCATTATAATAGCTGCAATACTCATATTATGTTCAGCTAATATTAATGCTGCAAAGAAACCTGCAACGCCTAAATATGGTACTAACCCATGCCAAAAGTCTTTTACTTTATCACCTTTTAAATCAATACTAAAAGCTAAAAACATTACAACTGCATATTTTGTTAACTCAGACGGTTGAAAAGATAATGGACCTAACGAAATCCATCTCTTCGCACCATTAATTGCTGGGAAAAAGAATACCGCAATTAATAGTGGAATTGTACATATAAGTAATGTTGGTGTAATTTTCTTAAGCTTATGATAATCAATCGACATCATTACTGTCATAGAAATTACACCAATAATTGCCCAAATTAATTGTCTTTTAAAGAAATACATACTATCATTATTATGAAACATAGCATAAAATGAGCTAGCGGAATATACCATTACAACACCTATAGATAACAATATACATAGCGTGTAAAAAATCCCATAATCTATTTGCCCCATATTCTTATTATCCTTGGGCCTATTAAAATTCATAGACATTCCTCCAATTTAATTACTAAATTGCAAAAAAACCTATTATACATAAAAGTACTGTTATAATTGAAAATACTGTTACTATTTTAACTTCATTCCATCCACATTGTTCAAAGTGATGATGTATTGGAGCCATTTTAAACACTCTTTTACCAGTTAATTTAAATGAAGTAACTTGAATTATTACTGATAAAGCTTCTATTACATAAATTCCACCAACTAAAACTATTATTAATGGATTTCCGCTTATAATTGCTATAGTTGTTATTGCTCCTCCAATTGCAAGAGAACCTGTATCTCCCATAAAAACTTTTGCAGGATATGCATTAAATTTTAAGAAACCTATTAATCCAGCTATTAAAGCTACTGAAAAAACAGTTAATGAATAATCCTTTAATATAAATGTTAATACTGCAAAAAATGTTAATACTAAAACTGATACTGTAGATGCTAAACCATCTAATCCATCAGTTAAGTTTACTGCATTTGTCATAGACGCATAAACAAAAATAACAAATGGTATATATAATACTCCTAAAGGAAGAGTCATACTTGTAAAAGGTATCGCAATATCATGTGGTAAATTTACATAGCTATAATAAGCAAATGCTCCTGAAACTATTAATAAAAGAACCATCTTTTGCCAAGCTTTTAATCCTTCACTTTGTTTTTTTAGTATTTTTAAAATATCATCTAAAAATCCTATAAATCCAAATGCTATTAGTGAGTATAATGCAACCATTCCTTTATCAGTCAAGCTACGACTTACAATCAACATAACTATTGTAGTTGATAAAATGAACATTACACCACCCATTGTAGGTGTTCCAGCTTTCTTTAAATGGCTTTTAGGACCTTCTTCTCTAATATTTTGACCAAACTTTAATCTCTTTAATAAAGGAATTGTAATTGGTCCAAGTATTAAAGCTATAATAACTCCTAATACAAATGTAATGATTAATGTTTTTGTTATATCTCCTTGTAATATGTTCATAATACTATCCCCCATCTTTTACTGCTATAAAAAGCAGTTCACCTCCTTCGTATAATTAAACCTCTTCTAATTTTTTAACAACGTCTTCTAGTTTAACACCTCTTGATGCTTTAACTAATACAACGTCATCCTTTTTAACAATACTTTTCAATTCTTTTATGCATTCCTCTTTAGTATTGTACATGATTATATTATCATTCTTAAAACCATCTTTAAAGTTATTTATATGTTCACCTATTACGATTAATAGATCAACTTTATCTCTTGCGTATTCCCCTACTTCGAAATGAGCTCTTTTAGCTTCATCTCCAAGTTCATACATATCTCCTAATATAGCAACCTTTCTACAATTTTTATAAGCAGAAAGTACATCTAAAGAAGATTTCATAGAATCTGGACTTGCATTATAACAATCATTAATTATAGTAAGCCCTTCTCTTTTTATCACTTGTAATCTCATTGATGTTGCTTCAATATTCTCTAATCCTAAAATCATTTCCTTAAAAGATACATTTAAACACTCTGCAACTTCGATAGCTAACATTGTATTTAACACATTGTGTTTTCCTGCCATTGGTAGAGTAAATACAGCTTCTTCACCAAAAGCATGAGCTAGAAACTCTGTTTCATCTTCTCTTAATATAATATTAGATGCGTAAACATCATATTCATGATTATAACCAATTTTTTTAACTTTAAAACTTTTTCCAGAAATATTCTTTAAAAATTCATCTTCTCCATTAACTATTAAAACATTGTTTTCATTAAAGAAAGTGCTTATTTCCATCTTAGCTTTTAATATATTTTCTTGAGTTTTTAAATTTTCTATATGCGATAATCCTATATTAGTTATAACACCTATATCAGGTCTTGCCACATCTGCAAGCAATTCTATTTCACCTAATGAGCTCATTCCCATTTCTAAAACTGCTACATCATAATCACATGTCAATTCTAATATCATTAATGGTAAGCCTATATCATTATTAAAATTTCCCTTAGTCTTAAAAACTTTATACTTATCACTTAATAGAGCGGCTATTAAATCTTTAGTAGAAGTTTTTCCAGTAGAACCAGTTACGCCTATTACTTTAAGTCCTAACTTTTCTCTATAAAACTTTGCTAAATCTAAAAGTGCTTGTCTTGTATTCTTTACTTTAATTACTGTTCCATTTACATTAACATCTTCTATATTAAATTTAACTTCATCTATAATTACTACAGATGCACCTAATTCTAATGCTTTTAATGCAAAATCATTCCCATTAAAATTAGCCCCTTTAATTGCAAGAAATACATTATCTTTTTCAACTTTTCTTGTATCAATACAAATCTTATTAAATTTAATTTCCTTTCCTTGTACAATAACTTCTCCATCCATAGCTTTTAACATTTCATTAAAAGTTATTTGCATAATAATCACTCTACTTTCATCTTTCAAATATTTTTTATACATCTATTTGTTAATTATTTATAATTATAAGCCTTACTTTATTTTATTATTCTAAAAAATAAAAATTTATCCTATACATAAATTTAGCATGTGAAAAATCCACATGCTAAACAACTTAATTAATAATTAATCTTCTTCATACTCAGCACTTAATGTAATCTTAACAACCGTGCCTTCAGAAATAAGTTCACCACTAGGAATACTTTGATTTATTACAACTCCATCTCCTTGAATTGTAGTTTCTATTCCTAGACTATTTAATAGCTCTATAGCAGATTCTTTAGAATAACCTCTTACATCAGGCATTACTACATCTTTATTATAAGATTCATTTTGATCTGTGTAAAGATTTATTGTAGAACCTTCCTTAACAGCATATCCTGGATAAGGCTGCATATTTGTAATTGTATCGCCATCCCCTTCTACTGTACATTCTATATTTAGGTCTTTTAATACTTTCTTTGCATCAGCTACAGAACTTCCTCTTAATTCTGGTAAAACTACATCTTTTAATATAACATTTTCATCTTCTGAAAATTCTTCATTCATGTAGTTAAATATATCTTCTAATAATACTTTACCTAATGGAGCAGTAACAACACCTGCATAGTAAGCTCCATTACTTGGTTCATCAATAGTAATAAAAACTGTTATTTGTGGATTATCTGTTGTTGCAAATCCAGCCATAGATGAAATATACTTTCCAGATTCATATCCTCCAGTTAGAGGATTAACTTTTTGAGCTGTACCTGTTTTTGCTCCTATATGATATCCTGCTATATAAGCTTTATTAGACCCACCTTGATTAACAGTTCTTTCTAAATAATCCCTTAATGTAGCTGCAGTTGATTCAGAAATAACATTTTCAACAGTTTTAGGTTCAAACTCTTCATCTATAACCACATTACCATTGCTATCAGTATGACTTATATATTTCATAACATGAGGTTGAATTAATGTTCCGCCATTAACTATAGCATTAAATGCAGTCATGTATTGCACTGCATTTACAGTATTAGTTTGTCCAAAAGATATTGTAGCAAGGTCTGCATCATTCATATTTTCAGCAGATTTAACAATTCCTCTTGCTTCTCCTGGTAAATCAACACCTGAAACTTGCCCAAAACCGAACTTCTTAATATATTCTACAAGTTTTTCACTACCTATTTTTTCTCCAAGTTTCATAAAACCAACGTTACAAGAATTTTGAAGTATTTCCGGTAATATTTGAGTTCCATGACCACCATGCTTCCAACACTTAATTGTATGAGGACCTACTTGTAAGCTACCACCACATGTAAATTGATCTGATTCAGTAACTAATCCTTCTTCAATTGCAGTGGACATTGTAATAACCTTAAAAATAGAACCTGGTTCAAATGTGTCATTTACTAAACTGTTTCTCCACATCTTTTGAAGCTTTTCAGCATCAGTTTCACCAACAAAATCTTCATACCCTTCAAAAGGATTATTAGGATCAAAATCTGGTTCATTTACCATTGCTAAAATTTCACCATTTTGCGGATTCATTATTAGTATTGAAACTCTTTTTGCCTTATTATCTACTAAACCTTTTTCTGCTACTTTTTCTGCTATAGCTTGTAAGTTTTTATCAATTGTTAAAGTTACATCTTTACCATCAATTGGAGTTGTAAAGTTTGAAATTGTGTAATCTAGTGCTTCACTATTTCTATCAAGCTCACTTATTCTTAATCCTGGTACACCTGAAAGGTATTCATTATATTGTAATTCCACACCTGTCAAACCTTGTCCATCACTATTAGTACTTCCTAGAACATGAGATAAAAAATCTCCTTCAGGATAATATCTCTTTGTATCTGGTGAAACAATAACACCTTGAATGCTTAATTCATTAACCTTATCTGCTACATCTTTTTCAACTCTTCTAACCAAGGTAGCAGAACCTGCATCACTACCATTGGCAAGTTTTGTTTCTAATTTATCTTTAACTGTAGCTGTTTCTATACCTGTAGCTTCTGCAATAAGCGGTGCAATATCATCAGTAGTCTTATCATTTTTCTTTAAATATTGTCTTATTGAATTTAAGTCGAAATCAACTCTATATACATTAGCTGAAACTGCAAGTTCATTTCCATTTCTATCTAGTATTCTACCTCTTCTAGCCTCAATTCTAACTTCACTGGTCCATTGTTCTTCTGCTCTGCTCGAATAGTCACCTCTTTTAACAATCATGATATAAGATAACCTTACTATTAACAAACCAAAAACAGCAGTAATAAACCATAAAGCTAGAACCATCCTTTTTCGCATGACAGCTCTGTCTTTAAATCCTTTCTTATTCATATGAAATTCCTCCACGGAAACATCTAATCAATGAATAAGCAAGGATTTAAGTACTTGTAAATAATTTTCAAAGCAGATAAACCTATTAACTATTCATTAATTAAATGCAGCCATAATTTTTTGTAAAAAATTATTCTTATTATTCTCCTTAGTTTTTAAATGAGAAAAATATTCTTTTGACATATCAATAGTTATAGTGCTTTCAGAATTGGGATAAACCATCCCTAATTCTTCTTCTGCAGTACTTTTTATTTTATCGAAAGATGCGAATTTAAGCATTTCAACATTTATTGCAGCATTTACATCTTCCTCTTCTTTCATATTGCTTTCTAAAATTAGTAATTGCTTTTGGTAATCATGTATTTTACTATCTAAAAATAAAGTTGTGGCACCTAAAGCAAACATAATTGTACCTACTGTAAAGCCACTAATTAAAAGATTCATCTTCTTTTCATATGCTCTTTTAGCTTTTTGTTTATTTTGTTTTTCTCTTTGCTTTTCAGCTTCTCTTATTTTTCTCTCTGGTGCTAAAGCTGTATTTCCTCTTATATAATCATATTCCCTAACTCCCATTTTATTCACATCCCTGCCAATTTTCATAATATTTATATTTTATATTTTTTCAATTACTCTAAGTTTTGCACTTCTACTTCTAGGGTTAACTTCAACCTCTTCTTTTGAAGGTTCTATTGCTTTTCTGCTAATTACTTTTACTTTTGCTTTTTCTCCACATATACAAATTGGAAATTCTTTTGGACATCTACAAGATACAGCTAAGTCTCTAAACTTGTTTTTAACAATTCTATCTTCTAAAGAATGGAAAGTAATTATAGCCATTCTTCCACCTTTGTTTAATTTATTAACTCCATCTTCTATTGCTTTATTTAAAATTGATAGTTCACTATTAACTTCAATTCTAATAGCTTGGAAAGTTCTTTTTGCTGGATGAGGTCCTTCTCTTCTTGCTTTTGCTGGAATTGCATTTTTAATTATTTCAACTAGCTCTAATGTTGTTTCTATATTTTTTTCACTTCTTCTAGTAACAATAAAATTAGCAATTCTTTTTGCAAACTTTTCTTCTCCATAATCTCTTATGATTCTATATAATTCTTCTTCACTATAATCATTTACAACATCATAGGCTGAAAAATTATTTTCTCTATTCATTCTCATATCTAAAGGTGCATCTTTCATATAACTAAAGCCTCTTTCACCTTCATCTAATTGATAAGAAGAAACTCCTAAATCCATTAGAATACCATCTACTTTTTCAATTTCAAGCTCTTCTAAAATTGCTCCTATATTATGAAAATTGTTATGCACGAAAGTAACATTTGAGAAATTATGTAACCTTTCTCCAGCTGCTCTTAATGCATCTTTATCTTGGTCAATTCCTATTAGTCTTCCTTCATTAGATAATCTTTTAACAATTTGAGAGGAATGACCTGCTCCTCCTAATGTACAATCTACATAAATTCCATCTTCCTTAATATTAAGTGCTTCTAAACATTCATTTAGCAAAACTGATACGTGATTAAATTCCATCTTCTTTACTCCTTATATTCCTAAATCGCCCATTTTTTCAGCAATTGAATTAAAATCAATATTTGATTCATTATATTCTCGCCATTTTTCCTTACTCCAAATCTCTACTCTAGTTAAAGCGCCTATACTTACTATATCCTTTTCTATGCCGGCGTATTCCTTTAGGTTTAATGGAATTAATCCTCTTCCTTGCTTGTCTGTTTCCACTTCACAAGCACCCGAAAAAAAGAATCTTACAAATGCTCTGGCATCTTTATTGGTAAGCGGTAACTTTTTAAGTTTTTCTTCAAGCATTTCCCACTCACTTATGGGATATGCATAAAGACCTCCATCAAGCCCTTTAGTAATAACAAACTTTTCTCCAAGTCCTTCCCTTAATTTTGCAGGTACAATCATTCTATTTTTGCTATCTAAGCTATGTGAGTATTCACCAATAAACATTTTGCACCCCCACTAAGTATTACTAAACCACTTTTAACCACTTTACACCACTTTATATATATATTCTATAAAATTATTATATTTCCTTCAAGATAAATTTGCTTTAAAATATATTTTTTTCTTTAACGAATATAGCAATAGCAATACTTCACGAAGTATTTTGAATTTGACAATACATATTATTTACCAATTTTACATTAATTGTTAATTATGTCTAAATTGATTATTTTAAATGAATCATACTTATATTTTTTGTCGCAAAAAAAGGAACTGTTTTATACAGCTCCCCTTTAAAAATATTATACATTAAATCTGAAGTTTACTACATCTCCATCTTTCATTACATATTCTTTTCCTTCTAATCTGTAAAGACCTTTTTCTTTAGCTGCAGCTTCTGAACCACATGCTACTAAATCATCATAACCTACAACTTCTGCTCTAATAAATCCTCTTTCAATATCAGAGTGAATCTTACCTGCAGCTGCTGGAGCTTTAGTTCCTTCTTTAATTGTCCAAGCTCTTACTTCTTGAACTCCCGCTGTTAAATAACTTATTAATCCTAATAATTTGTAAGATGCTCTTATAAGCTTATCTAACCCAGATTCTTGCAATCCGTATTCTTCTAACATTTCTGCTTTTTCTTCATCCTCTAATCCTGATAATTCTTCTTCAAGCTTAGCACATACAACAACTACTTCTGAATTTTCATTAGCTGCATATTCCTTAACCATTTGAACATATTTATTATTAAGGTTTCCGCTCATCATATCATCTTCTGATATATTGCAAGAATATAATACTGGTTTAGAAGTTATCATGAATAAAGATTTAACAAAAGCTTCTTCATCTTCATTTAACTCTAAAGTTCTTATTGGTTTATTAGCTTCTAAATGAGCCTTAACCTTTTCCATTATTTCATATTCAGCTTTAGCTTTTTTATCACCAGATCTAGCAAGTTTTACTCCTTTTTCCATTCTTCTTTCTAAAACTTCTAAATCTGCAAATATAAGTTCTAAATTAATAGTTTCTATATCTCTAATAGGATCTACTGAACCTTCAACATGAACTACATTTTCATCTTCAAAACATCTAACTGCATGTACTATAGCTTCTACTTCTCTTATGTGTGATAAGAATTTATTTCCTAAACCTTCACCCTTAGAAGCCCCTTTAACTAATCCTGCAATATCATAAAATTCTACAGCAGTATACACTTTTTTCTTAGTTCCGTACATTTTTTCTAAAACATCTAATCTTTTATCTGGTACACTTACAACTCCAACATTTGGCTCTATTGTACAGAATGGATAGTTTGCTGATTCTGCTCCTGCCTTAGTTATAGCATTAAATAATGTACTTTTACCTACGTTTGGTAGTCCTACAATCCCTAATCTCATCTATATAACATTCCTTTCTTCCGTTACTAATACTTCTAAGATTATACTCTATAAGTAATTTTATTTCAATGATAAAATGTACGTTAATTCTCCATACTTTTCAATTTTCTAAGAAATAATACTAAACACTATTTATTATTCGTTTAATATAACTTCTTATTAATAACATTAATCTTATTTACACTATTCCCTACTTAATTATTCCCTTTATAATCTACATTAGCAAACATTACGAGATTTGTTTCAGAAGCTCTAAATCCATTGTTTTCATAAAAACTAACACACGGATAATCTCTTTCAGTATTTAAAGCCAAATAAGAAATTTTACTCTTTTCCTTTTTTAACTCATTTCTTATGAATTCTATTAACTTACTACCAACACCTTTCCCTTGATATAAAGGATTTACACTAAATTCATCAATCCATAATTCTTTAAAATCTATATAAGTCATAATTCTTCCACAAGCCATTGCTACTACTGTATCTCCATCATAAACAACATATCCTCTTGATACTCTTGCAGACATAATCTCATCAATTCTTGTAAATGCCTGTTCAAATGTCCACTCTTCATTCCAAGGTTCTTCTTTAAATGCTTCAATAAGTTCATATGCGCAACCTTCAAAATCTTCTTCATTCATTATTTTATATTTTAAATTCATATTATTCACCTTCTTAATTTTTTCATCATATTATATATACAATAATTAAATTTATACAACCATACCTGCTATCTCCAGCCTATAAAAGTACCTGCTTATATTTCATAATATCTTTACCATATTCTAATGTTATTTTTATTAATTTTATTTCTATACCCCTCCAGTAATCTCATTTATCTATTATATAATTTTCTCATATAGTTTAAACCAATTTAATCCTATATCTTCCAATCCAAGACTTACAGTATCAATAAATTTATAGTGGCACTTTTCATACAAACTAATAGCAGGTATATTTTTTTCATATACATCTAAACGTATAGATTTTATTTTATTATCCATTGCATATTCCTCGATAAAATCAAGCATATTTTTACCTACACCTCGCTTAAGAAATTTAGGATTCACTACAAATGTATAAATAACCAGTACATTACTGTAATCTAATTCCGCTTGCCATGAAACATTTAAATAAGCTGGTTCTGGTTCATGTCGTAAAATCATACTGCCAATAATATCTCCATTTTCAACTGCTACAAATAAATTTCCTTCCCTTATACAATCTTCTGCATCCTTTCGTACAGGATATATTCCCTTTTTCCATCCTGGATAATTAATTGTACTTTCTAAATAATCATTTATGTTATTATACAGTTCTTCTAAAGAATCAATATCTTCTTCATTCCCAACTCTTATATCCATATCTCTAACCCTCTCTTAAATTAACTATTTACCAAATTTCTTTAATCATTCTAAACTCCTTATAAGTTACATCTTCAATTGCATATTCAAATGAACTTTTTATCACAAATCCATACTTCTGATATAGCTTAATAGCTATATCATTATCAATTTCAACACTTGTATATAAACTTTTATTAGGAAATTTACTTTGAAAATATTCTAAGAATTTTTCTAAAGCCTTTCTTCCAAAGCCTTTATTTTGATATTTTATATCAATCATAAATCTTGAAAAGGACCATCCATTTAACTCTTCATCATAGTCATATAACAAAAACCCTATCATTTCATCTTCATTAAATATTCCTAAAGGATACAATCCATCTTCATAAGAAGCCTGTACTAAGGAATACATATTACTTGCCACATAATTCTTTTGATGTTCTCCAACCCTCAAAGAAATACACTCATTATAATTTGATTTATCTATATCTCTAAATTTAATTTTATTCTCATCTATTATATATTTATTTATACCCATAACTACCTCACTATCTAAAATGTTAATAGCCTTAAACAATTGATATTATAAGAGAGAGTATCCACAAACTCTCCCCCATAACTCATAGCTATTAACTAATCTAAGCTCCCTCACTTAAAAAGTTATACTGTGCCATGTATAGCTCATAGTAGCTTCCCTTTTTCTTTAAAAGCTCTTCATGATTTCCAACCTCTTCAATCTCACCATTATTTATAACCATAATTTTGTCACAATCTCTAATAGTAGAAAGCCTATGAGCAACTACAAAAGAAGTTCTTCCATGAAGAATCTTTTCTATTCCTTCTTGAACTAACTTTTCTGTCTGAGTATCAATATTAGAGGTTGCTTCATCTAAAATTAATATTCTTGGATTTGCAAGAAGTGCCCTTGCAAAAGATATAAGCTGCCTTTGACCTAAAGATAACCTTGATCCTCTTTCATTAACTTCAGTATCATAACCTTTTTCTAATTCCATAATAAATTTATGAGCATTTACAGCTTTAGCGGCATTAATAACTTCTTGATCAGTTGCATCAAGCCTTCCATATCTTATATTCTCCATTATAGAATCCGAAAATAAAAATGTATCTTGAAGCATAATTCCCATTTGACTTCTTAAACTTTCTAAATCAACATTCTTAATATCTTTTCCATCGACTAAAATTTTTCCTTTAGTTGGATCATAAAATCTACTTAATAAAGAAACTATTGTACTTTTACCTGCCCCTGTAGCTCCTACTAAAGCAATCTTTTCTCCTTTAGCAGCTTTAAAACTTACATTTTTCAGTACTTCGTTTTCCTCATCATATGAAAAGGAAACATTTTTAAATTCTACATTTCCTTGAATTTTACCAATTGGTCTTGCATTTAAAGAATTTTTTATTACTGGTTGTACATCTAAAATATCAAAAATTCTATCTGCTGCTGAAAAGTTCGTAATTAACGTATTATAAAAGCTCGAAAGATTCATAATAGGTCTCCAAAACATACCTACATACATTGAAAATGCTATTAAAGTACCTAATTCTATTTCTCCATCCTTTATTAAAAAATATCCTACGGCAAAGACTACTAATGTACCTACACCCCATGATAATTCTACTAATGGCCAAAAGAAATCATTTAACTTTACTGCTTTAATAAATGAATTACTTAATTCACCTACCATACCTTTAAAATTATCCTCTGTTCCCTTTTCCCTAGCAAAGCCTTGTACAACCTTTATTCCTGAAAAATCCTCATGGGTAAACCCATTTAAATTTGAACGTTTATTTCTATAAATTTCCCATCTTCTTCTCGAAAAAATTTCTATACAAAACATCGCAACTCCTAATAAGGGAAGCAATATAATTGAAGCTAATGCTAATTTAACATTAAGTACGAACATTATGCTTGCAACACAAATCAAATTAATTATTTGTGGAATAAATGATTGAATTGCTTGAGAGAATAAATTTTTTAAAGCATTAACATCTCCAACAACTCTTGCAAGTATTTTCCCTACAGGTCTGCTATCAAAAAAATCAAAAGATAAATATTGAATATGACTATATAATTCATGTCTTATATTAACTAAAATATTATTAGTTATGCTAGTTATCATCTTCCACCTTATTTTAGATAATACCCAAGCTATTAAATTTAATGATATTAACGAACCCCCTATTATTATTAAGCCATTAACATTTTTATTAGCTACAAAATTATCAATTGCAATTTTTAACAACAATGGATTGACAATTTCACACATCATTACAAAAAGCATCAATAAAACCACTATAAGAGAACTAGCTTTATATGGTTTAAGATAAGATAATAATTTAATTGTTATTTCACTTTTACTACGTCTCATAACTTCTTCATCTTTATTTATATTATTTTGCATCTTATATAACCTCCTCTTCTAAAAGGTTAAAATCTTTAAATTGCTCACAATAAATATCATAGTAAGCACCTCTTAACTCTAATAATTCTTCATGAGTTCCTTTTTCTTTTATTTCACCATTTTCTAAATAAACTATTAAGTCTGAATTTTTTACTGCTGAAATTCTATGTGCAACTATAAATGTTGTGCTTTGCTTTTTCATCATTGATAAATTTTTTAATAATTCTTGTTCAGTTTCCATGTCCAAAGCTGAAGTTGAATCATCTAAAATTAAAATTGAGGAATTTCTTATTAAAGCTCTAGAAATTGATATTCTTTGCTTTTGTCCACCTGAAAGTCCAATTCCCCTTTCTCCTATTTCTGTATTAAACCCTTCATCTAAAGTTTCTATGAAGTCTAAAGAACATGCTAACTTAGAATATTTTTTTACTTCCTCTATATCTGCATTTTCATTGCTAAACTTTATATTATTTAATATAGAATCAGAAAATAAGAAAGTATCTTGTGGTACAATTGCCATACTGCTTCTTAAAACTTCTAAATCATAATTTTTAACATCTATATTATCAACTTTTATACAACCTTCTTTTACATCATAATATCTTCCTATTAGATTTAATAAAGTTGATTTTCCTGAACCTGTAGTTCCCATTATAGCTATGGTACTTCCTGCCTTTATATCTAAATTAATATTTTTCAATACTAATTCATCATTATAACTAAAACTAACATTTTCAAACTTAATATCACCCTTTATATTTACATCTTCTAAAGCTCCACTTTTTATTTCTGGCTCTCTTTCAATAATTGCAAATATTTTTTTAGCAGAAGCCAAGTTTCTTGAAATCAAATCAGTAAGCTCTCCTAACATCCTCATTGGCCATATAAGATTCCATATATACCCACTGAAAGCTACTAATACACCAATTGACATTTCTCCATTCATAACTAAATATCCGCCAAATACTATCATTAAAACTAGAGAAATATTCGTTAAAAACTCTATTTTAGGAAAGTAATCTCCTATTACCTTTGCTTGATCCATATTTAAATCATAATAAGACTTATTCAGTTTTAAAAATTTACTTATTTCATACTTTTCTCTTGAAAAAGCCTTTACAAGTCTTATACCTGCTATATCTTCTTGAGCCGTAGTATTAATTTCTGCTGTTTTATCACTTATTTCTCCATAACATTTACCAAACTTTTTTTCAAGCTGTACAGCTATAAAGCCAATTGGAATCATAACTATGAAACATGCTAAGGCTAATTTCCAATTTAAATAAAATAAAATTATTGTAGATATAACAAAATAAATTATATTTTCAACAAAAAGCCTTAAACCATAACCTATAGTCTGCCATATATTTTCTGCATCTTCTCCAATTCTAGACATTAGCTCGCCAGTATTCATTTCATCAAAATACTTGAATTCTAATTTTTGAATATGAGTAAAAAGATCATTTTTAATATCTTCATGAACCCAAGTGCTCAATAAATCATATTTAAATTCTTTATTATAGCCAAATATGGCCTTAATTATCGAAATACTTAAAATTGCTCCTAATACAAAAATTATGGTATTTTTATTTCCTGCAATAATTCCCTCATCTATAAATATTTGCTGCATATATGGAATTAATAAATCAACACCTATTACAATAAGCATAGATATAGTACCCCAAATTAATGTTCCTTTATACTTTAAAACATACTTAAATACTTTAGTCATTATTCGACTCCCCCTTTAGTTTAAAACTTAATGCTCATCCACCTTTAAAATCTCCATTTCCCATAACTTCGCCTCCTTTAAATAAAAAAAGCCATGGCTATGCCATGACTATAGTTATCATATAAGATAAAATACATACTAATTTTGTAAAAATACAAAAAGGCCATGGCTAATAACCACAACCTCTAATTATTACATATAATTTTAATTAAATTTTATACAAATTTTTATTATTTATATAAAACCATAGAGATAGGGTTATCAATACTTA
Organism: Clostridium saudiense; assembly: GCF_000577815.1. Taxonomy (GTDB): domain Bacteria; phylum Bacillota; class Clostridia; order Clostridiales; family Clostridiaceae; genus Clostridium; species Clostridium saudiense. Next base: position 43,772 of record NZ_CBYM010000008.1, on the reverse strand, counting down.
TTCTATTTTCTTTATTATTTCTAATTTTTAAATTTAACATATTCCTACCTCCTTATATTTTATTCTTTTACCATTATATTCCTGTAATTATTTCTTGTCAATTCCTTTTTATGTATTTTTTAGTTATTTATTTTCGATATCCCTATATACCCTTTTTTTACCACGTTTAATATCTTGTCATATACAAAACATATTAATATAACTTAGAAAGGGAGGATTTTAATGAGAAAAAATAAGTTATTTATATTTTTACTTATCTTAATTTTATCGGTAAGTTGTCTTTCTAGCATTGCTTTTGGTCATTCCATAAACATTGCTTCAGATGATACCGAATTAAATTGGTATTTTGTTAATCGTGGCAAAGATACATTGCCAGAATGTCCAAAAGAAGCAACCGGTCTTTTATCTAAATATGATGCTTATTATCTAGGAGATACTAATGAAAAAGTTGTTTATTTAACTTTTGATGAAGGTTATGAAAATGGTTATACCCCAAAAATTCTAGATATATTAAGAGATGAAAAGGTTCCTGCAGCTTTTTTTGTTGTGAAACCTTATATCGTTTCTAACCCTGAAATTATCAAGAGAATGTCTGATGAAGGTCATTTAGTTTGTAATCATTCTAATCATCATCCATCAATGGCAACTGTTACAGATCCAGAAAAGTTCAAAGCAGAATTTACTGATGTAGAAGAAGCATATAAAGAAGTTGTTGGTACAGACATGCCTAAATTCTTTAGACCACCAATGGGAAAATACTCAATTAATTCTCTAAAGAAAACTAAGGATCTTGGTTATAAAACTATTTTTTGGAGCTTTGCATATAAAGATTGGATTATTGATAACCAACCTAGTGAAGAAGAAGCTATCAAAAAAATTACTAATGGTGTTCATCCTGGTTGTATAATGCTTATACATGCTGTTTCTAAAACAAATACTGCTGTTTTAAAAACAGTAATTGAACAAATTAGAGCAGATGGTTATGAATTTAAACCACTTACTGAACTTCCTGAATATCAAGCTCAATAAACTTAATTCTTAGCATAAGATTGAGTTTGGGTTGGAATTTGTTCTTACCCCAATATAACCTTAGTCTACGGGCCCGTCGGTTGTTATCTCTAAGCTAAAGAGGTAGGATTATTACTTAATCTAACCATCAGATAAATATTAATATTTTTATCCTAAGTATTTCAAAAAAATAAAGTCATAATATATAGCTAACTATTGGCTATATATTATGACTTTTAATTTTAGATACCGTATTCTTTAAGTATCAACTCTTTTTTACTTAATGATTTTCTTATTATTTCTCTACAAATTTCCGGAATATCTTCATATCCTTCATTGCTAGATAAACTATTATAATTAACAAAAACATTAACTATTGAACTTTCAATAGCAGAATGTAAAAGTATTGCTGCAACAATAGCATCTGATGTTAAATTTTTATTTCCAAATTCAATTGCAAAATCAATATTATCATAAAACTCTAAAGAATCTTTAGCTAAATTTAATGGTGATTCCATTGCTGCTATTGTTTTTTCTTTAATAGTCTTAGATCTATACTTCTTTTCTTCATCAGTATCTTTTGGCAATTTAAAAGTATCCATTAACGCAGTAAAAGTATCTCTATCTGCTTCCATGTAAGTAATACTTTTACTTATAAATTCTTCGCATTTCTCTTTTAAAACTAACATCTTTTCTTTATTTTTATCATCTAATTTTTCAAAAGCTTTTTTATCTACAGTAAATGAGTATACCATGTTGTTTAAAGCTCCAGCTAATGCTGAAACCAACGCTGCAGTACTTCCACCTCCTGGAGATGACAAATCAGTTTTTAATTCATATAAAAACTTATCTATTGTATAATCCTTAAAATTCATACTAACACCCCTTTATTTTATTATTTCCTTATAAACATTTATTATTTTATTTATTATAACATTTGCACTAAACTTCTCAGTACAATACTTTCTTAATGCTCTAGGTTCATACTTCTTGTGATTCTGCTCAATATACTCCATAGCCTCACTTAATGCTTTGACATTATCTATTTCAACTAATATCCCAACCTCTTTAGTTACTATATCTTCAGCTCCACCATTAAAAGTTCCAATTACAGGTTTACCACTTGCTAATGCTTCGATATATACTACTCCAAATGTTTCATATCTTGAAGGTAATACAAAAGCATTACACTTATTCATCCAATTAGCAACCTCTTCTCTAGATAATGCACCAGTAAAAACAACTTGATCTTCTACATTTTCACTTTTTGCTATGCCTTTTAGCCATTCCATTTGACTTCCATCTCCACCAACAACTAATTTAGCATTTTTATTTTTATATTTTTCTGCAAATGCTTTAATTAAAGTATCAAATCCTTTTTCACCTTCTAAAAATGCTACACTAAAAAATATGAACTCATTACTTTCTCTTTTAATATCTCTAATATCAAATAAAGATAAATCTACAAGATTTCCAATAACCTCTATATCATTACGACCACTTAATTTTTCAATTTCTTTCTTAAGTCCATTTCCTACAGCTATAACTTTATTTGAACTTTTATAAGACTCTATTATCCTTTTGTAATAACTTTTCTTTACGTAAACTCCTCTTTCAACAGAAGAATGTTCAGTAATTACTAATGGAATATTATATTTTTTTGCTACATAAGAAGCGCTTATACCACCCCATAATGATGATTGTGCATGAATAATATCTATCTTTCCCTCTCTTTTAGTAATTTCCTTATATAACTTTTCCATTCTTTTATCAAAAACTTTAAACATCAATGGATTTTTGGGAATAAAATTATAATTTTTATATCTATAAGTTCTTAATCCTTTTTCAACTTTAAAAGATAAACCACTTTTTTCTTTTATTTTTCCCATTAATGTTAATGGCCAAATTTCATTATATGCAACAGTTACTTTTACTCCATTTTCTTGAAGCTTATTTGCCTGTTCTCTAAAAAAACTACCATGAACTTTATTTCTATTATTATCATACCAAGAAGGTATAAACATTACATGCATAATAATTACCCCTTTAAAATATCATTAAGCTTCTTTGATATATATTGCCATTTGTATTCTTCTATAGGACCATATTTTTCACCATTTTTAATCATAGAAATTATTTTATTAATTCCACTTACAATTTCATCAGCAGTATTATTTACAACAACACACTTATTTTTATTTTCTACTACATCTTTTATAGGATCATTTTCATCTCCAAGTATCACAAAAATAATACCATCTGCTCCAAAGTAATCATAAATTTTAGCCGGAATTTGTTTTGAATTTTTATTTCCAAACAATAATAGCACTTCACTATTAAGCATATAAGCTAACGCTTCATCATAAGGAATTCTTGGTGAAACATTAATATTATCAACTGCCATTAATTTATTCTTTATTTCTTCATCATCAATATTCCCAAAGAACATAACATTTAAATCATTATACAAACTAATATTTGTATCTTTAATATTATTTAATGCTTCTATAAAAGGCCTAACATCTCTCAGCTTTGAGAATATTTCTCCTGCATAAACAAAATTAACTTTTTCTTTATTTATAAGTTTTGGAGTTAAACTCTTTTTAATCTCTTCATATTGATTTTCATCATATCCTCTTGTTACAATATAAGTTTTTTCAACTGGAATATTATAAGAAGATACGTAATCATCTCTATTAGCTTTAGTTACAAAAATAAATCTATCACTTAATTCAACTATTCTTTTTTCAAATGATCCTTCAAATTTTCTTCTTGCTTTGCTTATATTAGCCCTAGTTGAATCCTTCAGCCATGGATCACTCCAATATGTAACCCAAGGTAAATCCTTAAATTCCTCTTTAATTTTAAGAGCACAAATATGACTAGAAGGCGGTTCATGCATTGAAAACATAACATCAAACTTTTCTCTTTTTACTAATTCAATACCATATTTACTTGCAGCTTTTGCCCAATTAAAATACATATCTGGTATCGCTACTATTGATTTACCTTTTCTTAATAAAGCTTTTACAAAACTTTTATTACCGTTAGATACATTAACTACTTCTGCATTTTTAGATTTCTTAGGCATTATTCTTTCAAATATTTTTCCGCCAGAAATTATATGCTTTTTAACTCTTTTATCTAACATACTTAATATATACTCATCATAATAAATTGAATTTTTGGGGAAGTTCACTGTTAAAAGATGAACTTCATTCCCATCAATTTTTGCTAAGTTATTTAAATATTGTAAGGTTTCAATAGATGCCGAATTATTAATTAACGGTGAATAACATGCTATAAATAATATCTTCATATTTCCTCCTAAGTCCCTTACTTATATACTCTATTTTTCATCATATTTATTACTTCATCTAATTCTTCAATTTTAAATATTTTACATGATATAAAATAAACAACGCCTCCTACTACCCCATTAAATAAGATAGTTAATATTGCATTATTTAAATTTATCATAATATTTAATATTTTTAGTACTAATAACATTACCATTGCTGATAAACTTATTTTTAACAGTTTAATTATCATAGGTACAACATCAAAGTGTCCACCAAACTTTCTAGTAGAAATAAATAATAAAATTGACGTTACCATTGATGCTATTGTAGATGCTATTGCTACCCCAAATACTCCGAATATTTTTGATAAAGTAATACTTAAAATAATATTAACAACTACTCCAATAATTCCGTTAATTGTTGTTACTTTAGTTTTTTGCATAGAAAATAACGATGAATTTAAAATATCTCTTACTCCTGTAAATGGCAATACTAATGAATATCCTAAAAAAGCACTTGCTGTAATCTTTACAGCTGCTTCATTAAAATTACCCCTTTCATAAAAAGCACTTATGATATCTTTGTTTAATAGTATAAATCCTATTGAAATAGGCACCAATAATAAGGCTATAATAGAAATAGATTTTGTTAAGTAATTAGTAAATCCTTTAATATCTCCTTCATTTAATTTATTAGCCATTAGTGGATACATTACAGATACGATAGAAGTTGTTATTGCAGTATTTGCAAAAACTATTATTTTTTGTGCAAAATCTAATGCACTTACTGCTCCATCACCTAATGAAGATGCTACCTTCATATCAACTACCATATTTAAGGAGTTTGCTCCCGAACCAATGATTACAGGTATAATTAATATCAATATTTTCTTTATTCTTTCATCTTTTAAATCAATAAATAACTTAAATCTATATCCATGTTTATATAAAACCGGTAACTGTACTGCAACTCTCAAAAAATTTCCTATAACATTTGCAATAGTTAATCCAATGATACTAATATCTTTAAAAAATATTAAATAAATTATCATTGGAGCATTAAAAAACATTCCTAAAATTGAAGGAATTATAAAATCTTCACAAACTTGAAGCATTGCAGTATAACATGCATTTATTGATAAGAATAAAAGATTAAATAAAGTTATTCTTGTTAAAAAAACTGTAAGATTAAACTTTTCTTCATTAAACCCATCAAACATAAAAGCAACAATTTTATCTGTGAAAACAAATCCTAAAGCAAAAGCAATTACTGAAATAACTAATAATATAGAAATAATATTATTAGAAAACTTAAACATCTCTTCTTTATTCTTTTCAAACCTAACTTTGCTAAGCATTGGAATAAACACTGTTGATATTGCAAGTCCTACAATAGTAAAAACAGTCTCAGGTACTGATACTGCTGCTTTATATGCATCTGTATAAATACTAACTCCAAATTGATATCCAACCAGCATATCTCTAAATAAACCTAAAAATCTACTTAGAATGCTAATTATCATAACTAAGAATGCAGCTTTAAATATCTTGTTACCCTTCATTAGTTTTTACCTCTACTCTTGGTAACAGTCCATATAAATTTAGGAATACTTCCAAGTCTTTTTATTCTCCATGGCTCTTTTGCAACTCTATAAGCCCATTCCATTCCTATATCTATCATCCATCTTGGGGCTCTATTTACCTTTTCTGCAATAACATCAAAGCTACCTCCAACCCCCATAAATATTTTGCATGGTAATTCATCCATATATCTTACAATAAATTTTTCTTGTCTTGGACAACCCATTGCTACAAAAACTGCCATAGGCTTTTTTTCTTTTATTTCTTCTAATATTTCTCTTGGATTATCTAAATCAAAAAAACCATTGTGATATCCAGATATATTTATTCTTGGATAATCTCTTAAAATATTGGCTACACAAGCTTTTAAATTTTCTTCGCTTGCACCTAATAGATAAATACCTTCTCCACTATCTTCACACTTTTCAAGTATCTTCTTCATAAGTTCTATTCCTGCTATTTTTTCTTCTACAGGAGTTTTTAATATCTTAGCACTTATTTGTACACCAACACCATCTGGTATAATTAATGATTTATCACTTGTAAAATTATCAAATAGATTTTTATCATTTAATCCTGTGTATAGTACTTCAGGATTTCCTGAAACAATATGTACCTTTTCTTTTGAAAGTACAACTTCTAAGCATTCATCCATATTAGCAGCAAAAATTTCATACCCTAACATATCTATACTCTTATATTTTTGATTTTTCCCCATATAAACTCTTCCTTTATTATTACTTATTAATCATAGTTTCTAATTGTTTTACTATTTCATCATCTGGATTTAAATTTTTAGCTATATCTAAATGTAATTTAGCATTTTCTAAATCATTAAGATTTAAATAACACATAACTATATTTGTACAAATTTCTACATCCCTTGAAGCTTCAAATGCTTTTTTGAATAGCTTAATTGCCTCTTCAAATTCATTTATACAAGCATAATTTAAACCTAACTCAACAATAACCTCTAAAATACCACTTTCTCTCTTAACACTTTCTTTTAAGTAATAAATAGCTTGATTATAATCTTCTAATTTTCTAAAACCAATTCCTAAATAATAATAAATTAGTGGATTTTCTTCAAACTCTTCAGCTAATCTTAATAATATTTCAATACTTTTCGCTGGATCTTCTGCTAAATATTCTATAGCATTTTCATAATCTGAAATATTTTGAATATCTGCTTTTATAATTTCAACTTCTTTTGTTACCTTACCGCCTTTATTTAAATATTCATTAATAGCAACTCTAGCAGCTTTAAAATCTCCATCATTCTTTAAGACAATTGCTTGATATAGATATGGTTCTGCTATCTTTAAATTATTATTAATGCAGTAATCTATATCCTCAAGTAATAAATCTTTAAAACTACTGTCTTCTTCCCTTATAGTTTCCCCTACAAGTAATATTCTTTTCATTACATCTAAATCTTTAGAATATGTATAATAACCCTTTAATAAAAGATAAGCATCTAAGTATCTTTTATCTTCAATTCTTTTACTAATTAATGACTTAATACAATTTTCTGTATCTTTAATATAATCCAAAATTAATTCATAGTCTTCATTAAATCTTAAATTTTCATCAGCACCAATTGCAGTAAACATTCCTTCAATAAAGTAATATATAGGAAGATTCTTAATTTTTATTTCATCATTAATATTTGAACTTATATATTCTGAACTAATTGGTAAGTATAAATCTTTATTTTTAAAAGTAACATATGATGGAATACCTATATTTTCTTTAAATCCATCTTTATTCATCTCCAAAAATAATAATTTACTCATCTTTTCTTTAATTTTTGCCTTATAATCCATAAATTACACTCCTTTAGTAAATTATTTCATTATCCATAATACATTATTACCTTAAAAGTTTCAAATTAATTACGTAAAACAATAAAATCAAAAATGTTCGGCAAAACTATTTTTCTTATAAACAACTTTTTTTATTATTTAATTGTGTTTATTTATTATGTTTTTATATTGAATATAAAATAAAGCAAATTAATAATAATACATATTAATTTGCTTTTAATATTAATAATTTTATTTTTATGCTATGAATTAATTAATTTGCTTCTTCAATAAATAAAATATATTCATTCTTTATGTTATTTAGATTTCTTACAACTTCTTCATCTTTATCTTGTAAAACATATAAAATTTCTTTTATTTTATTTTCTAGATTTTCAATCTCATCTATAGATTCATTAATTCTTCTTTGCACTGAAATATCTGTAAAAATATTATCAAAAAATACATCAAGCGCAAATGTAACGTTAGAAAACTCCAAACTATTCAATTTAATATCACCTAATTCCTTGTTAAACTCTGATATTAGTTGTGACACTCTTTCAAATTTAATATTTGCTTTTCTTATTTTACTTTGTTTTGCTATTGATGACATAGCATCTCCACCTATAATATCAAAAGTTCCCCACTTCTTTGCTCCCTCTAATTCCTCTTTAGCTGAAACCACCTCTTCTAATAATCTCTTACCAGCACCATAAGCTTCTCTTATTTCATTGTTTTTATCTATAAGCTCATTTAATTTGTCATCTAGCCTTTTAATATTTTCCTTTGTTGCATAATCACCATTATTTTTAAGGATGCTTATTTTTTCATCCATTACTTTCTCATATTCTTTTTCACAATTTTCTATGCTAAAAAGCTTTTCTTTTTTATTTTGTAAATCTGATTTTATTACATTTATATTATATAATACCTCTTCATGCTTTATTTTCACATTAAGATATTCTTCTTTTTCCTTTTCTAACTTTTCATCTTTATTTTTAAATATAGTTGCAAAAAAATTAGAAAATGATGTTTTGTTTAAATTATCCACATCCTTTTTTTCCTTTTTAAGCTTCTTTTCTAAATTGCTTAACTCTATTTCTTCATTTTTTAAATTACGCTCTAATACGACTATTTCATTATCTAACTTATTTTTAACAGAAATATCTTCTTTTAATTTTTTTATTTTTAAATTTATTTCGCTTACCATATTTACTCCTTCTTCTCATATCTCCACTAAACAAATAGTTATATTTTTAATAATATCATTTTTATTCCTTAATTACTATTTTACTACAATTTTAGATAATAAACTATTATAATATTATTGGTTATATTAAATAGTAATTTGTATAATCATATTAATATAATTATTTAACAGAGGTGTAGTTTTGAATATTAAAGAATTTGACTATTTAGAAATAGCATTAAATGAATTAAAAAGAAATCAAAATACTTTACTAAAAGCTTCAGCAGAATTGGAGGATTCTTTTTTTTCAATATTAAATGAAAGTTATTGTGAATACTCTAATATTAGCTGTAGAGTTAAATCTGTTGAAAGTTTACGTGAAAAAATCTTAAGAAATCATTATTACAAACGCTATCCTGATGCTAATGAACTTATTTTTAGATTAAGCGACCTTATTGGTATAAGAATTGAATGTAGATTTGGTGATGATGAAAAAAAGATTTATCGTTTTTTAAAAAAGTATTTTAATAAAAAAGCTGATAACGACTTTTATTTTTGTGAAGATAATAATCATATTTCTCTTAAACTATCAGGAAAACAGCCACAAAAGCAAAAAAATGGTTTTACCATTTATAGAATTGATGGTAGATTTACATTCGAAAATTTAGTTATTCCTTTTGAATTACAAATTAAATCTTTAACTAATATGTTTTGGAGTGAAATAGAACATCAAATAATTTATAAAAACTCTAATTATATTATTGAAGATCAATTTTTAAGAGACATTATGAATTCTATAAAAAATAATTTAACAATGATAGATAATCAATTATTAACAGTTTTAAAGCACTTTGAATCTAAAAAAGTAAAATCAAATACTCCTAATAAAAGACAACTTCAAGAAATAATTTCTAAACTTATTTACGATATGTTTTCTCATAAAATGAAAGAATCTATTGATATGACAATTAACTTTAAAGACTCATGTGAAACTATCGTTGAATATGTATTTTTTAAAAATAATATTTCAAACGAATCTGATTATACTAATGTTCTTATATCAGCATTAAATACTTTAAATTCAGTTTCTGAAGAAAGTTTAAATTTCAACTCATCTTTATCATTTGAAAGAAAAGTTATTTATAATGATTATTTTAAAGAAACCCTTGGAAAGTATTTTGAAAATGTAATAAATAATGAATTTAGTTGGAATTTATTCTTTAGAATTTTATTCACTTTAGAACCTCTAGATAATGTTGGAGATTTTGAAAATTTCCTAGATTATCTTAAAATAACTTATACAGAATCTAAGCATATTAACAAACAAAAAGATATTTTAATTTCTAGATTTGGAGTCAATTTTAACATAATAGATGATGCTGTAAAAGCACAAGTAGCTGAAACATTAGTATTAATCGATAAAATAGATATTGTATATGATTATACTATTGAAGATGTTAATGAAATTGTTGAATATATTTATAAGTATATCAATGATAATATTACTACTTTTGACTCTTGGGAACGAGCAAAAAATTCAATATTATTACATTTACACAATGAAATAATTCAAGTATTGGAATAAAATTTATTTTACCCGATAAGAAAAATATATATTTTCTTATCGGATTTCTCATTTTTATATATAAATAATTATTATTTTTCCAGTAATCTACTTTCTACTATTGCTATATAGATGTTATAATAATATGAAACTTTAGATGAAAGATAAAAGGTAAATTATATGAACTTTAAAAATTTAGGAATTAGTCATGATATAGATAATGTATTAAAAAAATCTGGAATACAAAATCCAACTCCCATTCAGCAAGATAGTATTATACATATTTTAAATAATAAAGATGTTATTGCTGAAGCTCAAACTGGTACTGGTAAAACTTTAGCATTTTTACTACCTATATTTGAAAATATCTCATTAAACTCACAAGGAATACAAGCATTAATTATTTCTCCAACAAGAGAATTAGCTATTCAAATTACAGAGGAAGCTAATAAATTAAGTACAGCTAAAGATATCGGTGTTTTATCAATGTATGGTGGTAAAGATATAGGTTCACAAATGAAGAAACTTAAAGGAAACATAAGACTTATTATTGCAACACCTGGAAGACTTTTAGATCATTTAAAAAGAAAAACGGTTAAGTTAAACACATTAAAAACTATAGTATTAGATGAAGCTGATCAAATGCTTTTAATGGGATTTAGAAACGAAATTGATTTAATAATGAAAGAAACCCCTAAGAAAAAACAAACTTTATGTTTTTCAGCAACAATGGACAGTGCTGTTAAAAAGCTTGCGTATAGATATATGAATGATCCAATTATCGTAAGTGTTAAAAAAGAAGAAATCACCTTAGCTAATATTAACCAAGAAGTTGTTGAAACTATTGATAGAGAAAAAAGAGAAGCTTTATGTAAAGTGTTAGATGAAGACAATCCTTTTATGGCTATAATATTCTGCAGAACTAAAAGAAGAGCTGATGAACTTGAAGTAGTTATGCATAGACGTGGATATAACTGTAAGGTTATTCATAGTGACATTCAACAATCAAAAAGAGAAAGAATAATGAAATCTTTTAGAAATGCTGATATTCAATATTTAATTGCAACTGATGTAGCTTCTCGTGGATTAGATATTGGAGGAGTTGATCATATTTACAATTATGATATACCTGAAAATGTTGAAACTTATATCCACAGAATTGGTAGAACTGGAAGAGCTGGTGAAAAAGGCTATACTTGTCTTTTCGTAGATCCTAAAGACTCAAGAATGCTTTCAGAAATTGAAAAATCTATTAAATTAAATATTCCTAGAAGAAATCTTTAAACAGTAACAAAACTAGATAATTTCAATTAACAAGTGGTAAGTTGATGTGGAAATTCCTTTGAGAGTTGAGACTATAGATAGATTTGTACAATATAAGCATAGATGAAAATTACTTTAGTGATAGACATCTATGCTTATTTTTTTTATAATAGGTTTGTGTAAAAACAAATCTATCTATTCTCCTCTCTTGGGAGTTTCTTCATTTTTACTTATCAGCAAAGCTAATACTTTTTATTAATCTATCTTCTCCAATAATAGTATTCTTAAAAATTCTAGTTGCATTTTCTTCATATTCTTTTGGTTCTAACATCGCAGGTGAAAAATGAGTTAATAAAAGTTCTTTACAATTGCCATCTCTTGCAAGTGTTGCAGCTTCGCTAAATGTCATATGTTTTTTTCCTATAGCTTTATCTATATCATCATCACTTCCAAAATTACCTTCACAAATAAACAAATCACTATCTTCTATAAAATTAACTATACAATTTAAAGGTCTAGTATCCGTAATTAAACTTATTTTTATTCCTCTTCTTTCATCACCAAGTACCATTTCTTTTTTATATTCTTTGCCCTCATAATTTATTATTTCTTCATAACCTTTTTGTAGCTTATTCCATAATATTTTAGGTACATTATTTTTTTCAGCTTTTTCTACTGAAAACTTCCTATCACGCTTAAAATATAAACTATATCCTATACAAGGTGATGAATGATCAACTTCTAATGTTGTAAGCTTTATTTCACCACATTTTTCAACAACTTCAAGATTATCATCATTAACCTTAAAATTAATTTCCCTAGGGTTTTCTATTATATTTAAATCATATGTAAGATATTTTGCTATAACAGTAAGTCCTTTAACTACTTCTGTTATTCCTTCTGGTCCAATTATAGTTAACGGTTTTTCTCTTCCGCTATTTGCTATAGTTGATAAAAGTCCTGTTAAACCAATAATATGATCACCATGACAATGTGTTATACAAATTACATCTATGGATTTAACCCCCCATCCAATCATTCTCATAGATACTTGAGTTCCTTCCCCACAATCTATTAGAATTTTTCTTCCTTTAAAATTTAAAAGTGTTGCAGATAAATTTCTATAGGGCATTGGCATATTTCCACCACAGCCCAATAAACATAAATCAACCATACTCCCACCAACTTTCTATATTATGCATTTAATTTAAAGGTACAATTAGGATAATTTTTACATCCTTTAAACTTTCCATACTTACTTTTTTTCTTTTTAAGCTTTCCTCCACATCTTGGACACCTATTTTTTTTCAGTTTTTTCTCTGCATTTTTTACTGTTCTTTTAACATTTTTAACATGAGCCTTTCTTTCTTTAAATGAATTAACATTTAACTCTTCTAATTTCTTAAATATTCTTTCTACTTCTTCAATTGTATACTCTTTAGTTTTATATGATTTTATTATCTTACTTACTTTATTAATATATGTAACATCAGTAACTGCATTTACATTTAACCTTGCTCTTTTACTAAATAAAATAATAGATTTTATCTTTTTGTATCTTATTTCAGGAATTAAATCTTTTATTGCCTTTATATGACCATTATTTTGTTTTATAGGATTTCTTAAATTTTCATTTTTATTTATTAGTATTTGACTCCAGTTTTCATCATATTCATTTCCTTTTATTATTCCCTTATAATTTTTTGTTTCTATAACAAAAACTCCATATATAGATATAACAACATGATCTATTTGTGTACTACCATTTGCAGTTTTTAGCAATACATTATTTAGCACCTTATATTTTCGTTTATTTAATTTTCTTAATCTTTTACTTACTTGTTTTTCTCCAATATATCCTTTTATCTTAGCTTTATATACCCTTATAAAAACAAATGAAATAACCACTATTCCTATTATTATTTTCATATTATCACCTAAAATATCTTTATTGAGATATAATATTTACTTAAAAAAGCCCCAAATAATAAATTTGGAGCTCCTACATTATTTTAAAAGCTATTTAATTATATCTTCTTTTATTTTTTTCTTTTGCAAATTTTCTAGCATTTTTTATTCCACCAACACTTGCAAACATATTATTAATTTTTTCTTTTTCTAATTTTCTACCTTTTAATTCTGAATATTTTAATTCTTTTTGAATCTTCTTATAGCTTTCAAATCTATTTATATCAATTATTCCATCTTCTATTGCTTTTCTTACAGCACATCCTGGTTCACTTTCATGCTTACAATCTGAAAATTTACACTGTGCTGCTATTTCATCAATATCAGAAAAAGATTTATCTACATCTCCAGTAATAAGTTGCAACTCTCTCATTCCAGGTGTATCAATAACTACGCCTCCATTAGGTAGTACTAAAAGCTCCCTATGAGTTGTAGTATGTCTTCCTTTATCATCATTTCTTAAACCATTTGTAAGAAGAATTTCTTCTCCCATTAGTTTATTTATAAGAGTTGACTTTCCTATACCTGATGAACCTATGAATGCTACTGTTTTATTATTACCTATATAATTCTTAATTTCTTCATAGCCTTCACCATTTATAGAGCTTGTTACTAATACATCAATTCCAAATGCAACGGCTTCTACCTCTAATTGCTTTTCTAAAACATTATCACAAAGGTCAGCTTTTGTTAATACTATTACAGGTGTTGCCATACTATCCCAAGCAACTGATATATATCTTTCTAATCTTCTAATATTAAAGTCATTATTAAGTGCCATACATATAAACACAATATCTATATTTGCAGCCACTATTTGAATATCTCTTCTATTTCCAGCAACTTTTCTTTCAAAAGCACTTTTTCTTCTTAATACATGATGAATTATAGCATTTCCATTACTATCATTTAATCTATCTACCATAACCCAATCTCCTACAGCTGGAAAACTTTCTGTGCCTAATGCTTCATGCTTAAATTTACCTGAAACTTCTGCTAAAGCCTCTCCCTCTTCTGTAATAATTTTATATTTATCTTTATGCTGAACAGATACCCTTGCTAAAAATAAATTATCTTCATACATTGTTGCTTCAATTTCAAATCTTTCAGTTAGTCCAATATTATTTAAATTTGTTTTTTCCAATTTTCTTTCCTCCGAAATGCACTTAAAGTTTAAATTAATTTCAACTAAACCCTTAGTGAGGAGGTATCAAAAGTTTCATTACAATTCTGTAAGGCTAATTAATACCCACCTCACTAATTAATACACTATCCATTTCAATGCTTATTATTTTCATCATAATACATCACTCCTTTTACGAAATTAAAGGTATGAGAACCTAATTCTCATACCTAGTTTATCATTATTTTTTTAATATATCTACTATTAATTTCCTAATTTTAATTACCCTTTTACACTAATATACAATTAAATTTCACTTTATATATTTATGCATAATAAATTTAGTTTCAAGCTTCTCTCCTACTTTAAAAGAATGTTTACCAATTTCTTTAAATCCATTCCTTTCATAAAATGAAATTTCTCTATCATTTCTTTCACATATACCAAGCCATATAAATTCTTTACTATCATTTCTTGCAACTTTAATTACTTGTTCAATAAATTCCTCGACTATATCCTTACCTTGATAATCCTTTAATATATATATCTTTTCTATTTCCATTGATCTTGGATTCTTAATATCTTTTTGCGCTTTATATTTGTTTAATTTTACATATCCACCTAACATGTCATCTATATACATGAAATAAACTCCAGAGTTTTCATTTATTATTTCACGACTTAGCTTTTCAACACTAAAGCTTTTATCAATATATTTTGCCATATTTACCGGTGTATTATCTTGACCATATGTATCTACATAATTAATTATTGATAATTCTTTAAGTGTAAATAAATCATTTAATGTACACTTTTTTAAAGCAACTTTCATTACGTTATCCTCCCTTAAATTCCTCACTCTTATTCCTCTATTGTATTTTCATAATAATATATCAACAACCTATCCACTTATTAATTACACTATTATTTATTTTGTTTTTCATTCCATTCTTCTTTTAAAATTCCATAGAAAAGTTCATCATGATATTCATCTTTATAACCAACAACCTTTCTATTTTTAATAGCATGTCCCTCTCTTCTCATTCCTATATTTTCCATAACACGATAAGAACCATAATTTTCTGCATCACAAGTAGCATATAATCTATGCAATTTTAATTCCTCAAATGCAAATCGAACTAATTCTTTGCCTGCTTCGGTCATATACCCCTTCTTCCAATAATTCTTATGTAAAACCCATCCTAGCATTGCTTCATCTAATGTATCATTTAAATAAATACCACATCCCCCTATTACATTTCCTGTATCCTTTAAAGTCACTGCAAAATCGTATTGTTTTCTAGGATTTTTATTAGCATTTTCTATACATTCTACTAAAAATTCAACTGTATCATCTTCTGAATTAGGTCCCCATATCATATACTTAATATTTTCTATATCAGAAGCATAAGCATGCACCGCAGCGAAATCATTTTCATTAAATTCCCTTAATATTAATCTATCAGTTGTCAACTTTATTTCTCTTTCATCATTAATTCCCATATCCTATTCCCTTCCCATATTTCAATAATTTTTAACTAATCATTACCAATTATTATAACATATATTTAATCACTTTTCCATTATATGTATTTCAAAGAGGTTATTGTAATTTTTTATTACAATAACCTCTAAAGTAATTAATATCTATAAAACAAATTCTAACTGACAATCATAAGGTTCTTTTGAAACAATTTTTTCATTATATTCTTCAGCTTCAACACATCCCATTACTTTGTAAAATGCTTGTGATTCCTCTGAAGAATGTGCCGAAATATATAGTTTTTTTGCACCAAGTAGTTTTGCTTCTTGAATAGCAATTATGAAAAGTTCTTTACCTATACCTCTGCCACGACTTTTATAAGAAACGTGAATAGATGATAATTGTACATATTCTTTATGTGCTCCAAAGAATTCACTTTCTATAGAAAAAAATCCTATTAAACTTTCCCTATCAAATGCGCCTATAACAACTCCATTTGTTCTTATAGTATTTTTTAAACATTTTACTAAAAATTTATATTCTTCTTTACCCCATTGTTCTATAAATGGAACATCTTCTAATTCCCACTTATCTCCATGTTTTCTCCAACATCTTTTTACCTCTTGATATCTATTAAACTTTGAAAATAATTCTTCGTTTATTTCTTCTTCTTTTAACTTTTTATAAATAATCTTATCCATTTTACATCCTCTTCTCATGCTTTATTTAATAAATTTCTAAGGCATCATCTGGTAACTCTTTTATATGTTTAATAAAATTAAAACTTCTTTGTGCTTCATCATAATTATACTCATATCCTAATTGTTTAGATACACTATAAGCAACCTCTTCAAATAACTCACAAGTTATAAAAAGCGCTGTCCATGATGAATTATAATCACTCATATTAAAAGTACTCATTAATTTATCCCATAATTCTTTATCTATATATTCTTTAAGAAACTTATTAGATTTTCCAATACTAACTTTAAAATTTGTCTCTATTCCAACCTTCCACTTAATCATAGTTATTAATCCATCTCTTACATAGTTATTCATAACACCTATTGAATAGAGAATTTCTTTTCTCCATAATCCTTTTGCACAATATGGTGCTACCCACCAAAAATTATTACATTCACTAAAGTATTCTTCATAACTAGGTTTTTTAATCCAGTAATCTTCATCACTAGCAGGCTTAACTTCTGGTAAAATATTATCTTTATCTAATAATTGAACTACTAATTTATCTTTGTTATATTCCTCAGTTAACATATTAATTGGTTGCAGATGCAAATCTATTCTATTTCCATCTGTAAATTGCATCAAATAAGTATATCCATTATTAAAGTCAATATTAATTCCTTGCATTTTATCCAATTTATCTGGTTCTTGAAAAATAATTGGTTCTCCAAAATTACTTGTCCATTTTTTATCTTCTATAAAAGTTTTAGTTTCTGTTACCACATATACAATATCATAATCTTGAAATATATCTTTTTTTATATTAGGATTAGCTCTTGAGCCATTCATATATACAGCTCTAATTCTTTCATCTCGTTTAGCTATATCTAAAATCAAATCATACATTTCCTTTTCACTTCTCATAAACTTCTCCTTATATAACTCAATAGTAATTACTATTTAATTTTAATCTTGGTAAGTGATAATATGTTGGATTTCATTTTTTAAATCTTTTAATTTTTCTCTAAAAAATGTTGGATATGCTCTATACTCATTTAATTTATCTATAGGTAACCAATACATATTTTCTTTTACCCCTTGAGTATAACTATTGCTATTTAATTCTTGAGTCCCTCTCGGTTTCATTAAGAAATATAAGGCTATCTCATGACATTCCCTTCCTTCTAAAGTACCATCTCCATCAAAGAAATTTTCATGTATAAATGCTAATCTTTCTACTTCATACTCAACACCAGTTTCTTCTAACACTTCACGCTTTACAGCTTCTTCTGCAGATTCTCCAATATGAACTCCACCACCAATAGAATAATAATAACTTTCTCTTTCATTTCCAGCAAAAAGAACATGTCCATTTTCTATAATAATTGCCGCTGCACGATATCTAAACCATTTATTTCTCTTTGTAAATCCACAATCATACTCCATTTATACTCACCTCACCCTTTAAAATATAAATACTAATATTATTATACCATTGCTTATTCTCAAATAATCAGTCTCATTTTTAATTTCTGAATTCTTACAAACCTCAATTTATTTAATTTATTATTAATTCTAATAAAAAACGTATTACTAAACTAATATTAATTTAGTAATACGCCTTTAAACTATATATTATTTTCTAATATATTTTTAAATACTTTATTATGCTCTATATCTTTACTTAAACTTTGAATAACTCTTATTATTTCATCTTCAGTTATTGCCTTTTTTGAATTTAAAGCAATTCCTATTACATAAGCCTTTATTATCTTATAACTATTAATTAATACATTTATACTTAAGTTTAAGCTTTCACCTTTATTAAATGGAATTAAGTCCTTAAAAATTTGATTAACTAAATAATTTTCTAAAATATATGAGTATTCTTTAAGTCCTATAAAAACATCTTGATTTTCACTTATATATTTGCTTAAATCATCATATTTTGAAATACCCTCTTTATATTCTACTACACATTCTTTAAGCCTTATTCCCTTTATATTATTAATAAGTTTTTCATCTATAAGGCTTAAATAAAATTCATTACTTTCATTAAAAGGACTTCCTTTTAACTCTTCTAAATTTACATTATCCTCACTAAAATCTTCTAAAAGCTCCTCTATACTTTCAAAGTCATTTTTCTTATAAAACTCTTGGATTATATTATAAAAATTCTTTAATATATTTAATCTTTCTTCTATAGTAAAATTTCTATTTTGAATTATATTTATTGAATTAACTCTTATATCCCAAAAATATTGAAGTAAACTATCGCTATCTTCAAAGGCTTCTGTATCTATTATCCTTCTAATTTCAATAGCACTTTCATCTATTTTTTCTTCACACTCAATAAACTCCATTTTTTCTTTATTTAAAAATGCAATTTTACATGCTTCTTCACATGATGGTAAAGCCGATTTTTCGTATACATCATCTATAATATTATATACTCGCGGAAACCTCTTACAAGTTATACAAAGATTTTCTTCACCTATTCCTCCATGAATATCACATAGTAAATTATCATTTAAAAATGGACATCTATTTTCTTCTTTTAAAATCATAAACCCTTTATTAAAATAATCGCCACTATTTTTATTTTCTCTAAATTTACCCTTAACTAACTCTTTAAGCTCTCCAGTACAATTACTATACTTTTTATATGTATCTTCATCTATATTTATATCCCATCCTGCACAACATGTATCTACACATTCTGATCCAATACATTTAAAAGTTAACATATATTTTGGCATAAACATATTTGCTTTCATTTTTTACTCCAATCATTTATATTTATATTTATATTTCCTATTAATAATACATCAAAATTTATATTATGTAACTAAAATTAGCTTGTAATATATTTAAAAAAAGTAAAATACATTTGAGAATTTCATCTCAATTGTATTTTACTTTATTAAAAATTAGCTACATTTCTGTTCCTCAATTCTTTCAACTATTATTTCTTTTACCCTTCTCTCCTCAATTTTAGAAATAGAAATACTTAAATCTCTATATACAAAACTTTCTCCAACCTTAGGTAAATATCCAAATTCTTTTATAACCCATCCGTTAACAGTTTGTACTTCAAAATCATCTACTTCTTCCTTCATATTAAATTCTTCAAAAAAATCCCCTAATGAAACACTGCATATAACCGAATACTTATCTTCATCTATCTTTTTAAAATATTCTACAACTTCATCATGCTCATCCCATATTTCACCTACTAGTTCCTCTAATACATCCTCAAGTGTTATAATTCCCATGGTTCCACCAAATTCATCTATAACTACAGCCATATGATTTTTAAGATATTGAAACTTCTTTAAAAGTTCTGAAATCTTAGTATTTGAAGTCACATATAATATTGGTTTTATAATACTATCAATATTAACTTTTTTATCATCTAGTGCATCATAAAAATCTTTTTCATGAATCACACCAATTATATTATCTATATTATTTTCATAAACAGGAATTCTTGAAAATTTATTTTCTTTAAAAACCCTTCTTACATCCTCTATTGTAGCTTCTTTAGATATTGAAATTAAATCAACCCTTGAGGTTAGTATTTGATCTGCATCTAAATCATTAAATTCTATAGCTGAACGTATAAGCTTACTCTCATGTTCATCTATTCCACCTTTAATTTCAGCTTCTTCTACAATAGTCAATAATTCTTCTTCAACTTCTATTGGAATTTCTTCAACTTTTATTACCTTAGAAATAGTCTTTTTCCATAACCCAAACACAAAATTTAGTGGGGTAAATATAATAAGCAATACTTTTAATATTGGTGTAGAAAACATTGCAAATTTTTCAGGACTCTCCTTTGATAAGCTTTTAGGAGATATTTCCCCAAATATTAATACAACTATAGTCATAACGATTGTTGAAATTGTTACACCTGCATCCCCATAATATTTAGTAAAAACTATAGTAGCTATTGATGCTGATGCTATATTCACTATATTATTACCTATTAATATGGTTGAAAGTATGCTATCAAACTTTTTAGCGAGATTTAATGTACTTTCGGCTCTTTTACTTCCATTTACAGCTAAGTTCTTTAGCTTAATTTTATTTAAGCTAGAAAAAGCTGTTTCTGTAGCTGAAAAGTAAGCTGACATAATAATAAGAATAGCAATAACAACAATCAATATCAGGGCATTATCATCCATTTTAATATCACTCCATTTTTATAAATATTTTAGTTTACTAACAATATATGTAGAATCAATTAAAATATTATATAAATTAAGTTCATTAATTTTAAATATAATAAAAAAATAAAAACAGATGAATTTAATGCAATTCATCTGCTTTTATTTCTACTATCTTTTAAATGTTACTTCTTTTTCTTCATTTACAGTTATAAATGACTTGCTTGGTATAGTCTTTGCTATAACTCTACCTTCTCTTATTGAATATAAAACCTCTGCTCTTCTTCTAACAGCATCATAACCACTTTCAGAATTTAGTAATATTAAATTCCCTGGTTTACCTATTTCTATTCCATATATATCTTCAATATTTAATGTTCTTGCACTATTAGTAGATATAAACTTTAATGATTCATTTATATCATCATAGCCCATCATTTGGCATACATGTAACCCAAAATGAACTACTTCTATCATATTACCAGTTCCCATTGGATACCATGGATCAAAAATATCATCATGTCCAAAAGAAACATTTATTCCTGATTCGTTTAATTCCTTAACTCTTGTTATACCTCTTCTCTTAGGATATGTATCAAATCTTCCTTGAAGATGAGTATTTACTAAAGGATTTGAAACAAAGTTTATTCCAGACATTTTTAATAACCTAAATAACTTATATGTATATGCATCATTGTACGATCCCATTGCTGTAGTATGACTAGCTGTTACCTTATTTTTAAGGCCTGTTTCTAAAGCTCTTGCTGCTACTACTTCTAAAAATCTTGATTGCTCATCATCTATTTCATCACAATGAACATCTACTAATACATTGTATTTTTTAGCTAATTCAAATATTTTATTTATAGATTCTACACCATACTCTCTTGTAAATTCAAAGTGAGGTATAGCCCCTATTACGTCAGCCCCTAACTTTATAGCTTCTTCTATTAATTGAATACCATTAGGATAAGAAAGAATTCCTTCTTGTGGGAAAGCTACTATTTGTAATGTAACATAATCTTTAATTTCTTCCCTTACTTCTATCATTGCTTTTAAAGCAATTAAACTCTCATCAGTAACATCAACATGAGTTCTTATAAATTGAATTCCATTAGCAACTTGCCATTCTATAGCTTTTTTAGCTCTAGTTTTAACATCTTCTTTAGTTAAGAATTCTTTTCTTTGAGACCATCTTTCTATTCCTTCAAAAAGTGTTCCACTTTTATTCCATTCTGGTTCTCCAGCTGTTAAAGTAGTATCTAAATGTATATGTGGTTCTATAAAAGGAGCAGAAGCTAATGCTCCATTTCCTTCTATAATTTCTTCATCATTTACAACATCTAAATTTTCTGCTATTTCAGTAAACTTTCCATCAACTATTCTTATGTCAAATAATCCTTCTCTATCTAAAAGTCTTACTTTTTTAATTAACATATTATCATCACCTTATTTTTCAGTTATTTTTGTTCCTATTACGTAAACTATCATTGTTGTTAAAATTGCATTTAATGCTATAACTCCAACTGTTACAACATTTGCAACTATAAATCCTACTAAGAAAGCCATTATTGCTATCCAGTTTACATTTTTAAACTTTGCATTTTCAATATTATCATATTTTCTTTTCTTTATAAAGAAATAATCTGCTATTATTATTCCACCAACTGGAGGTAACATTGAGTTTAAGAAAGTTAAGAATGCTGTAAAGTTATTATTTAACCATATTGATCCTACTGTTCCTATAAGTCCTCCTATGATTACCATTTGTTTTTTAGGCAACTTAGTTATGTTTGATAATCCAAGTCCAGATGTATAAATTGCATTATCATTAGTTGTCCAAATATTTAATCCTAAAACTAATATTGCTGGTATTACTAAACCTTGTGAGAACATTACATCTGCTATATCAGAATTTCCTGTAACCATTGCACCTACTGCTCCAAATAAGAACATTAAAGAATTTCCTATAAAGAATGCTACTACTGTTGTTCCAACTGCTACTTTTTTATTTTTTGAGAATCTAGCAAAGTCAGGTGTTGCTGTTCCTCCGCTTATAAATGAACCAACACATAAAGTTACCGCTGTTACCATTGCCATTTTACTAGTTGGCTCTATATTCATTAACCCTTGTACTCCACCTACTGAATTAGTTGCCATCACTGCTGATGTACTTCCTAATATAGCTATTGCTGGTACTGCTATTGCACTTAATATTGTTAAAGACTTCATTCCAAAATAAGCTGTTGCTGTCATTAATAATCCTGTTACTGCTACTAATAAATATAAATTTATATTAAATCTATTTGCTACTGGTATTGCAAACATTGCTATTCCAACACCAAACCATCCAATTTGCGTAATACTAGTTATAAATGATGCAAGATATGAACCCTTTTCTCCAAATGAATACCTAGCAAGTAAATGCATCGAAAGTCCTGTATCTGCTCCTATATATGCTAACAATCCTGTATAACAAGCTAATATTAAATTTCCTAATAATACTGCTATGAAGAACTCTTTTAATGTTAAGCCTGTCCCTAGATTTCCACCTGTTAACATACTAGCCGAGAAAAATGTAAATCCAAGCATTACTACAAACATTGAAAGAAATCCTTTCTTATCTTTGCTATGCACATGACCTAATGCGTAATCATGGTCCTCCTTATTTACATTGCTATCCATTTTTAATTTTACTTCCATTTTTAAATCTCCTTAAACATAAAATTTAAAAACCAGTGCCTAAGGTATAAAAAAACGACCTTTCTTTTTATAGAAAGGTCGTTACTACTTAAAATTAAACATGGTATAAATATATTAATTTAATTTATTTTT
The DNA here is from genome assembly GCF_000577815.1 of Clostridium saudiense. Taxonomy (GTDB): domain Bacteria; phylum Bacillota; class Clostridia; order Clostridiales; family Clostridiaceae; genus Clostridium; species Clostridium saudiense. The sequence goes on along the minus strand of NZ_CBYM010000008.1, from coordinate 19,796 downwards.
ATCATATTTAAAGCTTTATCTGTCGTACAATATCCGACCTTTTTAATCTCTCTGGATTAATTTTAAAGGACTAGTTTTTCTTGAAATCATTATATACTCAATTGTCGAAAATAGTCAACACTTTTTTATATAATTATAAAAAATATCCCCAAGGTTAATCTTAATATTAAAGTAACCTTGGAGATTATTGTATTTTTATAAATTTTCTATTTCTTTCATTAATTCTTCAATAAGGTCCTCTTCTTTAACTTTTTTAATTATTTCACCTTTTTTGAAAATTAATCCTTCACCTTTTCCACCTGCAATACCAATATCAGCTTCTCTTGCTTCCCCTGGGCCATTTACAACACAGCCCATAACTGCAACCTTAATATTTTTATTACAGTTTTCAAGTCTTTTTTCTACTTCTTCTGCAATTTTTATAAGGTTTATTTGAGTTCTTCCGCAAGTTGGACAAGATACAAAAGTCATTCCTTGCTTTCTTAAACCTAAGGCAACTAACATTTCCTTTGCTACTTTAATTTCTTCTATTGGATCACTAGTTAATGATACTCTTATAGTATCTCCTATCCCTTCCGCTAATAATGTTCCTATTCCAAGTGTAGACTTAATAGTTCCTCTAAAAACAGTACCTGACTCCGTAACCCCTAAATGAAGAGGATAGTTACACTTTGTACTCATTAATCTATATGCTTCTATCATCATAGGAACATCAGAAGATTTAATTGATATTACTATATCATGAAAATCTAATTCTTCTAATATCTTTACATGTCTTAATGCAGATTCAACAAGACCTTTTGCTGTAGGTTTTCCATCTCTTTCTAAAATATCCTTTTCTAAAGAACCTGAGTTAACTCCAATTCTTATTGGAATATTTTTAGCTTTACATGCTTCTGTAACAGCCTTTACTCTTTCAACATTACCAATATTACCTGGATTAATTCTAATTGCACTAATTCCATTTTCAACACACTTTAAAGCTAATTTATAATCAAAGTGTATATCTGCTACTACAGGCATTGGTGATCCTGCACATATATCTTTAATTGCTTCTGCAGCAATCATATCTGGTACAGCACATCTTATTATTTCGCATCCGGCAACATGTAATTCTCTTATTTGATTTAATGTTGCTTCTACATCTCTTGTATCTGTATTAGTCATAGATTGAATTGAAACTGGTGCATCTCCTCCAACATAAACAGATCCAACCTTAACTTTTCTTGTAATTTTTCTTTCCATTTTTCCTCGCTCCTATAAACTAATAGGGAATAATATATCTTTTAATGTTACTACAATCATAAAGCCTATTAATATCATAAACCCTACATAGTTTGCTGCTCCAACAACTTTATCTGGAACTTTTCTTCTTGTTATTAGCTCTATTAATAATATTACAGTCCATCCACCATCAAGTGCAGGGAAAGGTAATAAATTAAACACAGCTAAGTTAATACTAATGAATCCTAAGAAATATGTCAATGTCATTAATCCATTTTTAGCTGCTTGCCCTGACATTTTAATTATAGTTACCGGTCCACCAACATCTGTTTTAAAGTTTATATTTCCAGTAACCATCATCTTAAGACTCTTAAATGTTTGTGTTGCTAATGAAATTGTCTCATTAAATGACTCTCTTATAGATTCAAGTATTGTTGGATTTTCTACAGGTGTATAGTGAAATCCTATTTGATACATTTGTGTTCCATCTTGTTCAATTAATCTTGGAGTAACTGTAATGTTTTCCTTTTCTCCATTTCTATCTACTACTAAATCTACAGAATCTCCCTTAGAAAGTTGAATACCCATTGATACATCTGTAGTCGTAAATACTCTGGCCCCATCTATTGTTAATATTTTATCTCCTACTTGTAAACCTGATTCAATTGCAGGAGTATCTGGCTCTAATTTACTTATTGTAGTTTCTGTATATCCTCTATTACTAATTATTATAGAAAATGCTATAATTGCAAAAATAATATTCATTGTAGCACCAGCTAATATAACTGTAATTCGTCTTAATGGTGATTTAGAAGAAAAGCTTCTTTCATCTTCAACGTCTTCCTCTTCACCAAGCATTTTAACATATCCACCTATAGGAAATAGTCTTAATGAATATTGAGTCTCCTTTCCCTTTTTAGAGAAAACCTCAGGTCCCATTCCTATTGAAAACTCTTCTACCTTAATACCATTTACCTTAGCCATAATAAAATGTCCTAATTCATGAACAATAATTAGTAAGCTAAAGCCCAATATTGCCATTATAATATACACTTACTTCACTCCTAACTCCCATTTATTTCTTATATATTTTCTTACCTTTTTATCTAACTCTACAATATTTTCTAAAGTTAGCTCATCATAATAGTTTTCTTTAAATACATTCATACACTCTTCTATTATTTCTGCTATTTGTAAGAACTTTATTTTTTCCTCTAATAATAATGCTACTGCTTCTTCATTAGCACCATTTAAAATAGTAGGTGCAAGACCTCCAATTTTACCTGCATCGTATGCAAATTTTAAACACTTAAAAGTATCTAAATCTGGTTTTTCAAACGTTAATGATCCTACTTCATAAAAATTAAGTGGCTTTGCAATCATACCTTTTCTTTCTGGATAATTTAATGCATATTGTATTGGTAATCTCATATCAGGCGTTCCCATTTGAGCTATAATACTTGCATCCTTATACTCAACCATAGAGTGAATTATACTTTGAGGATGAACAACAACCTCAATATTGTCATAATCAGTATCAAATAAGAAATGGGCTTCTATAACCTCTAACCCTTTATTCATAAGACTAGCTGAATCTATAGATATCTTTTGCCCCATATTCCATTTTGGATGTTTTAGTGCTTCCTTTACTGTCACATCTTTTAAATCTTCTAAGTTCTTTCCTCTAAATGGACCTCCTGAAGCAGTTAATATTATTTTATTAATATCTTTATTCTTATATCCACTTAAACTTTGGAAAATAGCGCTATGTTCTGAATCAACTGGTAATATTCTAACATTATTTTCTTTTGCTTTATTCATAACAAGTTCCCCTGCTACAACTAATGTTTCCTTGTTAGCTAAAGCAATATCCTTTTTTGCTTCTATTGCAGCCATAGTTGGTTTTAATCCTATCATTCCCACAACAGAAGTAACCACAGTATCAATCTCATCTAATGTTGCAATTTTAATTAATCCATCAATCCCGCTAAAAACTTTAATTTCTGGATAGCTTTCATTACAAAACTCCTCAATAACTTTAGCAGAATTTAATTCCATCATGCCTACATATTTTGGTTTAAACTCTTTAATTATTTCTTTAATCTTATCAACGGAAGAATTAGCAGTAATTCCTATAAGGTTAATCGTCCCCTCTGAATTTCTAATTACGTCTAAAGTTTGTGTCCCAATGGAACCAGTTGCCCCTAAAATTGAAATACTTTTCATTTATACCTCCTACAATGTTCCTTCATATATTAAATCTTTTGCTATTAAACAGTATATAGGACCTATGAATATTCCTATTATTCCAAAGACTTCTGCTCCTATATACATAGATAACATTACTACTAATGGATGAATATCTAATTTAGAGCTTAGAAACTTTAATTCTAATATCTCTCTTACTACCTGTAATAATAAGTATAAAGCTATCAATCCAACTACTAGTAAGTATTTCTTCATTATTATATTGTATATTATAATTGGAATAAATACAATTATTGTTCCTACATATGGCAAAATATCTAAAATTCCGCATATAAGCCCTAAAAATATTGCACTAGGAATCCTTAATATTTTAAATCCTATAATAGTAATTATCATACATATTATTACTAATTTAATTTCTATTTTTACTACTTCTCCTAAATTATTTTTTTTCTCCCTTATAGTTTCTACAACATCATAAGGTAATAAACAATTTAACAACTTTAAAAATAACTTTTTATCCACTAAAGTAAAATATACAGTTATATTGGCTATAATATATGATATTATTCCTTGCCCTGTAACTGCTAAACTACTTTTAAAAGAAGTTACTGATGATAATCCTTGTGATCCATTATGTAGCATTTCTTCTAAATCTACATTAAATATAACTTTAATTGTGTTAAGCCATTCCTTTAAGTCATTTATATGATTTATGTAAAAGCTCTGAACTAAATCTATAATTGAATTTCCAAAATAAAATACAAAACAAAACATAAGCACATTAATTACTAAAATTGTTAGAGCTCCTGCAATTTCATTCTTTTGAAATACTTTTTTCATTAAATCATAAATTGGAGTACATATTATTAATAAAATAATAATAGATAAAAATGGTTTAAAATAATTCTTAATAACAAAAGCTATTACAATAAAAAGAAATAGCAATAATAATAAATTAACTAGTATTTGATATTGATAATGCTTTTTATATCCATTATATATTCTCATTTTACCTCCTTATTTCTACTACGATAACTTAGTTTATATTACTTCATACTATTAATTTATTATATTCATATATTTTTTAGACTACTTTTCATTCAAATAAAAAAAAGATACAATAGTTTATTTCTATTGTATCTATTAAACTTAAATTCCTATTACAAACGTTAAATAGTAAAATACTACAACTGCATTAAATAAGATTGAATCAAATCTATCTAATATTCCACCATGTCCTGGAATTAAATTACTATAATCTTTTAATCCTACATATCTTTTAATTGATGAAGCAACTAAGTCCCCAAATTGACTCATTATTCCGCATAAAGCACCAATTAAAAAGAAATGAATAAGTTTAACTTCTGGAACATAACTACTTACTATAATTCCAAATATCCCACATCCAAGTGTTCCTCCTAAAAATCCTCCTATTGAACCTTCAATAGTTTTCTTAGGGCTAACCTTTGGACATAATTTGTGCTTACCAAAAAATCTTCCAAAATAGTATGCAACAGTATCAGAAACCCATGATCCAATAAATATTAACCATACTAAATATCCACCATTAACTTTCGAATTTACTAATGGAATAAAACTAAATAGAATTACTACATATATAAATCCTAAAAATGTTACTGCAACATCTATAAATGAATATTTTAAATCTATAATTGGTATTATTAAAGCTAACACAATTGCTATAACTAAAATATACATCATATATTCAAAATTATTGTTTAGCGCGTAATAAACTACTAATAAAATGTAACTTATTATTGGAATACTCTTAATTTCTTTAGTCTTTAAGGCATGATAAAACTCATATAATCCACATACTGATAATGCTATAGTGAATAATTTTAATGGTAATCCGCCTAAAAGCACAAATATTAGTAGTGGGGCAAGTACAACTGCACCTATATATCTACTATTAATTTTCATACTTTTCCTCCTATGCTATACTCCACCAAATCTTCTATCTCTATTTTGATAATCATATATAGCTCTTTGTAAATCTTTCTCTGAAAAATCAGGCCAATTTACATTTGAATACCAAAATTCAGAATAAGCACATTGCCATAATAAGAAATTACTTATTCTTTGTTCTCCTGATGGTCTAATTATTAAATCTGGATCTGGTGAATCCTTAGTATATAAATAATCTGAGAATAATTCTTGATTTATATTTTCCTTATTAATTTTACCTTCTTGCACATCATCTATAATATTTTTTACTGCTTTTATTATTTCATCTCTTCCACCATAATTAAAAGCAAAATTTAATACTAATCCTGTATTATTTTTAGTTAATTCTATAGATTCTTCGATTTCTCTTCTACAATCATCTACAAGTGCATTAATATCACCTAACACCCTTAAAACTACTCCATTTTTATGTAGTTCGCTTACTTCTGTTTTTAAATATTGAACTAAAAGTTTCATTAAAGCATTAACTTCATCTTTTGGTCTTTTCCAATTCTCAGTTGAAAATGCATATAAAGTAATATATTTTACACCTAGTCTATCAGCTTCTTTTATAACCCTTCTAATAGTTTCTACACCAGCTTTATGACCCATAGTTCTAGGTAAATTTCTCGCTTTTGCCCATCTACCATTACCATCCATAATTATAGCTATATGTTGAGGTATATTATCAAAATCTAATTCAAAATTATTTTCTTGTACATTCTTATTAGCTTTAAAATAACTTAACATTCTTTCTGCCTCCACTTTATTTTAAATAAATCATATCATATTTAAAGTGTAAAGTAATATTTATGAATAAAATTTAATAATTACACTTAAGAAAAAAACCTGCTAAATAGCAGGTTTTAAATTGACATAATCTCTTTTTCCTTAGCTACAATTAGTGAATCTATTTCTTTAACATATTGATCTGTTTTCTTTTGAACAGCATCTTCACCTTTTTTAACTTCATCTTCTGAAATATGTCCGTCTTTCTTTAATGCTTTAATTTTTTCATTAGCATCTCTTCTAATAGATCTTATTGCTACTTTTGCATCTTCACCTAATTTTTTAACATTTTTCACAAGATTTTTTCTTGTTTCTTCTGTTAATTCAGGAACTAATAATCTTATTATAGATCCATCATTAGAAGGATTGATTCCTAAATCTGATTTTAAAATTGCTTTTTCTATTTCTTTTAATAAAGATTTATCCCATGGAGTTATAACTAACATTCTTGGTTCTGGAGCAGATATGTTACCTACTTGCTCTATTGGACATAATCCACCGTATGCTTCAACTTGAATTCTATCAAGCATCTTTGGATTAGCTCTTCCAGCTTTTAATGTAGTTAAATCTGATGATAATACAGATATTGTCTTTTGCATTTTAGATTCAGCAGTGTTTAAAACTTCTTTAATCATATATACCTCCCTATTATTTAGATACGATTGTACCTATTTTTTGACCTTCCATAACTTTTTTAATATTTCCTTCTTCACTTATACCGAAAACTAGTATTGGAATATTATTATCCATACATAATGTAGTTGCTGTTGTATCCATAACTTGTAATCCTTGTTCGATTACTTCCATATAAGTAAGTTTATCATATTTTTTAGCATCTGCAAACTTATTTGGATCCTTATCATATACACCATCAACATTTTTAGCTAATAATATAACATCAGCTTCAATTTCAGCTGCTCTTAATGCTGCTGCAGTATCAGTTGAGAAATATGGATTTCCCGATCCAGCTCCAAAGATTACAACTCTTCCTTTTTCAAGGTGTCTAACAGCTCTTCTTCTTATGAAAGGTTCAGCTATTTCTTTCATTTCTATTGCAGTTTGAACACGTGTCATAACCCCTATTCCTTCTAATGCATCTTGTAATGCAAGTGCATTAATACAAGTAGCTAGCATTCCCATATGGTCAGCAGTAGTTCTGTCCATACCTTCACCAGTTCTACCTCTCCATATGTTTCCTCCACCTACAACTAAACCAACTTCTACACCCATGTCAACTAAAGTTTTAACTTCTCTTGCGATTCTTCCTACTACTTCGAAGTCAAAACCAAATCCGTTGGCTCCAGATAAAGCTTCCCCTGAAATTTTTAACATTACTCTTTTATATGCGATATTTGCCATTGTAATCCCTCCTTGTGGTATATATGTACTCTTTTCCTTAAAAAAAGAGAACACAAAAGTGTTCTCTCGATATTACATACCCATAGTCTTAGCAACTTCTGCAGCGAAGTCTTCTTCAACTTTTTCGATACCTTCTCCTCTTTCGAATCTAGCGTATCTTGTAACAGTTATTGGAGAACCTACTTCTTTAGATTTTTCTTCTAAGAACTTAGATATTGACTTATCTCCATCTTTAACCCATGCTTGATCTAAAAGACAAACTTCTTTGTAGTACTTTTGAATTCTTCCCATTACCATTTTTTCAACGATATTTTCTGGTTTTCCTTCATTTAATGCTTGAACTCTGTAGATTTCTTTTTCTTTTTCTAAAGCTTCGTTATCTACTTGTTCTCTGCTTAAGAATAATGGATTTGCAGCAGCAACTTGCATACAAACTTCTTTAGCAACTTCTTCTAAAGCTGCAACATCTGTAGCTTCGCTAGCAACTTCTACCATAACTCCGATTCTTCCACCACCGTGGATGTAGCTAGCTATAGCACCGTTTTCTATGTTGAATTTAACAAATCTTCTTACTGTCATGTTTTCGCCTAATTTAGCGATTAAAGCTGTTAAAGCTTCAGTTACAGTAGATTCACCATCAAATTTTTCAGCAACTAATTCTTCAACAGTTGTAGCTGAAGTGTTAGCAGCCATTTCTGCAACTTTTGTTGCAAATGAAACGAATTCTTCATTAGCAGCAACGAAGTCAGTTTCACAGTTAACTTCTACCATAGCAGCAGTTTTCTTGTCAGCTGAAACGAAAGTCTTAACTATACCTTCAGCAGCAACTCTACCAGCTTTTTTAGCAGCAGCAGCTAATCCCTTTTCTCTTAAAAATTCAACAGCTTTTTCTATATTTCCTTCAGTTTCAACTAAAGCCTTTTTGCAGTCCATCATTCCTGCGCCAGTCATTTCTCTTAATTCTTTAACTGATTTAGCAGTTATCATTATTAAATTCCTCCTTGACATTAAATGTAAACCTTATTTTAGGTTAAAAGGTAAATGAAGTTTCCCTCACCTACCTCTTAAAATTATTACTCAGCTAATTGTTCGCCTTGTCTTCCTTCGATAATTCCATCAGCAAGTTTAGCAGTTATTAATTTAACAGCTCTGATAGCGTCATCGTTTCCTGGGATTACGTAATCAACTTCTTCTGGGTCACAGTTAGTATCTACGATAGCTACTACTGGGATTCCTAAGATTTTTGCTTCAGATATAGCATTCTTTTCTTTTCTTGGGTCAACTACAAACATAGCTCCGATGTTGTTAACATCTAAGTTAGTGATACCACCAAGGTTAGTTTGTAATTTTTCCATTTCACCCTTTAATTTGATTACTTCTTTCTTAGGTAAAACTTCAAATGTTCCATCTTGTTCCATTTGTTGTAATTCTTCTAATCTCTTAATTCTAGTTTTGATAGTCTTGAAGTTAGTTAACATACCACCTAACCATCTGTTGTTAACGTAGTGCATGTTTGATCTTATAGCTTCTTCTTGAATAGCTTCTTGAGCTTGTTTCTTAGTTCCAACGAAAAGAATGTCTTTTCCTTCTGTTGATACTTCTCTAATGAAGTTGTAAGCTTCTTCTACCTTCTTAACTGTCTTTTGAAGATCTATTATATATATTCCGTTTCTTTCTGTGAATATATATGGAGCCATCTTAGGGTTCCATCTTCTTGTTTGGTGTCCAAAGTGAACGCCTGCTTCTAATAATTGTTTCATTGATATTACTGACATTTTGTTACCTCCTGGTTTTTCCTCCACAGCCTTCATTCTTATAAAGCTTCCCAAATTCAGGCACCAACTTTATAAATTGGGCTGTGTGCGTATTTTATTACCTAGGTTAGTATATCACAAGCTTCTTATACTAGCAACATATTTTTTGCATATTTTATCTTTCACGTCATAAAAGAATAAATTCACTATAATTTTATTACTTCTAAACACTAATATACTACCTTTTTAATAATAATTATCTTTCTTATTATTCCCGAAATACAAAATTATAAACAATTGATAAAATATAATAAGTCAATAAACAATCATTTACTGCATTTTTTACCTTTAACACATTATATAACCATATATATGCAAAAGAGATTATACTCTCGTATAATCTCCATTTATTTTTATCTTATTTTCTTTAATTCATCAATTAACTTTTCATTTAAAATTTTGATATGAGTTCCCTTCATACCTAATGATCTAGACTCAATTACACCAGCACTTTCGAATTTTCTTAAAGCATTAACAATAACACTTCTTGTAATTCCAACCTTATCAGCAATCTTAGAAGCTACTAATAACCCTTCGTTGCCATCTAATTCATTAAATATATGGTCAACAGCTTCCAATTCCGAATAAGATAAAGTTCCAATTGCTAATTGAACAACAGCTTTCTTTCTCGCATCATCTTCTAACTCATCTTGTTTAGCTCTTAACATTTCCATTCCAACTATAGTTGCACTATGCTCAGTTAATACTAAATCATCTTCAGTAAACTCATTACCAAATCTCGCTAAAAGTAATGTACCCATTCTTTCTCTATTTCCTATTATAGGTACTATAGTAGAAATTTTATTAGACACTTCGCAAACTCCCTCACCTTTAAAAACGCAATTCCCATTGCTTTTTGAATTTGCTAAAGTTTCTGTGATCTTTAATAAAGTTTCATTATATCCTAATGGAAATCTACCTTCATCTAAAACATATTTCTTCATTATTTCACATTCAAAATCTGTTGAAAAAGTATGTCCTAAAACTTTTCCCTTCCTACTAATAATATATACATTACATTCTAGCACTTCGCTTAAAAGATTGCATATATCATCAAATACAACTGGATCAGCTCCACCCGTTTGTAAAATCTTATTTAATCTTCTCGTTTTATTTAATAATGATGACAATTAAATACTCCCCCCATCATACTTCTTATCTACTAAATGTTAATTTTCTAAATAATCAAAATCTTATGATATCTCTTATCTTTTATAGTATCATAATAATTTTTTATTTACAACATATTTTACATTCTTTCGACACTCAGTTTTGTTAGGGGTTATATTTTATTCTTCCTTTTTGTCATTTTCTAACTTATCATTTTCTAAAGGCATTGTATTTCCACATTCACCATTTGAACAAACTGCATAATTTCCTTTTGTTTTAGAAAACTTCATTGTCATATAACTTCCACATTTAGGGCATGGTTCTTTAATTGGCTCATTCCAACTTACAAAGTCGCAGTTAGGATAATTTGAACATCCAAAAAACTTTTTACCCTTTTTGCTTCTTTTAGATAATATCTTACCTCCACATTTAGGGCATGGCACATCTAACTCTTCAACTATAGGTTTTGCATTTTTACATTCTGGATATCCTGGACATGCTAAGAATGTTCCGTATCTACCTTTCTTTATAACCATCATTCTTCCACATTTATCACATGGAACATCGCTTACTTTATCTTCAATTACAACTTTAGAAATTTCTTTTTCTGCTTTTTCTATAGCAACTTGTAATGGTTCAAAGAATTCACCAACAACTTTTTTCCACTCTTCATTTCCTTCTTCAATATTATCCAGCTTTCTTTCCATTCCTGCTGTAAAATCTACATCAACTATTTGTTTAAAATAATCTGACATTATATTATTTACAATAAACCCTAATTCAGTAGGAATTAAATTCTTCTTTTCTCTTATTACATACTCTCTACTTAATAAAGTTGAAATAGTAGGTACATATGTACTTGGTCTACCAATTCCCTTTTCTTCAAGTAATTTTACAAAAGAAGCCTCTGTATATCTTGCAGGTGGTTGAGTAAAATGTTGTTTTCCTTCAACAGATGAAGGTTCTAATACTTCTCCCTCTTCTAAGCTTGGTAGTAATACATCATTTTCATCATCTTCTGTTGTATAATCATATACCTTCATAAAACCATCAAATTTTATTGTAGATCCAGAAGCTTTAAAAGTATATTTTCCATTAGCAATATCAATGCTATTTGTATTTAATGCACATGATGCCATTTGGCTTGCAATAAATCTTTTCCATATTAAGCTATATAACTTATATTGCTCAGGTGTTAAATTAGCCTTTGCTATTTCAGGTGTTATTTCTATATGAGATGGTCTAATAGCTTCATGAGCATCTTGAATATTCTTCTTGCCCTTATATACTCTTAACTTTTCTGGTATATATTCTTCACCATAGCTTTCTTTAATAAATTCAATTGCTCTTCCTTGTGCTTCTTCTGAAATTCTTACAGAATCAGTTCTCATATAAGTAATAAGCCCAACTGTACCAAACCCTTTAACATCTACACCTTCATATAAAGCTTGAGCTATTGACATGGTTCTTTTAGTAATAAAGTTTAATTTTTTAGCTGCTTCTTGTTGAAGAGTACTTGTTGTAAACGGTGGAAGTGGATTTTTTAGTCTGCTTCCTTTTTTAACTTTTTCTACCCTATATTCATTTTCTTTTAAATCACTTATTACCTTATTAGCTTCATTTTCATTGCTAATTTCTATTTTTTTATTTTCGTATTTCGTTAATTTAATTGGGAACTTTTTTCTTTCCTTCTTTAAAACACAATCAACGGTCCAATATTCTTTTGGTTCAAATGCTTTAATTTCTTCTTCTTTATCACATATTAATTTTAAAGCTGCAGATTGAACTCTTCCTGCGCTAAGTCCCCATTTTACATTTTTCCAAAGTATTGGACTTATTTCATAACCAACTAATCTATCTAAGACTCTTCTAGCTTGTTGAGCATCAACTAAATTTAAATTGATCTTTCTTGCTCCTTTGATAGATTCTTTTACAGCACCTTTTGTAATTTCATTAAAAACTATTCTACAAGTTTCATCTTCAGAAATTTTTAAAATATTTGCTAAATGCCAAGAAATAGCCTCTCCCTCTCTATCGGGGTCGGTTGCAAGATATATTTTATCTGCTTTCTTAGCTGCTTTCTTTAATTTAGCAATTAATTCACCTTTTCCTCTTATAGTTATATACTTTGGAGTAAAATTATCTTCTATATCAACACCTAATTTACTTTTAGGTAAATCTCTAACATGCCCCATTGATGCTTCAACTGTATAATTCTTTCCTAAATACTTACTTATTGTTTTTGCTTTTGCAGGTGACTCTACTATAACAAGATTCTGACCCATACCATCAACTCCTATATATTGCTTAGGAGCTTTTACCCCCCTAAAACATCTAACTAATCTTTACGTAATAATTGCCTGGCAGGCAAATAATTTCATTTTCATTTTGCATTTCAAATAATAACTCAAATAAAGCTATTCTGTCAATATTTACACTTCCAATTATTTTATCTATATGGATAGGTTCTTTTCCTATTATTTCTAACAAATTTACTTTTATGCTACTTTTTTTATTATTTTTACTTTCTTTTTTAATTATATTAAGAAAATCATATAAATCTTCTTTTCCTATAAAAGGGCTAGCACCCTGATGTATTAACAAATTACAACCAGCACTACTTTCATTAAATATTGGTCCAGGCACAGCTAAAACATCTTTCCCTTCATCTAAAGCATAATTTGCCGTAATTAAAGAACCACTTTTCCTTGATGCCTCTACAACTATTACCCCTTTATCACTAAAACCACTTATAATTCGATTACGCTTAGGAAAATTATACGATAATGGTTTAGTTCCTGGTAAAAATTCTGACATTAACAATCCTTCACTTACAATTTGATCATATAATTTTTTATTAAACCTAGGATAAACTACATCTATTCCACACCCTAATATCCCAATCGTTTTTCCCCCTCTGCTAAGTATCTGCCTATGCATTACAGAATCTATTCCTGCTGCTACACCACTTACCACTCCATAAGAAATATCAAATAATTCATTAGCTATAAATTTAGCAACCTGTTCTCCATAAATAGTATTTTTTCTTGAACCAACAACCGCTACCATTTTATAATTTACTAATGACAAATCTCCTTTATAAAATAATACATAAGGTGGATTATTAATACTCTTTAACTTTTGAGGATATAATTCTGATGCTAATGTTACGTATTTTATTCCATTTTTATGTAAATATTCTTCAAAAGCCTCTTCTTCAATAGTATTTCTATGCTTTAATCTAGATATAAAAAACCTATTTATTTCATTTTCATTAATTATATTATCAATATTATTATAAATATTTTCTTCATTATTATACTTTTCTATTAATTTAACCTTTGATTCTTCACTTATTTTCAATAAAATAAACCATATCTTATACTTATCCATCTACGTATACCTCTCTTTAAATTATTTCCCCAAAAACATTTTTTCTAAATCCTATTGCTTCAATAATATGATAATCCATTATTTCATCTCTACATTCTAAATCCGCTATAGTTCTTGCAACTTTAACTATTTTGGTATATCCTCTAAGTGTAATATCATATCTTTTATAATATGATTCAAGAACTTTTTTCCCTTCTTTACTTAAATTACACATTTTTAAAACATCTTTTCCAACTACTTCTGAATTATATCTATAATTTGATCCTTTAAATCTCTCTTTTTGAATTTCCCGTGCAAGTATTACTCTATGTCGCATATTGTCAGAATTAATTTTATCTTTTTCTCCATCAATCTCTGTAGATTTTATTCTTGGAACAAAATTTAAAATATCAATTCTATCTAATAAGGCTCTAGACATTCTATTAATATACCTTTTTTTCTCTATCTCACTACAAGTACATACTGAAGTAGAATCATAATCAAGCATTTTTCCACAAGGGCATGGATTAAATGTTCCAACTAAAATAAAATTACTTGGCAATGTATAACTTTCTTTTAACCTTGAAACATTTATAATTCTATCTTCTAATGGCTGCCTCAATAATTCTAAAATTTCCTTTTTAAACTCAAGAATTTCATCTAAAAACAATATCCCATTATGTGCAAGTGTTATTTCTCCAGCTTTAATATCCCTTCCCCCTCCGATTAAAGCAGTTTTAGTTATAGTATGATGAGGTGCTCTAAATGGCCTTTTTATATCATATCCATCATTTAACATCCCCGATACACTATAAATCTTTGCAACTTCCATTTGCTCTTCTAAAGTCATTGGAGGTAATATTGATGGTAAAGCTTTTGCTAACATTGTTTTACCACATCCAGGCGAACCAAAAAGCATAATATTATGTCCTCCGGCTGCAACTATCTCCATTGCATGCTTTGATGTATACTGTCCCATAATATCTTCAAATTTATTTATATAAATTTCCTTCTTAACTCTTTTTTTCTCTCTCTTATAAGGAAGTAAATCATTATTTTCAATAAAGGAAATTGCTTGATTTAAAGTTTTAAAAGGATAAAAATTTCCTAATACAAAGCTTCTCATTTCCTTTAAATTTTCCAACGGAAATATGAAGTTTTTCTTTTCATTAATATCTCCTTCAAAAATTATAGGGATAGCTCCTTTAATGCCCTTTAATTCA
This sequence comes from Clostridium saudiense, assembly GCF_000577815.1. Classification (GTDB taxonomy): domain Bacteria; phylum Bacillota; class Clostridia; order Clostridiales; family Clostridiaceae; genus Clostridium; species Clostridium saudiense. The sequence goes on along the minus strand of NZ_CBYM010000008.1, from coordinate 4,726 downwards.
CCATTTAATGATAACTCTCCAAAGATAATATAATCATCTAATTCTTTCTCATCTATTTGTCCTGAGGCCATTAAAATTCCTAACGCAATAGGCAAATCTAATAGTGTCCCAATCTTTCTCACATCAGCCGGAGCTAAGTTTATAGTAATTCTCCCTAAAGGAAATTCATAACCACTATTTACAATTGCAAGTCTCACTCTCTCCTTAGATTCTTTAATCGATATATCAGGTAATCCAACTATATTAAATATAGGTATACCTTTCGTTATATCTACTTCAACATTAATCAATACTCCATCTAGCCCACTATGAGTTGCACTTATTATTTTTATAGCCATGTTTTTAAATCACAATCCCTTCATATTTCAATAGTACCTCTTCATTATTGACAATGTGATATTTCTTTAATCTCAAATGAATAAAAATAATTTCATAGTCCATCATTAAAATAAGGAGTGATTTTATGAATAATTACAAAAAGTTAATTGGTGAATTTGGTGAAAGTTTAGCTCGTGATTACCTAATATCTAAAGGTTATAGAATTTTAAATATGAATTATAGAAATCGATTTGGCGAAATCGACATTGTGTGTATGAATAAAGATTTGCTAATTTTTTGCGAAATAAAAAGTAGGTACTCAAATTCATTTGGTTTCCCAATAGAATCTGTTACCTACTATAAACAAAATCAAATTATTAAACTCTCAAAATTATATTCAATGTCTAAAAAATATTTTGATTACAATATTAGATACGATATAATCGAAATAATATTTAACAACTTAAACTCTTCTTATATTATTAATCATATAGAAGATGCTTTTAGAGCATATTAACTAACGTTCTAATATATTATTTAAAAATGACATTCTATGTATTTCTGTTGGCCCATATTCTTTAAGCCCTTCTATATGCTTAGATGTTCCATAACCTACATTTTCTTCAAAAGCATAATATGGGTATTTTTTTGAATATTCCTTCATTAAGTTATCTCTATATACTTTTGCAACTATAGATGCAGCTGCTATGCATGCAGATTTTGTATCTCCTTTAATAACAGATTTATTAGGTATTTTTATTCCCTTTACTGTATATCCATCAGATAAAACTAAATCTGGTTTAACTTCTAAACTATTGCATGCTTCAAGAAATACTTCATTATTACAAACACCAATTCCTCTAGAATCTATTTCCTTTGAATCACGCGAAGCAATATGATAAGCTAATGCCTTTTCTTTTATAACTTCTGCTAACTCTTCTCTTTTCTTTTCATTTAACTTCTTAGAGTCATTTATCCATAATATTAACTCTTCATCTACAACATTTAAATCTAATACTACAGCACATGAAACAATTGGTCCCGCTAATGGTCCTCTCCCAACCTCATCAACACCAGCAATAATATTAAATCCTTCAAAAGACTTATCAAAATCATACATACTTCTTACTCTTTTGATTTCATTTTCTATCTTTTCCTTAGCTCTTTGAAGTTTATCACCTAAGCTATTGATATTTTTTCTTTTATCAGCCTTTAATATATCTATAATATTAATTAATTCTTGAGAATCATGTAATTCATTGACATTAATTTCATCAACTTTTTCTTTAACAATTTTATAGCTTAAACCGCTAATATCCATAGTTAATATATCCATTATCTCTTTTCCTTTTTCTTTTCATTTCTCTTTTCTTTTCTTATTCTTCTTTTTCTTTCTTTTTCAGTTTCTTCTTTTACTACAGTTTCAACTTCTTCAAAAACATCATCAGGACGCTCTAAAGAAATCTTTCCTAGCTTTCCACCTCTAAATTCATCAATAAGCATTACGGCAATTCTATTATAATTAATTTCATTACGAGCCATAATACATCCTCTTTTTCTTGCAATGGCATCAAGATTATCTAATGGATTTTCTTGTATTTCTGTAATACCAAATCTCTCTATCAATCTATCTGGATAATACTCTTGAAGTCTTTCAACAAGCTTAAGCGCTAATTCTTCTATATCCATTATTTCATCTTTTATAGCTCCTGTGAAGGCTAAATTTAACGCAGTTCTCTCATCTTCAAATTTAGGCCATAATACACCTGGAGTATCTAACATTTCCATATCAAGAGATGTCTTTATCCATTGCTTGCTCTTAGTAACACCAGCTCTATCTCCTGTTTTAGCAATATTATTTCTTGCCATTTTATTTATAAATGTAGATTTACCACAGTTAGGTACACCAACTACCATAACTCTCATCATAAATTTAACTAATCCTTTAGCTTTAGCTCTTTCATGCTTTTCTTTTAATAGTTCTAATAATGCAGGTTTTATTTGTTGTAATCCTTGACCTTTTAAACAATTAACTTCTAAAACCTTAACATTTTCATTAGATAATTCTTTTATCCAATCTTTAGTTACCTTTGCTTCCGTCAAATCACTTTTATTTAATAAAATTATTCTTGGCTTTCCAGCACAAAGTTTATCTATATCTGGGTTTGCAGAACTTCTTGGAATTCTAGCATCTCTAATTTCTATTACAGCATCAACAAGCTTTAAATTATCTTCAATTTCTCTTTTTGTTTTTTTCATATGACCCGGGAACCAATTTATTGTAGCCATAATTCATCCTCCTTTAACTAAATATCTATTATTTATTCTTAACAATTATATTTATCTAAATCAACTTTCAATAAATATTGAACTTTAAGTTTTGTTAAGTTAATTAAAATTTCTTTTATTAAGTTTAAATCCTTCAAATGAAACTCAACTCTCTTCCATAGCTGAGTACACTAAAGTGTACCTTCAACTTAGCAAATTAAAATTTGGACTTTCAAGCAAGTTCAACTAACTAAATCGAAGATTTAGAGTTTCACTTATATTATTGCAAACAAAAAGGGACTTAATACTAAGTCCCTTAATATCTTTATTAACTTTAAATTATCTAGTTAATAATTCTTTAACTTTAGCAGCCTTACCTACTCTATCTCTTAAGTAGAATAACTTAGCTCTTCTTACTTTACCTCTTCTTGTAACTTCCATCTTTTCGATGATTGGTGAGTTAACTGGGAAAGTTCTTTCAACTCCAACTCCGTAAGCTAATCTTCTTACAGTGAAAGTTTCTCTTAAACCACCGTTTTGTCTCTTTATAACAGTACCTTCGAACATTTGAATTCTTTCTCTGTTACCTTCTTTAACTTTAACGTGTAATTTAACATTATCCCCAACGTGGAATTCTGGTAAATCAGTTCTGATTTGTTCTGCTTCTATAGCTCTTAATATTTCGTTCATCGTGCATTCCCTCCTAAATTGATAATTGACGCTCTTAACAAAACTTTGACAGCGGAACGCCCGTACTAGCACAAAAGTTATTGTAACATAAGTTTTTTTATATTTCAAGATATTATTTTTTACTATTTAATAATTTTTTATCCTCTTTTGTCAAAATAACATTTTTATATAAATCTGGTCTTCTTTCCCTTGTAATTTCTAGAGACTTTAATCTTCTCCATTTTCTAATATTCTCATGATGTCCTGAAATTAATACTGCTGGTACACTTTCTCCCTCAAAAACTTCCGGTCTTGTATATTGTGGATATTCTAATAATCCATCAGAAAAAGATTCATCTTCATGACTTTCAGATTTATTTAAAACACCAGGAACTAATCTCAAAATAGAATCTATTACTGGAATAGCAGCCATTTCTCCACCTGTTAATACAAAATCTCCAAGTGAAATTTCTAAATCTACTTCTTTAAATGCTCTTTCATCTATTCCTTCATAATGTCCACAAAGGAAAATTAAATTTTCTTCTTTGGACAATTCTTCTGCCATTTTTTGATTAAATGTTTTTCCTTTAGGACCTAAAAAAATAACCTTCCCATTATTATTTTTTCTACATGCTCTTATAGCATCTACTACTGGTTGAGCTGCCATTACCATACCAGCTCCACCCCCATATGGATAGTCATCAACCTTTTTATGTTTATTTAAAGTATAATCTCTAATATTTTCAGTATTAATAGAAATTAATCCTTTTTCTTGTGCTTTTCCTATTATACTATGATTAAATATATTAAACATTTCAGGGAAAAGAGTAAGAATACTAATCTTCATCCATCCATTCTCCTACTGGTTTTATAGTTATTTTTCTTTCTTCTATATTAATATCCAACACTATATCTTTTAATACAGGTATTAGTAATTCTTTAGGTTTTCTAATCCAATATACATCATTATTTTTAGTTTGAATAACATCATATATTTTACCTAATTCTTTACCAGTTGTATCGAATACTGTACATTCTCTTAAATCAGCTAAGAAATAGCAATCTTCTTCAAGTTCAACTGCATTTTCTCTTTCTACTTCCATAAACTTTTCCTTAAGTCTTTCAGCATCTTCAATTTTATTGATTCCTTCAAGCTTAACTATAACCCTATCTTTTTGATATTTACAGCTTTCTATCTTAACTTCTTTACCATTTATTAATACATGCTCTAAATCATCAAACCTTCTCATATCATCAGTTAATGGAATAACTTTAACTTCACCTTTTAAACCATGAGTATTTACTATCTTACCTACTTTTAAATTTTTACTCACAAACTTCACCTCTTATGTAGCTTTATTTTTTCCTATATTATTTATATCAAACTTTTCATCTTTTAGCAAAGTAATTATTGTTTACCTCTACATTAATGTACATATTAAATTCATCATGAAATAACCCTATTTTTATA